>JASLQF010000031.1 GCA_030744625.1 Rhodospirillales bacterium
CGACGGGCGCGCGCAGGCGCTGCGGCGAGACCTGGGGGATGTCCTCGGGACCGGGAACCTTGACCATCTCTCTTTCCTCCTTTGGGGCGGGTTCTTGAAAGAGAGACGAATATACGAAATACGAACGAATGTCAAGTAAAAACTACGTATAATGCATTAAAAATGGTCAAGCTCATTCTGCCTCCGATCGTCGGGTTCACGGCTATCAACCGATAACAGGAAAACAACCAAGCGTCGGGCGTGTGGCTCGCCCCGCGTTGTATACGCGTCTCGCGTGATATCTTACGCGATGCCCAGGGCCGTCGCCGCGTCCTCGAAGCACCCCAGCGGGGCGCGCGAGACGCCGGCGCCGATCATGCCCTTGCCCGGCGCCTGGTGGACGATGGCGGTGTTGATGGCGGGGGCGACGCCGGCCTCCAGCACTTGGCGCGCGTCGATGCCGGTGGGCACGCCGGCGAAGTCGAGGGCGGGCAGGGTCCAGTCGGCACTGCTTCCCACGGTGATCGCCCCCATGTCGCGGGTGTAGGCGGCGGCGTCGGCGGCCGAGCCGGCGCCGACGAAACCGGCGACGGCGGGGGCGGCGGCCATGGCGAAGCCGCCCAGGCCGACGCATTCGACGATGCACGAATCGCCGATGTCGGGGTTGGCGTCTGACATCGTGAAGCCGGGGAAGAAGAGGCCGTCGACCATGGCCGCCGGCGCCGTGAACCACTCATCCCCGGTGCCGCTGACGCGGACGCCGAAATCGGTGCCGTTGCGGCACATGGCGGTGACCACCGACGAGCCCTCGATGCCGTGGGCCGGATCGGTGATGGCCTTGGCCATGGCCATGACGATGTTGAGGAAGAACTGGTCGTTGGCGCCGATGAATTCGAGGAGGGTGGCCAGGGTCTCGGGGTCGTCCGAGGTGCGGGCCAGGGCCGGCAGCATCTCGCGCAGGAAGAGGCTGGTGCCGGCGACGTTGCGCATGTGCATCTCGTCGCCCATGGTGAGGGCCCGCGCCACCACCCCCTTGAGGGCCAATCCGCCCATGTCGGCGAGGGCGGCGGCCAGGGCCGGGGCCAGGGTGGCGGCCATCCAGGCGAGGCGATCGCGCACTTCGGCATCGCCGCCGCCGAAGCGCATGACGTTGCCCATGCCCTCGTTGAGGGTGCAAAAGGCGCGGTTGGAGAAGGCGCGGTTTTCGACCACCAGCACCGCCATGGAGCGCGTCGTGATGCCGGTCATGGGGCCGACGGCGCCGAAGTGGTGGTTGGGGTGGAAGGCGATGGTGCCGGCCGCCGCCATGTCCTCGGCCTCCTCGGGGCCGGCCGCCCAGCCCTCGAAGACGGCGGCGCCCATGACGGCGCTTTTCATGGGGCCGCACATGCGCTCCCACCCGATGGGCGGGCCGGCGTGCAGC
Organism: Rhodospirillales bacterium; assembly: GCA_030744625.1. Lineage (GTDB taxonomy): Bacteria > Pseudomonadota > Alphaproteobacteria > Rhodospirillales > JASLQF01 > JASLQF01. The sequence continues at coordinate 1,403 of JASLQF010000031.1, forward strand.
ATGACGTGGTCCTCGAGGCCGGGAATGACCTCGCCGGCGGGGCGCGCCCCGGCGAGCACGGGCTCGGCGGCGAGCAGGCGCCTCAGGGCTTCGGCGTTGGCGTCTTCGATGGTTGCCACGGAATCCTCCATTTGCCCCATCTTTGCGCCATCCGGCGGCAAAAATCAAAGCCTTGCCGCGTCCCGGTGAAAAGCGGTTGACATTCCAACGGCCGTGAACGGTTATGGGCGGCGAACGCCGAAACGAACGGTCCAGGGAGGACAGAAGGAAATGCAGGAATCGGAGGTCCATTGCGTCACCATGGCGGCGCCCAACGACGTCTCGGGTGTCGCGGCGCTATTGGACGAAGGCCGTGTCGAGGCCGAAAACATCGTCGCCATCATCGCCCAGACCGAGGGCGATCCCTACAACCGGGGCTACGCCACCCTGGCCCTCCAGGTGCTGCTCGGCGAACGCCTTTCGTGCTCGCACGCCGAGGTCTTCGATCGCATCCCCATGATGATGATCGGCGGCGTCGCCGGCATCATGTGCCCGCACATCAACCTGTTCGTCAGGAAAGCGCCCGGCGGCGCCGCGCCCGGCGGCAAACGCATGGTCCTGGGCACCGCCGATTCGCGCGTGCTGGTGCCCGAGGAATACGGCACCCTGGTCCAGGTCGACCTGGCCGCCGAGGCGGTGAAGGCGGCCATTGCCGACGCCGGCATCACCGATACAGCTGATATCGAGTGCATCGAGATCAAGTGCCCGGCGATGACCCCGGCCCGCGTCGCCGAGGCCGAGGGGCGCGGCAAGGCCGTGGTCAACACCAACCCGGTGGCCGCCTCGTCGATGGCCAAGGGGGCGGCGGCCCTGGGCATCGGGGTGGCGACCGGCGAGATCGCGCGCCAGGACATCACCGAGGGCTCGATCAATAGGGACAAGTCGCTGTTCACGACCCTGGGTTCGGTGTCGGCGGGCGGCGAGCAGGTTGCCACCCGCGTCCTCGTCATCGGCAACGCCGACGGCGCGCCGGGCCGCTTCGTCGCCGCCCACGGGGTCATGGAAGACCAGCTCGACGTGGCCGGGGCGCGCCGCGCCTTCGCCGCCGCCGGCCTGGGGCTCGAGGACGGCGTCGTTACCGAGGCCGAGCGCCGCCGCATGGCCGCCGTTTTCGTCAACGCCGGCGCCGATTCGGTGCCTTCGGTTCGCGGCCGGCGCCATCCCCTACATTCCGATTTCCTGGCCCCCTACGCCGGCTATCAGGCGAAGGCGGTGTGCCACGCCGTCGTCTCCTCGATCACCGGCGACACGTTGCTGCTCGCCTCAGCGGGCTCCGAGCACCAGGGGCGGCCGGGGGCCAACCTCGTCTGCGTCATCGCCGAGGCCGAATAGAACCATCGCAATCAAGGGAGAGAGAGAAATGACCGATGTCGCCAAACACCTGCGCCTGACCCATGCCGGCGCTCTCAAGATGATCGACGCCGCCGTCGCCAAGGCCGGCGAGATCGGGGTCGACATGTGCATCTCCGTGGTCGACGACGGCGGCAACCTGCTGGCCTTCGTGCGCATGGACGGCGGCAAGCTGTTGAGCATCGATTCGTCCTTCAACAAGGCGCTCACCGGGGTCTCGGGGCGGGTGCCGAGCGGCGGCGTGCCGGGGGACGTCGAATTCAAGCTGGCCCACGCCACGTCGGGCAAGCTGACCAACCTCAAGGCCGGCCTGCCGATCTACGTCGAGGGCATCGTCATCGGCGGCATCGGCGTCGGCTCGGGCACCGGCGAACAGGACTTGGAAGTCGCCAAGGCGGGCATCGCCGCCATCGGCGCCGGCTACGAGCCGTAAGCGGCGGGCCCAGGCGGCGGGAGCACGCCCATGACGACGCTGCTCTTTACCCATCCCGTCTGCGCCGAGCACGAACCCGGCGCCAACCACCCGGAACGGCCGGACCGCCTGCGCGCCGTCCAGGCGGCGCTCGACGCCGACGCCTTCGCCGGCCTCGAGCGGTGCCAGGCCCCCCCGGCCGAGGTCGCGGCCATCGAGGGCGTGCACGAAGGGCGTTACGTGGAGGAAGTTTTCGAAAGCGTGCCCGGGTCGGGCCGCGTCCACCTCGATCCCGATACGGCGCTCTCTCCGGCCTCGGGCGAGGCGGCGCTGAGGGCCGCCGGGGCGGCCTCGGCGGCGGTCGACGCGGTTCTCGAAGGCGAGGCCAAGAACGCCTTCTGCGCGGTCAGGCCGCCGGGGCACCACGCCGAGTCCTCACGGGCCATGGGGTTCTGCCTCTTCAACAACGTCGCCGTCGCCGCCCATCGGGCGCGGACCAAGCACGGGCTGGAGCGGGTGGCCATCGCCGATTTCGACGTCCACCACGGAAACGGCAGCCAGAATTTCGTCGATCGCCACCGCGACCTGTTCTTTGCCTCGAGCCATCAGTTTCCCTGTTACCCGGGCACCGGTGCGGAATCGGAGCGCGGCGACCACGTAAACCTGGTCAACGTCGAACTTCCGCCGGGCAGCGGATCGGATGTGTTCCGCGCGCGCTACCGCGAACGCATCCTTCCGGAACTGCGCGCCTTCGCGCCGGAGCTGCTGGTCATTTCGGCGGGCTTCGACGCCCACGCGCGCGACCCCCTGGCGCAGATCAATCTGGGCGACGACGACTTCGAATGGGTGACGCGGGAGTTGCTGGACATCGCCGAGGACACGTGCGGGGGCAAGGTGATCTCGTCGCTCGAGGGGGGCTACGACCTGGATGCCCTGGCGGCCAGCGTCGCCGCCCACGTGCGGGTCCTGATGGCGGCGTGAGCTGGGGGTCGGCGGGCCGGAAAGCGCCCAATTTACTTGGCGTGTTACGATTATGTTATGATAAATAAGAGTAACCGGCTTATTCGCGGCCTGTAGTTCGGCCTCGGAAAATATACGGTTCCGACATTACAATTCTTACTTGAGCCAAGGGTTTCCTTGCCCTTGCAAAATCGGCCGCTTAGAATCGCTGGCCGAGGAGACGCTGGGGCGCCATGGCCGAAAATTCCATCCCACCTGAAATCGCCAAACTGAGTTTCGAGGACGCGCTCGCCAAGCTCGAGAAGATCGTTCGCCAGCTGGAGGACGGCCAGGGCAAGCTGGACGACGCCATCAAGTCCTACGAGCGCGGGGCGCTGCTCAAGCGCCATTGCGAGGCGAAGCTCAAGGAAGCCCAGGCCAAGGTGGAGAAAATCGTTCTCGGCCCGGGGGGCTCCATCGGTGCCGAGCCGGCGGATTTGGACTGAGGCGCGGCATTGACCTCTTTCAAGGAAACTCTGACGGAAAACGCACGCATCGTCACCGAGGAACTGGATCGCCTGCTTCCGCTCGAGGACGGCGCCGAGGCACGGCTCATGGAGGCGGTGCGCTACGCTACTCTTTCGGCGGGGAAGCGAATCCGCCCTTTCCTGGTCATGAACAGCGCCCACCTTTTCAATGTTTCCAAGGAAAGCGCCGTGCGCGTCGCGGCGGCGGTGGAGATGGTGCACTGCTACTCGCTGGTTCACGACGACCTTCCCGCCATGGACGACGACGAGTTGCGGCGCGGCCAGCCCACGTGTCACGTCCGTTTCGGCGAGGCGGCGGCGATCCTCGCCGGCGACGGGCTGTTGACCAAGGCTTTCGGGGTGCTGGCGGACGAGCCCACCCACTCGGACCCCAAGGTGCGCGGGGAACTTGTCGTCGAGATGAGCCACGCCGTCGGGATCGAGGGCATGGTCGGTGGCCAGATGCTGGACCTCCTGGCCGAGGAGAGTTCCCTCGGCGTCAACGAGATCACGCGCTTGCAACGGCTCAAGACGGGCATGTTGATCGACTTTGCCTGCGCGTCGGGGGCCATTCTGGGCAAGGCGTCGAAGCCGGCGCGTCATGCACTCCACGCCTATGCCCACGATTTGGGCTTGGCCTTCCAGATCGCCGACGATCTTCTCGATGTCGAGGGCGACGAGAAAGAGGTCGGCAAGAAGACCGGCAAGGACGCGTCGGCTGGAAAGGCGACGTTCGTCTCCCTGCTGGGGAGGGAACGGGCCCGCGCCCAAGCCGACATGCTTGCCGACCAGGCGATAGAGCACCTGGTGTTGTTTGAGGAAAAGGCCGAACATCTTCGGGAACTTGCAAAATTCGTGGTTAGTCGTCGGGCTTGAGCGCCCAACGAGGCCGGCGGCGCGCTGAAAGATCAATTACTTCCGCGAAAGCGACAGGAAAGGGACGGAGACTTGACGAGACACAGCACGTCCCCGCTGTTGGACACGGTGAACGTGCCGGCCGACATCCGTATCCGCACCCTGCGTCAGGGAACGACGGTGGCCATCCTGTCCTTCGGGTCGGGCCTCGAGGAAGTCCTCAAGGCCGCCGCCGCCCTCAGGGCGCTGGGCCGCGACGAGCAGATCGTCCTGCCCAAGCGCGCCTGAGCGATGAAGAATCTCGCCGCGCGGGGACGGAACGCCAAGATCCGCCTCGACCAGTTGCTGGTCGAGCGTGGGCTGGCGGAAAGCCGCGCCCGCGCCCAGGCCCTGGTCATGGCGGGCCTTGTCTACAGCGATACCAAGCGCCTCGAAAAGGCGGGCCAACGCCTTGCCACCGATATCGACATCGTGGTCAAGGGCCGCGACCACCCCTGGGTGTCGCGTGGCGGGGTCAAGCTGGCCCACGGGCTCGACCACTTCGATATCGACCCCGAGGGGCTGGTCTGTCTGGATATTGGCGCGTCCACGGGCGGCTTCACGGATGTGCTTGTGACGCGCGGCGCGGCGCGGGTCTATGCGGTGGACGTGGGCCGAGGCCAGCTCGACTGGCGGCTCAGGAACGATGGGCGCGTCGTGGTCCTGGAGGGCACCAACGTCCGCAATCTATCCGCGGAACTGGTGCCGGAGCCCATCGATCTCATCGTTTGCGACGTCGCCTTCATCGGGCTGCGCACGGCGTTGCCCGCGGCATTGGGACTGGCGGCGGCGGGGGCGCGCCTGATCGCACTCATCAAGCCGCAGTTCGAGGTCGGCAAGGGCCGCGTCGGCAGGAAAGGCGTGGTGCGCGACCCGGCCCTGCACACCGAGGTCTGCGAGGCCGTTCGGTCCTGGCTTGACGACCGGCCCGGCTGGCGCGTCCTCGGGCTCGGCGAAAGCCCGATCACCGGCCCCGAGGGCAACAAGGAGTTCCTGATCGCGGCGCGGCGCGACGCCGCGTAGAGGTAGGCCATCGCCTCACTCGACGGGCGTCGTCCACGCGGGATCGCTGTGCTTTTCCCAGTAGAGCTCGGTCAGCCGCTCGGTGACGGGGCCGGGCCGGCCGTCGCCGATCGCCGCGCCGTCGATGCGCGTCACCGCCATGATGCCGCCGGCGGTGGACGTGATGAAGACCTCGTCGGCGCCCCTGAGAGCGTCGGCGGAAAGCGGTGCCTCGGCCGCCGGGAGCGCCAGCTCGGCGGCGAGTTCGAGGGCCGTTTGCCGGGTGATCCCTTGCAGCACGCCGCCCTCGGGCGTGGTCAGGGCGCCGTCCTTGACGGCGAAGACATTGAAGCCCGGACCCTCGGCGATGTCACCCCGGGTGTTGACCAGGACGACGTTGTCGGCGCCCCGCTCGTAGGCCTCGAACATGCCGCTCACCAGATCCAGCGAATGATAGTTCTTGATCGTCGGGTCCACGGATTGCGGCGGGATTCGCGTCACCGTGCCGATGGCCAGGTTCAGGCCGCGCCGTCGCTGGTCCTCGTCGGCAACCCAGCCGAAGGGAATGGCGAAGGCGATGAAGCGGTTGACCGCGTCGCGCGGGTCGCGGCTGAACGTCGGCGAGCGGCCGCGGGTGCAGACCATCTCCACGTAGGCGTCGTCGAGGCCGGAGCGCCGGGCGCATTCGATGAGGATATCGCGCAAGCCCTCGCGCCCGAAGGGGAGCCGCAGGCGCAATTTGTCGACGGAGCTGAGGAAACGGTCCAGGTGCGCCTCGAGACGGAAGAAACGGCGCCGCCAGACGTGGACGACGTCGTAGGTGGCGTCGGAACGCAGGAACCCCCAGTCGAGGATCGAAATCTTGGCCTCGGAGAGCGGGCAGAAGCGGCCATCCATATAGGCGGTTCCGGGCGGAAAGGTCTCTTCCCGCGACGCGGCCTGCTCGGGCGATGGGGTGTTCATGACGGACCGGCGTTCAGCGGTTCATGGCGTGGTACTCGGGATTGGGCATCATGCCGATCCCGTGCGCCACGCGGTTGGTATAGTTGAAGAAGGCGGCGGTGTCGCAGATGTCGAAGATGTCCTGGTCGGTGAAGCCGGCGTCGCGCAGCCCCTGGCGGTCTTCGTCGCCGATGTCGTGGGGGGTGAGGGTGAGCTTCCAGGCGAAATCCAACATGGCGCGCTGGCGCGCGTTCAGTTCGGCGACCCGGTAGTCCATGACCATCATCTCGCCGAGTTGGGGGTCTCCGGAAAGCTGGCGCACCGCTTGGCCGTGCGCCACCAGGCAGTAGTAGCAGTGGTTGGCCGACGCCACCACCACCGAGATCATCTCGCGCTCGAGCGTGGTGAGACCACAGTTCTCCTCGTCGATCATGAGGGTGTTGTAGAACCTGGAGAAGTTGCGCAGCTTTTCCTGATTGGCGGTGTAGGCGCGGAGCACATAGGGCACGAGCCCCAGTTTCTCCTCGCAGATGGCGAAATACTTCTTGGTGTCGTCGTCGAGGGTTTCGGGGTCGGGCAGGGGCGGCACCTTCACGATGTGGTCGGGTTGCGGCATGGCGGAAACTCCTTTTTTGTTAGCCGCACTTTATGCGGCGCCACGGCCCCGCTTGCCAAGCGGCTATCAAGATGACGTCACCGTCCCCTTCAATCCCCGCACTGGGCGCGGTGGCGCAGCAGGTGGTCGGCGAGGACGATGGCCAGCATGGCCTCGGCCACCGGCACGGCGCGGATGCCGACGCAGGGGTCGTGGCGGCCCTTGGTGGAAATTTCCGCGTTCTCGCCGTCGGCGTTGACGGTCTTCATGGGCCCGGTCACCGAACTCGTCGGCTTGACGGCGAAGCGCGCCACGATGTCCTGGCCCGTCGAGATGCCGCCCAGCACGCCTCCGGCGTTGTTGGAAAGGAACGTCACTTCGCCGTCCCGCATGCGCATCTCGTCGGCGTTCTCGGGGCCTTCGAGCAGGGCGGCCGCGAAGCCGGCGCCGAGCTCCACCCCCTTGACCGCCGGGATGCTCATCAAGGCGCTCGCGATGTCGGCGTCGAGCTTGCCGTAGACCGGCGCGCCCAGCCCCGCCGGCACGCCCTCGACCACCACCTCGATCACGGCGCCGGTGGAAGAGCCGGCCTTGCGGATGGAATCCAGGAATGTCTCCCATTGGCCGGCCGCCTCGGCGTCGGGGCACCAGAAGGGGTTGTTGGCGGTCTCGTCCCAGTCCCAGCGCGGGCGCTCGATGGCGTGCGGACCCATCTGGATCATGGCGCCGCGGATGATGACGTCCGGTCCCAGCACCTTGCGCGCCACGGCGCCGGCGGCGACGCGCACGGCGGTCTCCCGCGCGCTCGAGCGCCCGCCGCCGCGCCAGTCACGGATGCCGTACTTCTTGTAATAGGTGTAATCGGCGTGGCCGGGGCGGAACATTTCCTTGATGGTCTCGTAGTCTTTCGACTTGGCGTCCTCGTTGACGATCAGGAGGCCGATGGGGGCGCCGGTGGTGACGCCCTCGAAAACCCCGGAAAGGATCTGCACGCGGTCGGGCTCGCGGCGCTGGGTGGTGTGGCGCGACTGGCCGGGGCGGCGCCGGTCGACGTAGTACTGGATGTCCTCTTCGGCCAACGGCAGGCGCGGCGGCGCACCATCGACGACGCAGCCGATGGCGGGCCCGTGGCTTTCGCCGAAGGTGGTACAGCGGAACAGATGGCCGAACGTGTTGGCGGACATGGGGGCCCCTTTGTCGCGGTTGCCACAGGTGCGGCGGGCGGCGCGGCTAAACGACCGAGATGTCGGGCGCGTCGACCGCCTTCATGCCGACGATGTTGTAGCCACAATCGACGTGGTGCGTCTCGCCGGTGACACCCGTGGAAAGGTCGCTTAGCAGATAGAGCCCGGCGCCGCCGACGTCGTCGAGGGAGACGTTGCGCCGCAAGGGCGAGTTGTACTCGTTCCACTTGAGGATGTAACGGAAGTCGCCAATGCCGGATGCCGCCAGAGTCTTCATGGGACCCGCCGAAAGGGCGTTGACGCGGACGTTCTGGCGGCCCAGGTCCTCGGCCAGGTAGCGCACGCTGGCTTCGAGCCCCGCCTTGGCCACCCCCATGACGTTGTAGTGGGGCATGACGCGCTCCGATCCGGCGTAGGTGAGCGTGACCAGGCTGCCGCCCGCGGGCATCAGCGCCGCCGCCCGCTGGCACACCGCGGTGAAGGAATAGCACGAGACTTCCATGGTCCGCGCGAAGTTCTCGGGCGTGGTGTCGATGTATTTGCCCTTGAGCTCTTCCTTGTCGGAAAAGGCGATGGCGTGGACCACGAAATCGAGTCCGCCCCATTTCTCGCCGATGGCCGCGAACACGGCGTCCATGCTCTCCGCGTCGGTGACGTCACAGGGCATGACGATGGGCGAGTCCACGGAATCGGCGAGCGGCCCGACGCGCTTTCGCATGACATCGCCCTGGTAGGTGAAGGCGAGCTCGGCGCCTTGGGCGTGGACGGCCTTGGCGATGCCCCAGGCGATGGAGCGATCGTTGGCGACGCCCATGATCAGGCCCCTCTTTCCCGCCATCAGCGCTACGGAATCGGTCATGCTTTCCTCGTCATCGCGTCGTTACCGGCCGAACAACAGGCAAAATTACAGGCGAAACCGACGGCCCGGCAAGCGGGCCGTCGGCATCCTACACCAAACCCCGGCGCCGCAAAACCCGGGCAAAGCCGGTGCGACGAAGGATATTCCTGGAACCGTTCAGAGGCGCGGATTGGGGCTGGACTTATTCAACCGTCGTCGATGCGCTTCCAGTAGGTGTCCTTCTTGGCGACAAGGCCGCCCTGGAACTCCCACAGGTCGCAGCCCAGCCAGTCGAGGCGCTCGCCGGAGGCGGCCGTACCCTTAACCGTCCATTCGGAAACCGCGCGCTCGCCGTTCACCCAGTTCGTGCAATCGACCCAGCGCATGTCGGGGATGATCGCGAAGCGCTCGGCGAGGACGCGGCGGATTTCATCCTTGCCGGCGCAACGCCGCCCGCTTGGTGCCGGCCCCGACGCCATGATCCACACGCAGTCGTCGGTGAAGTGCTCGAGGATGGCGTCGATGTCGTGGCGGTTGAAGGCCTCGACCACCGCCTCGATGGTACGCAGGGTCGCGTCGTCGGTCGCCGGCATGGTGCGCCGCCTTAAGCTAGAGGTGCCGCCTCGGGCGTCCCTTCTAGCGGACAATCTTCCAGGAGCCGTCGGCGCTCCGGCAGGCGGTCCCGGTGGCGGTTTCCGACTTGCCGTCGACCTCGACACTGGTCTCGAACTCACGGCAATTCTGGCCGCTTGCCGTCTGGTAGGTGCGCGTCGGCGTGTAGCTGCCGGCGTTACCGCTGTCAGGGTTGCGCCATTTTGACGTCTGGCCCTTCTTGTTATTTTCCAGGGTGTTCTGGACGGTGCGTTCGGCGTATGCCTGGTCGGCTTTGTCCAGGGACTTGCCGGCCTCGCTGCCGAGCCAGGCGCCGCCCAGGGCGCCGATGGCGACGGCGGCCAACTGCCCCTTGCCGCCACCGATCTGGGTGCCGGCAAGGGCGCCGAGACCGGCGCCGAGCAAGGTGCCGACTGTTTGTTTGGGCTTACCTTCCACATCGGCGCACGCGGCCAGGAAGACAATGGCGAGCAGCACCGATACGGTGCGTTTGAAAATCATGATTTAGGTCCTCCATCGAGGTTAGACTTGACAAGCGAAAAGGCGCCAACCTTCTCTTAAAGTCCGTCGGCCGGAACACCACGCCGGAATGACCCGGTCCGGCGATCGCCGCTCTCGACACGACGCTCCCCAATGCTACCGCGAAAAGATTACTCTAATATTAGCGCGAAAGAGCCATGACGTCGATCAACATCGAAGACCCGATCAGCCTGTTTCAGGACTGGATGCGCGAGGCCGAGGACGCCGAGCCGGCGGAAGCCAACGCCATGACGCTGGCCACCAGCACGCCTGACGGCGTTCCCTCGGCGCGCATGGTGCTGCTCAAGGGGGTGGATGAGGCGGGCTTCGTCTTCTACACCAATACGGGCAGCCGCAAGGCCGAGGAAATGTACGCCAACCCGCGCGCCGCGCTGTGCTTTCACTGGAAATCGCTGCGCCGGCAGGTGCGCGTCGAGGGCACGGTCGAGGAGGTCGACGAGGCGGAGGCCGACGCCTACTTCGCCACCCGCTCGCGGTTGAGCCAGATCGGCGCCTGGGCCTCCAAGCAGTCGCGGCCTCTCGAGAGCCGGTTCGCGCTGGAAAAGCGGGTCGCCGAGTTCACCGCGAAGTTCCACATAGGCGCCGTTCCCCGACCCGAGTTCTGGTCGGGCTTCCGCCTGCGGCCGGTGCGTATCGAGTTCTGGCAAGAGCAGCCGTTCCGCCTGCACGACCGAGAGGTGTATAATCGCTCTCCAGACGGTTGGACCCGTGAAAAGCTGTATCCCTGACCCAGGACGCTAGGGCCATGACCGAGGAAACCCCAGCCAACGTGGCGGCTTCGGCGATCTCGCCGGAAAAGAGGGCGTCGCTCATGCGTCTGGCCACCTATGCCTCGGTGTCGGTGGCGGCGGTATTGATCCTGGTGAAGTTCGGCGCCTGGGTGATGACCGATTCGGTCAGCCTGCTTTCCACCCTCATCGATTCGTTCATGGACGTGGCGGCGTCCCTCATCAACCTGTTCGCCGTGCGCCATGCCCTGCAACCCGCCGACCAGGAACACCGCTTCGGCCACGGCAAGGCGGAGCCCCTGTCGGGGCTGGCTCAGGCCGCCTTCATCAGCGGATCGGCGGCTTTCCTGCTGATCGAGGCGGCGGAGCGCATCTTCAACCCGAAATCCATCGAAAACAGCGATATCGGCTTGGCCACCATGGCCTTCGCCATCTGCGCCACGGTGATCCTGGTGATCTTCCAGAAATACGTGGTCAGGCGCACCGGCTCGGTCGCCATCGGCGCCGATTCCCTGCACTACCAGGCCGACGTACTGGTCAATGCCAGCGTCATTGTCTCGCTTTTACTGGCCACCGAGATGGGATGGAGCGCCGCCGATCCGCTTTTCGCCATCGCCATCGCCGCCTATATCGTGTGGGGAGCGTGGCGCATCGCGCGTAGCGCGCTCGATCAGCTCATGGACCACGAGCTGCCTCCCGAGGACCGCCGGCGCATCTATGACATCGCCACGAAACGGGCCGGCGTCAGCGACTTGCACGACTTGCGCACCCGCACCTCGGGTACCCAGGTATTCATCCAGCTCCACCTGGAGATGGACGGAAAAATGCCGCTGCGCGAGGCCCATGAGATTTCCGACCAGGTGATGTTCGATGTGCAACACGCCTTTCCCAACGCCGAAGTGCTGATCCACGCCGATCCGGAGGAGCTGGAGGAAGAGCACGCGGTCCTGGAGCGCCGGGGGAAAGTGGCCGGCTGAAAAGAAGGGCGCCGTCCGGGGGCATTGACCAAGATCAATGAATGTCGTGTCCGTTTTGGCAACAATCGGAGACGGTTCCACGAACGAGGTCGAAAATTGGCGGCGATGCTTCCCATTGTCGAGCGAGGCGCGTCGTGATCGTCGAGGACCAGGGTGAAACAATAGCCTTCCTGTCCCGCCCCGAAACCTACGGTGGCGGCAACGGGGCGGTCGGCCGCGTCGAGACCCACGTTTCGGAAATATTCCTCGCCGGCAAGCGCGCCTATAAGCTCAAGCGTGCCGTCAAGTTCCCCTATCTCGACTTCTCGACGCCGGGCAAGCGCCGCGCCGCCTGCGAGGCCGAGGTCTCCATAAACCGCCGCACGGCGCCCGGCATTTACCGTGGCGTGATCCCGGTGACGCGGGGCGCCGACGGTGCCTTGCGGCTGAACGGCGCGGGCGCGCCCGTCGATTGGCTGGTCGAGATGACACGCTTCGACGAGGACACCCTCTTCGACCGCCTGGCCCGCCAAGGCGCCCTCGACCGCCACGTCATGGAGGAGTTGGCGGAGGCCGTCGCCCGGCTGCACGAGGAGGCCGAGAGGAGCGCCGGCGATGGTGGCGCCGACGACATCGTGGCGCTCATCGAAAGCAACGCGCGTAGCTTCACCGAGTGCCCTCCCGGCGTCTTCGACGGCGCCAAGGTGGAACGTCTCGAGGGGGAGGCGCGGCGGGCGCTGGAGAGCCGCCGCCCACTATTGCAGGCGCGCCGCGCCGAAGGCCGCGTCCGGCGCTGCCACGGCGACCTCCATCTACGCAATATCTTCCTGCTGGAGGGCAGGCCCACCCTTTTCGACGCCATCGAGTTCAGCGAGGCGCTGGCCACCATCGACGTGCTCTATGACCTCTCCTTCCTCCTCATGGACCTGGATCACCGCGATCTGCGCCAACTCGCCAATGTCACCCTCAACCGCTACCTGGACATTACCGGGGATGTGGATGGGTTGGCGGCGCTGCCGCTTTTCCTTTCCCTGCGCGCCGCCATCCGCGCCCATGTGGAGGCGGCGGCGGTGGGGGGCGCTTGGCGCGACGAGGAGACGGCGGGACGCGTCGCCGGCGCCCGCGCCTATCTCGACCGGGCCTTGGTCTATCTGTCGCCGCCGCCGCCACGGCTCATCGCCATCGCCGGGCTGTCGGGTAGCGGCAAGTCGCGGCTGGCCCGGGAGCTGGCGCCGTTCGTGGGGCCGGCGCCCGGCGCCCGTGTGGTGCGCAGCGATATCGCGCGCAAGCGCCTTGCCGGTGTCTCGGCGCTCACCCGCCTGGGCCCCGAGGGCTACACGCCGGCCATGACCCGACGTACCTACGAGGCCGTCTACCGGCAGGCGCAAAGGGGGCTCGAGGCAGGGCATGCCGTCATCGCCGACGCCGTGTTCGCCCGGCCCGCGCAGCGCCAGGCCATCGCCGCGGCCGCGGCGCGCGCCGGTGTCCCGTTCGACGGAGTGTGGCTGGAGGCGCCGGCGCCGGTGATGGAATGCAGGATCGGCGGCCGGCGGCGCGATGCCTCGGACGCCACGCCCGAGGTCCTGCGGCGCCAACTCGGCTACGGCGTGGGGAAACTTACCTGGGCGCGCCTCGATACCTCGGGCGAAAGGGAAGATACGGTAGATCGGGCAAAGGCGTTGTTCGGGTTGTAAGCGCCCGGCCGCCGATGTCTGCTTTAGTTTTTGATCTTTGGCCGGGGCCGCGCCATGATGGTTCCATGGAATAGCGCGAGCCCGGTGTCAGGCAAGGGAGAGAACGATGTCAATCAAGACGATACTCGTTCCGGTCGATGGCACGGAAGCGGCGCGGGCGGCACTGGAATTGGCTTTCGTGGCGGGCAAGCAATTCTCTGCCCACGTCGACGTGCTGCACGTCAGCGGCGACCCCAAGGACGCCGTCCCCCTCCTCGGTGAGGGCATGTCCGGGGCCATGATCGAGGAAATGATCGAGTATGCCGAAAAAGAAGCCGCCGAACGGGCGACCAGCGGGCGCCGCATGTTCGACGAGCAATGCGCGCGCGATTCCGTTTCCGTCGTCGAGACACCGCCCGAAACGCCGACCGCCGCCGACACGGTTTCCGCCGCTTGGGTCGAAGTGGTGGGCCGCGACAACGAAGCCGTCGCGCAGCGCGGGCGGCTGGCCGACCTGATCGTCGCCGGGCGGCCGACGGCGGATGCCGATCCGTCCGCGACCATGGTCGTGAACGCGGCGCTGTTTGAGACGGGACGTCCCGTTCTGGTGGCGCCACCGGGGGTGTCCGCGGCGCCGGCGCCGGCGGCCATGGGGAGCAAGGTGGCGATTGCCTGGAACCTCAACGCCGAGGCGGCGCGCGCCGTCACCGCGGCCATACCCTTCCTGGGCCGCGCCGAAAGCGTCGTCGTCGTGACCGCGGAGAGCAAGCGCACGTCGTCGGGCGCCGCCGGCGAGCTGGTGCCCTATCTGGCGTGGCACGGCATCTCGGCGGTCACGAAAACCATTCCGCCGTCGCGGCGTGCCGTCGGCGAGGCGCTTCTCGGCGCCTGCGCGGACGTCGGCGCCGACATGCTGGTCATGGGAGCCTATACGCACGGCCGTGTGCGCCAGCTCATCCTCGGCGGCGTTACGCGGCACGTGCTGGCGGAGGCGACAATACCGGTGCTGATGGCACACTGAGAGGCGGCAATCGAGCCGCCGATTGGCCGTCAACCGGGGAAGGAAAGGCGGCGCCGGCAAAATGGACGCACCCAGCCAGAAAATCGTTTCGGCGACCATTTCCATGGCCGGCGGGGCTTATGCCTTCAAGCACTTCGACAACGACGTCTGCCGCGCCGTCATCAACAACATCGTCGTCGGCAAGAGCTATCCGAAAGTGGAGTTCGTCGCCGACGTGCGCACAATCGTCGACGCCGGCGCCAATATCGGCGCCGCATCGGTTTATTTCGCGGCGCTCTACCCCGATGCCCGGGTCCTCGCGTTCGAGCCGGCGCCCGAGAATTTCGCGCTGTTGGCCGAGAACACGAAACCGTTCGAGAACATTGCCGCCCATGAGGTCGGCCTGTTCGACGCCGACAAGGAAGCGCCCCTCTACGAGGGGGAATTCGATCCCTCGACCAACTCCGTCGGCGACAGCGGGCTGAACACGGGGCGCAGCCGCATGGTGAACCTGCGCGCCGCGAAACCTTTCTTGCACGGCCTCGAGGTGGATCGCATCGATATCCTCAAGCTTGACACCGAGGGTTGCGAGGTGCCCATCCTGCGTTCCCTGGAGGACATGCTTTCCGCCATCAAGGTGGTTTACGTGGAGTACCACGACGACGAGGACCGGCGCGTCATCGACGATCTGTTGTCGCGCCACCATATCCTCAGTTCGGCCGACGCCATCGAGCCCCACCGCGGCGAGCTCTGCTACGTGGCGCGCCGGGCGTTTCCTTCCGAAAGCGCCATGAACCAGTACCGCATTACCGTTTGAGGCTCGGACACCGGCGGCGTATCGCCGCCCATCGGCCTGTGCGCCTCAGAAAGACGGTATGAGATTGACGACCCTGTCCTTGCTGATGACTTCCTTGTGCTTGAAACCGCGCCGGGGGAAGTCATGGATTTCGATCGTGCCTTTGACGTTGAAGGCGATGTTGGCGAGGAATGCTTGCGCGGCTTCCGAACTCACGGACTTGGCCAGCACGTAGGTCGGAAATTCCACGTTGTTGAGGACGAGGAACTCATATCCCGTGCGCTCCACGAACCTGTCCACCGCCTCGACGACGCCGAAGTTCATATTCTTAGCGAGCACGTGGTTGGTGTAATCGTGACCCAGGATGAACCCGTCCTTCTTGACCTTGGCGTCGTAACTGTCGAGGTCGGCCAACACGTCTTCGTAGACGTGGGACCCGTCCAGGTAAACCCAGTCAAGACTTTCGTCCTCGAATGACCGGACGGCTTCGCCGGAAAACTTTCTGTGGACGACGACCCGGCCCGATTCGATGTCCTTGGCGAACTTTTCAGTGACTTCCTGAAACCGTTCCTCGTTCTCCGTGTCGGGTACGTTATTGGGGTCGGCCTGGATTTCCTCGCTTTCCTGGTAGCGCCATGGGTCGATGAGGTGCAGGCGCTCGGGCGCCGTGATGTCCAGTATTATTGTGGAAAACTCACCCAGCGCCACGCCGATCTCGGCGACCGCGCCGCCCTTGGGGAGCAAGCGCAGCAGGTCGTTTCGCGAGATGGGCGTGAACAGCATGGAGTCCTCCTCGGGGCGCCGGGTGCCGGCCGTGGGCAGTATAGGATGCGGGCATCCCGATCGAAAGTGCCGTCGCGCAATCAAGACTGGAAGGCCGGGGCAAATTGGCCTAGCGTTCTTCCCATGAAGAGCGGGCGCAAGACAGTCGTCGTTTCCGGGGCCAGCCGCGGCATCGGCCACGCCATTGCCAAGTGTTTTCTGGAGCGTGACTGGCGCATCATCACGTGTTCGCGCGACGACGTGCCCGAGGAATGCGAACGCGATCCCAATTGGTCGTGCCACATCCCCACCGACCTCGGCGACGCCGACAGCCTCGCCGCCTTCGTCGAGAGGGCCAACGCGGAACTTGCCGACGACGCCTTGCACGCTCTCGTCAACAACGCCGGAATGTCGCCCAAGGTCCCGTTCAAGGAACGCCTTGGCTGTCTCAACGGCGACCTCGACGCCTGGCGCTCGGTCTTCGAGCTCAACCTCTTCGCGCCCCTCAAGTTGTCGCGCGGTTTCGCCGCGGCGCTGCACAGGGGGAAGGGCGCCATCGTCAACGTGACGTCCATCGCCGGGCATCTCATCCACCCCTTCGCGGGATCGGCCTACTCGATCTCCAAGGCGGCCTTGTCGGCGCTGACCCGTGAGATGGCCAACGAATTCGCCGATCTCGGCGTGCGTGTCAACGCGGTGGCACCCGGCGAGATCGAGACCGACATGATCCAGCCGGAATACGAACTCCTCATCCCGCGCATCCCCCTCGGTCACATGGGCGCGCCCGAGGACGTGGCGAAATCGGTTTATTATCTTTGCTCCGACGAATCGTCCTACGTGACGGGCAGCGAAATCTGGGTGACCGGTGGCCAGCACATGTTTTAGGCCTCTCCGCGACGCCAATTATCTACATTTTGTGATCAGTACCCCGTTTACCGCCAATATGTGGATGGGGTATGATTGCGCGCTGTTTCCTGGGTCGATGGTATGGGGGGTTGAGTAGGGGGCACGGATGGCCGACAAGGATTCAAGCCGGGAAGAGGTGACGGGACAGTCCGTCAATGTGGACTACGTTACCCTGGATGAAGGTATCGACGGCGTCCTGCCGCGAGTCGATGAGGGTGCGCCGCGGCCCGAGGACGAGGAGGCCCCGGACCGACTGGAGCAGGATGCCTGGAGGCCTCCGTTCTACCTGCGATTCCGGCTTCCGACGTGGGCCGGTGCCGTGCTCAGCGTCGCATGGCTGGCGATCTGCGCCTATTTCATCGACCGCCAAATCATGTGGAGCGATATTTCCGAGCTGCTCCCCCACGAGATCGGCGGCATGGCGGCCGGCGTCTTCACGCCGCTCGCCCTTCTGTGGATGGTCATCGCCTTTTTCGAGCGGGGCCGTCAGTTGCATCACGAGAGCGCCGCGCTGCGCTGGCATTTCCAGCGCATGATCTATCCGTCGGACCGGGCCGAGACGCGGGTCGGCGAGATCACCGAGGCCCTGCGCCGCCAAGCCCGGGATCTGAGCAAGGCATCGGAGGAGGCATTGGCGCGGGCGGAGACCGCGAACGAGATGGTGCGGCGGCGCACCCTCGAACTGACGCAGGTTTCCGGGGACGCCGACCTGCGTGCGCAGGCCATCGCCGAGGCTTTGCGCCGGCAGACCGAAGACCTGCGCGCGGCGACTGATACGGCGGCGTCGCGGACCCGGGACGCCGGGGAAGCCCTGGCCCAACAGACCCAGGAACTGACCAGCTCGTCGGACCGGGCTTCGGCGCGCGCCGAGGACATTTGCAATCTCCTGCGCCGGCGCGGCGAGGAGCTGTCGCAGGTTTCCGGAGAGGCGTCGAGCCGGGCGACTGAAAGCGCCGAGCTGTTCCACAGCCGTACCGAACAACTGTCCGCGGCCTCGGAGAATGCGGTGGCCCGGGTCGACGATATCGGGGAACTCCTGCAGGCGCGCACCGAGGTCCTCCTGCGGTCCGCCGAGATTGCCGCCTCCCAGGTGAGCGACAGCGGGAATGTTCTGCATCAGAATTCCCAGGACATGTCCAAGCGTCTGGAACGCGCCGTGGCGCAGACGGGCCTCATGCGCGAAACCTTGCACCGTCAGGGCGAGGACCTTGCGGATATCGCCAAGCGGGTGGCAATCCAATCCTCCGAGATCGAAACCAACCTGGGCCAGCAATCGCACGCCTTGCTGGAGACGTCGGACAAGGCGAACGAGGGTGTAAGGAAGATGGGCGAGGCCCTTCAGGAACAGGCGCGGGAACTGTTGGTGACATCGGAACTCGTCGCGTTGCGCGCCAGGGGCACGGGCGATGTCTTCCGCCAACATATGCAGGACCTCGGCGTGGCCGCCGAGCAGACCGCCGAGCGCACGAAGGTCGTGGGCGACAATCTGCAACGTACCACACAACATCTTTCGGCGGTGTCGGACGACGTGCTGAGCAAGGTCGAGAGCGTCGGAGAATCCATGCAAAGCCGCTCGTCGGAACTGCTGGAAGCGTCCGAGCAGGTGGTCGATAGGATTTCCGGGATGGGTGAGACAATCCGCGGCACCGTCGACCATCTCATCAAGCTTTCAAGCCAGGGCCTGGCGCGCATCGGCGCCGTCGGCGAGGACCTGCGCCAACGGGCCATGGAATTGGCCGGGGCGTCGGACAAGGCCGGGGAAGATATTCAGGGTGTGGCCGATGCTCTGCAAAGGAGGACCGAGGAGCTTACCATCGCATCGGGCAGGGGGATAACCGGCATCTCCGCGGCGACGCGTGTGTTGCGCTTGGGCCTGAGCGAAATCAACGTGTCTTCCGAGCGGGCCAGCCAGTTGTCCGATATCTTCCGCGAACGGGTGGGCGAGCTTTCCAGCGCGTCGGAGAGCGCCGCATCCCGTCTGGGCGATCTCAGCGAGGAAATGCAGGGCCACGCGCAGAAATTGACGACGGTGTCGGGCCGGGCCGGCGATCAAATGAACGCCGCCGGCCGTGTCTTGTGGGAACAGGCGGAAAAGCTCGGGCAGGTGTCGGACCGCTCGGCAAACCTGATGACCGCCGTCGCCGAGATCCTGCGGCAGCGGTCCGACGATTTGCACGACACCTCGGAAAGAACCGAGGCACGCCTACAGGGCGTCGGAGACGAGATGCGGCGCAGCCTGCAAGACCTGGTGGTGACCACCGACGACGCGGTTTCCAAGTTCCAGACCGTCGCCGCAAGTCTGGAACGTCAGTCGGACGGCTTGACCTCGCTGTCCGGGCGAGCCGTCGATCAGGTCGGCAAGGCCGGCGAGGCGCTGCTCGAGCGTTCGCGCGAAGTGGCCACCTCTTCCGATCGGGCGGCCAAGCTGATTTCCCTCGTGACCGACGCTCTCTACCGGCAGTCCGAAAACCTGACGGCGGTCTCGGAGCGGGCGGCCTACGACTTCGACACGCTGGGAGACAAGCTGCAGCAGCACTCCACGAACCTGGGGGGGCTGGCCGATCAAACGGTCGAGCGTCTGGTCGACGCGAGTACCGATTTGGAGGAACATTCGGGCAGGTTGACCACGGTTTCCACGGAGGCGGCCGGCCAGGTTCGGGAGGTGACCGAGGCATTGAAAGCGGGCTCCGACATCGTCGTCGACGTATCGGTAACGGCGGTTTCGCGGATTCAGTCGGTCGGCGGAACGGTGCGCGAGCAGGCAAACGGGGCGGTGGCGGCTTCGGACGAGGCGACGGCGCGCCTCGAAGGCCTGGGCGGCATCCTGCGCCAGCATACCGCCGATTTGGACGACTCCCTGGATCGCGCGTCCGGCCGTCTGCGCGATGTCGGCGAGATCCTGCACCAGCGCACCCAGGACATCGCCACCGTCCATACCGAGGCGGCGAACCACGTTCAAACGTTCTCGGATTCATTGCGCCGTCAGGTCACCGGCATCAACTCGGCGTCCGACGAGGCGGCCATCCAATTCGGCCGGGTGGCGGACACCTTGCAGGAACGCTCGCAAGAAATTTCCGCGACGGTCGACCGCGCCGCCAAATTGATGACCCTGATCACGGACGGCCTCAATCGTCATTCGAAGAACGTGACGGCGGCTTCGGAAAAGGCGGCGAGCCAGGTGGTGTCGGTGAGCGACGCATTGAGGTCGCGCGCCGAAGAACTCAACGAAGTTTCCGAGCGCTCGCTGGCGCGCCTCAAGGATGTGGGGCAGAGTCTGCGCCTGCGCGTGCAGGAACTCTCGGGTACATCCGAACAAGCCGCCTCGGAGATCGACGGCGCCGCCGATACCTTGCTCCAGCGCACGGAGGATTTGACGGCGGCATCGGAAAAGGCCACCGCGCGGCTTGGCCAAGTGAGCGAGTCCATGGAGGAAAGGGCGCAACAGGCGGCCTCCGCGTCGGACATGAATGCCGCGAAATTGGGCAAGATCGCCAATGTTCTGCGCCATGAAACGCGAGAGTCGACGGCACGTGTCGAGGAAATGATAGCAAAGCTGGAGACCGCCGAAGAAGCGTTGCGTCGGCAGTTGCTGGGGTTGACGACAAGCTACGAGGAAGCGGAAAAGGGAATCGGGTCCCTGGGCGACGCGCTCGAACGCCGGGCCCATGAGGTCGGCGACATCTCGGAGGCGGCGCTTCGCAAAGTGGAGAAGTGGGACCAGACCCTTGGCCAGCGCACGGAGGCCCTCTCCGAATCCTCGGAGACGGTTGCCCGCCGGGCGCACGAAATGGCCGACGCCATCAGCCGCCAAACGAAGGATCTGCGGGAGGCGAGCGACGATGCGGGTGGGCTCGTGGAGTCCCTGAAAAAGCAAACCCGGCGCGTCGGTACCGATGATTTCCTGCGCCGCGCCGCTTTCATCTCGGAAGGCCTGCAATCCCTGGCCGTGGATATGAACCGTCTCATGGAGACACAGATCAGCGAAGAGGACTGGAAGCGGTTCAATCGGGGCGAAAAGGGCGTGTTCGTCCGCAAGTTGCTGGGCTTCCGCGAGAAGGCCAAGCTCGCCGCGATCAACCAAAGGTGCCAGGAGGACGCGGAATTCAGGGACTACGTCAACCGCTATCTCGCCCAATTCGGCGTTCTTCTGGAGGAAGCAAAGAAACGCGACCACGACGCCGTTCTCAGCACGACTTTCCTGTCTTCCGACATGGGTAAGCTGTATATGCTGCTGGCGCGCGCCCTCGGCCGGGATATCTAAGACGCGGCCGATACCGGCAATTGGAATATCTGGCGCCACGGGACTCCGGTGACTGAAGATTTACCACCGTCGCATCGAAACCGCGCGGCGATCGCCACGTGGTTGTTCGCGGTCCTGGCCATGCTTTTCGTGATGGTCGTGCTGGGTGGTGTTACCCGGCTCACCCAGTCCGGACTGTCGATGGTCGAATGGCACCCCGTAACCGGCTGGCTGCCCCCGACCAGCGAGGCCGCGTGGCGGGAAACCTTCCGAAACTACCAACAGTTCCCCGAGTTCCGCCAACTCAACTTCACCATGGACCTGGCCGAATTCAAGGAGATTTTCTGGCTGGAATACCTGCATCGCCTGTGGGGACGCCTCATCGGCGTCGCCTTTTTCGTGCCGTTCGTCTACTTCCTGGCGCGCCGCCGGGTGGACTGGCGGCTCGGGGCAAAGCTGGGGACGCTCTTCGTCCTGGGCGGACTGCAGGGGGTGCTTGGGTGGTATATGGTCAAGAGCGGCCTCGCCGAGCGCCCCGACGTCAGCCAGTACCGCTTGAGCGCCCATCTCGGAGCCGCGCTCGTTATTTACGGCTACATGCTTTGGGTGGCGTTGGGGCTTCTGTTCCCGGAACCGCAAGCACCGCCGGGCGGGCGAAAACTGTGGCGGTCTTCACTGGCCGTGCTGGCGCTGATCTTCGTGACGGTGCTTTCCGGCGCTTTCGTCGCCGGGACCGACGCCGGTTTCGCATACAACACGTTCCCCCTGATGGCGGGCCAGTGGGTGCCCGACGGCCTGTTTGACATGGACCCCTTCATCCTCAACTTCCTTGAGAACATCACGACCATCCAGTTCGAACACAGATTGCTCGCCGAGACGCTGTTCGTGGTTATCGCGGCGTTCTGGATTATGGCGCGTCGCGCCGCCCTGACGGCGCGCGCGCGCCGCGCCGCCCATGGTCTCGCCGCCATGGCCGTCGTGCAAATCGCCCTCGGCATCACTACATTACTACTGGTGGTGCCGGTGGCGGTGGCGGCGGCCCATCAGGCTGGCGCCCTGGTCCTTTACACGATCGCCGTTTGGATGGTGCACGAAATGCGTCCGCGCCCGGCATAGGGTGAATGCGCCACCGGAAAATGGTTCGGCCAGGGTTGGAAATAGGTTAGGGTGCGGGCCACGAGCGCGGTACGGTCCGTCTCGCCGCGCCGCGAAGACACGAAGGAAGGGCGATGGCCGACGACAAATACCGCCTGATCACGCGAAGCGACTTTGACGGATTGGTGTGTGCCGTTCTGCTCAAGGAAATCGACTTGATCGACGACATCAAGTTCGTGCATCCGAAGGACATGCAGGACGGGACCATCCTGGTCGGCGATCGCGATATCACCACCAACCTTCCTTACATTAGGGGCGTGCACCTGTCTTTCGACCACCACCTGAGCGAGACCATCCGCCTCGACGACATTCCGGAGAACTGCATTATCGATCCCAAGGCTCCCTCGGCGGCGCGCGTGGTCTACGAGCACTACGGCGGCGGGGAGCGGTTCACAAATGTTTCGGATGTGTTGATGGAGGCCGTGGACAAGAGCGATTCCGGCCAGTTCGACAAGAAAGAAATCCTCAAGCCGGAAGGCTGGGTGCTGCTCAATTATCTGATGGATTCGAGAACCGGGCTTGGGCGATTCAAGGACTTCCGCATATCGAACTACCATTTGATGGCGCAACTCATCGAATACTGCCCCGACAACACGGTGGACCAAATCCTCGCCCTTCCCGATGTCAAGGAGCGGGTCGATCTGTACATGGAGCACCAGGAGCCCTTCAGGGAACAGATCAAACGCTGCGCGTCGATCGAAAAGAATCTCGGCGTGCTCGACTTGCGGGGGGAGGAAATTATCTATGCCGGCAACCGCTTCATGATTTACGCGCTGTTGCCCGAAATCAACATCTCCGTGCATGTATTGTGGGGACTCAACAAGTTGAACACGGTCTTCGCGGTCGGCAAATCGGTCCTCAACAGGACATCCAAGACCAACATAGGGTCTCTGATGCTGGAGTACGGCGGCGGCGGGCATGAGGCGGCCGGGACCTGCCAGATCGAAAGCGATGAAGCGGACGCCGTGCTGCAGGAACTCATCGACAGAATAACCGCCGACGGTTGAGCATGGCGGCGGGGCAGACGCCCGCAGGGAGACGACGAGACGTGTTTAAGGGAAGAGCCACTATTCGCTTGCTGGTGGTGCTGGCCGCCGTTGGCGCCGCGCTGGGGCCGTCGCTGGGCGGATGCGTCGGCGCGGATTCGCCGCTCGGCCGCGTCATCGGGGCCATAACGTCCGACGATTACGTCCTATCTCGCGAGGCAAACAGGGAAATTCAGCGTTTCGAGGAGGTCTACCACACATACGCGAAGGATGGCGCCGACGACAGCCGCATGGCTCTGTTTCGGGACGTGTTCGCCCGCTTGCGCGTCGAATATGTCCGCCAAGTAGACGATGCCCGGCTTGTCGACGCGGCGATCGAAGGAGTGCGCGGGATCGAGCCTCAATCCCGCCCCTTGTCGGCGGCCGAAACGATGGATCGGGCCCTCGACGCCATGGTGGTCTCGCTCGATCCCCATTCGACCTATCTCAACCCCGAGGAGCTTCGCGAAACCCAGGTCTCGACCAAGGGCGAGTTTGGGGGCCTGGGTATCGAGGTCACAATGGAAGATGGGTTGGTCAAGGTCATTTCGCCCATCGAAGACACGCCGGCCCACCGTGCCGGCCTGAAGCCCGGCGATCTGCTCACGCACATCGACGGTACGCCGATCAAGGGATTGACCTTGCTGCAAGCCGTCAAGCGGATGCGCGGCCGGCCCGGCACCGCCATAATCCTGACCGTGAGCCGTAGGGGTCGAAGCGCTTTCGACGTCGCCATCACGCGGGCGATTATCACGGTTCAATCGGTGCGCTGGCGGATCGAGGAAGACATCGGATACATCCGTGTCGCCACTTTCACGGTGCAGGTCGAGGACGGGGTGGAAGAAGCCATCGAGGACATTCGCGAGAAGCTCGGTCCGCGGCTCAAGGGCTTGGTGTTGGACTTGCGCGGCAACCCCGGGGGCCTTCTGGATCAGTCGGTCGCCCTCTCCGACGCTTTCCTCGATGAGGGGGACATCGTTTCGTTGCGCGGGCGCAAAGAGGGCCGGGCGCGTATTTTCACCGCCGAAAAAGGGGATTTGGCGCGGCGCCTACCCATGGTCGTGTTGATCAACGGGGGCTCCGCCTCGGCGTCCGAAATCGTGGCCGGCGCCCTTCAGGACAATGGCCGCGCCATCGTCATGGGACGGCGCTCGTTCGGCAAGGGAAGCGTGCAGACGATCATGCCGCTACCCGTCGAGGGTGCCTTGAAGCTGACCACGGCCCTTTACTATTCCCCGGCCGGGCGTGCCATCCAGGCGCTCGGTGTAGAGCCGGACATCGTCATCGCTTCCCAGGACGTGGAGCCGCGTCGGCGGGAATCCGATCTTCCCGGGGCCCTGCTGGGCACCTCGCGGGCGGTAGGCCGCGAGCAGAAAACGGTAAAGGAAACCGATTGCCCGGAGGCCGGCGAGAATGGGGATCGCCAACTCGGGTGCGCGTTGGTCCTTTTGCACGCCGGCTCGCCGGACAAGTTCCTGGCCTCCCTGGGTCAACGGCCTTCAATGTGAAGGCTTGCCGGCGCGCGCCGCCCGACGCCATGACGGCGCATCGGTGACGGCGTCTCGATTCATCGACAATCAGCAAGAAATCCCGGGAAGTTGAATTTCGCGAAGTGTGACGGTCGTCACATACGCCAGCCATCCCTTTGGTTAGGGTCGGTTCGTGACGATGCCGGGGCATGGTGCGTCGGCGAACGAGATTAGGGATTATCCAAGGACTGGCCGACATCTGATCGGACCAGTATAAGTTTATGATATTAAATACAATTTTATGTAATTTTGCATCGATTTGTTTGCCTGTCGTGATGTTGATGTCAACGGCGCAGCAAAATCAGTCCAAAAGGCGGAGTAA
>JASLQF010000032.1 GCA_030744625.1 Rhodospirillales bacterium
AGGCCCCCCTACACTCCGCGAGCATAGGGAGGAAGCGTCTCGCCCCATGGTCGCGCGCGTACAAACCGTCGCCTTCGCCGGCATCGAGGTCCTCGACGTCGATGTCCAGGTGCAGGTGTCGTCGGGGCTGCCCGCCTTCACCGTGGTCGGGCTGCCCGACAAGGCGGTGGCCGAGAGCCGCGAGCGCGTGCGCGCCGCGCTCCACGCCATGGGCCTGGCGCTGCCCCCGAAGCGCATCACCGTCAACCTAGCGCCCGCCGACCTGGCCAAGGAGGGCAGCCACTTCGACCTGCCCATCGCCCTCGGCCTGCTCGCCGCCATCGAGGCGTTGCCGACCGACGCCCTCGACCCTTACGCGGCGCTCGGCGAGCTCGCCCTCGACGGGGCGCTGAGCGCCGTCGCCGGCGTCCTGCCCGCCGCCATCCATGCCAGCGGGCAGGGGCGCGGCCTGATCTGCCCCGAGACCCAGGGCGGCGAGGCGGCGTGGGCCGGCGAGCTCGACGTGCTGGCGCCGGCCGACCTGTTGGCCCTGGTCAACCATTTCAAGGGCACCCAGGTTCTCACCCCGCCCGAGGCGCGGCTCGCCGAGGACGCCGCCACCTACCCCGACCTCGCCGACATCAAGGGCCAGGAAAGCGCCAAGCGGGCCCTGGAGATCGCCGCCGCGGGCGGCCACAACATGGTCATGGTGGGGCCGCCCGGCGCCGGCAAGTCGATGCTGGCACAGCGCCTGCCCGGTCTGCTGCCGCCGCTCGACGCCGCCGAGGCCCTCGGTATTAGGTAGCAAACACACCAAGCCCCATCATACGAACGGCGTTCGCCTCGGGTAGTCTTGGTGCATGGTTGATTACGTCATTACAGGGCTCGTCAAGCGCCGCGCTCACGTCGCTGGCGAGATTGAGCGTACCCATGAAACTCTCCGCAAACTCCTGGCCAACCTGGAAAGCCTTGACGCCACCATTCTTCAATTCGACCCCGACTATCAGGTTGAAGCGATTCGGCCCAAAGCCTTCCGCCCGCCCAAGGACTGGTCAAACCGGGGGCAGATGACCCGGATATGCCTGAGCATCCTCAGACAAGCCGCTGAGCCCCTTACAACACGCGATATAGCCCTCCAATTGCTCGTTGAAAGAGCCTTGGACAAGAGCGATCAGCGGCTACTCAGGTTGATGACCAAGCGCGTCGGCGTGGCGCTCAGGCTGCAACGCGACAAGGACGTTGTGCGGTCGGAACAGGGGCCGGGGCAGTATCAACTTTGGGAAATTGCACGTTAAAGTTATTCAATTCAAGATATGCTAAGACATAAAGAGAACGGGTACTTGATTTAGTTTCAGTTTTATGGAATCCATAGGGTGACAGGCAACGAAAAGGCCGGGCGCGCCAACGCCCGACCTTCGTTGAATATCCCGAACGCTTCTTGGGGTCGCCTCGGGATGTGAAAGACTTACGCGGGATTTATCCCTCATCGAGGATTCCCAGTCAAGAGGCGGCTCCTTTACCTTGTTACGAAAGGAGCCAGCAATGGCTGCCAAGACCCAAACCATCCGATGCATCAATAAAGATGACCGCAAGAATCCCTACGAACGGATTATTAATGTCGGCGGAAAAAACGCCGACGGTGGTCGTTGGAAACAATCGCAGCAACAGACAATCAGAGACATTGACTCTGGCGCGTGGGAGTACTTCGTCGGCTCCGGCCGAGATCGTGTGAAGGTCATTACTGCGATCAGCCCTTACGGCAACAAGTACATCAAGACAGAGGCAGATGGGAAGGAGCCGAACAATCTTCTAAGCCTTCCTGAATGTCCTTGATGGTGTCATAGGGGCGCCGGAATCCATCCGGCTCAAGCGCCCAACTTAAAGCCTGTTGGGCTGCATAGAGACGTGAATATTGCTCGCGGTTGTCAGGGTCGCGTAGGGCGAGAGAGATTTGCGCTAATTCTCGGGCAAGCAGTGGCATGGTCAGTCTCCGGTTATGTGGTTGCCCGCTGCCAATACCCTTTCCACTCCCGCGACACGGGGTGCCCCAGGGCCGCACCGGCAGCCAGTAAGTACAGCGTCCCGTTCGGGATGCGCCGGTTGTCCTCGCGCCATGCCGCTTCGTTCGCGTACTGGTGGAGGTAGCGCCCGCTGATATGGTGGTGCGTGCCAATCTCCATGCGCCGCAGCCGCGAGAAAAACGACTCGGCTTGGTTCGTGCAAGCGTCCTCATCCTTAAACGCCACGGAATGGTTGACGCGCTTCGCCGCGAACTTGGCGTGTAGGGCGTCCCAACAGGAAGCCTCATCGGCATAGACCGTGCTGCCATGCTCGACTCGGGCATGGATAGTCGAAAGCGCCTCATGCTCATCATCGAATACGAAAGGCAGGGTGTGCCCGTTGCGTTCGCGCATGACGACCACGGCGCGGCGCTTGCCTGACTGGTGCTCTTTCAGGCGGCGGTCTATGCGGTCCTCTTTCCGGTTCTCGGGCTTCACGTAGCCGCCGAAGAAAGCGCCGTCGATTTCAACCTCGCCAGACAGCTTGCGCCCGTTCATTTCGGCGCCCATCGCCTCGCGCAGCTTGTGCGCCAGGACAAAGGCCGTCTTGTACTGAACATCCAGGTCGCGGCTCAGTTGAAGCGCGCTGATACCCTTCGCGCCGTTGACGAAGATCGCGATGGCGGCCAGCAAGTCGCGGATCGGCAGCTTGCGGCTGGCGAAGATCGTGGCCGTGGTGACGCTGAACTGTGCCTCGCAGCCCTTGCACTTGAAGATACGGCGCGAGCGGTATTCATAGACCGCCACGCAGCCGCAGCGGGGGCAGACGGGCTCGCCGTCGTTCTCAGCCCAGCGGATTTGCTTGAACGTCTCGTACGCTTCGTCATCCGACAAGCGCATAACCCTAGCGAGGCTAAGCGTGCGTGCCTTGGCGGAAAGTAGAAAGTGTTGTGCCACTTATTATCACCATATTCGATGCTTACGTCACCGATTATAGTGATATCATGTACCGTTGTCAAGGGTGTTTATATCGTATATGATGATATCAACACTGATAACGGAGATAGACCATGCCAGATAGTGAATGGCAAGCCCGCGTTAAAGGTATGCTGAAAGCGGAATTGAAGCGGCGGAATATCAGCTACAAGCAACTAGCCGAACGGCTGGAAGACTTGGGCGTTCACGATTCGGAGCGGAACATCAACAACAAGGTTTCCCGTGGCGGTTTTACCGCAGTATTCTTTGTGCAATGCCTAGTAGCGATTGGTTGCAGCACACTGCGGTTAGAGGATGGCTGATCGTCGTCCTCTTACTGTCAAGCTCAGCCTTAGCCCAGCAAGAGACTGAAAAAGCGCCCGCCACGCTCGAACAGGGCCAGGGGACTGTCGTAAAGGCCCCAGCCCCACAAAACGAAGCACCCCAACCCACCGCTCAACAAAAGTCCACAGCCGCCCAGCCGCCGCCAGCCGCGTCCGTCCAAAGCGAGCGGTCCGCCGAACCAACCTGCGACCCCCGCTGCCAAGCCTCCGAGAAGCGTGAAAAAGCCGATCTTGAGGCCCAGCAGTCCATGGCTGAGTCTGCCCTTGACTTGATGATCATTTCTTGGTGGCAGCTTGGCGCCGGAACGATTGGTATTGGCTTGCTGATACTCACGCTCCGATATACGAGACAGGCAACCAAAGCCGCCGTCGATGCCGCAAAATCCGCCGAGGATGCGGTCACGGTGACAAAAGAAACGGCCCAAGCCCAGCTTAGGGCATACGTCATTTGCGACGGAGCCGAGTTTCTTAACTTCAAATCCGAACGTCCCCTTGTCCAAACGATGATCAAGAACTTCGGGCAAACTCCAGCCTATGACGTGCGATGCGCTTTTCAGTACAAATTCACACACGCCGTCGCGGAACCTATCGAGACCCCCAAATTCATTGAAAAAGACTGGAGTACTTTGGGCATACTCGCGCCGGGAAGTTTTATCGGGAGCGTAACAGACCTGGAAGAGTCGCCACTGCCCTCTGAAGCGAAAAATGATCTGCTTGAAGGTAGAGCTATATTTTACGTCATCGGAGAAGTGAGATACCGAGACGTGCATTCTGAGCCCCGTTGGACCACCTTCAAGTATATGTTTGGCGGTGACAACATCATGGACCCCGAATACAGTTTTTCTATCTGCAAAGACGGCAACGAAGCCAACTAGGGCAATTAGAGCAACCGCCCAAATCCATCTTCTCAATCATACCTGCCCTCGGCGATTAGGTGTGTTTGCTACCTAATGCCGGAAGCCCTGGAAGTGAGCATGATCCACAGCCTCGCCGGCCAGCTCTCCGAGGACGGGCTGGTGCGCCGCCGGCCCTTCCGCGATCCCCACCACTCGGCCTCGGTGCCGGCCCTGGTCGGCGGTGGCCCGCGCGCCCGTCCCGGCGAGGTGTCCCTGGCCCACCTGGGCGTTCTGTTCCTCGACGAGCTGCCCGAGTTCGCCCGCAACGCCCTCGATTCCCTGCGCCAGCCCCTGGAGACGGGGCGCGCCAGCGTCGCCCGCGCCAACGCCCACGTCACCTATCCGGCACGGGTGCAGCTGGTGGCCGCCATGAACCCGTGCCGCTGCGGCTATCTGGACGACCCGGGCCAGGCGTGCACGCGGGCGCCCAAGTGCGCCGTCGAGTACCAGTCCAGGATCTCGGGCCCGATGTTCGACCGCATTGACCTGCACGTCGAGGTGCCGGCGGTCCGGCCCGGCGACCTGTCGCTGCCGCCGGCCGCTGAGGCTTCGGCCAACATCGCGCCCCGCGTGGCCGCCGCCCGCGCCGTGCAAAAGGGGCGCTACGGCCCCCTCGAAGCCACGCCGCCGATCCGCACCAACGCCGAGGCCGACGGCAAGCTGCTGGAACAGGTGGCCGGCCCCGACGAGGCGGGCCGGCGGCTCCTGGCCGAGGCCAGCGAGCGCATGAAGCTGACGGCGCGCGGCTATCACCGGGTGCTGCGCGTGGCGCGCACCATCGCCGACTTGGAGGCCAGCCCCGGCGTCGGGCGCATGCACGTCGCCGAGGCCCTGGCCTACCGCCGCATCGTGCCGGGAAGGAGCGCCGTGTTGATGGAGGGTTGAGGGGGGCCGGTCGCCGGCGCCCGTAAGGCCCCTTTTCCCGTTTGATCGAGGTCAAGGCGGGGCCGGGGAGCGCGATGCACTGTCACGGAAAGCGGCAGGAAACCGGGGGGGGGCACCATGGCGACGATGGAATGGACGGACGATTTCAGCGTCGGTGTCGATCTCCTCGATGCCGACCACAAGACCCTGATCGACATGATCAACCTGGTGGCCAACTCCATCGAGGTAGGACAATCCACCGAGACCCTCGGCGAAGTGATACAGCTTCTCTATGAATACGCGGAATTCCACTTCATCCGCGAGGAGGTCCTGATGGAGGCCTGCGGCTATTCGGACCTCGACGAGCACCGCAAGACCCACCAGAGCCTCAAGCAAAAGGTGAGCGGCATCCTCGACCAATACGCCGAGAACCCGGATTCCGTCGACGCCCGGGAATTGCTGGAATTCATGACCGCCTGGCTCACCGACCACATCATGAACCGGGACATGGCCTACGCCCCGGCCATGGCCGGCCGTTTCGTACACAAAACGAAGTTGGAGTCGTAGCGCCTCTCCCCTGTCCGCGCCGTCTCACTTGTCTATCGGCTTGATCATGCGGCCGAGGTCCTTGCCGGCGAAGATGTGGACGTGGAAGTGGAGGACCTCCTGGTGGCCGTCGCCGCCGATGTTGGAGAGGAAGCGGTAGCCGTCGCCGACGACGCCGAGCTGGCGCGCCACGTGGCCGACGGCGCGGAAGAAGCCGCTGATTTCGGAATCGGTCGCATTGGCCGAGAAATCGTCCATCGAAACGTAGGCCCCCTTGGGGATGACCAGCACGTGCACCGGCGTTTGCGGGTTGATGTCACGGAAGGCGAGGGCGTGCGCGTCCTCGTAAACCTTGTCGCAGGGAATTTCGCCGCGCAGGATCTTGGCGAAGATGTTGTCGGCATCGTAATCCATGGTCTTGCCTTCTTATTCCGGTTGCGGTTCGGGGCGCGCCGCCTTTTCGTCGAGGCCGGACGTGCCCTCGCGGCGCGCCAGCTCGGCCCACACGTCAGCCGGCGCGATACCCACCTCGGCCCACAGCACCAGCAGGTGGTAGAGAAGGTCGGCGCTCTCCTCGGTCACGTGTCGGGACGAGGTGTGATGGGCGGCGACCACCACCTCGACGGCTTCCTCGTCCACTTTCTGGGCGATGGCGCCAAGACCCCCGGCGAAAAGCTGGGCGGTATAGGAGCTTTCGGGATCGGCGCCGCGGCGGCTTTCGATGGTCGCGAAAAGGCGCTCGAGCTGGGTGCTGTCGGGGGGTTTACCGGCCATGTGTCATTACTCCCTGGAGGCGTCCGGCGCCGCGTCGTCGCGCACCGCCAGGCCCGCCGCCTTCATGTGGGCCTTGGCCTCGCCGATGGTATAGGTGCCGAAATGAAAGATCGAGGCGGCGAGGACGGCCGAGGCGTGGCCTTCCCTCACCCCGTCGACCAGGTGGTCGAGCTGGCCGACGCCGCCCGACGCGATGACCGGGATGGAGACGGCGTCGGCGATGGCCCGGGTGAGCCCCAGATCGAAGCCCTT
The DNA here is from genome assembly GCA_030744625.1 of Rhodospirillales bacterium. Classification (GTDB taxonomy): domain Bacteria; phylum Pseudomonadota; class Alphaproteobacteria; order Rhodospirillales; family JASLQF01; genus JASLQF01. Next base: position 6,631 of record JASLQF010000032.1, read on the forward strand.
CTTGGTGCCGTCCCGGTCCATCGACGTGAGCAGGATCTCGCCGGCGCCGAGGGCGGCCAGGTGCTTCGCCCAGTCGACGGCATCGAGGCCGGTCGTCTCGCGCCCGCCGTGGGTGTAGACCTCGAAACCGCCGCCGGGGCGCGCCTTGGCGTCGATGGCGACGACGATGCACTGGCTGCCGAACTTCTCGGCCGCCTCGCGCACGAACTCCGGGCGCTTGACGGCGGCGGTGTTGATGGAAACCTTGTCGGCTCCGGCCAGCAGCAGCTTGCGGATGTCGCCGGTGGCGCGCACGCCGCCACCGACGGTGAGCGGCATGAAGCATTGCTCGGCAGTGCCGGCGGCGATGTCGAGGATGGTGTCACGCGCCTCGACGCTGGCCGTGATGTCGAGGAAGGTGAGTTCGTCCGCCCCCTCGCGGTCGTAGACGCGGGCCTGCTCGACCGGGTCACCGGCATCGACCAGATCGACGAAGTTGACGCCCTTGACGACGCGTCCGCCGTCGACGTCGAGACACGGTATGATCCTCACCTTCAACATGGCCCTTCCTCAATCGTGGCCCCAATCATGGCCCCGGCTCCCTGAGCGCCGCCACCGCCGCCGCCACGTCGAGGCGCCCGTCGTAAAGGGCGCGCCCGGCGATGACGCCCTCGAGCAGGCCGCCGCCCGCCGCCTTCAACGCCACGATATCGGCCAGCCCGGAGACGCCCCCCGAGGCGATCACCGGCACCGTGACGGCGCCGGCCAGGGCCACCGTGGCGGCGACGTTGGGTCCTTCGAGGGCACCGTCGCGGGCGATGTCGGTATAAACCATGGCGGCGACGCCCGCATCCTCGAAACGGCGTGCCAGGTCGAGGGCCGGTACCTCCGACGCCTCGGCCCACCCTTGCGTCGCCACCAGCCCGTCACGGACGTCCACGGCCACCGCCACGCGTCCCGGGTAGTGGCGGCAGGCCTGGCGCACCACGCCGGGATCGTCGAGCGCCGCCGTGCCCAGGACGACCCGGCGCACGCCTAACTCCAGCCACCGGGCGATAGTGGCGCCATCGCGGATGCCACCACCCAATTGCACCGGGACATCGACGGCGGCGAGGATGGCCGCCACCGCGTCGCCGTTGACCGGGTGCCCGGCGAAGGCGCCGTCCAAATCGACCACGTGCAGCCACTCGGCGCCGGCCGCGGCGAAGGCGGCGGCCTGTGCGGCGGGGTCGTCGCCGAACACCGTGGCCTGGGCCATGTCACCGCGCAGGAGGCGCACGCATTGGCCGTCCTTGAGGTCGATGGCGGGATAAAAGATCATCGGCGACCCCCGCCCTCCCGGCGCCGCCCGTTCACGGCCGCCACCCGAGGAAGTTGGTGATCAGCTTGAGGCCGGTAGCCTGGCTCTTCTCCGGGTGGAACTGGGTGCCGATCATATTGTCGCGCCCGACGGCGGCGGTCACCGGGCCGCCGTACTCGACGGTGGCCAGGACGTGGGCCGAATCGGCGCACACGAAGGCGTAGGAGTGCACGAAATAGGCGTGCGCCCCGGGCGCGATGCCGGCCAATACCGGGTGGCCGGGGGCCGCCATGGCGAGCTCGTTCCAACCCATGTGCGGGATCTTGAGCGCCGCGTCGGCGGGCGCCAGCGCCGCCACCTCGCCGGGGATCCACCCCAAACCGGCGTGATCGCCGTGCTCGCGCCCCACCTCGGCCATCAATTCCATGCCGACGCAGATACCGAGGAAGGGCTTGCCGCCCCGGATCACCGCGCCGTCCAGGGCCTCCAGCATGCCGGGCAGCGCGGCCAGGCCGCCCATGCAGTCACCGAAGGCGCCGACGCCGGGCAGCACCACCCGGCCGGCGCCGGCCACTGCCTTGGGATCGGCGGTGACGGTCACGGTCTCGGTCGAGCCGGCCTCGGCGACGGCCCTCTCGAAGGCCTTGGCGGCGGAGCGCAGGTTCCCCGAACCGTAATCGATGATGACCACGCTCATGCAACGGCGCTCATGGCCGGAGGTCCGCCGCCAGTCGCGGCGTGTCCTCGAGGAAGCGCCCGAGCGCCGCGTCGGCGTCGCCGCCGGCAACCACCGCGGCCTCGTCGAACCCCCGGCGGCCGAGGGTCCAGCGCCTGAGATCGTTGGCCAGCATGCCGACGATCACCGCCATGCCGAGGGAGGCCGCCGCTTGGCTCAGGGGATCGAGGCCAAGCAAGGCGATGGCGCCGCCTATCGCCGCCTGCGCCACCAGCAGGGCGAGGCCGACCTGCCACAACCCGTTCCCGAGCGCCCACAGAACCGAGAAGAAGAACGCCGGCCAGCAGAACCCCTCCTTGACCGCCACCAGGTCGCGGTCGGGATCGAGGCCGTGGCGGCGCAAATGGACCGTGTAAAGGCGCATGGCGGCCAGCCCCCGCCGGGCCGGATTACAGGGAGCCGCCGAGCGTGCCCTTGGTGGAGGGCACCTCGCCCGAGCGGCGCGCATCTACCGCCATCGCTTGGCGCAGCGCCCGCGCCAACCCCTTGAAACACGACTCGACCATATGGTGCGTGTTGTCGCCGTAAAGGTTTTCCACGTGCAGGGTCAGCCCCGCCGCCTGCGCGAAGGCCTGGAACCACTCCTTGAAGAGTTCGGTATCCATCTCGCCGAGCTTGGGGCGCACCAGGTTGACCTTCCACACCAGAAAGGGCCGGTTGGAGGCGTCCAGCGCCACCCGCGTCAAGGTCTCGTCCATGGGGACGAGGGCGGTACCGAAGCGCGCGATGCCCGTGCGCTCGCCGAGCGCCTTGTCGACGGCCTCGCCGACGGCGATGCCGACGTCTTCGTTGGTGTGGTGGAAGTCGATGTGCAGGTCGCCCTCGGCCTTGATGTCGAGGTCCATGAGGCTGTGGCGCGACAGCTGCTCCATCATGTGGTCGAGGAAACCGATGCCGGTCGAGACGTCGTAGGCCCCCGTGCCGTCGAGGTTGACGGTCACCTGGATCCTCGTTTCCGTGGTCTTGCGCTCCACCGTCGCCGTGCGCATGGCTCGATCTCCTCTTCAAGGGCCCGGCGAGGCCCCGCTTTTCGGCGCGACTTTTAGCAGGAACGCCGGGCCTCCGCCAGTGTGGAGGCGGAAGAGTGAACGCCTCGCACTTGAGCCCAGGCAGACCAAGTAATACACTCCTTGGTCGCATCCTCAACATTTCGGGCCGCACAGCATGCAAGCTTGGCAATCCGTTACAAAGTTGGTGGGCGTGGTGATTCTCGCCGCCACTCTCGGCGCATGCGTGGAAAGAATGAAAATTCCCAAGGTCCAGCGCCTCGAACCCGCCGCGATCCAGAGTGCCGCCGGCCTCGCCCCCATAAAGTTTGGTGCCGCCAGTTTCAAAATCCGCCGAGGAACGCAGGTCGGCGCTTACCGTTTCCAATATTCGGTATGCCGGTTCAACGAAAACAAGATTTATTGGAATCAAGGGCGTGTTATCGGTAGCGACGTTGAGTATTCCGACCTCTTTTTCGACGTCATGACTGGCGCTAACTTCAACGTCGTCGGCGATCCCGGCAAGATGTTCGAAGGTGCGACCAAAGACGTCGTCCAGCCCAGTTACCTGGTTGGCGCGGTGATCGAGGAGGTTCGCCTGGACGTGTGCGATTACGTTCGCTGGTACGACCATCTCTACCTCGGAACGCAAAGCGGCAAGGGTTACGTGAAGGTCAAGTGGCAGGTCTTCTCGATTTTTGACGAAAAGGTGGTTTTCGAAACCGAAACCGAGGGGGTCGCGGATATCGAGGAACCGGCTCTCAATGGTGAGATGGTGATCTTGACGGAAGCCTTCGCCGAAGCGGCGACCAACCTGGCGGCCGACAAGAAGCTAGTGGCGCTTCTTTCCAAGCCGCCGAAGACGCTGGTCGACATCCGTGTCGTGGAGGAGGTCCGGTTGCTGATCCCCCGGTGGAAACTTTACACGTCACCGATCGCGGAGAATATCGACCGCATCCGGCTTGGCGTCGTTACCGTCGATTCGGGCTTGGGCCATGGGTCCGGATTTTTCATTTCACCGGTCAGTATCATGACCAACTATCATGTGGTGAAATCCCGCCGGATTGTCAGTGTCACTTTGTTGACAGGGCGCAAAATTCTCGGCGAAGTCATTCGCAAGCATCCCAAACGCGATGTCGTGATCGTACAAGTCGAAGCTAGCGGCCATCGACCCATTCCAGTTCGCCTCGATCCCGTGAAGATCGCGGAGGATGTTTACGCCATCGGGGCACCATACAAGAAACGATTTGCCGGCACAGTGACCAAGGGAATCGTCAGCAAGTTCCGCACCAATCCCGATGGTCTTGAGGACATCCAGGCCGACGTCGATATCCTCGGCGGCAGCAGCGGAGGCGTCCTTGTGGATTCTAAGGGCAACGTCGTCGGGGTGAGCTACGCGGGGATTGGTCCACCAGGAAAGTTCTCGTCTGGACTCAATTTCTTCATCCCCATATACGATGCCCTGGACAAGCTGAACATAAAATTCAAACCCAAGAAGGCGGAGTCCGGTTCGTAGACGCCCCGCCATCGCCCTTGACCCCGAACGCGGATCGGACCAAATCTGGGGCATGATCTTAAAGTGCCTCACCCCGATCTTCCCTTCGTTTCACAGGCATCGGTAATCATGGCAGAGAACGACACAGCCAACTGGCACGGCACCACCATCCTCGCCGTGCGCAAGGGCAAACAGGTGGTGGTCGCCGGCGACGGGCAGGTAAGCCTCGGCGACACGGTGATCAAGTCCAACGCCACCAAGGTGCGGCGCCTCGGCGACGGCAACGTGATCGCCGGCTTCGCGGGCGCCACGGCGGATGCGTTCACGCTCTTCGAGCGCCTCGAGGGCAAGCTCGAGCAATACCCGGCGCAGCTCACCCGGGCCTGCGTCGAACTCGCCAAGGACTGGCGTACCGACCGCTACCTGCGCCGCCTCGAGGCCATGATGGCGGTGGCCGACAAGGACGTCTCCCTTGTCCTCACCGGCACCGGCGACGTGCTCGAGCCCGAGGACGGGCTGATCGGCATCGGGTCGGGCGGCAACTACGCGCTGGCAGCGGCGCGCGCCCTCATCGACAGCGACGCCATGGACGCCGAGGCGGTGGCGCGGCGCGCCATGGAAATTGCCGCCGGCATCTGCGTCTACACCAACGACAAGGTCGTCATCGAGGTCCTATGACCAGTTTCACGCCCCGCGAGATCGTCTCCGAGCTCGATCGCTACATCGTCGGCCAGGACGACGCCAAGCGTGCCGTCGCCATCGCCCTACGCAACCGCTGGCGGCGCCAGCAGCTCGACGACACCCTGCGCGAGGAGGTGCTGCCCAAGAACATCCTGATGATCGGCCCCACCGGCGTCGGCAAGACGGAGATCGCGCGGCGCCTGGCGCGCCTCGCCCAGGCGCCCTTCATCAAGGTCGAGGCCACCAAGTTCACCGAGGTCGGCTACGTGGGGCGCGACGTCGAACAGATCGTGCGCGATCTGATCGAGATCTCCATCCACATGGTGCGCGACCGCATGCGCAAGCAGGTCACGGCGAAGGCCGAACTCAACGCCGAGGAGCGTATCCTCGACGTGCTCGTCGGCGAGGGCGCCAGCCGCGACACCCGCGAGAAGTTCCGCCACATGCTGCGCGCCGGAGAGCTCGACGACAAGGAAGTGGAGATCGAGGTGGCCGACGGCGGCGGCGGTATGCCGGCCTTCGACATGCCCGGCATGCCCGGCGCCCAGGTTGGCATGATCAACCTCAACGACATGCTGGGCAAGGCTTTCGGCCCGCGCACCAAGCCCAAGAGCCTGACCGTGGAGGAGTCCCACGACATCCTCATCGCCGAGGAAGGCGACAAGCTCCTCGACGAGGACAAGGTGGTGAAGGAGGCCATCGAATCGGTGGAGAACAATGGTATCGTCTTCATCGACGAGATCGACAAGATCACGGTGCGCTCCGAGCGCTGGGGCGGCGACGTCAGCCGCGAGGGCGTGCAGCGCGACCTTTTGCCGCTCATCGAGGGCACCATCGTGCCCACCAAGCACGGCACGGTGAAGACCGACCACATCCTGTTCATCGCGTCCGGCGCCTTCCACCTGTCCAAGCCTTCCGACATGCTGCCCGAGCTGCAGGGCCGGCTGCCCATCCGCGTCGAGCTCAAGGCCCTGACGAGAGATGACTTCGTGCGCATCCTCACCGAGCCGGAAGCGTCCCTGATCAAGCAGTACACGGCGCTCATGGGGGTCGAGGAGGTCGAACTCGACTTTACAGAGGACGCCATCGACGAAATCGCCGACCTGGCCGCCGAAATCAACTCAGGCGTCGAGAACATCGGCGCCCGGCGCCTGCACACGGTGATGGAGAAGCTGGTCGAGGAGATCAGCTTCACGGCCTCCGAGACCCCCGGCCAGGCGGTGACCATCGACGCCGATTACGTGCGCAAGCAGGTCAGCGAGCTCGCCAAGGACGCCGACTTGCGGAAGTTCATTTTGTAGGAAAGCCTTGGCGGCTTTTGTTGGCACGGCGACTCAGGAACGGTCCGCGCCTCAGGAAGTTTTTGTGGATAACTTCACAATTATTTGATTCTAAACGGCTCTCGTCCGTTGCCGCGCCTCAGTGCGTGGGTCCCTCGTGGCTGGTGCGGTGGCCGCGGATTTCGCCGAGAATCCAGGCCAGGGTCTCCTCGTCCAGGTCGCCGATGCGCTGGGCCAGCAGGTTGGCCAGTTCGGTGGCCAGGGGGCTCAGGCCCGCCGTGTCCACCACCGCCCGGGGGTGTGACAGCCCGGCCAGGCGCTTGAGGTCCTCGGCTTCGTCCCAGATAAGGTCGAAGAAGCCGCACACCTGCATGACCAGCCCGGGGCCGGGCCGGCCGCGCCGGCCGTGCTCGAGGGCGGACAGGTAGGCCGAGGACACGCCGAGCCCCGCCGCCATGTCCTTGAGCGCCATGCCGCGCGCCGAGCGCAGCTCGCGCAGGCGGGCGCCGAAGGGGGTCATGATCCGCCCACCGCCGGCGCGGCGCATATCCGTCCACGGCTTGCCGGTGCTCTCATTTGCGCCTCCTCAACAATACGTAGAGCGCGCCGTCGCCGCCGTCCCTCGGGATGGCGTGGCAAAAGACCACGACGCGTTGGCGCTGGCCCGGCTCGTTGAGCCAGCGCGGCACGGCGGCGCGCAGCACGCCGCCGCCCTCGGCACCGCGGCCCTTGCCGGTGATCACCAGGACGCAGCGCCGCCCGTCTTCCTGCGCGGCGGCGAGGAAATCGCCCAGTTCCCGGTGCGCCTCCGTCTGGGTCAGGCCGTGCAGGTCGAGGCGCCCCTCGATGGGCAACTGGCCGCGCCTGAGCCGCGCCGCCGTCCGCTTGTCGACGCCGGCCACGGTGCCCGCCTCCAGCTTCGGCAGGTCTTGCGCCGTCGGTGGCGGTGGCCCGGGGGGCGGCGGTGTTTGGCGGATCGCCTCGCCGCTTGCCGCCGGCTCCTCCGGCGGCATGTCCTCGGGGATGGCGACGGTGCCATCGTCAAGCGGTGCCATGCCTTCGGTCACATGACGCCACAGCAACGCCTCGTCGCGGCGCACGCTGCGTTTCCTAGGGGCCTTGGTCATCGATGATCACGATCAACAGCCGGCGTGGTCCATGGGCGCCGAGCAGCAAGGTCTGTTCGATATCGGCGGTGCGCGACGGCCCGGTGATTAAGTTGACGGTACGCGGCATGAAGGCGCCTTCGGGGCCTTCCGAGCCCGCCGCGCGCAGTCGCGCCCAGGCCTCTTCATAGGTTCCGTCGATGGCGCCCGTAGTGAGCACGGCGATGTGGGTATCGGGAAGGAAATTGAGGGTGGTCGGGCTGTGCGGCCCCGACACCAGCATCAGGGTGCCGGTCTCGGCGATGCCCGCCAAGGCACCGGTAACGCCGACCTCGTCGCCGCCCTCCGGCCCGCCCTGGCGCACGGCGAGGGTAGATTGTCGCGACCACGGAATATCGGCCAGCGCCGGGTCCGGCGCCGCCTTCAGGGCCGTCGGCAGATCGTGCGCCGCCAGATACGCCGCCACCACCCCGGGCACCTCGGCGGCGGCGGCGACGCGGCTTACGGTGGTGTCCACCTTTTCCGCCTCGGCGATGAACAGGGCCACCCGCTCCGCACCTTCGACGGCACCCCGCGCCGGCACCAGGTTGGGCTTGGCGGCTTTCAGGCGGTGCTCCGGCCCCGCCGCCCGCTCGGCGGACAACGGTCCGCGATTCAAGGACTTGCGGATGTTTCCCAATATGGTCTCACGGCCCGTGGTCATGGTCTGGCGCCCTTTCGCCGCGACCATTGCGCCATGAATGTGGCGCCCTCGGGGGCAGGAAGGTCGCGCGCCGCCGTCCAGCCGCCGGCCAGCGGCATGCGCCGGAAGGCGCCGCGGCGCCGCCCGAGGGCGCCGAGAAGGCGCATCGCCAGCCCCGTCGCCGCGCGGTAAAGGGCCGGCCGCTTGGCCAGGAAAGCCCAGCCCTTGAGGGCGGCGCGGCTGGCCGGCGGGACGAGGTCCCTGTCGAACTGGCGCGTTCGCCAGTGGCGCAGCATCTTGGGCAGCGGTATGCGCATGGGGCACACCTCTTCGCACTTGCCGCAAAGGGTCGAGGCGTTGGGCAGGTGGCCCGCTTCCTCGAGGCCGATGAGGCCGGGAGACAGCACGGCGCCGATTGGGCCCGAGTAGACCCATCCGTAGGCGTGGCCGCCGATGGTGCCGTAGACCGGGCAATGGTTGAGGCACGCCCCGCAACGGATACACCGCAGTACATCGTGAAAGTCGCCGCCCAGCATGGCGCCGCGGCCGTTGTCGAGGAGCACCACGTGGAATTCCTCGGGCCCGTCGCTGTCGCCGGGCCGCCGGGGGCCGCTGGCGAACGTGGTGTAGACCGAGGTTTCCTGGCCGGTGGCGGAGCGCGCCAGAACCCTCAGGATGGTCGTCGCGTCCTCCAGCGTCGGCACCACCTTCTCGAGGCTGGCGATGACCACGTGGACGCGGGGCAGTGTCATGGTGAGGTCGGCGTTGCCCTCGTTGGTAACCACGGCGACCGAGCCGGTTTCGGCGATCAGCATGTTGGCCCCGGTGATGCCGACATCGGCGGCCAGGAACTTCTGGCGCAGGATGGCGCGCGCTTCTTCCAGCAGGTCGCGCGGCTCGGACAGCTCGCGGTCCGCGGCGAGGCCGTCGTGGCATTGGCGGAAGGTCTCCGTGACCTGGTCCATGGACAGGTGGATGGCGGGCGCGATGATATGGCTTGGCGGCTCGCCGCGCAGCTGAATGATGTACTCGCCGAGGTCGGTCTCCACCGGCGTGATGCCGTTGGCCTCCAGGTGCTCGTTGATGGCGATTTCCTCGCCGATCATGGATTTGCTCTTGGTGACGGTGCGCGCCCCGGCCTCCTGGCAAATGGCGAGGACGGCCTGGTTCGCCTCGGCGGCGTCGACGCACCAATGGACCTGCCCGCCCTGCTCGACGACACGTTCCTCGAAGCGCTCGAGATAGAAGTCCAGATTTTCGAGCACGTCTTCCTTGATGGCGCGCGCCGCGTCGCGCAGGCCCTCGAATTCGGGCAGGCGCTCGACGGCCATGCGCCTTTTCACCGGAAACCCATGACCCAGCTTGGTCAGCGCCCTCCGCAGGTCGGCATCGATGAGGGCCTTGCGGGCGTTGTCCTCGAAAGTGCGGCTGGTCGATTCCACGGAAGTCTCCCTAGCCCTCGCCCTCGCCGATGGCCGGCCCGCCGGTCATGCCGGCCAGCACCTCCGCCACGTGGCGCACGCCGACGGCGGCGCCCCGTCTCTTGAGGCGACCGGCGATGTTGAGCAGGCACCCCAGGTCGCCGCCAAGTAGCACGTCGGCGCCGCTGGCGATGACGTCGTCGGCCTTGGCGTCGACCATGTGCCCGGAGATGTCCGGGTATTTGACGCAGAAGGTCCCGCCGAACCCGCAGCACGTCTCGGCGCCCCCGGATTCCGCCAATTCAACGCCCTTGACGCCCCCGAGAAGGGCGCGCGGCGCCGTCTTGACGGCAAGCTCGCGCAGGCCCGAACAGGTGTCGTGATAGGTTACCTTGGCGCGGTATTCGGCCTTCGAATCGGTGACTTGTAAAACGTCGTTGAGAAAGGACGTGAGCTCGTGGGTGCGCCGCGCCAGGTCCTCGGCGCGTTTCGCCATGTCCGTGTCTCCGGCGAACAGCCGAGGGTAGTGGACCTTGATCGTGCCGGCGCACGAGCCCGACGGGGCGACCACGTAGTCGAAGCCCTCGAAGGCGGCGATGACGCGCCGGGCGATGGCGCGCGCGTCCTCGTCGTCTCCCGAGTTGTAGGCGGGCTGTCCGCAGCAGGTCTGGGCGGCCGGCACCGTGACCGCGCAACCCGCCGCCTGCAACAGTTTGACCGCCGCGAAGCCGACGCTGGGCCGCATCAGATCGACGAGACAGGTGACGAACAGTCCGACGTGGGGGGATTGGCCTGCCATCGGCGAAGAATGCGGCTTTCAGAAGCCGATGGCAACCCGCCGCCGGGCGGATTCAGGGCTTGGTTCCCTTCGGCAACAGCAAGAAGTAGCGGCCCATTTGCTTCATGGGCCCGGCCCTCTCGGCGGCCGCCGCGCCGAATCCCCAGAACAGGTCGCCACGCACCGGGCCCCTGATGGCGCCGCCCGTGTCCTGGGCGACGACCAGCCGGCGCAGGGGCCGCGAGGCATCCACGGGGTCGGTGGTGTCGAGCCACACCGGCACCCCCAGGGGGACGAAGCGCCGGTCGACGGCGAGGCTGCGTCCGGGAGTGAGCGCTACGCCTTGAGCGCCTGTGGCACCCGTGGGGCCGTCTTCCCCCACGACGCGAAAGAAAATGAAGGATGGATTGCTGGCCATCAGTCGGGCCCCCCGGCGCGGGTGGGCCTTGAGCCAGGCGCGGATGGACTGCATGGAGATACGATCCCGGGGGATGATGCCGCGCTCCACCAGGTCGCGCCCGATGGCCCGGTAGGGGTGGCCGTTGCGTCCGGCGAAGCCCAGGCGAACGATAGCGCCGTCCTCCATGACGACGCGGCCCGACCCCTGGACGTGCAGGAAAAAGGCGTCTATGGGGTCGTCCACCCACAGAATCTCCAGGCCTCGCCCGGCGAGGGCTCCGCTCTCGATCTCGGCGCGGCTTTCCATGGGCACGAGCTGGCCGACGACGACACGCCCGGCGATATGCCGGCCCTCCCAATCCTGGCGAAAGCGGCCAAGGTCGATCGAAACCAGGTCGCCGGGACGACTGTAAATAGGGACCTGGTAAGGGCCGCGCCGCGTCCGCGATCCGCGCAATTCGGCCTCGTAATAGCCCGTGAACAGACCCTCCGGCGCGCCGTTACCAAGCGCTAGGTAGGGTGTGAACCAGGTCTCGAAGAAATGACGGGCCACCGCGTGCGCGTCCTCGCCGATGCCCTGCGCCGCCCTGCAAGGAAGCCGCCAGTCGGCGGCGGTGCCGCCGGTGCCGGCGCCATTCAGGAGGTCGCCGGCGGGCCGGGACACGAGGCGCGCGCACGAGCGCCTGAAGGTGGCCAGCGCCTGGCCGTGGGCGTCGTCGCGCCAACCGGGGAGATGGGCGAAGGCCACCGGGCTCAGGGTCAGCTCCGGGGGCGTGGGAGCGGCGGGCAAGGGAACGGTAGGAGGTTTCGCCGCCGGCGCGCAGGCCGCGAGCACGGCAACCGCCATGGCGAATGCCGACGATCGGAAGGTGTGTCTAATCCAGGCTGCGCGTTGCAACCAACGTCCAATTGGGATCGCGGGACTTGGGGTCGCGGGAAAAGGTCCAGAAGTCGGTGACTTCGACAATCGCGTTGGGATCGCCCTCGACAATTTCGCCATCCTCGCCATGCACCGCATGAATCTGGTCGCTGATGAATTTGACGGTGACGTTGCCCAGGGAGCCCGCCATGTAGGCCTCGACGATCTCGGAAGCCTTGATACCGACCAGGGTTTCCTCGAGCACCTCGCCGCTTTCTTCCCGCCCGTCCATGGCGCGGGTGAAGTTGCTGTAGACCTCGGAACTGAGCAGCGGTTTCAAGGCTTTGCGATCCCCCGAGGCGAAGGCGCCAAGGATCATTTCGAAGGCGACGCGAGCGCCGACCAGCAATTCCTCCGGATCGAATTGCGGGTCGGCTCCGCGAATTTCGGCGATGCCGGCTTCGAGCACCGTTTCGGGTGTCCCGGCGGCCGCGTCGTCGTCGGCCAGCTGCTCATCGCTGTTATCGGGCAGATGAACCACATTGTTGTCGCGTTTCTCGACGGGTTGCGGAGGAGCGAATGGATTGCGATGCCCGCCCTCGTGCCCGTCGCGACGGCCCAGCACGCTGCGCAGGCGCAGCACCAGGAACGCCGCGATCATCGCGAACAGGATGATATCGATGAACTGAAAGCCTTCGCCCATAGCCTTTGTCCGTCCGCGTTCGTACCCATGTCTGGCCGGCGGTTCGACCGGTAGGTGTCCACGAGCCAAAGATGGCCATCGACACCAACTGCCCGGACTCCACGCGTCCCGCCAAAAGTAGGCACACTCGGGTGCCCCATGGTCTATACAGTAGATAAGCCCGCATTGTACACGGGGCAAGCATGGGCGTCATTCTTCTTCTTGTCTTGGTCGGCGCGCCCATCGTGGAGATTGGCGTCTTTTTGGAAGTGGGCGGCCGTATTGGGCTTTGGCCGACCTTGGGCGTCGTCGTCCTCACCGCCATCGTCGGCTCCGTGCTGCTCCGTCACCAGGGCCTGTCCACCCTTTTCCGCGTCCGCGAAAGCCTGGAACGCGGGCGGTTTCCGGTTGCCGAGGTCTTCGACGGCCTGTGCCTGGTGTTGGCGGGCGTCCTGCTGCTGACGCCGGGCTTTGTTACCGACGCCGTCGGCCTGCTCCTGTTCGTGCCGGCGCTGCGCGCCCTGGCGCGGCGTGGTCTTGGGCGCTATTTGCGCGCATCGGGCCGCGTCGAGGAATGGGTGGACGACCCCGGTCCACACCCGTCCGGGGCACGCGGCACGGGCGGCGTGGTCATCGAGGGGGAATACCACGAGGTATCGCCGGATACCGACCCCCAAGGGGACAAGGCGGAGAAGGGCGACCGCCGCCATCCCCCAGGCACGTTGCCGGACTCGTAATCGGCGATGGCGGAAACGGTTGTTCCCCCACTCATTCCGTGATAGCCCGTGGTGGAATCAGGCACCTGGGCCGCCGCGTTTATTGATGGAGACGAACCATGGCCGACGAATCGAATGAAAATCCGCCCAAAGGCGCCGACGAAGGGCCCTCTCCGACGGAGAATGTGGCGGACCCCACGGCGGCGGAGGCCGGTGCCCAGGAAGATGTCCCTCTTACCATCAACGGTCAATACATCAAGGACCTTTCCTTCGAGGCGCCGACCACCCCAGGCATTTTCGCCCTCATCCAGCAGGAACCGCCCAACGTCAACATCAACGTCGACGTCAAGGCGCAGGGCATGCAGAACAACGTCTTCGAAGTGGTTCTGGTGATCAAGGCCGAGTGCAAGACCGGCGACTCGGTGGCTTTCATCCTGGAGCTGTCCTATGGCGGGGTATTTACGCTCAACGTCCCCCAGGAAGATCTGGAGACCGTACTGTTGGTCGAGTGTCCGCGCCTGTTGTTTCCATTTGCCCGCAACATCGTCGCCGAAGCCACGCGCGACGGCGGTTTTCCGCCGGTCATGATCGGGCCCGTCGATTTCATGGCGATGTTTCAGAACCGGCAATCGCAGGAAGACGCGGGGGCCGGTCCGGCGGCCGCCGGCTGAACCTCTCAGGCGCGCCAGATCGGCGTTTCGATCTCGTTCAAAAACGCGGCGTGGCGAGCCTCTTCGTCGTGGCTTGCGGCGTGGGGGCGAGGTTGGCGCAAGACGGACGGCGTCTCGGGGCCGGCTTTTTCGCCCCTCGCCGAAGCGAGTTCCAGTCCCGGTTGGCGTCCTCCGATGAGTTCGAGATACACCTCGGCCAGAAGCTTTGCGTCGCGAAGCGCTCCGTGGTGGGTACGCTCGGAGTTATCGATCTGAAAGCGCAAGCAAAGGGCGTCGAGGCTGGCCGGGGCGCCGGGGAATTTGCGGCGCGCGATGTGAACCGTATCGACGGCGCGTTCCGCCGGGACCGGTGGGCGGCCGAGGCGCTCCAGCTCGGCGTTGATGAATCCCAGGTCGAATTCGGCGTTGTGAATGACCAGCGTCGACTCTTCGATGAATTCCATGAAGGCATCGGCCACTTCGGCGAAAGTCGGCTTTTGGGCGAGGAACTCGTCGGTGAGACCATGGATGGCCAGGGCCTCCGCGGGCATCTCCATTTCCGGATTGACGAATCCTTGGAAAGTGCGGCCCGTGGCCACGTAATTGACCAGCTCGACACAACCGATTTCAACGATACGGTGCCCCGACCCGGGATCGAGGCCGGTGGTTTCCGTATCGAGGATGATTTCCCGCATGTGTTCCTTACTCTTGCCCCAGGCCCGTGATCACGAGACCTCTCGGAACCGGCCTGTTACGCCCGGCGAGGCCTTGGACGAAGGCACCGGCGGCGGCCGGAGGGCGGCCATCGGCAACCGTGCAACCGGTTGGCCACTCTGACGATGTTGTTGATGCGCTGCAAGCTAAAGGCGCGTCCGATGCCTGTTTGGACCACGAAATCGGCGCGGCGGCACTTGACCTTGTCCGGCATCTGCTGCGCGAGGATCGCGGCCAGGCGCGCCCGGGTCATGCCCGAACGTTTCATGACACGCGCCCTTTGCACGAAAGGCGGCGCCGACACCACGACCACGGCGTCACAACGCTCCTCGCCGCCCGTTTCGAACAGAAGCGGCACGTCGAGCACCGCCACCCGGTGCCCGTCGGCCGCCGTCCGGCGCAGGAAGCGCCGCTCCGCCTCGCGCACCATCGGATGAAGAATGGCTTCCAGACGCGCCAGGGCGTCGGCGTCGGCGAATACCCGCTGGCCGAGCTTTTCGCGGTCGACGGCACCGTCCCGCGTAACGCCGGGGAAAGCGGCTTCGACGAGAGCCACCGCCCGGCCGCCCTTGGCGAGCAGGCCATGGACCGCCCGGTCGGCGTCATGGACCGGCACGCCGGCGCGCCGGAAAGCCTGCGCCGCCGTGCTCTTTCCCATGCCGATGGACCCGGTCAGCCCAAGGATCACCATGGCGCTCTCTCCACTCCGCGTCGGCTCAGCGTTCCGTCATGCCTTGCAGCACGAAGGACCGCAGATCTTCCGTGACTTCGGGCTCTACACCGAACCATGCGGCGAAGCCGGGGCGCGCCTGATGCAACAACATGCCGAGCCCGTCCACGGTTCGGTTGCCGCGATCCTCCGCGGCGGCAAGCAGGGCCGTGCGCAGCGGCGTGTAAACGATGTCGTTGACCACGGCGGCGGCGGGCAGGCCGTCGAGGGCCAGTTCCAAGGGCGGATTGCCGGACATGCCCTGGCTCGTCGCGTTGACGAGAAGCGCCGCGCCTTCCAGCGCATCATGCCGTCTGGACCAGGGAACAAGCGTCAGGGGACCGCCGATATCGGCGGCCAAGGCCTCGGCACGATCGAGGGTGCGGTTGACGAGGCGCAGCTCCGGTACCCCGGCATCGGCCAGTGCGGCGACGATGGAACGCGCCGCGCCGCCGGCGCCCAGCACGACGGCGGGACCGTGCCGCGCCTCCCAATCGGGCGCATTCGTCTTGAGGTTTTCCATAAACCCGTAACCGTCGGTATTGGAGCCGGTCAAGCCGCCCTCGGCGCCAACCACGATGGTGTTGACCGCCCCGACGCGACGCGCTCCCGGGTGCGCCTCGTCAACGGCGGCCAGCGCCGATCGCTTGTGGGGTAGCGTTATGTTTACTCCGGCGAAACCGAGGCGCGGCAGGGCGGCGAGCGCCTCGGCGAAGTCACCGGGTCTGACGGCGAGCGGTACATAGGCCCCATCGATGCCGTACTCGCGGAGCCAGTATCCGTGCAGCCGTGGTGACAGGGAGTGGTCGACCGGCCACCCCATCACCCCGGCCAGCTTTGCCGCGCCGCTCAAGACCATGATCGCCGATCCTTCGTCAAACCCGACCAACCGAGATTCGCCACGGCAATGCTACCACGATGCCGATCCCGTCTCACGGTGTCATCAAAAGGCGCCGGTTCCGTGCTGGCGCAGGAACGCCAGAAGCGGTAACAGGGGAAGACCGAGGATGGCGAAGAAATCGCCGTCTATTTTGGAAAAGAGCTGGGCACCCAACCCCTCGAGGCGATAGGCGCCGACCGAGTCCAGGGCTTCCGGGCCGGCTTTTTCCAAATAGGCGGCGATGGCCGCTTGCGACAGCGGCCGCATGGTCAGCCGCGCCGTCTCGACCACATGCCACAGCCGATCGCCATCGCGCACCACGCAGACGGCGCTTACCAGCCGGTGGGTACGCCCACTAAGGGACCCGAGCTGGCGCGCCGCCGCCTTGGTATCCGGCGGCTTGTCGAACCAGGTGCCGGCGCATTCGAGCATCTGATCGGCGCCGATGACGAGGGCGCCGGAATGGCGCGGCGACACCGCTTCGGCCTTGGCCCGCGCCAGCGCCTCGGCGGCCTCCTCCGTGCGTGCGCGGCGCGCCAAGAGGCCGGCCTTGATCACCTCCTCATCGAGCAAGGACGGGTCCCGGATGCAGGGGAGTCCGGCGGCCTCGAGAACTTGGGCGCGGGCGCGGCTCGCCGAGGCCAGAACCAGCGGCGGCGGCGGGGTGTTCAGGGGTTTTGCTCCTGGCGCCGGTTGTAGAGTTGGAGGATGTGGGCCGCCGTTTCCTCGATGGACCGTCGGGTGACGTCGATGACCGGCCAGCCATGGCTGGCGAACATACGGCGGGCCGCGTTCACTTCCTGGGAAACCGTTTCGCTGTCCACATAATCCGTTTGTTCGTCCTGCTTGAGCATGCGCAGCCGGTTGCGCCGGATCTCGACGAGGCGCTTGGGATCCTCGGTCAAACCGACGATAAGCGGATTTTCAGCCTCCAATACTTCGGTGGGCAGGGGGAAGCCGGGAACCACCGGGATGTTGGCCGCCTTGATGCCGCGGTTTGCCAGGTAGATGCAGGTCGGGGTCTTGGAGGTGCGCGAGACACCGATGACGACCACGTCGGCGTCGTTCAGGTCCCGCGTCAATTGTCCGTCGTCGTGGTTGAGGACGAAGTGCATGGCTTCGATGCGATCGAAATAATCGGCGTCCATGATGTGTTGGCGCCCGGGCCGGGCATGAACCTCTGCTCCCAAATAGGCGCCGAGGGCAGTGACGATCGGATCGAGCATGGAAATGGATGGCACCTGCAGGCGACGGCAGCCATCCTCCAGTATCTTGCGCGTTTCGGGATCGACCAGCGTGTACAGCACGAAACCCGGGTGGGCCTCGATACCGGCAACGACTTCCTGTACTTGGTTTCGTCCACGTACCATGGGCCAGACGTGTTCCGTCGTCTCGACCTTTTCGAACTGCACGAGGGAGGCGCGGGCGGCGGTACTTACGGTTTCGCCGGTGGAATCGGAAACCAGATGAATGTGAAACGCCTTCATGGTCTGGAAAAGTTGGAGGTTCCTGGGGAAAAGACGCGAAGGGAACAAACCGCGTCGAATTAGTTACCGCTTGGGTGAATCTTTTACACCGGTTCAGAGTCGACGCGATACATTATACACGGATGTGGCAATGCTCCGACAGCTTCGATGGCCGATCAAGTTATCCTCTCTATACACCTTGTGGGTATTTCCATATCCGCACCTGAAACCGGCGCTTAGGGAAATTTTTTCAACAGCTAGCCGATATCCCGTGGACTGCTGGAAAAAATTGTCCCATGAATACCGAACAACCCGTGGAAAAATCTTAATCCCCACCTTTCACTTTCCTACAACTACTTCTACCATTTTCTTATAAAAAATAGATTAGAAGTAGATAGGAAAAAGTTCTTTCGGGATTCGACCAACCGTGAGCCTTTCCCAATCCAAGAAACCCCTGTTGCGCGTCCTTGATGGAGAGACCCTGACGCCGCCACCTTTTTGGCTCATGCGTCAGGCAGGACGCTATCTGCCCGAGTATCGCGCACTTCGCGAAAGGGCACCGGACTTCCTCGAGTTTTGCTATACGCCGGATCTTGCCGTGGAAGCGACACTGCAACCGCTCAGGCGCTTCGATATGGACGCCGCCATACTGTTCAGCGACATTCTGGTCGTTCCCCATGCCTTGGGCCAACCGGTGAGTTTCGAGGAAGGTATAGGGCCTGTATTGGAAGCGGTACGCGATCTGGACGATCTGCGACGGTTGAACAGTGGGAGGCCGGAAGAAGTCCTCGGTCCTGTATACGAGACGGTAGCGACCCTGAAAGGAACCTTGCCGGACAAGACGGCCCTCATCGGATTCGCCGGCGCACCGTGGACCCTTGCCACCTACATGGTGGAAGGCAGGGGTGGCACGGACCATGGTCATGTCAAGAACTGGGCATACCGGGACGCGGAGGGATTCGGGGAGTTGATCGGACTCTTGACCGCATCGGTAACCGCCCATCTGTCGCGGCAGATAGAAAGTGGTGCCGATGTCGTCCAACTGTTCGATTCATGGGCCGGAGTCCTCGCCGAGACACAGTTTCGTCGCTGGGTCCTGGAGCCGACCGCCGAAATCGTCAGACACCTGAAAGACAAGCACCCCGAAGCACGTGTTATCGGATTCCCCCGTGGTGCCGGCGCACTTTATGGGGACTACGCGGATGCCACCGGCGTCGACGTGATCGCCATTGATGAAGCCGTCCCCGCGGTGTGGGCAGCGGATACCCTGCAGCGCGGCCGCGCCGTACAGGGCAACCTGAGCAATCTGGCCCTGGTCAACGGTGGCCAGACGCTGGCCGACGAAACCCATCGGATCCTCGGGGCGCTCGGCGGCGGGCCGTTCATCTTCAACCTGGGCCATGGTGTTCTACCGGGAACGCCACCGGAAAACGTGGCGCGCCTCGCTTCCCTGATTCGCGGGTGGGGGCCTTGAAAAATGCCACTTATAGTAGAGTAGATGTCCAGGCTCGCCGTCGTCCTCTTTAATCTCGGTGGACCCGACCGGCCGGGTTCCATCGAGCCCTTCCTGTTCAACCTGTTCAACGATCCGGAGATTATCGGCGCGCCGGGAGCGCTGCGCTGGTTGTTGGCCCGCCTGCTCTCGCGCCGCCGGGCAGCGGAGGCGTCCGCTATCTACCAGCGCCTGGGAGGCAAATCGCCGTTGCTCGACAACACCCGGCTTCAGGCGGAGGCTCTGGAAGTCTTGCTTGGCGACACGGCGTCGGCGCGGGTCTTCATCGCCATGCGGTATTGGCACCCCATGAGCGTGGAGACGGCGGAAGCGGTGAAGGCGTTCGCTGCCGACGAAATCGTGTTGCTGCCGCTCTATCCCCAGTTTTCCACGACGACCACCGGAAGCTCCCTGGCGGAATGGCGGCGCGCCGCCGCCGCCGTCGGCCTGGAGGCGCCGGCGCGCGCCATCTGCTGCTATCCGGCGGCGCCGGGCTTCATCGGCGCGGTGGCGGATCTGACGGGCGCCGGGATCGCCGAAGTGGCGGCGGCGGGTACCGCGCCGCGAGTACTTTTTTCGGCCCACGGATTGCCCCGGCGCGTCATCAGGCGCGGCGATCCCTATCAGTGGCAGGTGGAGCAGACGGTGGCGGCGGTCGTGGCGAAGCTTGCGGTGGATGACCTCGATTGGTCCATCTGCTATCAAAGCCGGGTCGGGCCCCTGGAGTGGATCGGGCCCGGGATCGGCGAGGAGCTGGAACGCGCCGCCGGCGATGGGGTGGCGGTGGTGGTGGTGCCCGTCGCTTTCGTGTCAGAGCATTCGGAGACCCTGGTGGAGCTGGATATTCAATTCCGCAACAGAGCGCGGGAGCTCGGCCTGCCGGCCTATGTCAGGGTTCCCGCCGTAAGCACGCGGGAGGCCTATATCGAATGCCTGGCGGACTTGGTGGACGTGGCGCGGCGCGGCGCACCCGGCGCGTGTACGCGCCCTGGAGGCCGGACGTGCCCGGCGCCCCTTGGCCGCTGCTCCTTTGGTAGAACGTTGTAAGGGTCCAAGGCCTTGGAACTTTCCGCCACGGCGTATCTTTGGATCAAGGCGCTGCACGTCATCAGCGTCATCGCCTGGATGGCTGGGTTGCTTTACCTGCCGAGGCTCTTCGTCTACCACGCCGCGGCGGCACCCGGGTCGGTGCTCTCGGAGACCTTCAAGGTGATGGAGCGGCGCTTGCTGCGGGCCATCATGAATCCAGCCATGATGGCGGCGCTGGTAACGGGCGGTCTGCTGCTCGCCAACCTGGGAGGCGACGCCTGGGAGGCTGGCTGGTTGCATGGAAAGCTGGCCGGCGTGGTCGGGCTGTTGGTCATGCACGGCTTGATGGCGCGCTGGCGGAGCGCCTTCGCGGTGGACCGCAACACCCGCTCAGAGACGTTTTACCGCTTTGCCAACGAGATACCGACGGTTCTGATGATCGCCATCGTCGTCTTGGCCGTGGTGCGGCCTTTCTGAGGGGACTGGCGCAACACCCCGGAATTCGGGGACGCGGTCTGGATCGCGGCGAATCATCAATTGACTTGGGGGGTGGGTTTGGTTATTTTTTTCGCGCTTTTCGTCCCGCGAAAACTCTCGGCCTCAAATCTCAGAAATCTCTAGCAAACGGGCGGGCGCATCGCCTGGACTTCATAATTTCTTCGAGTTGAATCGTCGGCGAAAGCCGCCTTGCGGCATTCCTCCCTTCCGGTAACCTCCTTCCCTTCCTTAAGCTCAAGTCGGATCATGAATCTCAAGGAACTGAAAACCAAACCGCCGCCGGCGCTTCTCGCCTTCGCCGAGGAACTGGAAATCGAGAACGCCAGCACCCTGCGCAAGCAGGACATGATGTTCGCCATCCTCAAACAACTGGCCCAGAACGAGGTCGCCATCTTTGGCGACGGTGTGCTGGAAGTGCTTCAGGACGGTTTTGGTTTCCTGCGCTCGCCCGAGTCCAATTACCTGCCGGGGCCCGACGACATCTATGTGAGCCCAAGCCAGGTGCGGCGCTTCGGTCTGCGCACCGGGGACACGGTGGAGGGGCAGATCCGCGCCCCCAAGGATGGGGAGCGCTACTTTGCACTTCTCAAGATCAACAACATCAATTTCGAGGATCCGGGCAAGGTCCGCCACCGCATCAATTTCGACAACCTGACGCCGCTTTATCCGGACGAGCGGCTGATCATGGAAATCGAGGATCCCGAGGGCAAGGACCCCACCCTCCGGGTGATCGACCTCATCGCGCCCATCGGCAAGGGACAGCGGGCGCTCATCGTGGCGCAGCCGCGCACCGGCAAGACGGTGATGCTGCAAAACATCGCCCACGCCATCGCCGAGAACCATCCCGAATGTTATCTGATCGTGCTGCTCATCGACGAGCGGCCCGAGGAAGTGACCGATATGTCACGTTCGGTGAAGGGAGAAGTGGTGAGCTCCACCTTCGACGAGCCGGCGTCGCGCCACGTGCAGGTCGCCGAGATGGTTACCGCCAAGGCCAAGCGCCTGGTCGAGCACAAGCGCGACGTGGTTATCCTTCTCGATTCCATCACCCGCCTGGCGCGCGCCTACAATACCGTGGTGCCGTCGTCCGGCAAGGTGCTCACCGGCGGCGTCGACGCCAACGCGCTGCAACGCCCCAAGCGCTTTTTCGGCGCCGCCCGCAACATCGAGGAAGGGGGCTCCCTGACCATCATCTCGACGGCGCTCATCGATACCGGCTCGCGCATGGACGAGGTCATCTTCGAGGAGTTCAAGGGCACCGGCAATTCGGAAATCGTCCTCGACCGCAAGCTTTCCGACAAGCGCACATGGCCGTCCATCGACATCACCAAATCGGGCACGCGCAAGGAAGAGCTCATCGTGGACAAGGGGACGCTTGCCAAGATGTGGGTGCTACGGCGCATCCTCATGCCCATGGGGGTCAGCGACTCCATAGAGTTCCTGCTCGAAAAGCTCAAGGATTCGAAGAACAACGCCGATTTCTTCGACGCCATGAACACCTGACATCGTTCAGCGATCAACTGTAGGGGCGGGTTTGAAACCCGCCCCTACGATGTCACGGTCAACGGCTTTTCACGGAATGAGAACGGTCGAGCCCGTGGTCTTGCGGGCCTCCAGGTCGCGATGGGCCTGCGCCGCGTCCTCGAGCGCGTAGGTCTGGTTGACGGCGATTTTCACGTGGCCGCCCATCACCACGTCGAAGAGCTCGCCGGCCGAGGCCAACAGGTCCTCGCGCGCCGCCGTATACGCCATCAACGACGGTCGGGTAAAGAACAGCGAGCCCTTGGCCGCCAACATGCCGGAATCGAGGGGCGCCAGCGGTCCCGAGGCGTTGCCGAAACTGATCATCATGCCAAGCGGTCTCAAGGAATCGATCGAGCCCTCGAACGTCGCCTGGCCCACCGAGTCGTAAACCGCGGGCACGCCTTCACCATTGGTGATCTCGCGCACCCGCTCGGCGACATTTTCGCGGGAATAGACGATGGTGTGGGCGCAACCGTTGGCACGCGCCAGCTCCGCCTTCTCATCGGTGCCTACCGTGCCGATCACGGTGACGCCCAGGTGCTTGGCCCACTGGCAAAGAATGAGGCCGACACCACCGGCGGCGGCGTGAACAAGAATGGTGTCGCCGTCCCGCACCCGGTAGGTCCTGCGGATCAGGTACTGGGCTGTCATGCCTTGCAGCATCATGGCGGCGCCCTGTTGGTCTTCCAAGCTGTCGGGCAGGGAGACGAGACGGTGCGCGGGGATCAGGCGCTCCTCGGTGTAGGCCCCCGGCGGCATCCCCGCGTAGGCGACGCGCTGACCCGGCTTCAGGCCGTCGACCCCGGCCCCGACTTCCTCGACAACCCCGGCGCCCTCCATGCCGAGGATCATCGGCATGGGCAGCTTGTAGACGCCGGCGCGTTGATAAACATCGATATAATTGAGGCCGACCGCCGTGTGACGGACACGGGCCTCGCCCTCTCCGGGAGCGCCCACCTCGACGTCCTCCCAGCGCATGAGTTCGGGACCCCCTTGCTCGTGAATTCGGATGGCCTTGGTCATGTTTCCTCCCCGACGATGATGAATGGACGCAAGACGCGCCACGCCGCCGCCATGACGCGTGGTGTCAGTGTAGGCGCTTCAATAGCGAAAGCACCGCCCGGGAGCAAGCCCCGGCGCGATCACAAGAGGTTGACACCCTCGAGGCGCAACAGGGCCTGTTTGGTTTCCACCCCGGCGCCCCCCGAATAGCCGGTCATGCGTCCGCCGGCGCCCAGGACGCGGTGACAGGGGACGATGATGGGGACCGGGTTGCGCCCGCAGGCGCCGCCGACGGCGCGCGGCGCGCTGTCCAGCTCCCGCGCCAGGTCCCCATACGTGCGGGTGGAGCCATAGGCTATATCGCCCATGAGCGCCCACACGGCGCGTTGAAAGGGCGAGCCGGACAGGCGTAGGGGAAGCTCGAAGGACGTTAGACGGCCGCGGAAATAGGCCTCCAGTTGCAGCGCCGCTTCCCGCAACAGGGGCGTCGGCGCGGGGTCCGGCGCGCCGCCCCATTCGACGGCGATGAGCGCGTCGGCGTCGGCGAAGAGGGTAAGCGGGCCGAGCGGGCTTTTCATGGAAACGTGGCTCATGGCTTGGCCCAGTGGACAATATCCGCTAGGCGCCGTCGAGGGCTTTGCGCAGGCTGGCGCCGTCGGTAACGGGCAGGGCGCAGGTCGGCCCGTCGCAGACGTAGGCGGCGGGCTTGCCGTCGACGAGGCCCTTGCCGGCCGCCGCATGAGCGGCCGGCAAGTCGGCGCCGGGGGCGAGGCGCACGAGCACCCGGTTGGCCAGCCCGCCGGCCAGCGCGGCGCGCGTCAGCTCGGCGGTGGCGTCGGCCCGGGGATCGCCGACGACGACGATCTGCCGGGCCCCCTCCAGCAGTTCGTAGCCGTTGAGGAGGGTCGGGGAATTGGCCATGTGCTCGGGCGGCTGGCCGGCGAAGGCGCGCACCAGTTGCTCGGCCCGATCCCGATAGGCGCCATCGCCGCGCACGTAAAAGAGGCGCGCCAGCACCTCCACCATGACCCCGTTGCCGGAAGGCACGGCATTATCGAAGACCGTCTTGGTGCGGGTGATGAGATCATGGGTGTCATCGGCGGCCAGGAAATAGGCGCCCGAATCGGTGTCCCAATAATGGCTGTCGGCGGTGGCCACCCACGCCTCGGCGTGGTCCAGGTAGGCCCAATCCCCGGTCGCCTCGAAGAGCAGCAACGCGGCGCGCGCCAAGTGCGCGTAATCGTCGACGACGGCGGCGTGGCGCAGCCGTCCGAGGCGCCACGAGTGACCGAGACGGCCGTTTTCGAACATGTGTTCCAGGACGAAGGAAAAAGCCGCCCGGGCGGCTTCCGTCCACGCCGGCTCCTCGAATACGGTACCGGCGATGACAAGGGCCGAGATCATCATGCCGTTCCAGTCGGTCAGGGCCTTGTCGTCCTTGCCCGGGGGCACCCGCTTGGCACGCGCCTGGAAGAGCGTTTCGCGGCAGCGGGCGAGCCGGCCCTCCACCTCTTCGGAGGCGAGTCCGAGGTCGCTGGAGCGGTTGAGGATCGTATGCCCCTCCCAGTTGCCGCCGGGCGCCACGTCGTAGACTTTCTTGAACTCGGCGGCCTCGCCGCCGAGCAGGGCATCGATCTCGACCTCGGTCCACACATAGAACTTGCCCTCCTCGCCTTCGCTGTCGGCGTCGAAGGCGCTGGCGAAGGCGAAGGGGGCACCGCCGTCGGCATCGATCGTGACGCGCATCTCGCGGAGCGCCCATTCGATGGTTTCGCGCACCCGCGCGGCGTACAGGGGATCGCCGGTCTCCAGCCACACCTCGCTGAGCAGTTCGACGAGGAGGGCGTTGTCGTAAAGCATCTTTTCGAAATGCGGCGCCAGCCAGGCATCGTCGGTGGAATAGCGCGCGAAGCCGCCGCCCAGGTGATCGTAAATGCCGCCCTGGCAAATGTTGCTCAGGGTCACCGTGACCGCCCCGCCGAACGGTGTCGATCCGGTACGCAGGTGGGCGCGCCACAGGAACTTGAAGAAAGACGGCTGGGGGAACTTGGGCGCCCCCATGGTGCCGCCTCTGATGGGATCGATCATGCGCACGGCGCTGGCTGCCGCCTGGTCGAGGACGTCGGCGGAAAGCTCGCCGGCTTCCTTGGGCTTGGCCATGTCGGCCATGGCCTGGCTGAGCGCCTTGACGTTTTCCAGCACCTTGTCTTTTTGCGCGTGGTAGGTCTCGGAAATTCCTCTCAGCACATCGGGAAAGCCGGGGCGCCCGTAACGGCTGGCGGGCGGAAAATAGGTACCGCCCCAGAAAGGCTGGCCATCGGGGGTCAGGAACATGGTCAGCGGCCAGCCGCCCTGCTGGCCGAGGAGCGCCAAGGCCATCTGATAGATGGTATCGAGATCGGGGCGCTCCTCGCGGCCCACCTTGACGTTGATGAAAAGCTCGTTCATCAGCGCCGCGATCTCCTCGTTCTCGAAGCTTTCGTGGGCCATCACGTGGCACCAGTGACAGGCCGAGTAACCGATGGAAAGGAGGATCGGCCTGTCTTGGCTATGGGCCTGCTCGAGGACAGCGGTGCCCCAAGGTTGCCACGCCACCGGGTTGTCCTTGTGCTGCAGCAGATAGGGGCTGGTTTCGTCGGCCAAGGCGTTTCGAGGCATCGTCCATTCCTCGTATGGAATATACGGCCACCGCACCAGCGGCGCCGTTGCACGGATATTTGCGCTGGCTTAACTTGGGGCCCGAGAGGACATGCGCAACCTTAACCCCATTGGGCGGGCTCGGCCAGGGACGGCGAGGGAGGACGAGGAATGAAGTTGTGCATCCCATCAGTATCCCCTGATGTTGGGCATAATTGGATTGAACATACTATATAAGGTGTCACAGCGCTCCGTAGATACATCGCAATGAGTGATGAAACCATCTTTGCCCTGTCCAGCGGCGGTACCCGTGCCGGCATCGCGGTGGTCCGCCTTTCCGGTCCTGGCGCCGCCGGTGCCCTTAGCCATTTGACCGGTGCCGCGCCGCCCGCGGCGCGCCGCATGAGCCGCGCCACCTTTTGCGATCCTAAAAGCGGGGAAACCATCGACCAAGGCCTCGCCGTGTGGTTTCCGGCGCCGGCCAGCTTCACCGGCGAGGACGTGGCCGAGCTTCACGTACACGGGGGGCGCGCCGTGGTCGGCGCCGTGCTCGATGCGTTGGCGGCGATACCGGCGCTGCGTGTCGCCGAGCCCGGCGAGTTTACGCGGCGCGCCTTCGAACACGGCAAGCTCGATCTGACGGCGGCCGAGGGCCTGGCCGACCTGATCAACGCCGAAACCGAGGCGCAACGGCGCCAGGCCCTGCGCCAAATGGAGGGTGAGCTGGGCCGCCTTTATGGGGGCTGGCACAGTGTCCTGGTGGGAGTGATGGCCCGCCTCGAAGCGACCATCGATTTCTCAGACGAGGATCTGCCCGGGGATGTGGACGAGGACGTGCGCCGCGACGTCTTGGACCTGGACGCCGCGATCGCCGCTCATGTGCGCGACGATCGCCGCGGCGAGCGCTTGCGCGACGGTGTTCATCTGGCCATCGTCGGCCCGCCAAATGCCGGCAAGTCGAGCCTTCTTAATCTGCTGGCGCGGCGCGACGCGGCGATCGTCGCGGAGACCGCGGGTACCACCCGCGACATCATCGAGGTCCACCTCGACCTCGGAGGCTATCCCCTGGTGGTCGCCGATTCGGCGGGATTGCGCGCCACGGCGAATCGCGTCGAGGACGAGGGCGTGCGCCGCGCCTTGCGCCGCGCCCGCGATGCCGACCTCAAGCTCGCCGTGTTCGATGGCACCATCTGGCCGGAGACCGATGGGCGGACGGCGGAGCTCGTCGACGGCCGTACCATCGTCGTCGTAAACAAGGTGGATCTCGGTCGGCCGCCGCCACCGCTGACCGTTGCCGGGCGCCCCGCCCTACCCGTTTCCGCCCTTACGGGGGAGGGCATCGAGGAACTTCTGGCTGTTCTCGAAGGCGAGGTCGCCGAATGTTGCCTGTCCTCTGCGGCGCCGCTGCTCACGCGGACTCGCCACCGTGCCGCTCTCGAGGAGTGCCGGGGGGCGCTGGCTCGGTATTTGGAGGCCGGCGCGGCGGAATTGGCCGCCGAGGATCTGCGCCTGGCGGCCCGCGCCCTGGGGCGCATCACCGGACGGGTCGACGTCGAAGACATCCTCGACGTGATATTCCGCGATTTTTGTATCGGCAAGTGAAGGGCCGATCGTATAATTGTCGTTGAGGTTACAGGGTCCTCGGCGAACCCCGGGCCATATGTTTCACGTGAAACACATCAATGCTCGATCGAATGGCGTGCCGCCGTGATTCGCCGTTGATTCTTCAAGACCCGCCGCCGCAAGAACAAACCCAACGAATATTTGTCCTGGGGAGAGTTTGACTCGCCGAGGACTCGGCCATATAAGTCGCGCCATGTCGAGGACGCATATTGCCGATGTTGCAGACGTTATCGTGGTGGGGGGCGGCCATGCCGGGTGTGAAGCGGCGGCGGCGGCGGCCCGCATGGGAGCCCGCACCCTCCTGATCACCCATCGTCCGGAAAACATCGGGGAAATGTCCTGCAACCCGGCCGTCGGCGGGCTCGCCAAGGGCCAACTGGTGCGCGAAATCGACGCGCTGGACGGTCTCATGGGCCGCGCCATAGACCGTGCCGGCATCCAGTTTCGTGTCCTCAACGGAAGCAAGGGCCCCGCCGTGCGCGGCCCGCGTGCCCAGGCCGACCGCATGCTGTACCGGCTGGCCATGCAGACCCTGATCGGCGAACAACCGGGCCTCGAGGTGCGCGCCGCGGCGGTCGAGGATCTCGTCCTCGACGCCGGCGGTCGGGTGGAGGCCGTGGTCACGGCCGACGGCGAGACCCTCAAGACCGGTGCCGTGGTGCTTACCACCGGTACGTTCCTGCGTGGCCTCATCCACGTCGGCGAGGAACGGTTGCCGGCCGGCCGCGCCGGCGACAACGCGGCGGTCGGCCTGGCCTATACCCTCAAGCGCCTGGGTTTCGCGCGCGGCCGCCTGAAGACGGGGACGCCGCCGCGCCTGGACGGGCGCACCATCGATTACGAGGCCCTGGAAAGACAACCCGGAGACCATCCACCGCGCCCCTTCTCATTCCTTACCGAACGCATCGAGACGCCGCAAATCGACTGCCATATCACGGCGACGACAGCGGCCACCCACGATCTAATCCGCGCCAACCTGCATCGGGCGCCCATGTACACCGGCCAGATCGACAGTGTCGGTCCCCGCTATTGCCCCTCCATCGAGGACAAGGTGGTGCGCTTCGCCGACAAGGAGAACCACCAGATATACCTGGAGCCCGAGGGCCTCGACGATCACACGGTCTACCCCAACGGCATTTCCACCTCCCTGCCCAGGGACGTGCAGCGGGCGCTGCTCGCCACGATTCCCGGGCTCGAGGACGCGGTCATGGTGCGCCCGGGGTATGCCATCGAGTACGATTTCGTGGACCCTCGCGAGCTTCATCCCACCCTGGAGACGCGGCGCGCGCCAGGCCTCTA
The DNA here is from genome assembly GCA_030744625.1 of Rhodospirillales bacterium. Classification (GTDB taxonomy): domain Bacteria; phylum Pseudomonadota; class Alphaproteobacteria; order Rhodospirillales; family JASLQF01; genus JASLQF01. The sequence continues at coordinate 35,254 of JASLQF010000032.1, forward strand.
TCTGGCCGGCCAGATCAACGGCACGACGGGCTACGAGGAGGCCGCCGCCCAAGGCTTGCTGGCCGGCGTCAACGCCGCCCTGGGGGCGGCGGCGCGGGGCGAGGCCCGGCGCCCCTTCATCCTGGACCGCGCCGATGCCTATATCGGTGTTCTCGTCGATGACCTGGTCACACGCGGCACCGAGGAGCCCTACCGCATGTTCACGTCGCGCGCCGAGTACCGGCTCCATCTCAGGGCCGACAACGCCGATGCCCGCCTCACAGGGATAGGGGCAAGGGTCGGCTGTGTCGGTAGCCAGCGCCACGGCGCCTGGAAAGCCAAGGAGGCGGCGCTCTCCCAGGGGCGCGCCCTGCTCGACGGCCTGAAGGCCACGCCGAACGAGCTGCGCGCCCGCGGCCTCCGCGTCAAGTTGGATGGCGTCAGGCGCAGCGCCCGCGACCTCCTGGCCTATCCGGGCATCGGCCTCGACCGTCTCGCGGCTCTGTGGCCCGAACTCGGTGTCCTGGAGCCGACGGTCGCCGAGCAGCTGCAAATCGAGGCCCATTACAGCGGCTACAGCGACCGCCAGGAGGCCGACATCAGGGCCTTCCGCCGCGACGAGTCCCTGCTGCTTCTGGACAACCTCGATTACGACGCGGTGGCCGGACTTTCCACCGAGGTGCGCGCCAAACTGGGTGCCACCCGGCCCGCTACCCTGGGCGCCGCGGCGCGCATCTCAGGCGTGACGCCGGCCGCCCTCACGGCGCTTCTCGCCCATACCCGGCGCCGTCGAGAGCGGCTTTCCGCGTAAGCGGCGCGGCGACGTTTCACGTGAAACAAGTTACCCGCCGCGCCCCACTTTCACCCGAGGAGTTCGGCCATCTGACCGGCGTCTCGGCGGCCTGTTTATCGCGCCTCGAGACCCTTGTCGCGATGCTCGTCGAGTGGCAACGCCGCGTCAACCTGGTGAGCACCGCCAGCCTTGCCGATGTATGGCGCCGCCACCTCCTCGACTCGGCCCAGCTGCACGGCCTGCTGCCGGCGACGGCGGGGACCGTGGTCGACCTTGGCAGCGGCGCCGGATTTCCCGGCCTCGTCCTCGCCATCATGGGCGGCCCGACGGTCCACCTGGTCGAAAGCAATGGCCGCAAATGCGCTTTCCTCGACGCCGTCAACCGCGCCACCGAAGCCGGAGCCGTCATCCACAACGCCCGTCTCGCCGACCTCGAACCTCTCACCGCCGACGTGGTGACGGCGCGCGCTTTCGCGCCCCTGCCACGCCTTCTCGAGGCGGCCCAGCCCCTCCTCGCCGAGGGCGGCCAGTGCCTTTTCCTGAAAGGGCGTAAGGTCAATGAAGAATTGACGGAATCGGCAAAAACGTGGATGATGCGAACGACCCGCTTCCACAGCTCCTCGGATCCCTCGGGAACGATTCTGAAAGTGGAGGAAATTTCTCGTCATCATGATTATTGAGAACACCCCCTCGTCCCCCATGTTTTCCGAAAAGACACGCGTCATCGCCGTCGCCAACCAAAAGGGCGGCGTCGGCAAGACCACCACGGCGATCAATTTGGGAACGGCACTGGCGGCCGTCGGAAAGAAGGTCCTGATTATCGATCTGGATCCCCAGGGCAACGCCAGCACCGGCCTGGGTACGGCGCGCGAGGCGCGGGAGCGCAACTCCTATCACGTAATCATCGACCACGTGAGTCTCCCGGAGGCAACCATCGAGACGATCATCCCCGGCCTCAGCCTCGTCCCTTCCGGCATCGATCTGTCGGGCGCCGAAATCGAACTGGTCAATGTGGCGCGCCGTGAATTCTGCTTGCGCGAGGCCTTGGCCCGCGACCCGGTGGATTTCGACTACGCCCTCATCGATTGCCCGCCGGCCCTCGGGCTGCTCACCATCAACGCCCTGGTCGCCGCCCATGCCGTGCTCATGCCCCTGCAATGCGAGTTCTTCGCCTTGGAGGGGATAAGCCATTTGGTCAAGACCATCGAACGCGTCAAACGGGCCTTCAATCCATCCCTAGAGATACAAGGTATTGTGTTAACTATGTTCGACAAACGCAATAACTTGTCGAGCATGGTGGCGGACGATGTTCGCGGCTACTTCGGCGACAAGGTTTACGAGACCGTCATTCCGCGCAACGTGCGTGTTTCCGAAGCCCCCTCTCATGGCAAGCCGGTATTGGTATACGACATGCGCTGCGCCGGCTCGCAGGCCTATCTCCATCTGGCCAGCGAGGTGCTGCTCCGCGAGAAGCGGGTAGCGGCGTGATGGCCGAAGAAGACAAGCGCACCAACCTCGGACGCGGTCTCTCCGCCCTGCTCGGCGACGAGGCGACCGACCATGCGGAAGCCGGCCCGTCGTCGGACACCAAGACCGTGCCCATCGAATTCCTGCATCCAGGCCGCTACCAGCCGCGCCACGAGGTCGACGACGCGCAGCTCAAGGATCTCGGCGACTCCATTCGCGAGAAGGGCATTTTGCAGCCCATCCTGGTACGCCGCCACCCGGACGAAGCGAACGTCTTCGAAATCATCGCCGGAGAGCGGCGATGGCGGGCGGCTCAGCTCGTCCAACTGCACGAAGTTCCCATCATCGTCCACGACTTCTCGGACCGCGAGGCCCTCGAGGTGGCGCTGGTGGAAAACCTGCAGCGCCAGGACCTGTCGCCCCTCGAGGAAGCCGAAGGCTACAACCGGCTTATGGAGGAGTTCGCGCACACCCAGGTAGACCTCGCCAAGGCGCTGGGCAAGAGCCGCAGCCATGTGGCGAATACCATGCGTCTTCTCGGCCTGCCCGACGCGGTCAAGGCGATGCTGGACGACCGCAGCCTTTCCGCCGGGCACGCGCGGGCCTTGCTCAACGCAAAGAATGCCGTGACCTTGGCGCGCCGGGTCGTGCGCCGCGGCCTGAGCGTCCGCCAGACCGAAAAGATGGTGCAGGACCAGGGCAAGCGGCCGAAGCCGCAAACGACAGGAGGGGGAAAGGACACCGACACTCTTGCATTGGAGCGCGACCTGTCGAACCTTCTCGGCCTCAAGGTGGAGATCAAGTTTCAGGGTGCCGGAGGCACCCTGGTTTTTCATTACGCGACCCTGGAACAACTCGACGACATCCTGCATCGCCTGAGCCATGGGCCTCCCACGGCGGAGGGCGACGACGACACGGACGCCGATGCCCCGGACATGGATCCGTCTATCGGGGCGATCCCCAGCGACCTGCTCGAGGTCCCCCTCGGCGAAGATGACGGGATCGGCGCGGGGCTGGAGGGCGATGGCGACGAGGGCCCGGATGATCCGCCCGAAGCGCCTGAAGCGGTCGATCCGGGGACCGAACCACACACCAGCCAGGACTAGGCCTTCCCGGCGGCGCCTACCTTGGCGCCGCCTGGGCGATGCGCATCAAGGCACGGCCGCAGATGACCTCGGGCGGCCTTCCCGTCGATTTGCACTCGAGCTCCGCCTCGGTCAGAATTTCGAGGGCTCGCCCCAGGCGCTCCGCCGGCCAGCGCCGCAATTGCGAGCGGAAGCGTTCGGCGACCGTAAAAATAACGCGTGGCTTGAGGGCCGCCATCGCCTGATCCAAGGATCGCCCCTGGACCATCAGGCCGGACGCCAGGTGCAACCGCAGGAAGTGGCGGGCCGCCGCACGGAGAACGGCGACCGGCGAAATTCCTTCCATGAAGGCGCGGCGAATGGCGTCATCGAGGTCCGGGCCGTCGCCCGATGCCGCGGCAAGCGCCACGGCGTCGAGGGAGGTCGCGGCGCCGTCGCCGACGCAGGCCATTACTTCGTGAAGGGTGAGGGTTCCCGGCTCACCCTTGTAGAGCGCTACCTTCTCCAACTCATTTCGCGTCATCATGCGGTCGGCGCCGAGATTGTCGGCGAGATAGGCAATGACGTCGGCGGGAGCGCTCAGGCCATGGCGCTCCAGGGTCTCGACGATCACACCGGCAAGGCTCCGCGCGTCGTCGGCGTAACAGGGGATGGCGGCGGCGTTGTCGGCACCTTCGAACAGGCGCCGCAATGACGACCGGCTGCCCAGCTCGCCGGCCTCGACGACGACCAAGGCGCCGACCCGGGAATCGGCAAGAAAACCCTTGAACACCGAGGTCAGACCGTCGGTCGCGTCGCGCACCCGGACGACCCGGCGCCCACCCGTGAAGGCCAGCGCCGCGGCTTCGTCGGCGAGGCGCGCCGGATCGCCCCTGAGGGAGGCGCCACCCAGCTCGACCACCAGGAAGGGATCGCGCACGTCCTCGACCACGCCACGCGTCAAGATATCGGCGCGCTCGCGGGCCAATCCCTGGTCGGGGCCGTAGATCAGCACGCACCGCACTCGCGGATCGGGCCCCCGAAGGAAACCGCCAACCCCTCTTCCCGTGATTTTCATTGTTTGTTCAATGTCTTGCGTGGCTGGCGCCGAAGGAAAAATGCGGCGATCCTGGTCCGCAAATCACTGGCGATCTGGCGAACGGCCCGGGCCCGGGCGTCTTTCTCGGCGACCAGAGTGGCCAGGTCATCCGAGCCCAGGATATTGAAACTACTGATGGTGACGCTTTGCCCGTTAAACAACATACTGCCGCTGGGCGACAGAAGCATAAATTTCGCGGTAATCCGAAGATTGGCCCGCGTGGCGAGCTCGCTTTTCTGCACCCCGAGGCGGGCAATGGTCTCTTTGAGCCGAACGTCCAGGACATATTTGACGTGCCGCGGCCGACCACGGGGCGTCAGCAAGTCGATCAGATGATTATGAAGAATCTGTCCAATGCGGTTGTCGATGGGCCGCACCTGGATGGCGGCCAGCTCGTTCTCGGTCTCCGCCGCGTCGCCGGAACCGTACAGCGGGCGAAATCCGCACCCCATGAGCAGGGCCGCGGCGGCCAAAAGAACAAGTGATCTAGACCACGACATTGATGATCCGATTGGGAACCTGAATGACACGGCGAACGGACTTGTCTTGCAGGGTTTTCGTGACGCCCGGCAAGGCGAGGGCGGCCTCCTCCGCTTGGTCCGGCGGATAGCCCATCGGAAGATCCAAGGTTCCGCGCAGCTTGCCGTTGACCTGCACGGCCACCGTAACACGATCCTCCTCGAGCAGCGACCCGTCGACTTCGGGCCATGGCGTGTCGGTCAACAGGATTTCATGGCCCAGGCGACACCAAAGCTCCTCCGCCAGATGAGGCATCATGGGATTGATCAGGCGCGCTACCGATTCAAACCCCTCGCGCAATACCCAGTCGGCTCCCTCCTCGGCGCCGTCCAGGTCATCGAGCAGGTTCGTCAACTCGCGGATCCGGGCTACGGCCTTGTTGAAATGGAATCGGTCCAAGTCGCCGCCAACCGCGACGATTGTCCTGTGTATGGCGCGATGCGTCCTGTCCGCCGCCTCCGACATGTGCGTGGGCGGCGACGCTCCGAGCGGAGCCAAGTGGTCGGTGCCGCTGGCGATCAAGCGCCACAAGCGGTTGATATAGCGCCAAGCCCCCTCGATCCCGGCACCGGTCCAATCGAGGTCGCGATCCGGCGGGCTGTCCGACAACATGAACAGACGCGCCGTGTCGGCGCCGTAGGCATCGATCATGCTTTCGGGATCGACCACGTTGCGGCGGGATTTGCTCATCTTCTCGGAACGCCCGACGGTAACCGGATCGTCGCCCCCCTTGCGCACGAAGCCGCCGCGACGGGTGGGCTCGACCTCGCCGGGAAGCAACCATTCCCCGTCCTTGCCGCGATAGGTTTCGTGACAGACCATGCCTTGGGTGAGTAGCCCCGCGAAGGGCTCTTCCACATCCAGGTAACCGCATTGTTTCAGGGCCCGCGTGAAGAAACGGGAGTACAGTAGATGCAGGACGGCGTGCTCGATTCCGCCGATGTACTGATCCACCGGCATCCAGTAATCGACAGCCTGCCGCGTGAAGGCCTTATCGGCGACGGGCGAACAAAAGCGCGCGAAGTACCACGAAGACTCGAAGAAGGTATCCAGGGTATCGGTCTCCCGGCGGGCCGGTTCCCGGCAGGTCGGGCACTCGACGTTCTTCCAGACGGGGTGATGATCTAGGGGATTGCCGGGCGCATCCAGGTCGACGTCCTCGGGCAGGCGGACGGGCAGGTCCTCCTCGGGTACCGGCACGGTGCCGCATGTCTGGCAATGAATAACCGGGATCGGGCAGCCCCAATAGCGTTGACGCGAGACGCCCCAATCGCGCAGACGATAGTTGACCTCGCGGCGCCCGGCCTCGATCGCCTCCAGGCGCCTGACGCATTCCTCCTTGGCCTCGGCCACGCCGAGCCCGTTGAGGAATTCCGAGTTGATCAACGTGCCATCCTCGAGATGGGCTTCGTCGCCGATGACAAATGTCGCCGCATCGACGCCCGGAGGAGCAACCACGGGGATGACGTCCAGACCGTAGTTTCGCGCGAAATCGAGGTCTCGTTGATCGTGGGCAGGACAACCATAAATAGCGCCCGTGCCATATTCCATGAGGATAAAATTAGCCACGTAAACCGGAAGTTCGCGCCCCGAAACGAAGGGATGAAGCGCCTTGAGGCCTGTATCAAAGCCCTTTTTCTCGGCCGTCTCGATGGCCGCCTCGGTGGTCCCGGTTCGGTTGCATTCGGCGATGAACGCCGCCATGCCCGCGTTGTCCCGGGCGAGTTCCACGGCCAGGGGGTGATTGGCGGCGACGGCGCAGAAGGTGGCGCCGAAAATAGTATCCTGACGTGTCGTATACACTTCAAGCGGCGCCTCGCGGCCTTTGAGAGGCAAGAACACGCGCGCTCCGTGGGAGCGCCCGATCCAGTTCTCCTGCATGAGCCGCACCCGGTCGGGCCAGCGCTCGAGCGCCGGAAGGGAGTCCAGCAGTTCGTCGGCATAGGCGGTAATCCGCAAAAACCACTGGGCGAGCTCGCGCTTCTCGACCGCCACCCCGGAACGCCACCCCTTGCCCTCGACGACCTGCTCATTGGCAAGCACGGTTTTTTCCACCGGGTCCCAGTTGACCCAGGATTTCCTGCGGTAAACCAAGTCCTCCTTCAGGAAGTCGAGAAACATTTTCTGCTCGTGGCGATAGTATTCCGGATCGCAGGTGGCGATCTCGCGCGACCAGTCGTAGGAAAGCCCCATGGTCTTGAGTTGCTGGCGCATGGTGGTGATGTTGTCGCGTGTCCAGTAGGCGGGGTGGACACCGTTTTCGATGGCGGCGTTTTCGGCGGGCAGGCCGAAGGCGTCCCAGCCCATGGGGTGCAGGACGTTGTACCCGCGCGCCCGTTTGTAGCGCGCCACGAGGTCGCCCAGGGTATAATTGCGCACGTGCCCCATGTGGATGCGCCCCGACGGATAGGGAAACATTTCGAGCACGTAATATTTCGGCCGGTCCGGATCCTCGCTGACCTTGAAGCAGCCGCGCTCCTCCCAGGCCGCTTGCCATTTCGCCTCGACTTCCTTGGTATTGTAGCGCGCCATCGTGTTTCACTCGCTCCGCGTCGTGCCGCAAACCGATTTTCGCTTCCGGCGCGGCATGCCGGTGGCCTTGAGTTTCCGGCGTAACCGGGACACCGCCCCGGCCGCGAGCGTGCCGCCCGCCGGGGAAACAAGAATCCTCGGCGGCGTCTCTTTATCTCCGCAAGAATTCGCTCCGTAGCTGTCGCGCCCGGGTCAGGATGGCGTCTTCGATGCGCGACGCCGTCTGCACGGGGACGCCGGCGTCACGCCAAATTCCGCCACGGTCCTGCACCTGGCGGAAGAGGGATACGCGCACCCCATCGGCGCGCAACGAACGGACCAGGATGAAGACATTCATCTTGAAGCGCTCCTGCCGGGCTCCTTCCGGAGAGTGCCAATCGGTGATGATGACGCCGCCGAAGGGATCGGCCGAGGACAGCGGCATGAAGGCGATGGTGTCGAGAGAGGCACGCCAGAGATAGCTGTTCACTCCGATTCCAACGCCACCGCCGCCGAGCGCGGCGGTGGAATTGGTGGCGCCGCGCCCGGTTTGTTCCTCTTTGGTATCGCTGAAGGGATTCAACGAGGTTATGCTTTTCTTGAGCTCGCCGAGAATGGACTCGCCTTGCGCATACTCGGCTTCCGGCGGATCCATGATCGTGTTTCCGGAGGGTTCCTGAGTGACGACTTCCTGGTTCTCCGAGCCCATACATCCGGCCACCAGGAGCCCGGCGACGACCACCAAGCTCAAACAATTCAGCCGGATTTTGACGCCTCGAGGTCTCATGACATTTCCAATTCGCATATCCGCTGGTACCCCCGGGGACCAGCAGTGTCAACGATTTCCGGGTAGTACCAGCATGCCTGCCCGGGTCGCCCCCCGACGCCGGGCTCCCATAATTTATTCCCAAATCGACTTTCCCCCAACTCTATTTCGCCAAAAACTTTTCAACCCCGGCAAAACCGGCGGCGCCGCTGGTCGCGAGACGGCGGGCGCCCTTCGCCGAAACCCCGCCCAGCGCGTACACCGGCAACGGGCTCAGCCGGCACCAGGCGGTGAAGCGCAGGGCGCCGATGGGCGTGGCTTGGGGATGACTCGCCGTAGGAAAAATCGGCGAGAGCAAGGCCGCGTCGGCCCCGATGGCCGCCGCCCGCCACAGCCCGGCGACGGAATGGGCCGCCGCCGTAACCGTCCAGTCGGGGCGCCGCCAACGGCGCCAGGCACCGGGGCCGCGGCGCCCCATCCATTCGGGAACGTGCCAGCCGTCGGCGCCCACCACGAAGGCCAGGCGCGGGTCGCCGCCAATCAGCAGCCGCACGTGAAGGCGCCGGCAGTGGGCCGCGAGCGCTCGCGCCAGGGGCTCCCTGTCCGGTACGTCGTAGTGACGCAGAATGACCGCGCTATGGCGGGGCAAGGCGGCAATGGCGGGGATCGGATCGGGCAGCCTATCGCTGTCCGTCATCATGATCAGCGGCGGAAGCCGGCATGCGTCGGCGCCTCGGTCATGACCACGCAAATTGAGCCGTCTCGCAACGTCTGTTAATCTGCTCACCGGGCTCTAACTCTCCTCCGCGGTCTCACCACGACCTTCATGGTAACGCAAATGGAACCGGAGACGGATATCGCCGCGAACCTGGCTGGCGTCATCGAACGTATTGCCGAAGCGGCGGCGGCGGCGGACCGCCCGCCCGGCGACGTTACCCTCGTTGCCGTCGGCAAGTCCCACCCGGCGGGCCGGGTGCGCGCCGCCCTGGAGGCGGGATACCGCGTCTTCGGCGAGAACCGCGTGCAAGAAGCAGAGGAGAAATGGCCGGACCTCAAGGCCGCCTTTCCCGAGGCCCGGCTGCATCTGATCGGCCCCCTACAGTCCAACAAGGTCCACCGTGCCGTGGCCCTCTTCGACGTCATCGAATCCGTGGACCGGCCGAAGCTCGCCAGGAGCCTCGCCAGGGAGATGGAAACCACGGGCCGCCGCCCCGACTGTCTCATCCAAATCAATACCGGTGAAGAGCCGCAGAAGGCAGGCGTGCCGCCAGAAGACGCCGACGAGTTTATCGGAGTCTGCCGCGACGAACTCGCCCTGCCGGTGCGTGGCCTCATGTGCATTCCGCCGCTGCACGAGGAGCCGTCGCTTCATTTTGCGTTGCTTCGCGAGATTGCGCGGCGCAACGGTCTCGATGTTCTGAGCATGGGCATGAGCGCCGACTTCGAGATCGCCATCCGCTTCGGCGCCACCCTGGTCAGGGTGGGCACCGCCATTTTCGGTCCGCGGCCGCCCCTCAATCGGGACTGACACGAAGCCGCGCCGCCGGACCGCACTCCCCGAGAAGCGCCAGAAGGTCCTCCAAGGCAATCGCCACGCACCCTTCCGTCGGCGCGAAATCCGAGGTGGCGACGTGCAGGAATATGGCACTTCCGCGTCCCGCCACCACGGGCTGGTCGTTATGGCCGACGACAACGAGTACGTCATAGACCCCATCCTCGCGCCACAGGACTTCATGGCGGGCTTCGCATGGCAGGTGAACCATCTGGTTGTAGCGAGAATCCGCGGGATCGTCGCACCAGCCGTCCAGCCTCGTCATGGGAGCGACCGGCAACCGGGTCGCCGGGGCCTCGACGCGATCGGGCCGGTAGATCACCCGGCGCAAGGCAAACACGCCCGCTGGCGTGGCGCCGTCTTGCTCGCGCTTGTCGTCGCGCACGCCGCCGCGACCCAGGGCGCAACGGACCGACCGCTCCCGCCACGACAGAACGCCGCTCGGCCGTGCCAGAATCTCCATGAACTTGTTATAGAGAATATGGGGGATGCCCCCAACGATTCAGTTCGTGAGGCTGACCGTCGGCGGTGTCATGCGCGCCAGCTCGGCGCTTCCCTGGTACTTGGCGAGAGCCGACAGCATGACCTCCGAAAACCAACCGCCTTGGGGCGCCAACGCGCCGGCTGGCGGTCGGGCGCCCTCCCCGGCCTCGGCGTGGGTGGCTTTCGGCGACTCGGGCGTGGCGCTGGCCACGCGCTGTTGAATGGCCGCGAAGGCATCCGCCTCCTTTTCCGATTCACGTAGCAAAGCCGCCATCGTGTCGCTTGGCGTGGTGACCGGATTACTGGCGGCGGCGGCGGCGAGGGGGGCACTACTTGGCGAAGGAAGAATGGTGCTGCCTCCTGGCGCCGCCGGTTCTCCGATGGCGCCCTCCGACAGAAAGCTCCGATTGGACGGTAACAGAGCACGCTGCGCATGGATGGGCGACGAGACGGGTTGCGGTGCGTCAGTCGCCGTGTCCTGGGCAAGCGGCGCGAGAGCGAGTTCTTTGACGGGAGCCGGCAGGGGGCTCGTCCAAGGGTTGACGATATCGGGCTCGGCCAGGGTGCCGCCCGCCCCCGTTTCGAAGTCGGCCTCGGGAACGGCCTCCGCCGTCGCGGTGCCGTCGTCATCGGCGCCGTCGTCGGTGAAAAACGCCATCACGTGTTCACCCACGTCCTTGCCGGTGGTCTCCTCGAAGATGATGTTGACCACCGAGGCGAGGGCTCCGATCGGCCCCCCGAACAGGGTACTGCCGGCAAACCTCGAGCCGTGATCCAGGGTATCGCCGGTCAGGTCGCGGTAAATGGTCGACACAACGGGAATGTGCTGGAGGGGGTTGATGATGTCGAGGAAGTCGAAAAAGGTAAAGCCGTCATCGCCGAACGGTTGGAAACCACCATCGCCCGATGGCGAAGCGCCTTCCTCCGTCCCTGCCGGCAGGAGGGCCAGTTGTGTGGATCCAACGACAGATGTTTCGTTCATGAAACTTTCATTTCCCTCACAAGCAAGGTTTGCGTTGCAAGCCCAGTGCCAGGATTAAATGGTGTAAAAACAGTGTGTTACAGAGAAAGAAGGAGCCCCGGAGGGCTCCGCGCGGCAAATTCTGCCGGATCGCCCCGCGGCCGTCGGGCGCCACCCGCTAAAAGAGATGGCCGCCGCGCGCCGCCTTGGCGCGAAGATAGGCTTCGTTGTGCTTGTTGGACGGAAAGGCGTGCTGTACCCGCTCTTCGACGACGATGCCGTAACGTGACAGCGCATCGACCTTATCCGGATTGTTGGTTAACAGCCGCACGCGGTTGAAACCCAGATGGCGCAACATCCGCGCGGCGGGCAGATAAACCCGCTCGTCGGCGTCGAAGCCCAATTGCTGGTTGGCGTCCATGGTGTCGAACCCGCGGTCCTGAAGCTCGTAGGCGTGGAGCTTGTTGACCAGGCCGATGCCGCGACCTTCTTGCGCCAAGTAAAGGAGGATACCGCCACCGGCCCGGGCGATCTCATCGATGGCGCCGCGTAGCTGGTCGCCGCAGTCGCAGCGCAGGCTGCCCAGGAGATCGCCTGTAAAGCACTCGGAATGAAGACGCGCCAGCGCCGGGCGAGTGGGATCGGGCTCGCCGATGATTATGGCCAAATGTTCGAGGCCGCCATCGAGGGGGCGATAGGCGACGATGCGCGTGTCCTGCGCTTCGAGGAGCGGCACCCTCGCCTCGCCGACGGCGCGCAAGGTGCGGGCCGACGTGATTTCGTATTGGAAGATGTCGCCGGCATCCACTTGCAGCAGATCGTGGCGGGCGGCCCAGGCGGCGCGATCGTCGGCGTCGGCGTTCGTCAGCCGCACCGTTACCGCCGCCGGCAACAGCCGCGCCAGCTTGGTCAAGGCTACCGCCGCGCTGTCGCAGCCGTGCAACGCGGCCTCGGCGGGGTGCAGACCCATGAAGTGCGGCCTCTGGAGATCGGACAGTGGATCGGCCAGTTCGCGGATTTGCGGCGCCGTCAGAGGTTCCGGCGCGGTGAGGGTGACGACCTTTGCCGCGTAAGCCCCCAAGGACAGGACCGCGGCGCGCCGCGAGGTAATTGCCAACACCGGCACCGACCCGCCGAGCGTCGCCAGCCTCGTCAAGTCTTCGGCAGTGACGGCTTCGGCGGCTTCGGCGAGCACCGCTTCGCCGCCGCCGCCGGAGAGCACGACCATCCGTCCCCGCCGCAGTTCGGAGACGGCGCGGTCCACCGCCAGGAGCGTAACCGGCTCGCGCGAGGCGGGCATGGAAATGTGTGTATAGCCGTCTGTCATGGCGACAGCGTCGCGGAGAGCGTCGGTTCCGCGCCTCTCCTTCCACCGATGCGGCGACCCGTGGGAACCAAGATTCTCTAGGGTTTACGCCGGTCCCCGAATGGTCGCCGTGACAATACATTCTGCGCGCCCCTTGTGGAAGCGCCGATCGGTCCTCGTGCCTGTCCGCCTTCCAGAGTCAAGGGCGCAGGAGGGACGTGAAACTGGAAGATTTCAATAATTTGCTATACCGTTGCCCATCCTGACCGGGCGGCGGAGACACGAAGTAATAAGTTATGACCAACGGCAAGCGCATCCTTATCGTCGAAGACGACGACACCCTCCGCCAGATGCTCTGCGAGCAGCTGCAACTGCACGAGGAGTTTGTCAGCGTCGAATCCCCTACCGGAGTCGATGCCCTCGAGAAGGTCAAGTCGGGTTATTTCGACGTCATCATTCTTGACGTCGGCCTCCCCGACATGGACGGCCGTGAAGTCTGCCGGCTCATGCGCCGCAATGGGGTCAAGTCGCCCATCATCATGCTGACCGGCGCCGATACGGATGCCGACACCATCCTCGGCCTCGACGCCGGCGCCAATGATTACATCACCAAGCCTTTCCGCATCGGCGTGCTCTTGGCGCGTCTTCGCGCCCATATCCGTCAGCACGAGCGCAGCGACGACGCGGTGTTCACCATCGGACACTACACGTTCCAACCGGGAAACAAGCTGCTGCTCGACGAGGAAGCCAACAAGAAGGTCCGCCTCACCGACAAGGAAGCGGCGATTCTCAAATATCTGTACCGCGCCGGTTCGCGCGTGGTCGGGCGCGACGTGCTGCTCGACGAGGTTTGGGGCTACAACGCCGGCGTCACCACCCACACGCTGGAGACCCACGTATACCGGCTGCGCCAGAAGATCGAACGGGACCCGTCGAGCGCCGAAATCCTGGTCACCGAACCCGGCGGCTACCGGCTGGTCCCCTGAATCTTTCGGGGTCGCCGTTGGCCCGCGGTCTCAGCGGTCGGGTTCTTTCAGCTCCCTGGGATCGGCGAAACGGAACAGATCGGGGTTCAAATCGTGCCCGGAACGGATGCCGAGCAGCGAGATGGTGGTTTCTATCCCCTGGGCGTCGACGACAATCCACTTTTTCAGGGCCAGGGGCCGGTCCCTGAAAACCAGGGTTATGTTCCCTTCCTGCGGGTCATCGGTCTTGACCAGGCTGAGCCTCAGGGCACCGCGTCGGCGCTCGAAGCCGGTAACGGTGATTTCGCCGCCAAATTCGATTCCTTCGCTCACGAAATAGCCGGCGGGCGTGGCATCGATCGACAGGAAACTCACCTGTTCGAGTTCCTTGTCATAGTAAATCAGCGAGCTCCCGGCGCTGACCATGAGGACCGGAACGGGGGGGTCGTATTCGATACGCAGTTTGCCGGGACGGGAAATGAAGATGCTGCCCTCGGCGTAAGCGCCGCTCGAGGTGACCTGCAGGAAACGCGCCTGCAACGTGGTCATGGCGTTGAGATAGTCCTTGACGCGCGCCACGTCGGCCTTGGCGGAAGTGCTCAACGCCGCCGCCGTGGCGGCGCCGGCCGGGAATGCCGCCACGGTGAGCGCCACAATTACCGAAATGACTGCCGCGGCGCGCAGCAGACCGGCTGCCCAAGCGGCGCTAACCCTGCCCGCCTCCCACCAGAACCTCGCGGCGGCCCACCCGGTCGGCCTTGCTGACGACGCCATCGACCTCCATCCTTTCGACGATTCGCGCGGCACGATTGTAGCCGATCTGCAGGTGCCGCTGAATAAAGCTGGTGGAAGCCTTTCCCTCGCGCGCCACAAGGGCCACGGCCTCCTCGTAAAGGGGCTCGCCCGAGGGGCCGCCCTGCGGCGCCTCGAAGGCGGTCTCGTCCTGCTCCTCGGTGACGGTGTCGAGGTATGAGGGCTCGCCCTGGGACCTGAGGAAACTGGCCACGCGCTCGACCTCGTCATCGGAGACGAACGGGCCGTGCACCCGCGAGATGCGTCCGCCGCCGGCCATGTACAGCATGTCGCCCTGGCCGAGAAGGCGGTCGGCGCCCTGCTCGCCGAGAATGGTGCGGCTGTCGATCTTGGAGGTGACCTGGAAACTGACGCGGGTCGGGAAGTTGGCCTTGATGGTGCCGGTGATAACGTCCACCGAGGGGCGTTGCGTGGCCATGATGAGGTGAATGCCGGCGGCCCGCGCCATCTGCGAAAGCCTTTGTACCGCCGCCTCGATCTCCTTGCCGGCGACCAGCATGAGGTCCGCCATCTCGTCGACGACGACGACGATGAAGGGCAGCGCCTCCATGCTCAGCGGTAAGTCCTCGAACACCGGTTTGCCGGTTTCCGGGTCGAACCCGGTCTGCACGCGGCGGCTCAGGGGCTCGCCCTTCTTGCGGGCCTCGGCCAGGCGGGCGTTGTAGCCGGCGATATTGCGCACGCCGAGTTGGGACATGAGGCGGTAGCGCTCCTCCATCTCGCGAACCGTCCACTTGAGCGCCACGACCGCCTTGCCGGGCTCGGTGACCACCGGGCACAAGAGGTGCGGAATGCCCTCGTAGACCGAAAGCTCCAGCATCTTGGGATCGATCATGATGAACTTGCAGACATCCGGGCGCAGTTGATAGAGCAGCGCAAGTACCATGGTGTTGAGGGCCACCGATTTGCCCGACCCGGTGGTCCCGGCGACCAGCAAATGAGGCATGCGCGCCAGGTCCACGACCACGGGCGCGCCGCCGAGATCCTTGCCCAGCGCCAGCTTCATCTTGCCGGCGCTGCGCTCCAGATCGTCGGATGCCAGCAACTCGCGGAGGTGAACCGTCTCCCGCCTGGCGTTGGGCAACTCGATGCCGATGACGTTGCGCCCGGCGATGACGGCGACGCGCACCGAGACGGCGCTCATGGAACGCGCGATGTCGTCCGACAGGCCGATCACCCGCGCCGACTTGGTGCCGGGCGCCGGCTCCAGCTCGTAGAGGGTGACCACCGGGCCCGGGCGCACCTTCGTGATCGTGCCCCTGACTCCGAAATCCTCGAGCACCGATTCCAGAAGGCGCGCGTTCTGCTCCAGGGCGTCGGTGCCCATCTCCTTGTCGTTGGCGGCCTTCGGCGGCAGCTCCAAAAGATCGAGCGGAGGTTGCCGGTATTCGTCGGCGGGGGCCAGGTCGAAAGCACCCTGGCGTTGGGCCTTGGCGCGGCGCCCCGGTTTGGTCTTCGGCGCCCGCGGCGCCACCAATCGGCTCGTCGCCTGGACCGGGATATCCCCGTGCGGCTCCAGGTCCATGGCTTCCCCGGCACCCCCGGCATCTGCTACATCCGCGGCGCCCCCCCCGGTAATCGGCGGCTCGACACGGCGGCGCCGGGCGGCGGCCCGGTCGGCCACCCCGTCGGCCACCCCGTCGGCCACCCCGTGGCACCAGTCCAGGGCCCGCCTGAAAAGGGCAACCGCCCGCGCCACGGCGCGCCCCATGCTTCGCCACTCGGCCCACGAAAGGCCCAGCGCGGCGAACAGGGCGGCGGCCCCCGGCAGCGCGGCGGCAAGGCCGATGACCCACGTCTCGGTGTTGGCGGAGAGCCCCCGCGCCAAGCCGGCAAGGTACTCGAGCAGGAGCGTACCGGCGACGCCGCCGAGGCCCGTCGCCAACTGCCACGATTGGGGTGCCGGCAAGGTGCCGAGGCCGATGGCGATGAAGGTCACGGCGGCGGCCATTGCCAGCAGCCGCCCCCACAGGATCGATACGCCCCGCTTGTTGGCGATGCGCCAGCCCCACGCGGTCAGCACCAGGGCGGGCAGCGCCCCGGCCAGACCGAAGGCCTGCAGCGCCAGGTCGGCGGCATAGGCGCCGGGCCGCCCCAGCAAATTGCGCGGCACGCCGTCGGTGGCGCTGTTGAGAGAGACGTCGGTGGGCGTGTAGCTGAACAGCGCCAGGGCGAACGCGAAGGCGCAGGCGAGCACGACGATGGCGACAATTTCCGCCATTCGCCGTCTCAGGAACTCCACCGCCCCCTTGGGCAGGACGGAGCCGCCCCCGCCGGTGGTCACACTGCGGCCCATGCCGAAGTTCTATAATATGAAGATTTACAAGACCTTAATGAGCGACCTTAAGGTCATGGCGCGGGGCGGCGTCAAAACATCTGGGAGCCGCGGCCGAACTCGGGGTAGGCCTCCATGCCCAGTTCCGCCCGGTCGAGGCCCATTTCCTCTTCCTCCTCGCTGACCCTGACGCCGATGGTGTGCTTGAGGACCAGCCACAAGGCGGCGCTGGCGGCGGCGACGGAGGCGCCGATGGCGGCGACACCGACGGCCTGGGTAGAGAAGCTGGCCTCGGCGTTGGTGAAGGGAACCGCCATGGTTCCCCAGATGCCGGCGACCAGGTGGGCGGATACGGCGCCCACCACGTCGTCGACGCGCAGGCGGTCGAAGAGCGGCACGAAGACCACGACCAGGATGCCGCCGACGGCGCCGATGCCGAACGCCGCGCCCAGGCTCGGCGTGTGGGGAGCGGCGGTAATGCTGACCAGCCCGGCGATGGCGCCGTTGAGGGCGAAGCTCAGATCGGCCTTTTTGTAAATGAGTTGAGTGGCGGCCATGGCGGCGAGCACGCCGCCGGCGGCGGCCATGTTGGTGTTGACGTAGACGGTGGCGATGGCGATGGCGTCGGTTGCCGTGCCCAGGGCCAGTTGCGAGCCGCCGTTGAACCCGAACCACCCCAGCCACAGGATGAAGGTTCCGAGGGTCGCCAACGGCAGGTTGGCGCCGGGCAGCGGCAAGACCCGTCCGGCGTGGTCGTACTTTCCCTTGCGCGCGCCGACGATGACGGCGCCCGTCAATGCCGCCCAACCGCCCGTCGAATGAACGATGGTGGAGCCGGCGAAGTCGGCGAAACCCATCTCCGCCAACCAGCCGCCGCCCCACAGCCAGGCGCCCTGGATGGGATAGACGATGGCGGTGAGAAAAACGACGAACACGAAAAACGTCCACACCTTGACGCGTTCGGCCAGGGCGCCGGATACGATGGAGGCGGCGGTGGCCACGAACACCATTTGGAAAAACCAGTCAGATTGGGCCGCGTAGCCGGCCTCGAAGTTTCCCTTGAGCGCCTCGGAGTCGTCGGCGCTCCACCACGAGAGCGAGCCGGCAAAGCCGCCGTCGACACCGTCGTACATGAGGTTGTAGCCGACCAAGAAGTACATGAGGCCGGCGATGGAATAGAGGGCGACGTTCTTGAGACAGATGGCGGCGGTGTTCTTGGAGCGCACCAGCCCCGATTCGAGCATGGCGAAGCCGGCGGCCATCCACATGACCAGGAAGCCGTGCATGAGGAAGGAGAGGGTGTTGAAGATGTACTGGGTTTCCGTGACCTCGGCGGCCATCGTCGGCGTCGCCGTCAACGCCGCCGCCATACCGCCCGCCGCCGCGCCGGCCCGCGCCCATCTGGTTGCCGTCCGTGCCATGGGTCCTCCTTCTCCGACGCTTCGCGCCCGTCCTGTGCCATTGCGATACTCACGAACCATGCCAGCTCGGGAGAAGAAGGTGAAATATTCAATAGTTCAATAGCTTACATACGTTTATTCAGGCGACACTCGAACGTCGTACCGGGGGCATCTGTTCAAATTATAGGCAGCTACTGAGGGTCGCCTATATATTAGGCAAGCGACAATGGGC
This sequence comes from Rhodospirillales bacterium, assembly GCA_030744625.1. Lineage (GTDB taxonomy): Bacteria > Pseudomonadota > Alphaproteobacteria > Rhodospirillales > JASLQF01 > JASLQF01. The sequence continues at coordinate 53,439 of JASLQF010000032.1, forward strand.
CAGAGTCCTGGACAAGGGAGGCGGAGCCGGGAATTGTTAGGCCCATGACGGCACCATCCAAAGCGCGCCCTGCGCCCAAATCGAAACGGCCCTCCACACTGAAGGCCGATGTCCTGATCGTTGGTGGCGGGCTGGTCGGCGGCACCCTCGCCGGCGCCCTGGCCGGCGGGGCCGGCATGGAGGTCGTCGTGGTCGACCGCCAGACGCCGTCGGCGGCCCTGGAAGCGGCCTTCGACGGCCGCTATTCAGCCATCGCCCTGGCCTCGCGCCGCGTCCTCTCGACCATCGGCCTGTGGGCGGATCTGGCGCCCGCCGCCGCGCCCATCGAGGATATCCGGGTCTCGGAAGGGAGCTCGCTGTTCTTTCTGCACTACGACCACCGCGAGACGGGCGACGAGCCCTTCGGCTTCATGGTCGAGAACCGGGCCTTCCGCCAGGCCCTGGCGCGGCGCCTGCCCGGAAGCCCGGGCGTCACGATGCTGGCGCCGGCCGGCGTCGCCGGGCTGGAGCGCGCCGCGGGCGGCGTGACGGCGCGCCTCGACGACGGCCGCCTGGTCTCCGCCGCCCTCGCCGTTGGCGCCGACGGCCGCGGCTCTGGCACCCGCGACGGTGCCGGCATCGGCGTCACCCGCTGGTCCTACAGGCAAAGCGGCATCGTGTGCACGGTCGAGCACGAACGGCCCCACGGCTTCATCGCCCACGAACATTTCCTGCCGGCCGGGCCCTTCGCCATCCTGCCCATCCCGGGCAATCGCTCCTCCATCGTGTGGACCGAGCACGCCGACCTGGCGCCCGCCCTCATGGCCCTCGACGATGACGGGTTCCTGGCCGAGCTGGAGCGCCGCTTCGGCGACTTCCTGGGAAGCCTGCGCGTGGTCGGCCCGCGTTGGGCCTATCCGCTGTCGCTGCAATTCGCCGAAACCGCCACGGCGAGGCGCCTCGCCCTGGTCGGCGACGCCGCGCACGCCATGCACCCTATCGCCGGCCAGGGCCTGAACATGGGATTGCGCGACGTGGCGGCCCTCGCCGAGGTGCTGGTCGACGCCCGCCGCCTCGGCCTCGACGTCGGCGCCGCCGCGGTGCTGGAGCGCTATCAGCGCTGGCGGCGCTTCGACAACACCCTCATGCTGGCCGCCACCGACGCCCTCAACAGGCTTTTCTCCAACGAACTGGAGCCGCTGCGCCTGGCGCGCGACGTGGGCCTGGCGGTGGTCGACCGGCTGGGGCCGCTGAAGCGGGTGTTCATGCGCCAAGCCATGGGGTTGACCGGCGAGTTGCCACGCCTCATGCGCGGCGAGCCCTTATAGCGATCAGCTATCAGCTATCAGCCGTCAGCCAGCGGATGTTTTCTAAGCTGACCGCTGAAAGCTGACCGCTGACCGCTCCCTTCCCTTACGGATCGCGGCTCAACCCCTGGGCCTCGAGGGCGGTAAGGTAGTTCTGCCAGAGCGCGTCCTGGTTCTCGCCCATGCGGTAAAGGTATTCCCACGAAAAGATGCCGCTGTCGTGGAGGTCGTCGAACTTGATGCGGACGGCGTAATGACCCACCGGCTCGACGCCCAGGATCCCCACGTGCCGGCGCCCGGAGATGGTTTGCTTCTCGCTGGGAGAGTGGCCCTGCACCTCGGCCGAGGGGCTCTCGACGCGCAACAGCTCGGCGGGCAGGCTGAACGTGCGCCCGTCGTCGAAATCGATCTCCAGGGCCTTCGCTTCGCTCTTGAGCCGAATTTCGGTCGGCTTCGGCCCCAGGCCCGCCCCCTCGCTCACCGGTTCCCGTCCGAACCGCCGGGGTCCGTGGCGGCCGCCTCGCCGTCGAGCGCCCGCGCCTCGTCGACCAGCATGATGGGAATGCCGTCGCGGATGGGGTAGACGAGGCCGGCCTGTTCGCTGATCAGCTCCTGGGCTTCGGCGTCGTAACGCAGCGGCCCCTTGGTCAACGGGCAGACAAGGATTTCCAGAAGCTTGGGATCGACCGTTCTTTCGCCCATGACGCTCTCCTCGGAGTGCGATCGTTTCAAATTGACCCAATTCGAAACGTCAATAAGTCCCTAGTGGCGCACCGCCGTCGACACGCCCTTGGCGTCGCGCAAGGCCATTTCCATCATCGCCGTCAATAGCTCGGCGCGCTCCGCCAGTCCCGGCGATTCGAGAAGGGCCTGCTTTTCGCTGGGATCGAACGGGCACACCATGGCCAGTGCCGTAACCAGGGGATCGTCGGCGGTGCCGGTGAGGGCCGCCCACTCGACCTCGATGCCGTTGAGATTGAAATAGGCGCGCACCGCATCGAGCAGATGGCGGCGGTTGGCCACGGCGCCGGCCGCGTCGTCCAGGTCCCCGGCGAACTCATCGAGCGCGGCGCGCACCCGGCGATAGCCGCGCCCCCCGTCGAGCTCCTCGGCGACCCGGAAGCGGCAGGCGCCGCTCAATGTGATGAGGTTGCGCCCGTCCTCGGTTTCCGAGAACGACGTGATGCGTCCCACGCATCCGACGGCGAAGAGCTCGGCGGTCTCGCTCACCGGGTCCGTTTCGGGTTCGACGGGCTGCACCATGCCGATCATGCACTCTCCCGCCAGGGCGTCCTCGATCATGTTGAGATAACGCGGCTCGAAGATGTTGAGGGGCAGTTGGCCGCGGGGCAGCAGCAGGGCGCCGCTCAGGGGAAAGATGGGAAGCGCCGCCGCCGCCCGCCACACTTGCGTCTCCTGGTCTTCGCCCATCATGAGAAAAGTATGGTCGACAGCCGCTGGCGGCCGGCGACGGTGAGCGGGTCGGCGTGGCCCAGGGCCTCGAATATCTTCACCAACTGCTTGCGCGCCGCATCGTCGTTCCATTGGCGGTCGCGGCGCACCAGTTCCACCAGCTCGGCGATGGCGTTTTCGGCGTCGCCTGCCCCGTAAAGCGCCACCGCCAGATCGAAGCGCGCCTGGTGATCGTTTTCATCGCCGGCCAGCTTTTGTCGGAACTCCGCGACATCGCCGGACGCGGTACTCTCCTCGGCAAGCTCCATGGCCGAGATGGCGGCGGCGACCTCGGAACTCGACCTCAGCTCGGGCGTCAGGCCGTCGATCAACTCCTCGGCCTTGGCCGCTTCGCCGGCTGCCGTGCAACTGCGGATCAATCCGGCGACGGCCCTGGGGTTGGTGGTGTCGTGGGCCAGAATTTCCGAATAGAGCGCCGCCGCCGCCGCCGCGTCGCCGCCGGCCAAGGCCGCGTCCGCCTGATCGAGAGCCTTGTCGAGCGGCTGCTCGGCGTTTCCGGTCAGCTTTTCGATGAAGGCGCGGAGCTGGCTTTCAGGCAGGGCGCCGACGAAACCATCCACCGGTTGGCCGTTCTTGAAGGCGTAGACGGCGGGGATGGACTGCACGCGCATTTGCTGGGCCAGTTCCTGGTTCTCGTCGACGTTGATCTTGACCAGGCGCACCACGCCGCCGGCCTGGCGCACCAGCTTTTCGATGGCCGGCCCCAACTGCTTGCAGGGACCGCACCAGGGCGCCCAGAAATCGACGATGACCGGGACCTGCGTGGAGGTCTCGATGACGTCGGCCATGAAGGTGGCGACGCTGCCGTTCTTTACCAGGTCGGCGCCGCCGCCACCGGCCGCCGCGCCGGCGTTCCCCGGGTCCGTGCCCGTCTCCTGGCTCGGCTCGGCGGGGGCCCCTTGGGGGTTGATGATGTATTCCGCGGCCATCGCTTTATCCGTTCAATTGTTCCCTGCCCTTAAAAATGGCCGTATCCGAGGCAAGCCGCAAGGGCCAAGGGCGGTCAAATTTTCAGGATTCGTGGTTCGTGCCCGCAAGCGCCGATGAAATTCAACAAATCCAGGGCGCCGATCGACGTCGTCGCCGTGTTGACCAGGGGGTGATAGTTGAGGAGCTCCAGGTCCATCATCTCTTCGTCGAGGACCACGTTGACGCGCCCGGCCGTGTCGTTGATGAGGGCGAACGGGGTCACCGAGCCGGGGTCCACCCCCAGCACCTGGCGCAGAAGCTCGGGCTTGGCGAACGAGAGCGGCGCCGAGCCGATGACGTGGCGCAACGCTTTCATGTCGACGGCGCGGTCTTCGAGCGTCACCACCAGCCACAGGGCCCCCTTCTTGTCCTTGAGGAACAGGCTCTTGCAATGGCCGCCGGCGAGTTCGCCGCGCAGGGCGCGGTTCTCGTCGACCGTGAACACGGCGGCGTGGCGGTGCGTGGTGGTTTCCACCCCGAGCCTGTCGAAAACGGCGAACAGGTCTTCCTGCGTGGCGCTCATGGCGCCGACATTAGCCGCGATGACGGCGCGCCCTCAAGGGGGGCATCGCCGCCCGGCGACGCCGAGAGGAATGTTGCAAACGGCCGTTCATGGCGTATTATCGCCGCCGCGCGGCGCGGCGCGCCGCCACGCGGGCGTAGCTCAGGGGTAGAGCGCAACCTTGCCAAGGTTGAAGTCGTGGGTTCGAATCCCATCGCCCGCTCCACTTTTTCAATGGCTTAGCACAGGACTGGCTGGCGCTAAGTCAAACCAGCAATCAAATAGCAATCATTGGATAGCACTTCGCGCCCCAATTTCTTTGGTTCACGCGGTGGCGCGACCAGTGGGTTGGGCACACCCCCCGGGGGGCGTGCTCCGAGCTAGGGTCCCACGCAGACACATTTTCAAACAAAAGGGCG
>JASLQF010000033.1 GCA_030744625.1 Rhodospirillales bacterium
TTTGGCATATCAGGTACTCTGATCAGAGATCAGGTGCTCTTCTAGGTGACAATTAGGTGACAAATCTAGCTGATATTGGTTGATACCTAATGTTATACTCTGATATTGATTTTCCAGCAATCGCAATGATACAGTGACTTAGAGAGGGAGGTGGCGTGCGAAAATGATATAGCTTGATATTAAGGTTCGGCTGATTCGTAATCAGTAGGTCCGGAGTTCAAATCTCCGCGTCGGCACCACTCTTGAAGCGAGGTTGCCACCGACTATCAATGCGGCTACTTTGCTGTGCGGAAACGGCGTTAATTCGAGAGGTTTTGGATGTCAGATGCAATGGAGCAACGGCGCGCGGGACGGGCTCGCCGGTGGATGAAGGACCGGCGCCTGTTGACCAAGCGGCGTATCCAGGATCTCGCTTTCGACGGCCAGGACCAGCGCACGGGCGAACGCCGGTCGGGCGCCAGCCGCCGCAACGGCGACCGGCGCGCCGCCTAGCGCGCTATCCGGCCAAGTGGCATCAATCCAACCGCGCCCGCCTATTTCTGCCGGGCCTTGATGGCCTCCCATACCGGGCGGAAGTCGTAGGTTGGGTGGAATTCGGTGGAAAAGGCGCCCCAGGCGGTCTGCTCCAGGGCCAGGTTGACCTCGCGTAGTTTGGCCGCCGGCAGTTTCAGGATCACCACCTGGCCGATCCCCATCATCACGTACCAGCCCGCCACTTCCACTCCCTCGGGCGGGAACGTCTTCCAGAATCCGGTGTTGTCCAGCTTGGCGTTGATTTCGGCCAGATTCTTGTCCTGCTGATGCTTCAACATCACCGTCAGCAGAATTTCGTCGTCCTTCTGTTCGCTCATGATCGGGTCTCCTGAATGGTCGTCGGTAGCGCCGGAGTTCGAATTTTAGCGGCGGCGGCCACCCCTACCCATCCGACGCGGCGAGGACGTCGAGGTCGAGGTCCAGCTTGGCTCCGAGCCACAGGGCGTAGTCGCGATGGTCGGCGAGGTCGTCGCCGGTGATCGGGTGAATGAAGACTACCAAATCGCCGCGGTTGAGCGCCAGCCACGGGACCACCTCCGCGAAAAGCTCGCTGGCGAAGGCGATCTGATAGCTCCACCGGGGATGGGGCCCCACCGGACGGTCGTGCCGGCGCCCGAGTGTCATCCGGAAGCGGCCGTCGATAGCCTCGCGGAGCCTTCCCGCCGCCTCCTTCGTGGTGGCGTCGTAATAGACGTGGGCGTGGTAGCCGCTGATGACGGCGGTGTCGGTCGCGGCATCGTTCACCGGTTTCCCCTTGGCAAGGGCGTCGACGCGCGAGGGCTCATTGCACCAGCATTTCCTTGAACAGCACGTCGAGCACCTTGATGGGGGCGACGGAGGCCCTCACCCGCAACATCACCCCTTCGCGCAACCGGAACATGCCGGCCGACCCCTTGAGGTCCTCGACCCGCAGTTCGCGCAGGAAACTCTGACAATTGTCCAGAATATGCGGCAACCTGGCCTCCACCAGGGGCACGTCTTCGGCGTTCGTCAACGCGATGTGGAACAGCAGTTTCAGGAACTTCGGCTTCTTACTGGAGACGTTGAGGTTGACCAGCATCTCCGGCATCTCATAGAACACCGCGTTCGACATGTCAGCGACTTCGGCGGGTGCTTCCTCCTTTGCCTCTTCCGCTTTTTCGGCCGGCTCTTCACCGGCTGGAGGTTCTTCGCCTTCCTCCGCGCCCATCTCGATCAAGGGATCGAGGAAGCCCATGAAATAGGCTGCGACGACGCCGCCGATAACCAGGAAGAGAACCGCGCCGATGATGATGAAGAGCTTCGCCTTGCTGGCCTTTTTGGAAGGTTCCCCTTCACCGTCTTCGTCATCGTCTTCGGACTCTTCGTCTTCGTCGTCTTCGTCGTCGTCTTCGGCCATCGCCTACCTCGCCTGGCTCTTCGCCCTTGCCGCCGCACGGATGGCGAAGAGTATCACAGCTTGCGGGAGAAGCCTCGCCCTTTGGCATTTCGCCGCCGGCGATGGGGGCATTTCGCCGCCGGCGATAGGGGCGATTCGCCACCGGCGATGGGGCGAGGTTCTACGACGGCGGGGCGCGCGCTTCGTGCTATATTGCGCGGGCCCGCCAGCCGGTGGACGCCGCGCGAAGAGGTACGGCCATATGGGAAAACCGCTCGATGCCTGAGCGAAAAACCACGAAATCCGCTGGCGTGATCACCTGCGACGCCTGCCCGGTACTGTGCCGCATCCGGCCAGGGCGCACCGGCGCCTGCGACCGTTACGGCAACACAGAGGGGGTGCTGACCCGCCTGGACCCCTTCGTCGTGACCCAAAGGGTAGTGGAGAAGGATGGGGCGCTGGTGCCCTTCGGCGAGCGGGAATGGGACGGCTCCCTGGTCCCCGGCGCACCGACGTTCGTCACCGGCGTCGGCTCGGGCACCACCTATCCCGATTACAAGCCGGCGCCCTTCATCGTGGCCAGCGAGTACGAGGGCGTCGACATGGTCACCGTGGTCTCGGAGGGCATCTTCAGCTACTGCGGGCTCAAGGTGAAGATCGACACCGACCGCTACATAGGGCCGGAAACCGCGAACGTGCGGGTCGATGGCGAGCCGGTCGGGCACGTCACCACGGCGGAGTACGGATCGCAGATGCTGTCGCTGGGCGGTGTCCGCCACCTGACCGGTGGCTCCAAGCGCGAAGGCACCGTCACTTGCGACATGATGCTGAAACTGTGCAACGGCGAGGCCGTCGACATGGTCGTTGACGATGGCGCGGCGGTGACAATCCGGGCCGGCAAGGCGCCCCTCATCGATGGCATCATGGAAGAACGCATGCGCGTCGGGTGCGGCTCCGCCACCATCGGCATGTTCGCCAAGCAGTGGCACGGCCACGCCGACGAGGTGATCGTCGTCGACGACCACATCACCGGCGTGCTCAGCGAGCATCAGGCCGGGCGGTTCCTCGCCATGGCTCACGCCGGCATCCGCGTGCGCGGCCGCAAGTCGACGCCGGGGCGCTACTTCCAGGTCGCCGAGCCGGGCACCGGGTGGGGCGGCACCGACATCAACGACCCGCTTTCCATCATCGACAAGATCGACCCCAAGGTCGCCTGGCCCGGCCTCAGACTGCTGATGGTGAGCACGACCGGCGAGGACGCCGGATATTTCGTGCTCGACGAGGCGTTGACGCCGGTGCCCGCCGACATGCCGGCGGCGCTCGACGTTACCGTCGGGCGCATCGGCGAGAATTGCGAACCGGCCCTGACCACGGTGTTGTTCATGGCCGGCGCTGGCGGCAGCCTGCGCGCCGGGGTGACGGAAAACCCGGTGCGCCTGACGCGTTCGGTGAAGGAGGCGCTGACCCGCGTCACTTGCGCCGGCGCCCCGGTCTACGTGTGGTCGGGGGGCGGCATTACCCTCATGGTCGACGTCACCACCATGCCCGAGGGCTCGTTCGGCTACGTGCCGACGCCGGCCATCGTGGCGCCCATCGAGTTCACGCTCCGCCTCGGCGATTACGCCGCCATGGGCGGCCACATGGACGCCGTCAGCCGCCTCGACGAGGTGGCCGGCGCCGACCGCCTCAAGGCCGTCCGCTGGCACGAACGCGCGCCGTGGCCGGGGGCGCCGCTGGCCGGCGCGGCGGCGGACCGATGAGCGGCACAAGTGCCATCGGTGCCAGCGGCGCCGGGTCGATCGGCGCGCCGCCGGTGCGCGCCGTCCTCGGCGACGGGCGACGCCGCCATTTCCAGCACGGCCCCATCGACCTGGTGATCGAGGCCTTCGGAAGTGCCGGCGAGGTCGCCCGCGCCTACCAACAGGCGTGGACGCGGTTTCAGTCGATCCTCGGCGAACTGGCCGGCGAGTTGCCGCGGCTGCGCGCCCCGGTAACGGACGCCGGCGCCGCCCTCTCGGGGGCGGTGGCGCGACGCATGGTGCGGGCCGCCGCGCCCCACCGTTCGGTCTTCGTCACGCCCATGGCGGCGGTGGCCGGCGCCGTCGCCGACGAGGTCCTGGCGGCGCTGGTGGCGGGCCGCGCCCTGGGCAAGGCCTACGTCAACAACGGCGGCGATATCGCCCTGTTCCTGGCCCCCGGCGCTACCTTCAGAACCGGCATCGTGACCCTGGGTGCGGTGCCGTCCCTCGACGGACTGACCGAGATTGGCGCCGAATCGGACGTGCGCGGCCTGGCCACCAGCGGCTGGCGCGGGCGCAGCCTGTCGCTCGGCATCGCCGATTCGGTGACGGCGCTGGCGGCGAGCGCCGCCCAGGCGGACGCCGCCGCCACCCTGATCGCCAACGCCGTCGATGCCGCCGATCCCTCGATCCGCCGGCGGCCGGCGTCATCCCTGGACCCGGACAGCGATCTGGGCGGGCGCCTGGTGACGGTGGAAGTGGGGCGGCTGACGCCATCCAAGATCGACCACGCTCTCGACCGGGGGTCGGCGGTCGCCGAGGCCATGCGCGCCGCCGGGCTGATCGCCGGCGCGCTTCTCTCCCTCGGGGAAAAAACCCGCAGCGTCGTCTACCCTGCCGGCTTGCGCGCCTCGGCCCTGGCCGTTTAGAAGAGGCCATGGCCAGTCAATCGAAAGTCGTCGGGGTAGACGTCGGCGGCACTTTCACCGACCTGATCCTCATGGACGCCGACGGCGGCGACATCCGCGTCGCCAAGGTGCCGACCACCATGGACAACCAGGCGTTCGGGGTCCTGGCGGCGCTCGAGGAAACCGGCGTGCCGCTCGACGAGGTGAGGAGCCTCATCCACGGCACGACCGCCACCACCAACGCCCTGCTCGAGCGCAAGACCAGCGCCGCCGGCATCATCACGACCAGGGGGTTCCGAGACGTCCTCGAACTGGGCCGCCGGACACGGCCACAGCGCTACGGACTCAAGGGCCACTTCAATCCGCTGATATCGCGCGAGCGCCGCTTCGAGGTGAGCGAGCGCATGTCCGCCGAGGGCGAGGTTTTGGTCGAGCTCGACGAGGAAGAGGTCCGCGACGCCGCGCGGGCGCTGCTGGACTTGGGTTGCGAGTCGGTGGTCATCCACTTTTTTCACAGCTACATCAACCCGATCCACGAGCGCCGCGCCGCCGACATCGTGGCCGAGATCTGGCCCAACGGCTACGTCACCATGGGCCATGCCATCCTGTCAGAGTACCGGGAGTACGAGCGCGGCGTGACGGGGGCGGTGAACGCCGCCATCCAGCCGGTGCTCGACCGCTACATCTCGCGCCTGCGCGATGGCCTGGCCGAGCGCTCCTACAAGCATGATTTGCTGGTCATGCAGGGCAATGGCGGCACCGTGTCCTCGACCATCGTGGTGGAGGCGGCGGTCAAGACCATCATGTCCGGTCCCGCCTCGGGCGTCATGGCGGCCGCCTACACCGCGAAGGACGCCGGCATGCCCAACGTGATCACCTACGACATGGGCGGCACGAGCTGCGACGCCGGACTGATCAGGGACGGCGTGCCGCAGGTGAACTCCGAGCTCGAGCTCGAGTACGCCATGCCCATCCACGTGCCCATGGTCGACGTGCACACCATCGGTGCCGGCGGCGGCTCCATCGCCTTCGTCGACGACGCCGGCATGCTGCAGGTAGGTCCCGAGAGCGCCGGCGCCAACCCCGGTCCCATCTGTTACGGGCGCGGCGGCGAACGGCCGACCATAACCGACGCCAACCTGGTCCTCGGACGGCTCGATCCAAAGGCATTGCTCGCCGTGGAGAACCCGGTCTCGCTGGACGCCGTCGGCGCCATTTTCGAGCGCGACATCGGCCGCCATCTCGGCCTCGACGCGGCGGGCGCGGCGGCGGCCATCCTGCGTATCGCCAACGACCGCATGGCCGGGGCGCTGCGCCTCGTGTCGCTGTCGCGTGGTCACGATCCCAGGGACTTCGCGTTGTTCGCCTTCGGGGGCGCCGGGCCGCTTCACGCATCCGCCCTGGCCAAGGAGCTGGGCATCCCGCGCCTCCTGGTGCCGGCCCGACCGGGCATCACCAACGCGCTGGGCTGCCTGGTCGCCGACGTTCGCCACGATTACGTGAACACGGTCAACGCGCCGGTCATGGACCTCGACATAGAGCGCGTCCACGCCATCCTCGCCGAACAGGTCGCCGAAGGCAGGGCGACCATCGAGCGCGAGGGGGTGGAGGTGACCGGGATCACCGTGCTGCGTTCCGCCGACATGCAGTTCCTCGGCCAAAGCCACATCCTGACCATTCCCCTGTCCGGCGAAGAGGTGACGCGCCAGGAGTTGCAGGAAGGGTTCGAGGCCGCCTACTGGAGCCGTTTCGAGGTCGAGCTGCCGGAAATCCGGTCGGTGCTCGTCAACCTGCATACCGCCGTCATCGGCAAGCGCAAGGACGTACCGCTGGGGGCCCTGGCGCACGCCAACGGCGCCGATGGGAAATCGACGGCGGCGCGAAGGGTGTGGTTCGAGGCGGGCTGGGCCGAGACACCCATTTACCGCCGCGAGCAATTGCCCACGGGGGCCGCCCTCGGCGGCCCGGCCATCGTCGAACAGCTCGATAGCACCATCGTCGTCGAGCCCGGCGACCGCCTCGAGGCCGACGCGCGGGGTAACCTGATCATCACCGTCGAAGGGGGCTGAGCGATGGCCACCACCCTCGATCCGGTCACCCTCTCGGTCATCCAGAACGGCCTCATCCAGGTGTGCAACGAAATGGACCTGGCCTTCGTCCGCGCCGCCTTCAGTCCGGTGATCTCGGAGACCCTGGACCGCTCGGACGGCATCTACCACCGCGAGACCGGGGCCCTCATCGCGCAAGGCGATCTCGGCCTGCCGGTCTTCGTCGGCACCATGCAGTTCGGCACCCAGGAGGTCATCCGCCGCGCCCGCGCCATCGAGCCGGGAGACATGTTCGTCGTCAACGACCCCTACCTGGGCGGCACCCACCTGATGGACGTGCGCTTCGTCAAGCCCTTCTTCTACGAGGGCGAGCTGTTCTCGTGGCTGGCCAACACCGGCCACTGGCCGGACACCGGCGGTGCCGTGCCGGGCGGCTTTTCGGCGACCGCCACCGAGGTCGAGCAGGAAGGATTGCGCCTGCCGCCCGTCAAGCTGTTCAAGAAAGGCGAGATGGACGAGGAGATCCTCTCCATCATCCTCTCCAACATCCGCATCGCCGACCAGCGCATCGGCGACATCAAGGCCCAGGCCGCGGCGCTTACCGTCGGCGAGCGGCGCCTCACCGTGCTCGTCGACCGTTACGGCAGGGACACGGTGGAAGAGGCCATCGTCGAGCTGCGCACCCGCGCCGAGCGACAGATGCGCGCCAAGATCGCGCAAATCCCGGACGGCGTTTACGAGGGCCAGGCCTTCGTCGATTCCGACGGTGTCGTCGACGAGCCGCTCCGCATCGCCATGAAGATCACCAAAAAGGAGACCGATCTCACCTTCGACATGAGCGGGTCGTCACCGCCCTGCCAGGGGCCCATGAACAGCGTCATCGCCACCACCAAGTCGTCGATCTACCTGGCCATGAAGCACATCTTTCCCGAAGTGCCGATCAACGCCGGCACCTTCGCGCCGCTCGCCATCGTCGAGCCCGGGGGGACGTTCCTTTACGCCGAATACCCGCGCCCCGTCTCGGGGTGCGCGGCGGAGGTCAGCCAGCGCATCGCCGAGGCCGTGTTCGCGGCGCTCACTCCCGCCATCACCGACCTGCTGTTCGCCGCCCCCGCCGGCACCAGCGGCAATTTCGCGCTCGGCGGGCACGACCCCATGACGGGTCGCTCCTACGTCATGTACCTGATCTCGGGCGGCGGCTACGGCGGCAGCCTCGACGGCGACGGCATGTCCAACGGCTGCTCGACCATCGGCATCTCCAAGACCACGCCCATCGAGATCATCGAACAGCGCTACCCGGTCCTCATCGAGGAATACGCGCTGCACGAAGGCTCGGGTGGCGCCGGCGAGAAGCGCGGCGGCTTCGGCGTGCGCTACCGGGTCAAGCTGAGGCGGGGCAAGGCGCGCGCCTCCTTCGTCATGGACCACGGCCGCTACGGGCCGCAGGGTGCGCTGGGCGGCGGCGACGGCGGGGTCAACCGGGTTCTGGTCAAGCGCGGCGGCGAGACCTACATCCCGCCGCACCTCTCCAAGGACCAGGACATCCACATCGCCGAGGGCGACACGGTGAGCGTGTGCACGCCCGGCGGCGGCGGTTTCGGCGACCCGCTGGAGCGCGATCCCGCCCTCGTCGAGGCCGACGTGGGGCGCGGCTACTACACCGTCGATGAGGTGGCCGACTTGTTCGCCGTGGTCATCGACGCCGCGACGCTCACCCTCGACGCCGCGGCGACCGAGGCCAGGCGCGCGGCAAGGCGCGGGCGGGCGGCGGAATAGACGGCATATTTCAACGCGTAGTGATAATAGGGGAGGCACGATGATCTACGAGTTTCGCACTTACGACCTGAAGCCCGGCTCGCTGTCGGAGACCATCAAACGCTTCGGCGAGGGCTACGAGCACCGCAGGAAGTACTCCGAGTTGGCGGCCTTCTGGTATACCGAAATCGGCCCCCTGAACCGCGTCATCCACGTCTGGCCCTACGCCGACACCGGGGAGCGCGCGCGCATCCTCGCCGAGGCAGGGGCCGACCCCAACTGGCCGCCCAATATCGGCGAGTTCCTGGTCACCATGCGCTCCGAAATATTCACCCCCTTTCCCTATTCGTCCGACCTCAAGCCGGGCAAGTTCGGCCCCATCTACGAGATGCGCAGCTACATCACCAAACCGGGATACATCCCTGAAACCATAAAGCGCTGGGGGGCCGCCCTCGAGGGACGCCTCAAATTGTCGCCCCTGGCCGCCATCATGCATACGGACGTGGGCCCCCTCAACAAGTTCATCCACCTGTGGCCTTACGAAAGCCTCGAACAGCGCCAGGAGATCCGCGCCACCGCCTTGAAGACCGGGGTGTGGCCGCCGCCGGGCGGTCCGGTGGACTTCGTCGCCCAGGAAAACTGCATCCTGCTTCCCGCCCCGTTCTCGCCGATGCAGTAGGCTCCTAGAGTTCGATCGGCTGATCGATGTAGCCGCGGTAGCTCTGGCTTTTGGGCTTGTCCTTGTCCTCTTCGTTGACGTAACTGATCGAGGATCGGCCGACAAGCGAGAGCGGCAGGATCATGGCGCGGATGAAACGGGTCGGAATATCGCCATCGGCTTGCGCGAAAACGGGTTCGGGCCCGCTTTCAAACCACGCCTCGCCTTGCCCATGAGGAGTCTTCGAACCCCCGGTATCGATCTCGATCGAGCCCTCGAGCACGTAGCGGATGCCCGGCCCCTGGTGGACGTGCGTATAGGCGCATCCGCCGGGTGGAAACGAGACGCTGTCGCAGCGCATCAGCCATTGCTTCCCGTCGCCGGGATCAAGCCCCGTCACCGGCTCCGTCAGTAGGGATTCGCCGCTGACGCCGGTCGAGGATATCAGCCCTGGCGGGGCGCCGGCTTGGGCCAACTCCCAGCACAGAAACGAACTCGGTTCGATGGCCCGGATCGAGGGGCTGGCCGCCGAATGACAGGCGCCGTCCACGGCAAGCTCCCTGTCGCCGACGCGGAGACCGCCCTCCAGCACATAGAAAATTCGGTTGCGGGCCGGACCCATGGGTTGGCCCGCCGGCCCTTTCTCGACGTGTACCCTCAGCAAACGGATTTCATATGGCATATCTTTCTACTCCGTTTCCTTTCCCTTGGGCCGCCACTCCCCGGCCAGCCGCCGCGCTTCGTCGATGTGGGCGGCGGTCATCCGTTTTTGAATGGCGCCGAGCACCTTCTCGGCGTTGGCGCGCTTGGCGTTCGGCAGACGCGGGGCGGCCAGGCTCAGCCACATATGGGCCAGCACGGATTGCGCCGGACGCCCACGGTCCTTGGCGTAAAAGAGCCCCAGGTCGTATTGGGCGTCGGCGTCGCCTTGCTGGGCGGCGCGGCGCCACCACGTCCGCGCCCGCGCAAGATCCCGGGGCACGCCCCGCCCTTTGGCGTACATGGTGCCGAGATTCGTTTGCGCCGGCGCGAAGCCCCGTGCGGCCGCCTTGCCGAACCACTTGGCGGCGGCGGCGTGGTCCCTGGGCGTGCCCAGGCCGTCCCGATAGGCGACGGCGAGCTGGTGCTGCTCCTCGGCCGTGCCCGTGGACGCGACCTGGCGCGCCCACTTCTTGAACTTGGCCCGCTGCATCTTGTGGGCGGCTTTTACGGCATTCCCCGACACGCCGCCGTCGCGCAGGTCGTCGGCGTAACCGTCGAACGCCTCGAGCAGCCGGGGCACGTCGGGATTGAGGACATCCCAGAGCTTGATCAGCGATGGGGTCTTTTCGCGCATGTAGCGCTTGAAGTCGGAGCACCAGTGTTTCTCGAGGGCTTGGCGAAACTCGATCACTTCCCTGGACTTCTTGTCGATGCCGACGTCCTGATAGAATTTCTCGCCGTAGAGGTTGGCGGCGCATTCCAGGTCGAGCTCGCGGATGTAGTCCATGCGCCCGCGCAGTTGCTGCATTCCGTGGCCGACCAGTTCGTGGACCAGGACCATGGCCAGTTTGGGCGTCGGCCACTTGATGGCGAGGGCGCCGACGACGACCACGAAATTCTTTTCGTCCCGTGCGCCGCCGCCCCTCTTGAAGTAGTCCGGCAGGAACACGGCGGCGAGCAGGGAGCCGCCCTTGGTCTGCGGCAGGCGCGGGCTGTAGATGACGATGACGTTGCCGTTTTCCTTGAGGGTGTCGATGGCGGCGACGCTGAACGATGATTTCTTGTGGATGAGCTCGAACGCCTTGCGCAGGTTCTTCAGTCCGCGGCGCGGGCTGACCAGCTTGATGCCGTAATCGACGCCGGGCTCGGCGGGCACGCCGACCAGGCGTATGCCCTCGAAGGTGCGCTCGACCGTCTCGGGCTTGGCGGCGGCCTGTTGCGCCATCCCGGCGAGCACGAGGCCGGTGAGCATGAGGACGGCGCGGTTCACGGCGCGCCCTCCCCGGAAAGCCAGCGCGCCCATTCCCCGGCCCGCGCCTGCCAGGTGTTGACGCCGTTCATGTGATCGACCTGGGCGCGCAGGCGGGCCTCGGCCTCGGCCTGGGGGGCGGCGCGGCGCTCCAGGAGCTCGCGGAGGACGGCGTCGGCGAACAGGCGGACGTGCTCGGCCGGCCGCTCCGGCGCCTCGACCAGGCGGGCGAATCCGGCCGTGGTTTCGGGCAGCGCGCCGAGGTCGCTGGTGACCACCACGCACCCCGCCGCCATGGCCTCCATGACGGCGATGCACGCGGTCTCGGCGAAGGTGTTGGGATAGGCCAGGCAGGTGGTCTTGCTGAGCGCGCCGGCCAGGCTCGGCTGATCGACGGCGCCCACGTACTCGATCCCGTCGGTGGCGCGGCAGCGCGCGTACAGGTCCGCGTATTCGTCCTCGCCGGCGGCCACCCCGTACACCTCCATGCTCGAGAACACTTTGAGCCGCGTCCCCGGGATGGCGCCGCGGATCGTCGGAAAGGCGGCGATCAGCCGGTCGAGGCCGCGGAAGGGCGTGCTGGTGTAGGCCAGGGTCGGCGGCCACGGCTTGCTTTCGGTGATCGAGGCGCCGTCGAACAGGCCCGCGAAGGGGGGCGCGATGCCGTAACCGAGCACCTTGACGCGCCCGGCCTCGACGCCGAGGGAGTCGCAAAACGTCCGCGCCTGCCAGTCGCTGGCCAGGATCAGACCGTCCCAGGCGTCGCGCGTCGCCGCGTCGCGCAAGGGCGCCACCGCCGGCTGATCGCAGGCGTGGCCGATCCACGCGTAATATCGGGCATCGCCGTTGCCGGACCGCAACGCCTGTACGGTACGCGGGGCGACGTCGTTGACGGCGACGACGACGTCGGTCCCGGCGACGAATTCCACGCATTCCCGGGACGTCTCGTTCAAGCCGAAGCAGTGGACGCCGAGGACCACGCCGGGCGTCCGGGTGTTGTTGAGGAGGCCCACCTCATGGCCCAACGTGGCCAGCCGCTCGGCCAGATAGCAGAGCGCCGATTGCGACCCGCCGAGAGGGCGCGCATACGGCGTATCCGGCGCGTAGTCCCAGGGGACGGGATCGACGAACATGAGTCTCATCGGTGCAACCCCGCCCTCGCCGCCATGGCTAAAAGCGGCGCAACAGGCGATCGATGTACTCGTGCTCCAGCCTCGGGCGCTGGCGCTCGCCGGCGCGGCGGTGCAGCTCCCGGAGGATTTCGCGGGCGCGGCGCGTTTCCGCCTGATCGGGGATTTTGACCGGGCCGTCCGCCGCCGCCCCGTGGGCGCCGCCGGGGACGCGGCCGAAGGGGTCGCGGCCGGGTCCCCGGCCTCGTTGCCCGGGGCGTTGGCCGACACCGGCCAGCCCGCCGAGAGAGCGCACGATGCTCTCGGCCGCCGCCTCCGCCCCCCGCCGCAACTGGCTAAGCGCTTCCGCCTGCGAGGGCAGCGCCGCGCCGGGCCTTCCCGAAGTCAGCTCCTCGGCGGCGTCGCGCATGGCGCGCTCGGCCTTGCCGAAAGGCTGCGGAATGCCGCCCAGCATCTCGTCGAAGCCAAGCATGAGGTCGCCCAGGGTGCGGCGCAGGGCCTCCTGGTCGGCGGCTTCCGGCAAGCCGGCGCCGGGCCGCCCCTGGCGCCGGCCCGGCCGCGGCAACGTGTCGGCGGAGTTTTGCGAGCGGCGGAAGGTGCGGTCGTGGAGCTCCTGTTGGCGCTGTCTGAGCTGGCGCAGCCCATCCATCAGCCGCCGCCCTTGCGCGGCCTTGCGGTTGTTTTGCCCGGGCATCACCCCGGCGCGCAGGTTGTTGAGGATGCGCTGCAGCTCGGCGAGCATCTGGCGCGCCGCCTCGACGGCGCCGGTTTGCGCCAGTTCCCGCGCCCGCTCGATCAACTCCCGCATGTCGTCGCGCCCGATCGTCCGCATGGAGGGGGTGAGCGGTATGTCAACGGCGCCCTGTTTCGACAATTGTTCGGCGAGGGCGCTCATGTACTTGTCGAGGGCCTGTTTCAGTTCGTCCATGAGGCGGTCCAGCTCGGCGTCCGCGACGCCGTCCCTGAGCGCCCGCATGACCTCGTCCTGGGCCTTCTTGAGCTGGCGCTCGGAGACCACCGTCTCGCCGTCCTCGAGGCGGATGGCGGTGTCCCACAGGAGCTTCTGCACCGAGGCCCGCGCCGCCGGGTCCGAGCTGTACAGGAGGCGGCGCCGGGCGACGCCGAGTGCCAGGTAGATCACGGTATCATTGTTAAAGTGGAAGGGCCGATCGGCGATGTCGCCGAGGGCCTCGATGACGCCGAGGCGCGTGCCCGGCGAACGGTCGTTCAGCTTCTTGCGCTGCGCCGCGATGGCGCGCGCCACCGGATGATTGAAGATGCGCTCCGGCAGCATGATGGGGACGGTTTCGCTGTTCCCGATGTGGCCGCGGCCATCCTCCGCCCGCAAGCGAACGAGGACGGGCAGGCCGGCCCACGGGTGGGCCGTCAGGTCCCGAAAGACGCGCCCCCGGACCTCCTTCAAGCCGCTCCCCGCAAGCGGCAGATCGAAGCGCAGCTCCACCTCGCCGTCCGGCCCGGCGCCGCCATCGGCGCGGCGGATGGTGGCGTCGGCCGCGGCCAGGCCATAGTCGTCGCTGGCCTCGTAGTCGAGGCGCAGGTGGGCGCGCCCGGTGGCCGCCGGCGGCGCCGCGAAGGCGATGGCCGGCGGCGTGTCGGCGATCACCCTTAGCGGCCACGCGGCGATCTCCCGGTGGTTCCGGGTGACGGTCAGGCGGTCACCCTCCTCGATGGTGCCCTCGGCCCGGTAGGTCCCAGATCCGAGGTCCGCGAAGTCCGTCTCGGCTTCGCCGATACTCAGCCGGGGCGCCTCGTCGAGGCCGCTCACCTGGGCAAGGACGGCGCTGCCGGCGGCAACGGGAACGGGCTCCACGGGAACCTCACCGCGGTCCAGAAAAAGCGGCGCCAGCCGCGTGTAAGTCGGTGGCGTGATCCACACATCGAGCCCCAACGGCCCGCCGGCGGCCTCCGCCAACCGCGGCGACAGGGCTCGCGTCAGCCGGTTGCCGGCGTCCGGTCCGGCGGCGGCGGCGGCGATCACCAGAAGCAGAAGTGCCGCCGCCCTCAGGCCCCACGGGTCGCGCCGGGGGACGCCGGGGGCCGGCGCCCGTACCATCAGGCCCCGCGCCGCCGAGGCGACGCGCCAAAGATGGACCCGCCATAGGGCCCGCGCCGCCGGGTCCTCGGCACCGCCGGCCAGGCGGTCGCCGAGCGCCGTTAGCGGCCGGTGGCTGAGCGCGTTGTCACGCTCCAGGCGATGGCGCACCCGTGCGTCGTCGATGGGCTTCCAGCCGCGCCGCCCATGCCACAGCGCCGCCGCCAGGGCGGCGCCGAAGGCGAGCAGCACGAGCAGGTGGAGCCACCCCGCAAGCAGCAACAGAACATCGCTCAAGGCCGCCGCCAGAAACAGCGCGGCTACCGCCGCCGCCGGCCACAGCGCCGGCCACAGGCGCTCCCAGGTCAGCGCCGCCCGCGCCAGGGCGGAGACCGCCGAGAAGCGGAAATTGCCCGCCCCGCCCATCAGCGCGCCGCTCGCGCCGCCCGTCGGCCGGCGGTGGCCGGGCTGGCCAGCCAGTCGGGGAGGGGCTCGTGGGCGAGGAGGGTGTCCACCGGGATGGTCTCGCGCACCACCGCGAAGGCGTCCCCGTTGACCAGGACCTCGGGCACCAGGGGGCGCGAGTTGTAGCTCGAGGCCATCACCGCGCAGTAGGCGCCCGCCGTGCGGATGGCCAGCAGGTCGTCGGCTTCGAGGGGCGGCAGAGGCCGCCCGGAGGCGAACGTGTCGCCGGTCTCGCAAATCGGCCCGACCACGTCCATCTCTTGCAGGCGCGCCTCGCCCGCCGCCTCCGTCACCGGCATGATGGCGTGCACGGCGTCATAGAGGGCGGGCCTCAGCAGGTCGTTCATGGCGGCGTCGACGATGGCGAAATGGCGCGTCGCTCCTTCCTTCATGTAGAGGACGCGCGTCACCAGGATTCCCGCGTTGCCGGCGATGACGCGTCCCGGCTCGAGGATGATGCGGCAGTCCACGTCGCCCAACAGGGTGCGCACCATGGTTCCGTACTCGGCGGGGCTCGGCACCGGATCGTCGCCGTAGGGGATGCCCAGGCCGCCGCCCACGTCGAGGCTCTCGATGGGGTGGCCGTCGGCGCGCAAGGTGGCCACCAGGTCGCGCACCCGCACGTAGGCGTCGCGGAAGGGTTCGAGATCGGTTATTTGCGAGCCGATATGGACGGCGATACCGACGATGTCGATGCCGTCCATGGCGGCGGCGCGGGCATAGACTTCGTGGGCGCGGGTCCATGCCACGCCGAACTTGTTCTCGCTCTTGCCGGTGGCGATCTTGGCGTGGGTGCGGGCGTCGACGTCGGGGTTGACGCGGATGGCCACCGGCGCCGTCACGCCGGCGGCCCGCGCCACCTCGCCGAGGGCCTCGAGTTCGGGCTCCGATTCGACGTTGATCTGCCGCACGCCCGCCGCCAGCGCCTCGGCCATCTCTTGCCGCGTCTTGCCGACGCCGGAGAAGACGATCCCGTCCGGCGCCACGCCGGCCACCAGGGCGCGCTTGAGTTCGCCGCCCGAAACCACGTCGGCGCCGGCGCCGAGGCGGGCCAGGGTGCGCAGGACGGCGATGTTGGAATTGGCCTTCACCGCGAAGCATATCAGGGTGTCGAGCCCCTCGAAGGCGTCGGCGAATACCGTGTAGTGGCGCTCCAGCGTCGCCGTCGCGTAGCAATAGAACGGCGTGCCGACCTCGGCCGCGATGCGCGCCAGAGGCACGGATTCGGCGCAAAGCTCGCCGTCCCGGTATTGGAAATGGTCCATGGCCAGGCCCTATCCCGCCTTTATTCCGCCGGGTACTTGCGCGGGTACTCGCTGCCCTCCGGCGGCACGGGCGCGGCCTTGCGTCCGCACGCGGCGAGAGGCGCCGCCAGGGCCAGGACGAGGGCAAGGATGAGCAGTCTCCGCAACATCTAACGTCTCCCGCCGGATCTGCTTCCAGTCTCTAGGAACCGCCGGCGCGCTTCGGCGGCGGCGCGGCGCACGTTGTCCGGCGCCGTGCCGCCGTGGCTGGTGCGGCTTTTCACCGAATTGTCGACGCCGAGTACGTCGAAGACCCGGGCCGTGATCGCCGGTTCCACCGCCCGCATGTCGGCCAGGGACAGGTCTTCCAGGCCACAGCCCTTGTCTTCGGCGCGCCCGACGAGGGCGCCAGCCGTATGGTGCGCCTTGCGGAATGGCATGTCCAGCGTGCGCACCAGCCAATCGGCGAGATCGGTGGCGGTGGTGAAGCCGCGCCCGGCGTCGGCGCGCATGCGATCGGCGTCGAAGACGATATCGCGCATCATGCCGGTGGTGGCGGCGACGCTCAAAGCCAGGGTGTCGGCGGCGTCGAATACCGGCTCCTTGTCCTCCTGCATGTCCTTGCCGTAGGCCAGCGGAAGTCCCTTCATGGTGACGAGCAGGCCGTTGAGGGCGCCGATGACGCGACCCGCCTTGGCGCGCACCAGTTCGGCGGCGTCGGGGTTGCGCTTCTGGGGCAGCATCGAGCTGCCGGTGGAAAAGGCGTCGGGCAACCTGGCGAAGCCGAACTGGTCGGAACACCACAGCACGATCTCCTCGGCGAGCCGCGACAAATGCATCGCCAGAACGGCGCCGAGACCCAGAAATTCGAGCGCGAAGTCGCGGTCGGAAACGGCGTCCAGCGAGTTCGCGGTCGGCCGCTCGAAACCGAGCGCCGCCGCCGTCATCTCGCGGTCGATGGCAAACGCGGTACCGGCCAGGGCGCCGGAGCCAAGCGGGCATTCGTTGAGGCGCCGCCGGCAGTCGGCGATGCGCCCGCGGTCGCGGCCCAGCATCTCCACGTAGGCCAGCAGGTGATGGCCGAGGGTAACCGGCTGCGCCGCCTGCAGGTGGGTAAAGCCGGGCATCACCGTGGCGGCATGGTCCTCGGCGTGGCCGATGAGCACGCCCTGCAGTTCGGCGAGCCGCCCGTCGAGCCCGTCGAGGGCGTCGCGCACCCAAAGCCGCAGGTCGGTGGCCACCTGGTCGTTGCGCGAGCGCGCCGTGTGCAGGCGCCCCGCCGCCTCGCCAACCAGTTCGGCGAGCCGCGCCTCGACGTTCATGTGGATGTCCTCGAGGGAGCGATCGAAGGCAAACGCTTCGCCCTCGATCTCCTCGAGGATGGCGTCGAGGCCGCCGAGGATGGCATCGCCGTCCTCTTTGGCTATGATGCCGTGGCGCGCCAGCATGGCGCAGTGGGCCTTGGAGCCGGCGATATCCTGGGCATAGAGGCGCTTGTCGAAGTCGATGGAGGCGTTGATGTCCTCCATCACCCGCGACGGTCCCTCGGCGAAGCGCCCGCCCCAGATGCGGCTGGCGGGGAGGGCCCCCTTCGGGGTTGAGGCGGCGGAAGCGGAGGTGGCGGAGGTGGCGGAGGTGGCATCTGTGGCATCGGGAGCGGCCTCCGGCGCCTCGAAGAAAAGAGTGTCGGACCAGCCGGGAAAGCCGCCGGCCAGGGTGCGGATTTGCATCTGGTGTTCGGTCGGGAACGTGCCCAGCGCCTCCCAGCGCGATACGCTCGCCTGGGTAACGCCAAGGGCGCTCGCCAGCTGCTCCTGGGTCATGGCGAGGACGTTCTTGCGGATGTGGTGGACCGGGTTCATGATCGTGGTTTATACGGTATGCGAATATTTATGGAAAGATAAAAATACGATGTGCGAATTAAATGTTTCGGCCATGGGTACCGCGGGGGCCTAAAATGATACCGACCAGATTTATCGTCATGATGGCCGGTTTGTTCGTCTTTACCGTGATCGCCTGGGAGTTGGCGGACCTTATTCAACCAAACGCCGGCGGCGGCGCCGGGGCGTGCCGGGCCGGGGCCGGAGATCTGGGCAATTTTCAGGCGACGCGGCCGGCCGTTCCCCTGCCCGAAGTGGAATTCTTCGACGCCCGGGACACCCCGCACTCGTTCGCCGATTACCGGGGCCGTGGCGTGGTGTTCAATTTCTGGGCCACCTGGTGCGCGCCCTGCGTCAAGGAAATGCCCGCCCTCGAGCGGGCGCACGCCGAACTCGCCGGCGCCGGCATCGACGTGGTGACCCTTTCCGAGGATCGGGGCGGCGCCAAGGTCATCGACCCGTTCTACGAGAAGCTGGGTCTCCGCAACCTGCCCGTCCTCGTCGACCGACGTGGCGAGGTGCTGCGCGCCCTGAAGATCACCGGCCTGCCGACCACCGTGCTGATCGACGCCCGGGGCCGCGAGGTGGGCCGCGTCGTCGGCATCGCCGAATGGGACTCGTCGGAGGCCCTGGACTTCCTGCGCCGCTGCATCCCGGGGACGGGATGACCGCCTCCGCCGCCGGTCCCGGCCCCGAAAAGTTCGCGGGTTGTCTCATCGGCCAGTCGCTGGGAGATGCCCTGGGCTTCGTCGTCGAGGGGCAGCCGCCGGACGCCTGCCGCGCCTACGTCGAGGTCGTGGTCAAGGGCGGGCGCGCCGCCCGGGGCCAGCGCGGGCCCTTCGCCTTCGGCCAGTATTCCGACGATTCGCAGCTTGCCCGCGAACTCCTGCAAAGCTACGTCGCGTGCGGCGGTTTCGAGGCGGCGGACTATGCCGGGCGCGTCGCCGCCATCTTCACGGAAGGCCGCATCGTCGGGCGCGGGCGCTCCACCGAGGCGGCGGCGCTGCGCCTCGCCGCCGGCGTCCCCTGGACCGAAGCCGGCACGCCGCCGCCCGCCGCCGGCAACGGCAGCGCCATGCGCGCCGGGCCCATCGGCCTGATTTTCCACGACGACCCCGAGCGCCTCATCGCCGCCGCCCACGACCAGGGCCGCCTGACCCACGCCGATGCGCGCTGCTCGGCCGGCGCCGTGGCCATCGCCGGCGCCGTCGCCCTCGCCCTCGACGAAGCGCCAATAAATACCGCGGCCTTCCTGGGCACGCTTTCCGGGTGGGCCGGCGCCATCGAGCCGTCGCTGGCGGCGTATTTGGAGGAGCTCGCCGGCTGGGTGGCGCTGCCGCCCGCCGAAGCGGTGAAGAAGATCGCCGGGGCCGGCCATGAGCCGGGCTTCGGGGAGCCCTGGCCCGGCATCTCTCCCTTCGTCGTCCCCAGCGTCTTGTGGAGCCTGTACGCCTTCCTGCGCACCCCCGACGACTATTGGCAGGCGGTGTGCACGGCCATCGCCGTCGGCGGCGACGTCGACACCACCGCCGCCATGACCGGCGCCATCGCCGGCGCCCGGAGGGGCCTTGCGGCGATTCCCGCCGACCTGGCGGCGCGCCTCAACGACCAGGGCACATGGGGCACCGAGGCGCTCACCGCCCTCGCCCGCCGGACGTGGGAGATCAAGACGGGGGGGTGAGGGTGCGGGTGTCCCTCTAAGCGGCGCGCGAGACGCGCACGCCGGCCTTCTCCAGGACCAGGAGCTTGTTGAGGAGCTTGACGCAGGCGTAGACGGCGGCGATGGAGGGCGCCGGCGTCCCGGTGATCCGGCCAAGCTCGAGCACGGCGCCGACCAGGGCCTCGATCTCCAGCGAGCGGCCGTGCTCCACGTCCTGCAGCATCGACGTCTTGTGGGCGCCCACCTGTTCGGCGCCGGCGATGCGCTTCTCGATGGTGTGGCGGAAGGTGATGCCGAGCTTCTCGGCGATCTCCTGGGCCTCGCCCATCATGGCCTCGGCGAGGCGGCGGGTTTGGGGGAACTGGCAGATGTCGACGAGCGTGGCGTGGGTGAGCGCGCTGATCGGGTTGAACGAGAGGTTGCCCCACGCCTTGAGCCATATCTCGGAGCGGATGTCGTCGAGGATGCGGGCCCGGAAGCCGGCATTGACCAGGGCGTCGTGGAGCCTGGTCACCCGTTCGCTCTCGGCGGCGTCGAGCTCGCCGATGGGGAAGCGGTCGCCCTCCACGTGCTTGATGACGCCGGGCTCGGTGACCTCGGCGGCCGGGTAGACGACGCAGCCGACGATGCGCCCGGCGTCGATGTGATCGCCGAGGGCGCCGGTCGGGTCCAGGGTCTCGAGTTGACGCCCCTCGTACTCGCCGCCGTGCTTTTGGAAGTACCACCAGGGGATGCCGTTCTGCACGGTGACGATCATGGTCTCGGGGCCCAGGAGTTCCTTGACCTGGGGCGCCACCATTTCCAGGTAGTGGGCCTTGAGGGCCAGGATCACCAAGTCCTGGGGGCCGGCCTCGGCGAAGCTGTCGGTGGCCTTGGCGTCCTTGGCGACGAGCTCGGTGCCGTCCTCCCAGATGAGCTTGAGGCCGTCCTTCCGGATGGCGTCGAGGTGCGTCCCCTGGTCGATGAAGGTGACGTCCTCGCCGGCCAGGGACATCTTGGCGCCCATCAGGCCGCCGATGGCGCCGGCGCCGACAACGCAAATTTTCATGATCCGCTCCCTTAGAGTTCTGCCCACAATACATTATGGGCCGGACTCTTACTCGAAAACGTTGCTGAGGGTCCCGATGCCCTCGATGGTGATCTCGATGGTGTTCGAGGGCTCCTTCATGGAACCGACGCCGACCGACGTGCCGCAGCAGATGACGTCCCCGGCATTGAGGGTCATGTCGTGGGAGATCAGGCTGACCTGGCGCCTGGGCGCGATGATCATGTCGCTGACCGGGTAGTTCTGGCGCTCCTGGCCGTTGAGGACCGTCCGAATGCTCAGGGTATCGGGGTCGAGACCGGTGGCGACGACCGGGCCGAAGACGCCGAAGCCGTCGAAGCTCTTGGCCCGCGTCCATTGGGCGAAGGTAGGATCCTTGTTGATGAGTTCGGCCGCCGTCACGTCGTTGATGCAGGTGTAGCCGAAGATGCAGGCGTCGGCCTCGTCTTCCGAAACTTCCTTGCATTGCTTGCCGATGACGATGCCGAGCTCGCCTTCGTAGACCACCTTGCCGTCATAGGAGGCGGGCCGGCGGATGGTCTCGCCGGTGGCCAGGAACGAGTTGCTCCCCTTGAAAAAGTAGAGCGGCTCGTCGGGCGCCGGCATGTCGAGCTTCTCGGCCAGGGCGTGGAAATTGTTCCACAGCGCCACCATCTTGGTGGGCGCGGTTGGCGTCAGAACCTTGACGTCGCCAAGGGCCAGCGTCTTCGCCGTCGCCGTCGGCGCGGCGAACATGTCGCCTTCGTAAAGGGTGATGTCATCGCCCTCGAGCGTACCGAAGGCGGCCGATCCCTCGTGCTCGAATCGAATCCAATGGGTCATGCGTCCTCCCCCGACCCGCGTTTGTAGGTCTTTGCCCTCCCCAGGCGTTGCCGGGAGGTTAACACAAGGCGGGGCGGCAAGGCCACATCGCGGCGCGCCGCCGGAGCGGGGAAGAGGGGCGATGAGCCGGCCTGGACTAAGCCTTGACGCCGGCCGAATGATGGTGTGCCCCGCTTGCGGCCGCGCCGTGCCGGTCGGCGGCGTGGTCGCGGAAGGCGTCATCGACGATGTGCCCGATGTCGGCGCGCCCGACGCCGATGTCGGCGAGCAGGCGGTCATCCAACGCCATCAGCTCCTCGTGGAGGCGGCGGCGCCGGTAAATACCGGCCACGGGCGCCACCAGGGCGCCGGCAAAGCGGGCCAGCGCGGCACCGGTGGGGCCCAAGGCGGGGGCCGCGTCGAAGGCCCTGGCCGGGGCCACCCAAACCGCCTCCGCGAAGTTGGTCAGTTGGTTCTTTCGTTGAGAGTTATTGTTCATTTTCCGTATCCTTCCTGGGCCGTCGGAGGCCCGCATGGGGGGTGTCGCCGGGCGCTGAACTGTGTTTATAATAATACTAACAAACATATGTAAAAGTGTTAATACCGACACGCAGCATTGCGTTTTACGCATAGCTATCGTCACCTATTAGATCCCGGGCGCGGCCTTTCCTTCTTGCTTGAACCCGACCCCGCCCATAGCTTCTCGCTGTTACGGCACAGCAAGGCACGCCATGTCACGGGGGGAGAGCAGGGGTTGAGCGACGGCAAGGCCTATGACGGCGACGCGGCGTTGGGGGCGCTCTTGAAGGGCGCCGGTTCGGCGCTCGGCGTCGCCGGCACGCGCCGCCTGATCGAGGGCGTGCTCGCCGCGCCGCCGGGACCCCAGCCCGAGGCGTGGATGCCCCTGGCGGTGCCGGCCAGGCGCCTCGACCGGCGGCTGCGCGAGCAGCTCGCCGCGCTGGCGGCGCAAATGGCGGAGGCCGGGGCGGATGGCGGGGCGCCGCCGCCGCGCCAGCGGCTGCGCCGTTTCCGCGCCGAGCTCAAGCGCCGCCGCCTGCAAGGTTTCGTGGTGCCGCGCACCGACGCGCACCAGGGCGAGTACGTCCCCCGGCGCGCCGAGCGCCTGGCCTGGCTCACCGGCTTCACGGGCTCGGCCGGCAGCGCCGTGGTGCTCGACGCCAAGGCCGCGGTTTTCGTCGATGGCCGCTATACCCTGCAAGTCGCCTCCGAGGTCGACGGCGCGCTGTTCGAGTTCAGCCATCTGAACGACCATCCGGCCACCGACTGGATCACCGCCAACCTGCCGGCCAAGGCCCGGCTCGGCTACGACCCCTGGCTGCACACGGCGCGGCAGGTGGCTGCCCTCAAAGCCGCCTGCGCCAAGGCCGGCGGCCGGCTGGTCGCCGTCAAGAGCAACCCGGTCGACGCCGTGTGGCCCGGCCAGCCGCCGCCGCCGGTGGCGCCGGCCGTCGCCCACGGCGCCAGGTATGCCGGCAGGACGTCGCTGGCCAAGCGCCGCGAGATCGCCCGCGCCGTGGTCCAGGGCGAGGCCGACGCGGTGGTGCTGACGGCGTCCGACTCCATCGCCTGGCTGCTCAATCTGCGCGGCGGCGACGTGCCGTTCACGCCGCTGGTCCTGGCCTTCGCCATCCTCCACGCCGATGCCGCCCTCGACCTCTTCGTCGATCCGCGCAAGCTGACGCCGGTGGTGGTGCGCCATCTGGGGGCGGCCGTGCGCGTCCACGCCATGGGCGATTTTGGCAAGGCGCTGGACGGCCTGGGAGGCAAGGGCGGAAGGCACAAGGCAAGGCGCGTGCGCCTGGACGCCGGCGGCGCCCCCTCCTGGGTGCATCAGCGTCTGGCCAAGGCGGGGGCGCGGGTGGTGCACGGGGCGGACCCCTGCCAGCTTCCCAAGGCGCGCAAGAACGCCGTCGAGCTGGAGGGCATACGCGCCGCCCACCGACGTGACGGCGCCGCCCTCACCCGCTTCCTCGCCTGGCTCTCCCGGGAAGCGCCCGGCGGCGCCCTGACCGAGATGGCGGCGGCCCGTCACCTCGAGGCCCTACGCGCCGCCGACCCCCTGTTCCGGGGTCTCAGCTTTCCCACCATATCGGGCGCCGGGCCCAACGGCGCCATCGTCCACTACCGGGTCACCGAGGCCAGCGACCGCCGGCTCGGACCGAGGTCCCTTTATCTCGTCGATTCGGGCGCCCAATACCTGGACGGCACCACCGACGTGACGCGCACGGTGGCCATCGGCAAGGCTTCGGCGGAAATGCGCGACCGCTTCACCCGCGTCCTCAAGGGGCACATCGCCGTGGCCACGGCGCGCCTGCCGGTGGGCACCACCGGTTCCCAGGTCGACACGCTGGCGCGCCGCGCCCTGTGGGACGCCGGGCTCGACTACGACCACGGCACGGGGCACGGGGTCGGCGCCTATCTCGGCGTCCACGAGGGGCCGCAACGCATCTCCCGGCTGCCCAGCCAGGTCGCCCTGGAGGCGGGCATGGTGGTCTCCAACGAGCCCGGCTATTACAAGAGCGGAGCTTACGGGATCCGCATCGAGAACCTGGTCGCCGTGGTGCCGCTGGCTCCGCCGCCCGGCGCCGAGCACGCGCTCCTCGGTTTCGAGACCCTGACTGTGGCTCCCATCGACCGCGACCTCGTGGCGCCGGCGCTCCTCGATGGCGGCGAGTTGGCGTGGCTCGACGCCTACCACGCCGGCGTGCGCAAGGTGCTGACACCAATGGTCGACGCAGCCACCGGGCGCTGGCTGAAGCGGGCGACGCGGCCTATTCGCTAGGGTCTTATCGTCCTGGATCGAAACGATCGCACTCTGAGGGTGGCGCGCCGTCAGGCCGCGATCCGGTAGAGATAGACTTTGCTGCGGTAGAAGTCTTCGGCCTCGGCGACGGCCACCGGCCGCCATCGGGGCATGGCGAAGGTGTTGGAAAGGACCAGCGCCCCGGGCGTCAGTTCGGCTTCCAGTTTGGGGCGCAGCCGTTCCATGGCTCCGGGATGCAGGTAGCACACCACGAGCCCGGCCCCGTGCAGGCGCGCCTCGTGGAAGTCGGCCCGGTGGACCCCGCAGGTTGGCAAGGGGCGCCACGGCGCACCACAGCCGCGAAAAAAGCCAGGGCAGGGGCGACAGCTCGTAGGCGAGGACTTGGCATCCGGGGTAGCGCCGGGCGAAGGCCATGGCCAGGGTCCCCCACCCGGAGCCCAGTTCGACAATCGTTCCCTCGAAGCCGTCGGGCACCAGTTCGATCATCGCCGCCTTGACGCGGCGTGATGTCGGCATGGGTGTGATGCCGGTTCGCAAGGTATAAACAAGGATCGAGCCGATGGCGGCAAGCGCCGCCCCAAGGGCCGCCAGCTCGACGCTCATCTGGGGTCTCCCTTGCCCCACCGCCGGCGCGGCCAAGGAGGGTGTTGAACTGGAGGCTCTCTCATAATAGGTTCGCGCCCATCGACGGGCCACGCAACCACGTCCCGATCGGGCCGTGCCGCTTGCGGGGCGAGGGGATTTGGAGTTTTGGGCGCATGGCCGATACCGGCCGCGA
The DNA here is from genome assembly GCA_030744625.1 of Rhodospirillales bacterium. GTDB lineage: Bacteria > Pseudomonadota > Alphaproteobacteria > Rhodospirillales > JASLQF01 > JASLQF01. The sequence continues at coordinate 24,792 of JASLQF010000033.1, forward strand.
AAACGAGCAACAATCCGCGACCGAGCCTCGGGACCCGCAATGGGCGACGTCGCCGGCCGGAAAATACTATCGCCTCGTCCATCTCGATCCCACGAAAGCCGGGCTCAAGGGTGTTCCCGCCGTCTTCGTGATCTGGCATTCCGGGGTCCGTCCGCGGTGGGTATACGTGGGCCGTACAGAGAACCTGGCCGCCTCCGTCGAGATCATTTCCAATAATGACGACATCATGCAATACGAGGTCAACGGCGGTCTCTTCATAACGTGGTCCCTGGTCCGCCAGAAAATGCAGCCCGGCGTGATCGAATACCTGACCACCGTTCTCGATCCGTTGGTCGCCAGCCCCGGGGGTTCCGGCAAAAGGGTGCCGCCCATACCCGTTCTCGTGCCCGGCATCAAGTCCTAGTGGAGGTGGCGAATTCGTCCGGCGACGAGTTCGTCCCAAATCGTTCGTCCCATATCAAGGTAGGCCTGATGAGCGTGCTCGCCGCCATTCTGCCCTATCTCCTCGTTGCCGCCCTGGTGGTCACCGTCGTGGTGGTGTTCGCCGGCGTCTTTGGCATGGCCCTGGGCGGCCGCTTCAATGACCGCTACGGCAACAAGCTGATGCGCCTGCGGGTGGCGGCGCAAGGCGCGGCGGTGGTCCTGCTCGGCCTGATCATGGCGCTCTCGTACGTTCGGGAGGGCGGTTGATGGTGAAGCTGACGCGCATCTACACCCGGGGCGGCGACCAGGGGATGACGTCGCTCGGCGGCGGCGAGCGGATCGCCAAACACGATCCCAGGGTCGAGGCCTACGGAACCGTCGACGAGGCCAACGCCGTAATCGGCGTCGCCCGCCTGCACACGTCGGGCCCGGCGGACGACATGCTGGGGCGCATCCAGAACGATCTTTTCGACGTGGGCGCCGATTTGTGCACCCGCGAGGACGGCGGCAAGCGCGAAGGCGCTCTGCGCGTCGCGAAGGCGCACGTGGAACGGCTGGAAGGCGAGATCGACCGCCTCAACGCCGAACTCGCGGACCTCACCTCCTTCGTGCTGCCCGGCGGCACGGTCGCCGCCGCCCACCTGCACTTGGCGCGCACCGTGGTGCGCCGGGCCGAACGGCTGATCACGGAACTGGCCGAGAAGGAGCCGGTGAACGCGGCCTGCGTGCAGTACGTCAACCGCCTGTCCGACCATCTTTTCGTCCTCGCCCGCCACCTCAACGATGGCGGCCAAAAGGACGTGTTGTGGACGCCCGGCGCCAATGCCTGAACAGCCGCCGCCGGGGAATCGAAGAGCCGGGACTGGCTTCTTGACCTGACCATTTGTTGCCCTTAGTGTGCGCCTGCGAAATGAGGGAGGAGCAGCCGATTCGCCTGCAATCTCCGTTCATTAGCAAGCCCTTTCGAGTGATAGTTCGGTCTCGGGCGAAGCCACGCCGTCCCCTCCGGTCGCAGGTTCCACATGAAAGTTCTCGTCGCCGTCAAGCGGGTTATCGATTTCAACGTCAAAATCCGTGTCAAGGCGGACAATACCGGCGTCGAGACGGCGAACGTCAAGATGTCCATGAACCCTTTCGACGAGATCGCTGTAGAGGAAGGCGTGCGCCTGCGCGAAGCCGGCACGGCGAGCGAACTCGTCGTCGTCTCCCTGGGAGTCGAGCAGTGCCGGGAAACCATCCGCACGGCGCTCGCCATGGGCGCCGACCGGGGAATTCTGGTGCACACCGACGCCGAGCTTCAGCCGTTGGCCGTGGCCAAGCTGCTGAAAGCTGTCATCGGGCGTGAGAGCCCGGACCTGGTCATCCTGGGCAAGCAGGCCATCGACGACGATTCCAACCAGACCGGACAGATGCTGGCCGCCTTGATGGGCTGGCCGCAAGGCACGTTCGCATCCAACATCGGGCTCGGAGATGCCGGCGCGGCTGAAGTGACGCGCGAGGTCGACGGCGGCCTGGAGACGGTTTCCCTCGAGTTGCCGGCCGTCATCACCACCGATCTGCGCTTGAACGAGCCGCGCTACGCCTCGCTCCCCAACATCATGAAGGCCAAGAAGAAGACCATCGACACCGTGACGCCCGAGGAACTCGACGTTGACGTGGCGCCGCGGCTCGTTACCTTGAAGGTCGAGGAGCCGCCGAAGCGGCAAGCCGGGGTCATCGTGGACAGTATCCCCGACCTGGTGCAACGGCTGCGCAACGAGGCGAAGGTGATCTGATGGCCGTACTCGTCATCGCCGAACACGACAACGCCACCTTGTCGTCGGCCACCCTCAACGCCGTCACCGCAGGTGCCGAGCTCGCCGAGCTGGGCCCGGTGACCGTCCTCGTTGCCGGCGAAGGCTGCCGCGCCGCCGCCGAGGCCGCCGCCCTGGTGGCCGGCGTCGCCAAGGTGCTGTGCGCCGACGATGCGGTCTACGCCCATTTCCTGGCCGAAAATGTCGCGGCGCTGGTGGTCGGCCTGGCCGCCGATTACAGTCATTTGGTCGCCGCGGCCACGACGACGGGCAAGAACGTCATGCCGCGCATCGCGGCGCTTCTCGACGTCGCCCAGGTTTCCGAGATCAGCGCCGTCGTCGACGCCGATACCTTCGTGCGCCCCATTTACGCCGGCAACGCCTTGGCCACCGTCAGCTCGAACGACGCCATCAAGGTCATCACCGTGCGCGGTACGGCCTTCGAGCCGGCGGCGGCGGGCGGCGGCAACGCGGCCATCAAGGAGATCGCGGCGGCCGGTGACGCCGGCCTCTCCGCCTTTGTCTCCCAGGAGCTGACCAAATCCGAGCGCCCCGAGCTGACCAGCGCCGGGGTCATCATTTCGGGCGGGCGCGGCATGCAAAGCGGGGAGAACTTCGCGCTCATCGAGGAAATCGCCGACAAGCTGGGGGCCGCCGTCGGCGCCTCGCGGGCCGCCGTCGACGCCGGGTTCGTGCCCAACGATTACCAGGTCGGCCAGACCGGCAAGGTGGTGGCGCCCGAGCTCTATATCGCGGTCGGCATTTCGGGCGCCATCCAGCACCTGGCCGGCATGAAGGACAGCAAGGTCATCGTCGCCATCAACAAGGACGCCGAGGCGCCCATCTTCCAGGTCGCCGATTACGGGATCGTCGCCGATTTGTTCAAGGCGCTGCCGGAGCTTTCGGCGGAACTGGACAAAGAGGCCTAATCCCTTTCAGGACGGGATGGAGAAATGAGCAAGAAATTCAAGAAGATCGGCATCATCGGGGCCGGGCAGATGGGCAACGGCATCGCGCACGTCTGCGCCCTCGCCGGTCACGGCGTCTACCTTCTGGACCTCGACAAGAAGCTTCTCGACAAGGCGATGTCGGTCATTGACAAGAACATGTCCCGCCAGGTGTCCAGGGGCATCATCAAGGATGCCGACAAGAAGGCGGCCCTGAAGCGCGTCAAGACCGGCACCAAATACGAAGGCTTCAAGAGTTGCGGCCTGGTCATCGAGGCGGCCACCGAGGACGAGGCGCTCAAGCAGAAAATCTTCGAGAAACTGTGTCCCAGGCTCGCCAAGGACACGGTGATCGCCACCAACACGTCGTCCATCTCGATCACCCGCCTGGCGGCCAGGACCGACCGTCCCGGCAAGTTCGTCGGCATCCACTTCATGAACCCGGTTCCGGTAATGGAGCTGGTCGAGCTGATCCGCGGCATCGCCACCGAGGGCGATACCTATCAGGCCGTCCGCGATTTCACGGTGGCGCTCGGCAAGACGCCGGTCAACGCCGAGGACTTCCCCGCCTTCATCGTCAACCGCATCCTCTTGCCGATGATCAACGAGGCGGTCTACACGCTGTACGAGGGCGTCGGTTCGGTGGAGGCCATCGACACCGCCATGAAGCTGGGAACCAACCACCCCATGGGGCCGCTCGAGCTCGCCGACTTCATCGGGCTCGACACCTGCCTGGCGGTCATGCAGGTGCTCTACGACGGCCTCGCCGATACCAAGTACCGGCCCTGTCCCCTCATGGTGAAGTACGTCGAGGCCGGCTGGCTGGGCCGCAAGTCGGGACGCGGCTTCTACGACTACGCCGGCGACAAGCCGGTGCCGACGCGCTAGGGCACAGTCCATTTAATTATTCGCATATCCCGCGTGCTTGAAGAAGTTTCGGCAATCGTCGGACGTAAAGGTATCGAGAATTTAGCCGATCCGTGTCCGGAGGTTGTCGACCAAGCGTTCGCCCGCCTTTTTCAGCGATGCCTTTGCGGACACTTGCCTTGCCGAAGGAAGTGGAGCATTGGTCGCCGACCATGCTAATGGAGAGGCCGGTGAAGACCAGGGCCAGGGCCGTCAATCACGGGCGACACGTCACGTTCCAATCCACCGCTATCTCGGGCCGTCGCCGAAGCGAGCAGACGGGCACGCCCCACAGTAAGGACGTCTACCCATGAGCGACGAGACCGCCCCTCCCGCGAACACGGTGCTCATTCGTGGCGGCCGGGTGCTGACTTGCGATTCCGACCACACGGTATTCGATCCGGGCGAGGTGTGGATCGAGGGCCGCCGCGTCGCGGCCGTCGGTCGGCAAGGTGCCGTGAAGCCACCGGGCGCCGCCGGGCCCGCGCGCACCATCGAGGCGGCGGGGCGCATCGTCATGCCCGGCCTCATCAACGGGCACTGCCATTCCTACACCGCCCTCCTCAAGGGGACGATCGATGGCGTCCCCCTCGACATCTACATGCTGTACGTCATGGCCGCCGGCACGGGACGCACCCCGCGTGACGTCGCGGTCAGCGCCCTGGTCGATTCCATCGCCATGATCCGCACCGGCACGACGTCGATCATCGACCACTTTTCCCACCGTCCCGCGGTGACCGGGGAGGCCCTGGACGCGGTCGCCGGCGCCTTTTTCGAAAGCGGGCTGCGGGCCGCGATCGCGCCAATGTTCGCCGACCTCCCCTACCTCGACACCGTGCCCCTCGACAAGGGGTCGTTGCCGAAGGACGTCCTCGATGCCCATGCCCGGCGGCCGAGCCCGGATCCCAGACTCTATTTCGAGATGATGGAGCGGGCGCTCGATCGCTTCTCCCCGCCCGACGGCCGCGTCAAGTTGCTTCTCGGGGTCGACGGACCGCAGCGCTGTTCGCCGGAACTCCTCGAGATGACCGGCGACTTCCAGCGCCGTCACCGGCTCGGCCTGCACACCCACATGCTGGAAACCAAGACCCAGGCGGTGATGGCCGAGGGAGGCGGTTTCGTCCGCCGCCTGCTCGATCTCGGCATCCTCGACGACAAGAGCTCGCTCGTTCACTTCATCTGGTGTACGGAGGACGACATCGCCGCGGCGCGGGAGGGGGGCGTCACCATCATCCATTCGCCGCGCTCCAATCTGCGGTCGTCGGCCGGCGTGTGCCCGCTTCTCAAGCTGCGCCGTGCCGGATTGCCGATCGGGCTCGGTACCGACGGGTCGAACTCCGGCGTGCCCAACATGTTCGATCTGACCCGCCTCGCCGGCCTGCTGGCCCGGGCCACGGAACCGGAGTTCGAGGATTGGCTGAGTGCCCGGGATGTCTTCGAGATGGCGCTCGGCGGCGGGGCGCGGGCGATGGGGTTGCCGGGCGAGCTCGGCGTCATCACGGCGGGTGCCTTGGCCGACGTCATCGTCTTGAATCCGCGGTCGCGCCTGTCCCGGCCCATGGGCGACGTGTGGAGCCATCTCGCCTACTACGAGAACGGGAGCGGCGTCGAGACGGTGATCATCGACGGGGAGGTGGTTCTCGAGGACGGTCGTCTGTTGACCCTGGACGAGGACGCGATCCTCGCCGAAGCCGACGAAATCGTCGCCCGCCACGGCGCCCTCCGCCAAGGCGCCGAGGACGAAGTGGCGCGTCTTTACCCGGCCTTCCATGACATGGTCGTCTCGACTCTCGACCGCAAAGACCGGCTGCAACGGTTGATCCGCTTCGAATAGCGCGGGGGAACAGTGACCAAGACCATAATCCGCGAATGCCTGGCCCTGTTGCCGGAGGGCGACGGGTTCAAGACCGCCGAGGCCGACATCGTCATCGAAGACGGCGTGATCGCCGCCATCGAGGATGCCGGCAAGGCAAAGGCCGGTTCCGGCGACAGGATCATCGCGGGCGCCGAGCGGCTGGTGGCGCCGGGGTTGATCAACGCCCATTCTCATTGCCTGTCGACCTTTTCAAGCGGCGCCGGCGACCGCCTCGGCCACGTGTCGCTTATCTGGAAGAACCAAGCCGACATCTACAACCGCCCGCAAGACGAGCTTTACGTCAGCGCCCTCCTCAACGGCATCGAGATGATCGCTTCGGGCGTCACCGCCGTCATCGATCACTACCCCGAGCAGAACTGCCGCACCGAGATGGTCGATCCCGTTGCCCGGGCCTATGCCGACCTGGGGCTCAGGGCGACATTGGGCCTGCGCATCTGGGACCGCACCTATGACGACCTCGATCCGACGCAGATCATCGGCGACGACGACGAACTCCTGGAGGCCCTGGCCCGCGACAACCCGTTCCGGCCGGCGCCGGTCGACGAGATTGCCGCCATGTGCGAGGAGACCATCGCCAAGTGGCATGGCCACCGGGGGTTGATCTCCATCTTTCCGGCGCCCTCCAACGCGACCCGGTGCACCGACGACCTCCTGGTCATGTCCCACGACATCGCCGAGAAGCACGACCTCGGTGTGCACACCCATCTCCAGGAGACCAAGATCCAGCGCCAGGTCAGCATGAAGTACAACGGCAAGCCGATTGTCAGCCACATGGAGGACCTCGGCATCCTCAGCCGGCGCTGGTCGATGGCGCACACCGTGTGGGTGGACGACGACGAGATCGGGTTGCTGGCCGACCGCCAGGCCGTTCCCGTGCACAACCCCGAATCCAATGCCAAGATCCATGTCGGCACCTCGCCCGTGCCGAAGATGCTGGAAGCCGGCGTGCCGGTGGCCCTCGGCGCCGACGGCTCGTCCACCAACGGCAACCAGAACCTGTTCGACGCCATGACCATGGCTGTCCTCGTCCCGCGCATTCTGGGCACCGACAAGGCGGGCTGGCCGGCCGCCCCCGAAGCGCTGACCATGGCGACGAGGAACGGAGCCAAGGCCATGCTCAAGGACGGCGAGATCGGCGCCCTGGCGCCGGGCACGCGCGCCGACATCGTGCTCTACGATCTCACCACGCCGGTGCTGGCACCCCTCAACGATGCCGCCCAGCAGCTCGTATTCAGCGAGCGCGGACAATCGGTGAGGACGGTGATCATCGACGGCAGGGTAGTCTTCGAGGACGGCATCTACGCGTTCGGCGACGCCGCCGAGGTGGGCCGTCAAGCCATCGAGATGCGCGAGAAGCAGCTCGGGCGCAACGAGAACCTCTACCGCATTACCCGCCGGCTCATCGCCGCGCAAACGGAAAAGATGACGTAGGGGCTTATAACAACGGTCATGGCGCGCCCGCCGCCGGTCCCCCCCCGCCTCAGTTGGGCGAGGGGCCCAGGTAGCGGTGGGTGCCCACGTCCTCGGCCCACACACGGCGGTCGGCCTCCAGGATGTAGGGGTAGATCTTGTTGGCCCGTTCGAGCACTGCTTCGCGGTCTTTGCGGAGCCGCGGCATGACCTCGGCGACGGTCTCGCGCAGCGCCGCCTCGTCGATGGTGGTGACGCGGCCGTCGCGCACGACGACGCGTCCGTCCACCATGACCAGCCGCACCGAACGCCCGGCCTCCGCGAACACGGTCTGGCGGGCGGCGCTGTTGAGCGGCACGAACGACGAATCCGAAAGGTCGAGGAGGAAGAGGTCGGCCTTCATGCCGGGCTTCAGGGCGCCGATGTCGTTCTCCATGGCGGCGGTCTTGGCGCTGCCCAGCGTGGCGCAGCGGATGGCGTCCTTGGCGTAGGGCGGGCCCGGCTCGAGCTTGCTGACGGCGGCGAGGCCGACGAAGAGTTTCATGGAGTGGAACATGTTCTGGGTGTCCGAGCATGCGCAGTTGTCGGTGCCCATGGCAATGGGGACACCGCGGTCGACGAACTCGCGCACCGGTGCGATACCGCTCTTGCTCTTCATGTTGGAGGCTGGGCACAGCACCACGTTGGTGCCGGTCTCGGCGAGCTTGTCGATCTCGTCGTCGACGAGCCAGATCGAATGGGCGAGGCTGACGTGCGGCCCGATGCAGCCGGTGGCCTCCATGAAATTCACCAGCGAACCGCCGAAGTCCTTGAGCTTCCAGCGGGCGGCCAGCGCCATCGCCTTGTTTTCGTAAATGTGGGTGTAGATGGGAAGGCCCTGGCGCTTCGACAGGTCGGCCAGGGCCTCGAGGAGCCCGTGGGTGCAGCGCTCCGGGGTCGAGGGTCCAAGCGACCAGGTGATCAGGGGCGCGTGGTCCTTGTGGGCCTTGTAGACGTCCTCCAGCAGCTTCGGCAGGTCGACGTCGGCGAAGGGCTCGACGGTGACCTTGACGCCCTTGTGAAATTCCTCGGGCACGCATTCGTTCCAAAAGGGAATGGTGTCGAGGCTGGTGATGTCGACCACCTGCATGGAGAAGATGCATCGGATGCCGACCTCGGCGTAGGCATCGAGCACGGTCCTCACGGCCTCCTCGCTGTAGGGGAATATGGTAGCCATGTCCTGGACCGTCGTGATGCCGCCGCGCAGGCAGTCGACGGCGCCCATCAGCGTGCGGGCGCGCAGCTCGTCAAGCGAGCGCGGCGGATAGGACGGCGGCGTCGCCGTCATCAGCCAGTAATCGAGCGGCACCGGTTCGAACGAGCCCCTCAGCAGCACGTCGTGGGAGTGATAGTGGGCGCTGACGAAGCCCGGCATGACGAGGTGGCCGTGGGCGTCGATCCACTGGGAGACGCGGCCGCTAAGGGCCGGGTGTCCCTTGCCGGCGCGGACCTTGGCCGCGATGTCGGCCTCGACGGCGGCGATGGCGTTGCCGACGATCAAAATGTCGGCGACGGTCGGCTGGTCGGTGTCGCCGTCGTGGTCGTAGACGCGCCCGCCCTCGACGAGGGTGATCTCTGAATCGGTGGTCATCGATTGCCTCCTTGCCCGATTTCCCGGTGGGTCGTCTCGAAGTCGGTTGGTCGGCGGATTTTAGCACAATCGGCGGTGGCAGGCCATCGAGCCCGCCGCCGCCTCAACCCCTCCACAAGTCGGCGAAGCGGGTGGCCACGATGTGCTCGTAGGGGACCGGGGCGTCGAGCATTCCCGCCGCCTCGGCGAAGGCGCTCATGCCGGCCACGAACTCTTCGCTGATGGTGGCGTCGTAAAAGGGCAGGTCACGCTCGATGAGCCGGGCGATCAGCCCCGCTTCCTTGGCGGGGTAGAGCTTGCGCCCGACCTCGGTGGCAAGGCCGGTGTCGGCCTTGAGGGCGTTGTGGGTGGCGACGATGGCGCGCACGGCGCCGGCGACGGCCTCGGGCGCATCCTCGATCAGCCGATCGGTGGCCACCAGGGTGGGCTGGGTGAAGCGGAAGGCCGACGGCGGTCCATCGCCGCGGCGCACGTCGATGACCACGCTGGCGATGCCGCTCACGACGGCCACCTCGGCCCCCATGCCGTTGGCCCAGAACCCGTCGATCGTGCCGTCGGCCAGCGCCTTGGCGGCGGTGACGCCGAACGAGACGCCGGGCGGCACGCCGCCGGGCAGCGGTCCGATGTCGATGTTCTCGGCCTCGATATCTATTCCGGCTTCGACCAGCAGCCGGCGCAGTCCCACGTCGACGCCCCGCGCCGCCCCGATGCGCAATCCCCCCAGCGCCGCAAGATCGCCGCGCTCGATGCCGAGGTTGGCGCGCACCACCAGGAACCAGTACATGCCCTGGGACAGGGCCGAGACCAGCTTGCACCCGCGCCAGCGCGGGAAGGCCATCAGCGGCGCGTGCGCCGAGCCCGCCACCAGATCGACCTTGCCGTCGGCGAGCGCGGCGAAGGCATCCGGCACCGGAAAGATCAGCTCGTGGGTGGCGTCCAGCCCTTGCTCCTTGAAAAACCCGAGTTCGATCGCCGCGATGGCGGGGAAATAGGAGTTGGAGACGAGATCGGGCAGGGCGATTTTCATGGGCGGAATTCGATCATGGATTACATCCGCCGGGGCGGCGGCGCCGATATCTCCCGGGCGGCGGGCTCTTTATATAGACCTCCGCTCGTCGCCCGATATTATCAAGTTCAGCAATCGCGCAGTAGACACGAGTTCGCCGACCGGGAAGAAAATGCTCATGACACTGCTGGCGCGCCACGGCCCACGCCCACGATCCCGCCTTCATCGACATCCCGTGAGTGAGCACCATATGTTATATACAATCCACCGGGACAGAAGGACCGAATGGGAGGATACGCCGGAATGACCGAAAGCGCGGCGGCCGGGAAAAGGCAATCGGGCTTCGCCAAGCACCCGGACTATCGTGTCGATTTCGTGCCCAGCCCGAAGCGCGTGCGGGTGTTCCTGGGGGGCGAGGCGATCGCCGATTCCACCGGCGCCATGCTCATGCGCGAGACAGGCCACGTTCCGGTCTACTACTTCCCACGCGACGACGTGCGCTTGGACCTGGCTTCGGCCACTGACAACGAGACCTTCTGCCCGTTCAAGGGCGAGGCCTCATACTGGACCTTGGCCGTGGGCGGCAAGCGCGCCGAGAACGCGGTGTGGAGCTACCAGGACCCTTTTCCCGAAGCCGGCCACATAAAGGACTATCTAGCCTTCTACTGGGACCGCGTCGACGCCTGGTTCGAGGAGGACGAGGAGATCTTCGTGCACGCCCGCGACCCCTACGTGCGCATCGACGTGCTGACCAGCGCGCGCCCCGTCGAGGTCGTCCTCGGCGGTGAAACGGTGGCCCGGTCGCTTCGTGCCATGTTCGTGTTCGAGACCGGCATGCCGACCCGCTACTACTTGCCGGCCGATGACGTGCGCATGGACCTGCTGGTGCCCAGCGACAAGCGAACGTCGTGTCCCTACAAGGGGACCGCCGCCTATTGGTCGGCGCGCCTCGGCGGCGAGACCTTCGAGGACGTGGTCTGGTCCTACCCGGACCCCTTGGCCGAGGTGGCCGGAATCAAGGGGCTAATTTGTTTTTTCAACGAGCGGGTCGACGCCATCACCGTCGACGGCTCCGAGGTGCCCAAGGTGCGGACCAAGTGGTCCGAGGGCTGAGAGTCGCGGGAGAAATACCTCATGCTGGAATGGGTGCTGGGCAATAAGGGGAAGAAGAGTAAGAAACCCGCCAAGCCCAAACCGTCGTACGACGAGGCCAAGAAGATCGCCGCCGAGGGCGACGTCGCGGCGCGCCGCAACCTGGCCGCCCACGAGGACCTGGAGCCCGAGCTCCTCTATTACTTCGCCACCGACGAGGCGGCGGAGGTTCGCCGGGTGGTCGCCCGGAACGACGGCACGCCGCTGCAGGCCGACGTCATCCTGGCCGAGGACGTCGACGAGGAAGTCCGCGCCCAGATCGCCGTCAAGATTGGCCGGCTTGTTCCCAACCTCGGCGAGGACGCCACCGAGCGGCTCACCACCATGGCCCTGGAGGTCCTGGATATTCTGGCGCGCGACGAACTGCCCCGGGTGCGCGCCATCGTCTCCGAGGAAATCAAGCTGGCGGCCAACGTGCCCCATGACATCGTCAGGCGCCTGGCCGAGGACATCGAGGATATCGTCGCCACGCCCGTCCTCGAATACTCACCCCTGCTCAGCGACCGCGACCTGCTGGAAATCATTGCCAGCGGCGTCACCGATGGATCGCTTACGGCCCTCTCGCGGCGCCAGGACCTGATCGAATCGGTGGTCGACGCGGTGGTCGCCATCAACAGCGTAAAGGCCATGAAGGCCTTGTTGGAGAACACGAGCGCACCGCTCGGCGAAGAGACCCTGGACAAGATCGCCGTCGTCGCCGCCGGGGCCACCGACCTGCACATGCCCATGGTCAACCGCGACAACCTATCTGTGAACATCATCCGGCGCATCGCCACCTTCGTCAGCGCCGCCCTGGTAGATGTCCTGATCGACCGCCACGAACTGGCGCCCGAAGTTGCCGGCACCCTGCGCCAGGCCGTGCGCAAACGCATCGATGTCGGCGATCTCGGTGCCGAGGAGCCGGAAAAGGAACCGGCCGACGCGCGCGCCAGGGAGATGTTCGAGGCGGGGAGCCTCGACGAAGACGCGATCCTCGACGCCATCGACGAGAAGGATCTGGCCTTCGTCCGCCACGCCGTCATCCTGAAGTCCGGCCTGGCCCCCGGGGTCGTCGGAAAAATGATCGAGTCGGGCAGCGGCAAGGCGCTGACGGCGCTGGCTTGGAAGGCGGGCCTAAGCATGGACATGGCGTCGACCCTGCAAAGGCGCCTCGGCCATGTCGAGGCCAAGTCCATGGTCCCGGCCGCCCCCGGGGGCGGCTACGCGATGTCCGACGACGACCTCCAATGGTACGTCGAGTTTTATCATTGAGGTTGACGCCGATATCGCCACTGGGGTAGGCACGGCGGCCTTCTCGGAGGCCAGGTTGACTTGCGCGGGGAAACTGTACGATGCGGGAAACCACGAATTTCGTGGTGGCGGACCTATTCGATGGCGCCAACTACGCCAAGGTGCGCGCGCCGCTGGAGACGGCGGAGACGCTGCCGCCCTGGTGCTACACCTCGGAAGAGTTCTACCGCGCCGAGGTGGGCGCGATATTCATGCGCGAATGGAATTTCCTGGGGCGCGCCGACCGCATTCCCGAGGCCGGTGATTTTTTCACGGTCAATTTCGTCGGCGTGCCGCTGATCGTGGTGCGCGGCGAAGACGGCGCGGTGCGCGCCTTTTCCAACACCTGCCGCCACCGCGGCGCCAAGGTGGCGCAAGGCGAGGGCAACTGCCAGTGGTTCGAGTGTCCCTACCACGGCTGGATCTATGGGCTCGATGGTTCTCTCAAGGGGGCCGGGGGCATGCGCGACACCAAGAACTTCGACAACGCCGACTATGGGCTCGTCGAGGTGCGCCTGCAGGCCTGGGGCGGTTTCATTTTCGTCAACTTCGACGCCGGCGCGCCGGATTTGCTGGAGGCCCTCGGCGATATGCCGACCCAACTCGCCTCCTACGGGTGCGAGGACCTGGTGACGACGCGGCGCGTCGAATACGACCTCGAGTGCAACTGGAAGCTCTACATCGAGAATGCCATGGAGGAATACCACCTGCCCTACGTCCACAAGACGACGCTGGAGCTTCTCGATATGGACCACGGCATCATCGAGACCGAGGGCAACTGGGACGCCATCCGCGAGGTGCACGAGGGCACGCGCGCCCTCCTCGAAGAGGACGCCGACAAGGGGTTTCCCAACATCGCCACCCTCGAGGGGCCGGCGGCCGAGGGCACCCACTACGTGGTCATGTATCCCTCGACCATGCTCGGCCTGACCAAGGACAGCGTGTGGTGGCTGGAACTGCACCCCCAGGGAGTGAACCGCAGCAAGCTGATCGTAGGCTCGTGCTTCCCGAAATCGACCGTGGCGCGGCCCGATTTCGACGATAAGGTGAAGTACTATTACAAGCGCTGGGACAAATCGATCGTCGAGGACAACGACATCTCCGGCCTGCAGCACGAAGGGATAAGCTCGCCTTTCGCCCGCCCCGGGCGGCTGTCGAGCCTGGAGCCCCTCGTCCACCACATCGGCAACTGGGTGCTCGACCGGGTGGTCGAGCCCAGGGGCTGATCCGCCGGCCGCGATTCCCGCCGGCCCGCCGCCGGGTCCAAGGGTTTCACGTGCTCAGGGAAGGCAAGCCATGACCGCCGCCAAAGCGACCCCGCACTCGGCCCGCAAGGTCCACCTTCATATCGAGAACCACTCCGATATGGGCGCCGTCTTCGAGGTCACGCGGAAGCGTATCGCCGATGCCCGGGCGCGCCACCCGGACGTCGCCAAGCAGGTTCGCATTACCATGGGCCTCGACGGCAAGAACCTGGAAAAGAACCTGCGCACCGCCGACGCATTTTTCACCTGGTACGTCGACGACCGCGAGACCTTCGCCGCGCGCGCCCCCAGGGTGCGCTGGGTGATCGCCCACGGCGCCGGGGTCAGCCACCTGATGCCTTTGGACTGGTTGGCGCCGGGGGCGGTGCTCACCAACAGCGCCGGCGTGCACGGCGAGCGCGCCGCCGAATACGCCATCATGGCGGTGCTCATGCTCAACAACCGCATCCCCGAGATGGCCAGGAATCAGGCCCGTGCCCGTTGGGATCAGCTCTACAACACCGAGGTCGCGGGAAAGACGCTGTTGATCGTCGGTGTCGGCTCGGTGGGCTCCCTGGCGGCGCGCCACGCCAAGCATTTCGGGCTGCACGTCATCGGCGTCCGCCGCTCCGGCAAGAAGCGCCGCTACGTGGACGAGATGGTGAGCCCCGATAAACTGCGCCAAGTGTTGCCGCGCGCCGATTTTCTCCTCATGTGCGCGCCCGACACCGACGCCAGCCACCACATGATCGCCGCGCCCGAACTCGACCTCATGAAAAAGGGCGCCGGCCTCGTCAACTACAGCCGCGCCGGGGTGATCGATTATGCCGCGCTCCAAAAAAAGCTCGTCAAGGGGGAACTGGTCGCCATTCTCGATGTCTTCGATCCAGAGCCCCTGCCGAAATCCTCGGTGCTTTGGAAGACGCCCAACCTCTTGATCACGCCGCACTCGTCGTCGGACGATTGGGAACTCTATACGCCGAAGACCCTGGATCTCATGTTCGAGAACATGCGCCGCTTCCTGGCCGGCGGGAAACTGAAGAACGTGGTCGATCCGAAGTTGCAGTATTGAGGCGGCGGCAAGATCAAAAGCAGGGGAGTATGTTGCATGGGTGCCGACGAATTCGTGAAACAGCAGCGCGGCCTCGCCGAGAACGGGGTCAGGCATTGCCTCGCCGCCTACGTCGACGTCCACGGCATCGCCAAGGCCAAGTCCGTCCCCATTTCGCACTTCCCACGCATGATGCGGGGTTCCGAGTTGTTCACCGGCGCCGCGCTGGACGGGCTCGGCCAAGGGCCCGAGGACGACGAACTAGCGATCCATCCCGATCCCGGCGCCATCGTGCAACTGCCCTGGCGGCCGAGCGTGGCCTGGGCGCCGGGCAACCTCAAGTATCACGACGAGCCCTGGCCCATGTGCTCGCGCACGGTCCTCGCCCGCCAGGTCGAGCGCGCCGCTGCCTTGGACTTGCGCTTCAACCTCGGCATCGAGTGCGAGGTCTACCTGGTGCGCCGCGACGAAGGCGGCGTCTCCCCCGCCAACCCCAACGACGTCATCCCGAAGATGGCCTACGACGTGATCGGGCTTCTCGAAAACCTCGACTGGCTCGACGAGGTGGTGGGCTACATGAACGAGCTCGGCTGGGACGTCCATTCCTTCGACCACGAGGACGCCAAGAGCCAGTTCGAGTTCGATTTCGCCTATGCCGACGTCATGACCATGTGCGACCGCTTCGTTCTGTGGCGCATGATGATGAAGGAGGTGTCGCGCCGTCACGGCTTCGAGGCCACCTTCATGCCCAAGCCCTATGCCGACCAGACCGGCAGCGGGGCGCACTTCAACATGTCGATCACCTCGTCGGAGACCGGCCAATCTCTCATGGGCGACGCCGCCGACGCGCGCGGCTGCGGGCTCTCCAAGCTCGCCTACCGGTTCCTGGCCGGCACGCTGGCCCACGCGCCGGCCGTGGTGGCGGCCACGTGCCCCATCGTCAACTCATACAAGCGCTTGATCAAAAGCGGCTCGATGACGGGCTTTACGTGGGCGCCCATTTACATCTCCTACGGCGGCAACAACCGCACCCACATGATGCGCGTGCCCAAGGTGCGCCCCCAGATCGAAGGCGCCGGCGCCGACGAGAGCGACGAACACTATCTGTCGGGGCGGCGCATCGAGTGCCGCGCCGTCGATCCCGCCATGAACCCCTATCTGGGGGCGGCCATGATGCTGGGCGCCGGGCTCGACGGCATCGAACACGATCTCGATCCCGGCGATCCCATCGACCTCAACATGTACGAGCTTGATCAGGCCGAACTCGACCGCCTCGGCGTCGCCACCCTGCCGCGCACGCTGCTCGAATCCATCGAGGCCTTCGCCGCCGACGACCTGGGCAGGCAGGTGATGGGCGCCGACCTGTTCAGCGCCTACATCGCGCTCAAGGAGGCCGAGTGGTGGGACTACCACAACACCGTCTCGCCGTGGGAGATCGATGCCTATCTGACCAAGTTCTGAGGGGTCGGCCGGGGAGTTGGAGCGGGCGAGGGGAATCGAACCCCCGTCTAAAGCTTGGGAAGCTTTCGTTCTACCTTTGAACTACGCCCGCCAGGCAACGCCTTCGGCCAAGCCTTATAGCAGATTTTCCGGTGTTCGGAACAGAGAGAGCACGGCGCCGTCCCGCCCCTCGCCCCACGGCTTCTAGGCCCAGGACCCAGAAACGAATGGAGGCTGGGCCGCATTAATGATTCAAGGCGCCCACAGGGCATGTTGGCGCCAGGGTTGCGGCACGGAAAGGTCTCCGTAGAGATGTGGCTTGCTACTGCGTAGACTGAGCGATTGCCATGCACCGCGCCATTCCTCTGGCAGAGGATATGGTGGTGTGACGCCATCATCGGGCTCAAAGCCAAAGCGCCTGTAATAGGCAGGGTCGCCGAGTACGTAGACTTGGTTCATGCTGGCATTTTCCAACCGTCGCAAGCCCGCGCGGACAATTGCGCTACCAATGCCTTGCCGTTGCCAAGCGGGAGCGACGGCGACCGGTCCCAAGAGCGCGACCCTGTCAGTTCTTCCGGCAATGCTGCATGTCGTGAAGATGACATGCCCCACCAGAGCCTTATCAGCAATCCCGACAAGCGAGAGAACAATTGGTTCTTCTCTTAGCAGTTCTCTCACAAGTGGCAGCAAATCCTCATCGGGGAACGCGTTCGGATAAAGCTTCTCGATCAAGATAACGTCGTTCGGCAGGCTTTCGCGTATTTCAATTTTATCGATCATGTCCTCGTCATCAAATAGATCGCAGTAATCGCAGGATACGCGTATGCGTACCAATCTCAAGTTCAGGCTCAAGAAAGGGAATTCCCAAGGCGTCGCGGATGTGATTCAAACTCCCAAATGATGGGAGTTCACTATGGTTGATCACCACTTCTGGCTCACCGACGTTCAGTTTATGCGCTACAGCCTTTGCTACCAAACAAACCGCGCGGTGTCCCACGCGTCGATGACCGCCGAGTAATCAGCGGGATCATTCATGTGCTGAAGAACGGCCTCATGTGGCGCGATGCTCCTTCGGCCTACGGTCCGCACAAGACGCTTTACAACCGTTTCATTCGCTGGAGCAAAGCCGGCGTGTTCAATCGTATCTTTGCGGCGCTGGCAGCTATGAGTAATACCAGCCGACATTGAATGTGACTCGCAGTTAAGGGATTCCCATATCTGGTGTTGTGTGATTCCCTTGGCCCCAAGATTCGGTATCTTGGAGGCCTACGATGACACCTGTCCCACTTCGTGAAGATTTTGATTCGGC
>JASLQF010000034.1 GCA_030744625.1 Rhodospirillales bacterium
CGCGTGGGGCGCCGTGATGCGGGAGCATCACAAGCGCCGCGCAACGCCGCCGGTGAACTCGGAGAGCCGCCCTTCGGGTCGCGTTTCCCGCTTCCTCGGGGGCCGCGGGGGCGCCCCCCGCAGTTGCAATCGGGGGGACACCCCCCGGTGGCCCCCCGGGGCGTCAGGCGCACTTGCCGATGGGTTGGCATCGCCGGCGCGCGCCTTCCTGCCGAGGAAGCGGGAAACGCGATCGTATGGGTATCATTTGTATGATCCAGGGCACTAGAAAGCCTTCGGCCATGGCAAGCCACTTGAATGTCGACATCTGCGTGATTGGCGCCGGCTCGGGCGGCCTTTCGGTGGCCGCCGGCGCCGCCCAGATGGGGGCGTCCACGGTGCTCGTCGAAAAAGGCAAGATGGGGGGCGACTGCCTGAACTACGGGTGCGTGCCCTCCAAGGCGCTGCTCGCCGCCGCGCACGCGGCGGAAGGGGCGCGGCGGGCGCACCGTCTCGGCATCGGAAACGGCGAGGCCACCGTCGACGCGACGCGCGTCTATGGCCACGTGCGCGATACCATCTCCGCCATCGCCCCCAACGATTCGGTGGAGCGCTTCGAGGGGCTCGGCGTCAAGGTGATCCAGGGTCAGGCGCGTTTCGCCGGCCGCCGCGTGGTGGAGGCCGACGGCTGCCGGATCACCGCCCGGCGCGTCGTCGTGGCAACCGGCTCGCAGCCTTTCGTGCCCCCCATCCCGGGGCTTGACGCCGTCCCCCACCTTACCAACGAGACCGTATTCGAACTGCAAGCGCTGCCCCGGCACTTGATCATCGTCGGCGGCGGCCCCATCGGCGTCGAGATGGCGCAGGCGCACCGCCACCTGGGCGCCGAGGTCACGGTCCTGGAAATGGCCACCCTGATGCCGCGGGACGACCCGGAACTGGTCGACGTGCTGCGCACGCGGCTCAAAGCCGACGGCGTCGACATTCGCGAGGGCGTCGAGGTGGTCGGCGTCGGCCAGGAGGGCGGCGACGTGGTCGCCACGCTCCGTCACGACGGCGGCGAGGCCCGCGTCGAGGGCACCCATATCCTGGTGGCGGCGGGGCGCCGGCCCACCGTCCAGGGGCTCGATCTGGAGGCCGCCGGAATCGAATTCAGCGCCACCGGAATCGAGGTCGATGCCCGGCTGCGCACCACCAACAAGCGGGTGTTCGCCATCGGCGATGTGGCCGGCGGCCATCAGTTCACCCACGCCGCCGGCTACCACGCCGGCATCGTCATCCGCAACGCGCTTTTCCGCCTGCCGGCCAAGGTCGACACCAACGCGCTTCCCTGGGTCACCTACACCATGCCGGAACTGGCCCAGGTCGGACTCACCGAAATCCAGGCAAAACGTCAGGCCGGCGACATCCGCCTCCTCAGGTGGCCGTTCGCGGAAAACGACCGCGCCCGGACCGAGGCCGATACCGACGGGCTGATCAAGGTGGTGACGACGCCGAGGGGACGTATCCTCGGCGCCGGCATCGTCGGTCCACGCGCCGGCGAGCTGATCCACACATGGGTCCTCGCCGTGAGCCGCAAGATGAAGATCGGCGCGATCGCCAATATGATCGCGCCCTATCCAACTCTCGGAGAAGTGAGCAAGCGCGCCGCGGGAAGTTTCTACACGCCGGCGCTGTTCGGCGAGGGCACGAAAAAGATCGTAAGGCTGCTCGCCCGCCTCGGGTGAGCGGGCCCGCGGCCAGCCGGCCGACCGTGCGCACCTGTGGTATAGTCGAACGACCATGTCGGAATCGAGCCCATACCGCCCCTCCCTGGCGACCAGCCTGTCGGCCCGCCTTCTTGTGCTGACGGTCGCCTTCGTCATGCTCGCCGAACTCCTGATCTACACGCCATCGATCGCCCGCTTCCGCAAGGCGTACCTGGAAGAGCACATCGCCAAGGCGCAGCTGGCGGCTCTTGCCGTGGAGGCGGCCCCGGAAATGACGGTGGACGCCGATCTCGAGAGGCGGCTCCTGTCCCAGGCCGGGGCCTACGGCATCATCCTGCGCGAGCCCGACCGCAAGGTACTGATGCTCAGCGGCGACATGCCGCCCGACGTGGACGTCGTCATTGATCTGGGCAAGGGAAGCTTCCTGACTTGGATCCGCGACGCCTTCCTGGCGCTCGCCCAAGACGAAAACCGGGTCATGCGGGTGATGGGCGTCTCGCCGTCGGACGAGGCGGTGATGATCGAAACGCTGATGGACGAGACCCCCATGCGCCAGGCCATGTACGGCTATTCCCAGCGCATCCTGCAGCTCTCCATCGTAATCTCTCTGATCACCGCCGGGCTCGTCTATCTCAGCCTGCAATTGCTGATGGTGCGGCCCATGGGGCGTATCACCCAGAGCATGGTGTCATTCCGCGCCAACCCCGAGGACGCCTCGGCGAGCCTCCCCCTCAGCGAACGCCAGGATGAAATCGGCGTGGCGCAACGCGAACTGGCGGTCATGCAGAATGACCTGCGGCTGGCCTTGCGCCAGAAGACACGGCTCGCCACCCTCGGCGCCGCGGTGGCCAAGATCAACCACGACCTGCGCAACAGTTTGGCGACGGCGGTTCTGGTCTCGGACCGGCTCGCCGATATCGACGACCCCGAGGTAAAGCGCGTGACACCACGCCTCTACAACGCCATCGACCGCGCCATCAACCTGTGCAGCCAAACCCTGATCTACGCCCAGGAGCCGAGGACCCGGCTCAACCCTACCCATTTTTACCTGCACGAACTTGTCGCCGAGGTGAGCTCGGCCATGCGCGAGGCCGAGACCGGCGACGGCGAACTGACGTGGGAAATCGATGTTGCCGGCACACTCGATCTCGAGGCCGACCGGGAGCAACTCTACCGCTTGCTCATCAATCTGGCCCAGAATGCCCGCGAGGCCGGGGCGACCCGCCTAAGGTTGAGCGCCAGCGGGCAAGGAAGGCACGTACACGTCGAGATGGCCGACAACGGACCGGGCCTGCCGGACAAGGCCCGGGAGAACCTTTTCAAGCCCTTTGCCGGCTCGGCGCGGGACGGCGGCACGGGGCTCGGACTGGTCATCGCCGACGACATCATGAGGGCGCATGGCGGCGCCCTATCCCTCGTCGAAACCAGCGATAAGGGCACGACGTTCCGCTTCGAACTGCCAGCCGGCCATGGGGTCTTATCGTCTTAGACCGAAACGACCTAAGACGTGAATAAGCCCCTGAATAAAGAAAATAGAGGGCGATAAGCCGCGGAATAGATGGCCGAAACCTGGGACCCCTCGCAGTACCTGAAGTTCGCCGCGCCCCGCCTGCGGCCTGCCCTCGACCTGCTTTCCCGGGTCGATTCCGAGGCGCCGGCCGCCGTCTACGACCTGGGCTGCGGCGCCGGCGCGGCAACCCGGCTGCTGGCGGCGCGCTGGCCGGCGGCCGCCGTCACCGGGGTCGATTCATCACCGGCAATGCTGTCCAGGGCGCGCCGGGAAGAAGGAGGGGCGGCGATCACCTGGGTCGAGTCCGATCTCGCCGGGTGGGCCCCCTCCGACGCCGCCGACGTTCTCTTCTCCAACGCCGCGCTGCATTGGCTGGAAGACCACGATCAACTGTTTCCACGCCTCGTCGGGTGCCTGCGCGCGGGCGGCGTGCTGGCCGTGCAGATGCCGCGCAACCACGAGGCGCCGTCGCACGCCTGCATGGCCGAGGCGGCGCGCGCCGGCCCCTGGCGGGCACGGCTCGAACCCGTGCTGCGCCCGTCCCCGGTGGAAGCCCCGGACGCCTATCACGAAATCCTGGCGCCGCTGGCCGCCGCCGTCGATATCTGGGAGACGGAATACACCCACGTGCTGGACGGCGATAACCCGGTGTTGGAATGGACCAAAGGCACGGCGCTCAGGCCTCTCCTGGAGGCCCTCGAAGTCGGGGAACGGGAGCGCTTCCTCGCCGAGTACGCAGCGCGCCTCTCCGACGCCTACCCAAGGCGCCCCGATGGTACGACCCTCTTTCCCTTCCGCCGGTTGTTCATCGTCGCGCGCAGGTGAGCCCCTTCGATTCCATGGGCACGTCGGCGGCGCTCAGTCGAGTTGCAGGACCAGCGTCTTCAGGTACGCCGACTCCGGCAGGAAGGGGTGCACCGGATGGTCGGCACCGGCGCCGGCGCTACGAATGATGCGCCCGGCGCGCCCGGCGCGGGCCATGCCGCGCCCCACTTCTTGGGCGAAGGCGCCGGCCTTCACGTTGTGGGAGCACGAGGCCAGGAACAGGAAACCGCCGGGCTCGACCAGGCGGGCGGCGAGACGGGCCAGCTTGCGGTAGCCCTTGAGCCCCGATTTGAGCTCGCCGCGCGACTTGACGAAGGCGGGCGGGTCGGCGGCCACCACGGCGAAGCGCTCCCCCGCCTGGCCGAGCGCTTCCATCACCTCGAAGGCATCGCCACGCTCGAAGGTACTGCGCCCATCGACGCCATTCTCCACGGCCGCCCGGTGCGCCAGCTCGATCGCCGCCTGCGAGCGGTCGAAGGCGAGGACCTCGGACGCCCCGGCCACCGCCCCGGCGATGGCGAAGCCGCCGCTGTGGCAGTAGACGTCAACCATCCGCGCGCCACCGGCCAGCGTCGCCACGAAGGCGCGGTTGTCGCGTTGGTCGAAGAACCACCCCGTCTTCTGCCCGCCCATCAAGTCGGCAATAAATTTCAAACTCCCCTCGCGCACCTCGACGGCGCCGTCGAGATCGCCGCTGGCCAGACGGACATAAGCGTCCAGCCCCTCGGCGCGGCGCGCCGGCGCGTCGTTCCTGAGCACGACGGCCTCTGGCCCCAGGACGTCGCCGGCGGCGGCCAGCACTTCTGGCAGCAGCCTCTCCATGCCCGCCGTCGTCGCCTGCACGACCAAGGTGCCGCCGAAGCGGTCGGCGACCAGGCCGGGCAGGCCATCGGCCTCGGCATGGACCAGGCGATAGTACGGTTGATCGAAAAGGCGCTCGCGCAGAGCCAGGGCACGGCGCATGCGCGCCCCCGCGAAGGCGGCATCGAGGACGGCGCCGGCCTCCGTCGAGAACAGGCGAAAGGCGATCAGGGCATGGGGGTTGAAGGTGCCGACACCGAGCGCCTTGCCATCGACGCGGTTGAGGACGACCGGGGTGCCGGGCGCCAGGGCGAGCGCCTCTGCGTTCATGCGGATCTCGTTGGAATAGACCCACGGGTGCCCGGAACGCAGCCGCCGGTCGCGGCCGGGCAACATGAAAACGCTCGGATAGACAGATCGCCCGTCGCTCATCGTGCTGCCCCTCCGCGAGCGTTAGTGGCCTGTGTCAGCCAAATTGCACCCCTACGATCTCTTTTCCCGTCCCCTCGGGGCGTCGGGCACGCTTGACGATGTACCCGCATCGCCGACGCGACCCCTCCTACCGAGGAAACGGGAAAAGAGATCGTAGGGGTGCAATTTGGCTGACACGGGCCACTAGTCGCCAAGGGCGACGCCCTCGCGGCGCTGATCGGCGCCTCCCGTGATGGTCCCCCGCGAGACGGCGATGCCGTGCAGACCGCTGTTCATGTCGCGCTCCTCGACGGCGTGGCCCAGGGCTTCCAGGTCGGCGGCGATGGCCAGGATCGGCGTCCCCTTTTCGAGCTCCGTCGCGCCGTTGCGGTTGACGAAATTGGGAAGGTCGATGGCCGCCTGGATGTCGAGCTTCCAATCGAGAACACCGACCAGGGCCTTGACCACGTAACCGATGATGCGCGAGCCGCCCGGCGAGCCGATGACCAGCACCACGCGCCCGCTGGCGTCGAACACCAGAACGGGCGCCATGGAGCTGCGCGGGCGCTTGCCCGACTCGACCCGATTGGCGATCGGTGCGGCGTCCCGGTTGGGCAGGAACGAAAAGTCGGTAAGCTGATTGTTGAGCAGGAAGCCATTGACCATGAGCCGCGCGCCGAACGCGTTCTCGATGCTCGACGTCATGGCCACCGCGTTACCGTCGGCGTCGAGGACGCTCAGGTGCGTGGTCGAGACGCCGTGCTCGGCGGTGCCCGGCGCCAGCCGCAGGCGCGCACCCACCCCGGGCATCCCCGGCTGCGCCCCCTCCATGCCGCGAAACTCGGAAATGCCACGGGCGCGGAGCTCCAGATAGCCGGGATCCAGCATCCCCGCCGTCGGCACCGGGACGAAATCGGGATCGGCGATGTAGGTGTCGCGGTCGGCGAAGGCCAGACGGCTGGCCTCGGCAATCAGGTGGACGGCGTTGGGCGACCCCGCCTCCAAGGCACCCAGGTCGAAGCCTTGCAGCAGGCCGAGTATCTGCAAGGTGGTGATGCCCCCCGACGACGGCGGCGGCATCCCGCACACCAACCACTCCCGGTAGGGCAAACACACGGCATCGAGCTTCTTGGCCTCGTAGATGGCCAGGTCGGCGGCGGTCATGACGCCGGGGTTGCCGGCGACGCCCCCGACGCTGTCGACGATGGCCTCGGCGAAGGGGCCCGAGTAGAAGGCGTCGGCGCCGAATTCGGCGATCATGCGGAAAGTGCGGGCGAGTGGGCGGTTGACCAGCCTGGCGCCAACCGGCTTGGCGCTTCCGTCGGGTTCGTAGAAGTAGTCGGCCGGTGCCGCGAACCTCTTGAGGTACTTGTCTCCGGCCAACAGCTTATGCAGGCGGGGCGATATCTCGAAGCCCTCCTCGGCAAGAGAGATGGCCGGCTCGAAAAGACGTTTCCAGGGCAGGCGGCCATGCTCGCGGTGGGCCAGCTCGAGCATGCGCAAGAGACCGGGGACACCCACCGAAAGTCCGCCGACCGCCGCGTCGAAGAAGTCGCGCGGCTTGCCGCTGCCATCGAGGAACATGTAGGGGTGGGCCGCGCCGGGCGCCGTCTCGCGGCCGTCGTAGGCGGCGATCTCGCCGCTCGCCGCCGCGTAGTGCAGCATGAAGCCGCCGCCGCCTATGCCCGACGATTGGGGCTCGACCAGGTTGAGCACCATCTGGGCGGCGATAGCGGCGTCCACGGCGCTGCCGCCGGCGCGCAGGATGTCGCGCCCGGCCTCGGCGGCCAGGGGATTGGCGGCGGCGATCATGTGTCGCGCCCCGCGCGCCGGTTCCTTGGTCTCGCGGGCGGGGCGGGTCTCGCGGACGGTGGGGGCCTCGCGGGCGGTGGCCGGACCCGACAAGGCACGCGCCGCGGGGTCGGGGCGGGGCGCAGCCGCCGAAGCCGCCGGCGGCGTCTTCGCGGCGGGCGCCGAGATGGTTGCCGAATCCGTTGCCGATTCCGTTGCTGATTCAGGCACCGGCGCGCAGGCCGAGACCGCCAACAAAACAACACTCGCGGCCACGGCGAAACACAACGGCACGCCGCGGCGCCGATCGCCCCCTCGCTTGGATGCGCTCCCCCCTCGATCGGACACGCAAGTCTCCTTGGCCTCCATTGGCGCCATCCTATCCCGCCGCCGAGCGGATGTGGACCGCTTATCGCGGCCCCGCGCCGGCCACGGGACTTGGAGCATGGACGCCAATTTTGGTACGATTATGGCGCCCGGGGGAGAAGGGGGGAACAAGGTGGACATCACGGCGCTCGCCGAGACCCTCAGGTCGAACTGGCTGATTGTCGCCCTGGTGCTGTTCGCCGGCGTCGTTTTTTGGGGCTTTTGGCCACGGCGCAAGCGGCGTCTCGAAGAGAGTTCCCGCAACCCTCCGAATGACTAAGCGGCCGCTGTCTTGAACTGCTTGGCGAGCGCCAGGCCCTGACGCTGGTAGTTGGAGCCGATGTCCCTGCCGTACACCTTGTCGGGGATGTCGGTCAGGCGCTCGTAAATCAGGCGGCCGACAACCTGGCCGTGTTCGAGCATGAAGGGCACCTCGTGGGACCTGATCTCGAGCACGGCACGGGCGCCGGCGCCGCCACTCTCGGCGAACCCGAATCCGGGATCGAAGAACCCGGCGTAGTGCACCCGGAATTCGCCGTAGAGGGTATCGTAGGCGACCATCTCGGCGGCGTGGTCGGGCGGCACGGTGATGGCCTCGCGCGAGGCAAGGATGTAGAAGTCGCCCGGGTTGAGGGTGAGGCCGCTGTCCTTCTCGGCGGGGATGGGATCCCAATAATCGCGCGGGTCGTAGTGATTCACCCTGACGATGTCGATGAGATCGGTATGGCGCTTCGCCCGGTAGCCGATGATGGCGGTGCCGCCGGTGCTGGCCGCGCCACTGCCGCCCCGTAGGTCCACGGTAACGGCGATGCCTTTGGAGATGTTCTCCCCACCGGCGTCCGATTGCACCAGGCCGATCTCCTCGTGGAGCTTACGCAAGGCCGTATCGGTTGCCGGCGGGCTGCCGCGGCGAATCCTGAGTTGGTTCAAGCTGTCGCCCTCGCGGACCACGATGCTGAAGGCGCGGGGCGATATCTCGACGTACAACGGGCCCTTGTAGGCGGGACGGACCCGCTCGAACTCGGTCGCTTCGTCGGTGATCAGGCGCGTGAAGACGTCGAGCCGCCCGCTCGAGCTCTTGGGGTTGGCCATGCCCGATACCCGCTTGCCGAGCTTCAAAGACTCCATGACGGGCACGATGTAGACGCACCCCTTCTCGAGCACGGCACCCGGGCCGAGGTCGATCTCGTGCATGGTGAGGGCATCGATCTTTTCGCGTACCGAGACCCCGGGCCCGGGCAGGAAGCTGGCGCGCACCCGATAGGCCGGCGACGCCAGCCTGAGATCGATGCTCGCCGGCTGGATCTGGCCCTCCGAGATGGGCTCCATGGAAAGGATGTGACGTTCGCGGATAAGGGCGCGGATATCCTGGGCCGGCACGATGCCGGTGGCGTACAGGGGCGCCTCGGTCCGCTCGGTGGCGTCCGGAAATAAGGCCTCCGCCGGTTCCGCCGGTTCGGGCATGCCGCTCAAAACCTCTCGCGGGCGAGTTTGGGGTCGCTGGACAATACTAGATTCCACGAAGCCCTCCGACAATCGGGCAAAAAGAATGGGGCCGGCCCCAGTTCCGCGCCCCGAGTTGCAGGGAGGTATCGCCTCTTCGAACCATCTCGCCACGCGCCACCACTTGGTGCCGTTTCGATTGTCCCTCCCGTACGCGCGGCTTCTCGGCCCTAACTAAAATCTACGTCAACTGATAGCGAATTTCTTCTTTGATTACAATTATTTACCATCCACGTAATTCAAAATTCCTCCCCAGGAATACCCCCATTCGCGAGGACCGGAAAAGGGTGCGGGGACACGGCCCTCGCCGATTCGTCCCCAGGATTCACAACCGGCGCGCCGGTTCCGTTCGAAACGCATTTGCAAGTGTCGCCTTTCCGTATAAATTTGCTGCATCGCAATAAGAGGTCCAGCCGTGACGACATCCCTCACCTCGAAGCGCCATTCGGCGCCCGCCATTCTGGCGCGCAAGGGCGGCGACCCCGTGGTATGCCTGACCGCCTATTCGACGCCCATGGCCCGCCAGCTGGACCCATTCGTGGACCTGCTGATCGTCGGCGATTCGGTGGGAATGGTGCTTTACGGCATGGACAGCACCATGGGCGTCACCCTCGACATGATGATCGCCCACGGCGGCGCCGTGATGCGGGGCTCTGAGCGGGCCTGCGTGATCGTCGACATGCCCTTCGCGACCTACCAGGAATCGCCCCAGGCCGCTTACCGTTCAGCGGCGCGGGTGATGGCGGAAACCGGCTGTTCGGGAGTCAAGATCGAGGGCGGCTCCGAAATGGCCGAAACCGTCCGCTTCCTCACCCGGCGCGGCATCCCGGTTATGGGCCACGTCGGGCTGATGCCGCAATCGGTGAAGTCGGCGGGCGGCTACACCGCCCAGGGCAAGAGCGCCGAGGACGCCCGGCACATCATGGCCGACGCAAAGGCGGTTTCCGAAGCCGGCGCCTTTTCCCTGGTCATCGAAGCGACGGTGGAGAAGGTGGCCCGCGATATCACCGCCGCCGTCTCCGCGGTGACCATCGGCATCGGCGCCTCGCCCGCTTGCGACGGCCAGGTCCTGGTCACCGAGGACCTGGTCGGCCTGTTCGGCGATTTCACGCCGAAATTCGTCAAGCGCTACGCCGAGCTCGGCGCCGAGATCGAAAAGGCTGCCCAGGCCTACGCCGAGGACGTGCGGGCGCGCCGCTTTCCGGGGCCGGAGCACTGCTTCGGGTCTAAGAACCTATCCGAATAGGAAGGAACGCCACCGTGGCCGGCGCAACAGCGATGGAAACGGTGCGCACCGTGCCCGAGCTGCGCCGGCGCCTGGACGCGTGGCGGGCCGCCGGGGAGACGATCGGCCTGGTGCCGACCATGGGCGCCTTGCACGAAGGCCACCTGTCCCTGGTGCGACTGTCGCTGGCCAAGACGCGGCGTACCTGCGCCTCCCTTTTCGTCAATCCCAAGCAGTTCGCCCCCGGTGAGGATTACGACGTCTACCCGCGAGACGAGGCCGCCGACGCCTCCCGCTTCGCCGCCGAGGGGGTCGACCTGCTGTTCGCGCCGGCCATGGACGTAATGTTCCCCGATGACCACGTCACCACCGTCGCGGTGCCGGGGCTGGGCGACGGCCTGGAAGGGGAGTTCCGCCCCGGATTCTTCACCGGCGTCGCCACGGCGGTCGCCAAGCTTCTCTTGCAGGCCCTGCCCGATGCCGCCTTCTTCGGCGAGAAGGACTACCAGCAGCTTCTCGTCATCCGCCGCATGGTTCGCGACCTCCACATCCCGGTCGCCATCGAGGCCGGCCCTACGGTGCGCGAGGCGGACGGCCTGGCGCTGTCAAGCCGCAACGCGTACCTGGGCGCCGAGCAACGGGCCACGGCGCCGGCCCTCCACCGCACCCTGCTCGAAGTGGCCGAGCGGGTGGCGGAAGGCGCCGACGCGGAGGAAGCCGCCGCCTGGGGCCGGGCCGCTCTCCTCGACGCTGGCTTCACCGAGGTGGATTACGTCGAGGTGCGCGACGCCGCCACCCTGGCCCCGGCCGGGGCGGCGGCGGCAAACCCCTTGCGCGTGCTGGGGGCGGCGCACCTGGGCACTACGCGCCTAATCGACAACGTGGCGGTATAGGCCGGCACCGCCGGAAGACCGCCGCCCCTCACGCCTTGGCCGCCACGGCGTCCATCTCGTACAGCCATTCCGGTTGCGCCAGAGCACCCACCACCGCGAACGTGGACGACGGCTTGTGATCGCCCAGGAAGCGATCGCGGGTGGCGCGCACGGTGGCCACCTCGCCCTTGTCCAGGTAGTAGATGTTGACGTGGACCAGGTCCTCGACCCCCATGGACGCCGCCTCGAGGACGGTGAGGACATTGTTCCACGCCTGCTCCGCCTGGGCCGCGAATCCGTCTAGCATGGCGCCGTCGGGGGTCACCCCGACCTGGCCCGCGATGTACAGCATGCGGGCCCCCGGCGGTACTTCCACGCCTTGGCTGTAGTGGGCGGCGGACGGTGCCATGGTGGTAGGGTTGTAGAGCTTGAGCATGGATTCCTCCGTTGTTTGGTGTGTTCTCTCAAAGCAGCGTGGGGATGGCGGCCAAGTGCGTGACCGGGCACCCCAGCCGCTCGCCCAAGCGCGCCGCCACGATGGCGCGGTGGCAGCGCTCGGGCTCACGCTCGAAGCACAGCAGGCATGCCGGCCCTTCGTCGCGCGCGATAAGGGCGGCGGCGGCGAGGGCGGCCTCGGCCTCGGGCGTGGCCAGGCGGCGGGCGTAGATGTCCTCGAACTCCCGGCGTCGGCCGGCCCGGGCGGCGTCTCGGCCGACCTTGGGCGTACCCAGGGCGCGCAAATGCACGTAGGCGATCCCGGCCTCTTCCATGGCCCGGCCAAGGGCTCCCTTGGAGAACCCCGGCTTGCGCGAAACCGGCGCCTCGCGCACGTCGATCAGGGTGCGCGCGCCGGCTTCGTCGAGGGCCGCCAACACGTCGCCCAGCCCGGCCCCTTCGTAGCCGATGGTGAGGATGGCGGCGGGCACCGTGCTCAACGCCCCCGGTAGGTGATGCGGTAGATGGCCCCGACACGGTCGTCGGACACCAGGAGAGAGCCATCGCCGAGTTCCTTGACGTCCACCGGCCGGCCCCAGGCCCGGCCGCCAACCAGCCAGCCCTCGGCGAATGGCTCCCAGCCCTGGGCGCGGCCGCGCCCGTCGAAGCGCACGCGGGCCACCCGATAACCGTCCGGCACGCTGCGGTTCCACGATCCGTGCTGGGCGACGAAGGCATCGCCGCGGTATTCCGGCGGAAACTGCCGGCCGCGGTAGAAATGCATCCCCAGCGCCGCCACGTGGGCGCCGAAACGCACCACCGGCATCTCGTTGGGCGGCACCGCCTCGCCCTCGAAGTCGGGCGTGCGGTCGGCGCCGCCGCCGTAATAGGGAAAGCCGAAGTGGAGGCCGGCGCGGGGCGCGTGGTTGAGCTCGTCGGGCGGCGAATCGTCGCCCATGCCGTCGGCGCCGTTGTCGGTGAAATAGAGCTCTCCGCTCAACGGGTGAAAGTCCATGCCCACCGAATTGCGTACGCCGCGGGCGAACACCTGGGGGACGCCGCCGTCGGCGTCGAGGCGCACGATGGTGCCCTCCAAGCCGTGCCCACGGCAAATGTTGCAGGGCGCGCCTACGGCGACGTAAAGCCCGCCGTCGGGGCCCAGGGAGGCGTAGCGCCAGCCGTGATGGGACTTGTCGGGCAGGCCGTCGAAAAGGACGCGCGGCCGGGCGACGCCCAGGGCATTTATGTCGGCGGCGTCGAAGCTGACCACCCGGTGCTGTTCGGCCACGAACAGGCGGCCGTCACGCCAAGCGATGCCATTCGCCCCGTTGAGCCCGCCGATTACCGGAAAGACGGCGTCGGCGAGACGGTCGCCGTCGACGTCGGCGACGACGAAGACCCGCGAGCCGCGGGTGCCGACGAAGACGACGCCAAGCTCTTCGGCCACCACCATCGAGCGGGCGCCCGGCACCCGTGCGTAGAGCTCGATGGCGAAACCAGGCGGAAGGACGATTCGGTCCAGTGGCGAGGCGCCACCGGCCGGAAGGGCCTGAAGCACCAGGCAAAGGCCGAGGACCGCGCCGGCGAGCCGCGCCGGTTTCCCGGCAGCGAACCGGGATCCCATGCTCGCCACGTCAACCCGGATTAGTGGATAGAATCTAACATATGGTGCCCATATGTTAGATTCTATCCCCCACCGATGTCGGCCCGGGGCTCCACGTATTGGATCTCGGTGTCCCACGGGAAGAATATCCAGGTCTCCTGGCTGACCTCGCTGATGAAGGTGTCGACGGCGGGCCGGCCCGAGGGCTTGGCGTAGATGGTGGCGAAATGTGCCTTGGGCAGGATGGCGCGCGCTTCCTTGGCGGTGGCCCCGGTATCCACCAGGTCGTCGATCAAGAGCCAGCCCTCGCCGCCCGTCTCGGCGGCGCGCTCCGGTACCTTGAGGACGGTAATCGACCCCTTGACCTGTTCGTCGTAGCTCGAGATGCACAGCGTGTCGACGACGCGCAAGCCAAGCTCGCGGGCGAGAATGGCGGCCGGCACGAGACCGCCGCGGGTGAGCGCGACGATGCCCTGCCAAGGGCCAAGCCCAACGAGACTGCGCGCCAATATCTTGGTGTCGCGATGGACCTCGGCCCACGTGACAACGTGGTTGATGACGTCGTCCCGCATCTTGGCCATGGTGCCTTCCTCCCTGTCGCCGCGATTAAACCGCAATGGCCGGTGGGAGGCAATCGTCAGTTGGAGTATCTCCGGGGCAAGCGCGCGCCCGGTCAGGACACTAGCGCAGGTACAGGTGGACCTCGTTGATGCGCGCCGTATCGCTCGTCTTGGCCGAAACCGCGACCCGCCCGGGGGGCAGCCCCATCTCGACCAGGGAGCGCAACACCCCCTCGGCGTGGCGCCGCGCCTTGTTGGAATTGAGCGCGACACGGGCCGGGCCTCCGCTGGCGGGCGCCACCGAAACGAGGTCGAAGGCGGCTTCGGGGCGGCGCTCGAGGACGCGGCTGACCGCATTGTAGAGGGCTTGCTGGAAGGGCACGTTGGCGCGGTCGAAGCGGATGATCACCAGTGGCCGCCGTCCCGTGGTGTCGGACGGGGCCATGGCCAGGGGCGCGCCATTGGCGCCGGCCCTAGACAACATGGCGCGATTGACCAGGCTGGCTCCGTAAATCTCACCGCTGACGACGCCGGTCGACAACAGGTTGAGGTTGCTGCGCTCCGTCGACACGTAGTTGGTCTGGCGGCGCACGTCCTCGGCGACCTCCTTGAGCAGCCGGTCGATCAGCACCACGGTACGGTTGACCTCGTCCTCTAGGATGGCCAACTGCCGGTGGTCCTCGTCGACGGCGCCGGAAAGCCGAAAGGCGGCGCGCGCCGATTCGGACATGAAGCCCGACTTGGTGGAATCCTCCGACACCATGGTTCCAAGCCGGTTCATCTCGCCGATGTCGGTGCCCAGCCGGTCGAGCTCCGAGCGCGCGCTGTTGAGCTGTTGCACGAGAATGGGATTGCCGGGCGTCGTGCCCACCTGCAGGCGCGCGTTGATGGCGGCCACGGTACCGTGATAGCCCTGGGAATCCTGAACCATCTTGGCGCGAAGCTGCTGTAGCTGGGCATTGTGCTGGGCGACCGAGGTCTGGAGCTGGCGCAGTTCCTCGCGCAGGCCTTCCACCTTCTTGCCGACGGCGGTGCCGGTGGAGGCGCCGGTGGTCACGCCCGAGGGCTGGAAGTTGGTGGTGCCGAGCGGCGGTTGCGCCGACTGCGCGAGGGTGCCCGTAGTGGTGCGCCCGGTTGCCGCCGCCTGCGTCCGCACCGGCGGCGCGGCGCGGCGCGGCGCCGCGGGTTGGCGCTCCGCCGAACGGGCGGGGCGGCCCGAAGGCTCTTCTCCGGTCAGCGAAGGCCAAAGCACATCCTCCGCGAAACCGCACGAGGACAGCAAGAAAACCGCCCCCGTCACGACTGCCCAGAACCTCGTAATCGCCATGACGATTCTTTACCTACTTATTTAAAAGTAAACGCAGCCGAGGCAGAGGCCACGACAACTATTTTGAAGCTAAGGATAAACTACATTCCCCCATGACTTTAGAGATATTACTCAAAGCCCCCAGGGCCGACAAGTTCGGATTTCCGGACCCCGATTCCGGACCTCGGAAGACCTTGCCTCGGGCGTGGTCATTGGATAGTGTCGCGGGCCTCCACGAACGCCCCTTTTTCCGCCTGCGCCAAGGGGCATATGCGCCCGTAGCTCAATTGGATAGAGCGTCTGACTACGGATCAGGAGGTTGGGGGTTCGAGTCCTCCCGGGCGCGCCAAAGCCTGTAAGTGTTTGCGGCGATTGGCGTGGATAGGTTTTGCGCTCTGCCCAGTGGGGTTTCACACTTTGCGGTGGCGGTCCGTTCTTGCGGCGGAGATGCCGGGCGCGGTCAATAAAGTGGATTTCGGATTGAACATCGATAACTTTTATTTCTTCTAATTACACTCTAATTTCAGTTGATCACAACGGTCTCCGCGGACACGGTTTCGACCATGTCATGGATCCAATAGCTGGGCGTCCCGGTCCCGACGTCCGCCAAAAGGCCACGGCCGGATTGGCGGGGCGTCGCGGCCGAGTCCTTACGAGCCGCCGGAAACCGTGTAGGGGATGCGCCTGATCTCGGGGTTCATGGTGTTGCCGCTGATGACCAGCGTGGCAAGGACGGTGTAGGCCCCGGGATCGAGCTTTCCCTCGAGGCCAAGGATGAACGTGCCGTCGTCCTGCAACTTTCCTTGGCCGGCGAGGACCACCTTGCCATTCGCCGCGACGACGACGAAACGGCACTGCGGAATCCGCATGCCGAGCCCCTGCGGCTTGCTCGAGCGGAGGGGCTCGCGCAGGAGCCTGTATGAGCGCATGGCTCTTTGCAAACGCTCGAACTCGACAAAGACGCGCAACCCGTCGGCGTCGGGCTCGACCTTGGCCACGTAGGCATGACGCGGCACCGCGTAGGAATCGTAAGAGCCGACGCCCAGCGGGTAGCTGAAATTCCTGAAGACATCGAAGACCGTCGCTTCGTTCGACCATTCCCTGATGATGTAGGGGCCGTTGGTGACCAGGAAGTGACCCCGCTCGCCATGAAATTTACCAAGCGCCGCCCATCGTTTTCGCGCCTCTTCCGCGCTCACCGCCCCTTTCAGCGCGGCGGGCACGAACCCATCCCTCTCGAACTCCTCGACCAGGCCGGCCAGCCTCTTTTTCATGGGTTGCGAGCGCACGATATCGAGCCATTCGACGCCCCGGCGTTTCGCTTCTTCCTCGGAGAACGCCGCCCAGCCCCGCGTAACCGCCTCTTCCATGAGGGCGACCACGTGCCACGGAAGCGCGCTCCACGGCGGCGCGATGACGGCGGCGTCGGCGAGGTTCTCCCTGGACGCGTCGATGTACACATCGGTGATGGGCATCTCCCGGAGGAAATTCAGCTCGCCCATCCTGAAAGACTTGGACGTCTTGTCGATGCCGGCGGTCTTCAGGCCGACCAGCCGCTGGCGCATCAGCGCCGTCGACTTGTCCACATGGGGATCGTAGGCGGCGGCGTCATCGGCGGAGCGCACGCCCCAGCGGAAGGCGAAGGAATAGGGATAGAGAATATCCGCGAAGGTCGTGTGGGTTCCGTCGTGGAAGTCCGAACTCAAGGACTTGTAGGTCAGCCTGACCCGGGCGCTTTTGCCGCCGCCGACGGCGCGCGGAAGGCCGCTTCCGGGCTCCGGGCGCACGGCATCGGCGGGAACGCCGACGGCGCCCGGCGCCGCCCCTTGTGCGGCCCGTTGGGTGGGGGCGCGGCTTTCGACGATGGGTTCGGCGAGGATGGTGAGACTGGTCACGGTGTAGAGGACCATCAGCACCGTCATCGGATACTGGCTCTTGAGGGCGAGGCCGCGCTCCCCGAAGGAATTTACCGCCAGCACGTGAGCCAGATAGACGGCGACGATATGGCCGACGACGATGGAGACCACGGCGGCGTACCAGGCGAAGCGGGCCCCGACGACGGTGATGTCTACCCGGTAGTCCGCCGTGCCCAGGATATCCCAGCCAAAGCCGAAGGGATCCGAGGCCAGCGGAACGATGTACTGCCCCTGGATC
The DNA here is from genome assembly GCA_030744625.1 of Rhodospirillales bacterium. Taxonomy (GTDB): domain Bacteria; phylum Pseudomonadota; class Alphaproteobacteria; order Rhodospirillales; family JASLQF01; genus JASLQF01. Next base: position 17,051 of record JASLQF010000034.1, read on the forward strand.
ACGATGAAGGTCAGGTAGTGCGCCAGATGATAGGCGATGGCGATGGGAACGAGCGAGAAGGTGAACGTGCGCGCCATCTCCAACACCGGGCGCCGGGCGCCGGTGAGCGCGCTCATCAGCGCGCAGGTGACCAGATAGGCACCAAGAAACAGGCCCCAGAAGCCCAACAGTCCGAGCGTGCGGATGATCAGGACGGGACCTTCGCCGGCACCACCGCCGAGCGCCACCAGGAATTCCTCGAATTCCACCCATTGCGGCGTCGCCAGGGCGCCGTCGAAAAGAACCATCGACAGCATGAAAAGCACGAAGGCCATCATCGAGCCCGACACCGGCTCGTCGCCGAGGAGGCCCACCGCGAAGGGACGCAACGCCCATTCGCGCTTCGCCGCCGGCGCCTGGCGGAAACACCCGTAACCGTCGACGCACGCACCTTCGCGGTCCGTCCAGTCGAGAGAGCAGGCGTCACAGGCCTCGGGGCGCGAAACCCTGACCTCGGTGGGGGAAAAGCGGGCCAGGATCCCGAAGAGCAGGGAGAAGGCCTCGCCGTGCCTGAGCCACCGTTGACGACCGAACAGGATCATTCCAACCCACGTAACCGCCGAATAGGAGATGGCCATTACGGCGACGCTGGCCGGCACGGCCGGTTCCGGATAGATCAGCTCGAGCCAGGAGAACACCATCAAGAGCCCCAGCGCCGGCCACGCCCCGAGGCCTTTCGGGTAAGGCAGGCGCAGCGACAACTCGCGGCCGGGCCGGACGCGGCGCCAAAGGGCGTCGGCCCAATGGAAGAGGGCGCTCCACGGATTGAGGAGGGCCCACAGGTTGCCGACGAAGGCCGAGACGTAGGCCAGCCCCACCCACCAGATGATCCATACCAGCAACGGTGCCAGGTTCTGCTGCGCGGTCTGATTTCCAACCAATCCGGTGAGCACCACGAGCACCAACAGGATCACGGAAACGAGTTGCAGGACGAATACAACGGCGCCATGGGCAAGAAGCCGGCCCACCCCGAAACGAAGAAGATCGAGGCGGGGATAGGCGCGGGACCATGGCGTGCCGCGGAGGAATATCCCGATGACGACGAAGGAAACGGCGACGGCCGCCGCCGCCCCCATCAGGTAGAGTTCGAAGGGCACCGGCAGATCGTAGCGCTGCCCGAAGGCATGGGCGGCGGCCGGCCCGGCTCCGGCGGCGATGGCGGCCAGCGCCACCGGCGGCAGTACCCACAAGGTATTTCCGAAAAAACGCAGGACAGCCTCCCTAACGCGGGTAAACCTCTAGCCGCAGGAGGGCGGACTCACCGTGTCCTCCGGCATGGTGGCCGCCGTGCACGTTGATGGGAAACCGGCCGGCGGCGTAAGCCTCGAATGAGAATTCGGCCACGCTACCGGGCTTTACCGCCTTCTCGATGTCGTAGCCATGAAGATGCAGGGACACCGCCTCGTCGGAAGTGATCCGTATCCGGACCATGTCTCCCTGTTTCACCTTCATGGTCCGCATGCCTTCGGCCACGTGGCCATGATCGATATTGACCTCGAAAGTCCTAACGACGGGGTCCGCCGCCGACAAGGAGAAGCCTCCCACCCCGGTCATGACGAGAAGCAGCACGCCGCTCCCAATGGCTCGCAGGTTGTCCATCATGATCCTCGCCGCCATACCTCTTTTCACTCGCCCGGCGTGAATTGCACACCGCCGATGCGATTGACGCTCCAGCTTTGATTGTAGGGCTCGGGGAAAAACGCCGGATCACCGGCCATGAACCAAATCAGGCGCCCCGCCCCGTCGGTGAAGCCGGCGACCGGGTTCCAGGCCGCGGCCGGCTTGGTGGCGACGCCGAGTCGCAGCCAGCCGTTCCAGGGCAAGTCCTTGAGCTTCACGGAGCGTATGAAGACGGCCGAGTTGAGGCCGGCATGGGAATCGAAGGCGATGTTTTCGATTCCCGACGTGAATTCCGCCGAAAAGTATTCCTTCTTGACCGTGTAGCCGACGACCGCCTTCCGGCACCCGCTGGTCAGCAGCGACACGAGATCGCGTTCCAGGTTGAGCTTCTCCACCGTCGTTCGGTAATCGCCCTTTTGCAGACGCGCCGCCACCTCGTCGGCCCGACGCCTCGACGGTACATCGGCCAGGCCGTCGGCAAGCGCCCTGTAGGCCTGATACCACCCCATCTTCTTCCATGGGGCCGGTTGCCATCCGTTGAGATTGAAGACCGGGGCGGCGACCAGATCCGCCACCACGAATTCGTCCAGTGCCGCGTCCCATTGCGCCGCTGTCCCCTGGCGACGGGAGGCGACGAGCCTTTTGGCAAGCTCGCCCCGGGCCCTGACCCGAACATCGGAGATGGAGACGCCTTGGCGACCGGTGGAAGCCTCTGGATAGCGCCGCTTCGCGGCATCGGCGAGGTCGGCGTGATGCAGGAAATCCCCGTGCAGCGGACCCACCGGATAGGGATGGAAGACGAATCCCTCCGTCCCGGCGGTCAGGGAGCGGGTCATCGTCTCGACGATGGCGCAGGCGGAATCTTCGTCCCTGGCCAGCCGGGATGCCGGGTTGACCGAGAGGACGACGAGAGAATGCAGGGACTCGATGTCGTGCACGTACTCCGGCCTGTCGCCGGCAAAGGCGGGCGCGCGCCCCACGTAGGCATGCAACTTGCCCGTCGCGAGAAGGCGTGCCGCGTTTCCGGGTTCGACCGGCTCGACCCGGATTTCCTGCGGGTAATAGGAGGGATAGACGGGAAGTTCGTGACCGCCTTCGGCGGCGGTGGCCATCATCAGAAAGGCGGTCGGGAAAAGGAGCGCGCTGAATATTCTCATGGAGAGAGCCCAGCAAAATTCCGCGTCACGCCACGTCCGTCTCATTGAAGCGGCGGCTGATGTCTTGTTTGAAATCTTTTCTTTGCCAGTCTTTTCACGTGGTCGGCGACGGCGACGGTTGTTCCCGCGATCCCCATGGGGAAAATGCAAACCACGGCGATGAGCAAGATCCCCATCACCATATTCCGCGTCCCCGCCCAGTGCAACGCGAATTCATCGAGCGCCGCGTAGGCGAAGGCGCCGATCACGGGCCCCGCGAACTGGCGCACACCACCCAGTACGGTCGCCAGAACCAGGATCGCGGAAAACAGCCAACCCAGCTGTTCCGGCGTGATTTGCCGGTTCAATTGCCCGTAGAGGGCGCCCGCAAGGCCCATGAACAGGCCCGAGATGACGAAGGCCAACCATCGGTAGCGGCGCACGGGGATGCCAATGCTCTCGGCTCTAATCTCATTGTCCCGGATGGCCCTCAGGGCCTTTCCGAAGGGCGAAAGGTCGATGCGCCGCAACACGAATACCGTCACCAGGAAACCGCCCGCGATGTAATTGTAGAAGGCGGCAATGAATTCGCTGGGCTCATACTCGATGCCCAGCATGGTCAGCCGCGGGATGTACATGGAACCGCCTGCCAGCATGTAGAGGAACCATCCCTCCGAACCGAACAATCGGAAGAAGCTGCCGCCGACGAAGGAGGCGTTGACGATTTGCGTGAAGGCCAGGGTCAGAATGGCGAAGTGCATCCTCGAGGCCTGGACGCAGAAATATCCGAGGACGGCGGCGAGGGCGGTGGCGCAAACGATGCCGGAGAGCAAATAGATCTCCAGCGAATCCATGCCCACCAACGTGTGGAGAAAGGCTCCGGTGTAGGCCCCGGCGCCGAAATACACGGCGTGCCCCAGCGAAAGCAGGCCGGTGGTCCCGAAGAGGATGTTCAGGGACAAACACGCGATGGAATAAACCAAGGCGTAACAGAGGACGATCAGAGGATAGGGCTCGAGGACGCCCGGCATAACGAAAAGCACCACGCCGACGGCACCGACGAGGACCAGCAGGCGCGTCGACCCCGTCCAGCCCTCGAACGACGCGAAGACGCTGTCCGCGCGGATACTTACCTTTGGATCTGTCAGGCGTTTTCCCTTTACGACTGCCGCGCCGGCGCGCGGCCACGGAGAAAGGGGTCGGCGGTGCGCCGAACCCTCAGCCGCGCAGGGTTTTCATGACGTCTTCGTTATTGACGGCATCTTCCGGGCTGCCATGGAAGATGATTTCGCCACGATCGATCGCGTACAGCCGATCGGCGATCAACGAGGCGTGGGCCAAGTTGGATTCCGCCATCAGAAGCGCGATCCCCATCTCCCTGATTCTTATCATGGCGTCCCGGAAACGGTTGACCACCACCGGCGCCAACCCCTCGAACGCCTCGTCGAGGAGGAGCATCGACGGAGCCAGGAACATGGCCCGGCAGATGGCCACCATCTTCCTCTGGCCGCCGCTCAGGTTGATGCCTTCGCGGCCGGTAAGCTCGCGCACCTCGGGGAACACCGAGAACACCCGCTCCTCGACGGTGCTGTCGCCGGCGAAAGCCTCGGTTCTGTGCGGGTCCGCCAGCCACTGGCTGATCTGCAGGTTTTCGGCCACCGAAAGCTCGGGGAAGACGCCGCAGTCCTCGGGCGAATAGCCTATGCCGTGCTTGGCGGTGACATGGGCCGGAACGTTGGTGATGTCCTCGCCGTGGAAGGTGACGTGCCCGGACTTCACGGGAAGGAGTCCCATGATGCTTTCCATGGTGGTGGATTTGCCGGCGCCGTTGCGTCCGACCAGGGCAACGACCTCGCCCTCCTTCACGTCCAGCGAGACGTCTTGAAGGACGTGGGCGGGTCCACGGAAGGTATTGATTCCCTTTAGCTCGAGCATGTCGGCGTCACCTCACCCGGTACCAAGGAAGATGGTTTCCACTTCCTTGTTGGCTCTGATTTCATCCGGCGATCCGTCGGCCAGGATTTTCCCGTCGCTCATCACCACGATGCGGTCGGAGTACTTGAACACCACGTCCATGTCGTGCTCGACGACGGCCGCCGTGATGTGTCCGGCCCGCACCACGGACGAGATGGTATCCATGATCTGGGCCTTGTCGCGGGTGCTGACGCCGCTGGTCGGCTCGTCGAGGAACAGGAACTTGGGGCGCAACGCGTAGGCCACCGCCACGTCAAGCAGCTTGCGCTCGCCCTGGGCCATCTCCTTGGCCAGGATGTGCCCCTTGCCGCCGAGGCCGAACAGTTCCAGCACTTCATCGGTTTCCTTGTTTACCTCATGGTCGTGGTCCGCCAACGACATGAGCTTGAGGGTCTTGTTCTCGCGCGAGAAGATGGACAGCGCCACGTTGTCGAAGGCGGTGAGGTCGTCGAACAGGTTGACGATCTGGAAGCTCCGGGCGATGCCCGCCTTGATGCGTCCCGTCACCGACATATTGGTGATGTCCTGATCGAGGAAGATGATCTCGCCCGAATCCGGCGTCAGATAGGCGCTGAGCAGGTTCACGAGGCTGGTCTTCCCCGCCCCGTTGGGGCCGACCAGGGCGAGGACCTCCCCCTCGGTGACGACAAAGTCCACGCCGTCAACGGCGCGCGTCTCGCCGAAGTGCTTCTTGAGGTTAACCGTCCGTAACAGGCTCACGTTGAGGCTCCTCCTTCGTTCGCAGCTTCGCGGCGAGTTGGGACAACCCGCCGACGACGCCGGTAGGCAGAACCATTACCAAGACTATGAGAATGCCGCCGAGCACGACCTGCCAGTACTCCGTCGAGGCGATGGCGTAGACCTCGAGGTAGTTGTAGAGGACGCCACCGACGATGGGGCCGGTGAAGTTGCGGAAGCCGCCGAGCAGGGTCACGAACACGAGCTTGCCGGAAAACGGCCACCATAACGTATCGGGGGTGATGAGCCCGGCCAACGGCACCCACAAAGCGCCCGCCAGACCCGTCACCGAGCCGGAAACGATGTACGCGATGAGACGGTACTTCCTGATGTTCACCCCGAGGAACTCGGCCCGTATTTCATTGTCGCGGATCGCCTGCAGCGCCTTGCCGAAGGGCGAGTGGGTGATGATCCACATGCCGACGACAACGATGCAGAAGATGACCAGCACGTAATAATAATAGTCGTGAACGAATCTCTGGAAGGCGCCGCCACCCGAATATTCGGTGATCCCCAACAGCGACGGCCACTTGACGCGAATGCCGTCGGTGCCGCCGGTCACCCAGAAGAACTTGTAGGACAGGCTCCACAGGACCTGGGACAACGCTAGGCACATGATGGCGAAGAAAATGCGCGTCAGCCCCGCGCACACGAGACCGAACACCACGGCAATGGCCGCCGTGGCCGCCAACCCGCACAGAAGAAGAAGTTCCATGCTGGTGATTCCGAGGTCCCGCGCGGCGAATGCCACGGCGTAGGCCCCCATACCGTAAAAGGCGGAATGGCCGAAGGAGAGCAGCCCGGTATAGCCAAGCAGGAGGTTGAAGCCGAGTCCGGCGATGGCGAAGAGGAGGCCATAGGCGAGAATCATCGTCTGGTAAGTTCCCGCCACCTGGGGAAACAGGGCAAGCCCCACCGCGAAGACAACCGCGATCCCCACAACCTGGGGGAGACGGATACGTCCCTGTCGTTTATCCATGGCCGCCATCACGCTTTTCCAAACAGGCCGGTTGGCCGCCACAAGAGAACGCCGGCGGCGATCAGATAGAGCACCGCCAGCTCGATCTCGGGAAAGAACTGCACCCCGGCCGTCCTCACGAAGCTCACGATGACCGCCCCGATAAGGGCGCCCTTGAGGCTTCCGATGCCGCCCACGACGACGACGACGAATGCGATGATCAAGGCGTCGAGCGCCATGCCCAACACAGCCGTTTGGGTGGGCACGACGATGGCGCCGCCAAGGCCGGCCAGGAAGCAGCCGATTCCGAAGGCGAGGACATAGACCCGCCCCACGTCGAGGCCGAGCGCCGAGGCCATCTTCATGTTTTGGGAAGTTGCCCGCAGCATCACGCCGAACCTGGTGCGGTACACGAACGCCCACAGGCCGATGGCGGCGGCAATGCCGACAGCGATGACCAGGAAATTATAATTGGGGTACTTGAGGCCCATGACCGGCATGCTTCCAAATGGTGCCATCGGCTGGTCGGCGGCCAGGGGACTGCCTCCGAACAAGACCCGCATGAGGTCCTCGAGGACCAGAAGTATGCCGAACGTGAGCAGCAACTGATATTCCTCGGGCCGCTTGTAAAAGGGCCGCAGCAAGGTGGGCTCCAGCGCCATTCCGAACACGGCAACGATGAAGGCCCCGACGGGCATGGCCAGCAAGAGCAACAAGGGATGCACGTTGCCGGCAAGTTGTCCGATGAGCCAAGCCGTCACGAAGGCGCCGAGGGCAAAGAAGCTCCCGTGCGCCATGTTGACGATTTGCATGACGCCGTAAATCAGGGTGAGGCCCGAGGCGATGAGGAAGAGAATCGCCGCGTAGAAGAGGGCATTCAGAACCTGGAGTATGAAAATGTCCACGCGTAACCCCTTGGCAAAAAGACTCGTTCTCGCTCCAGCTGGGAAGTCCAAGCCCATCCCCAGCGTCAATCGAAAAATTTTCACAGGGCCCGCTCGACCGCCGGACCAGACATTTCCGGCCGTTTCCGCGGCTGGGTGACTAGCCTGTTCCCCCCCTTGGTGTGCCTTGGCGATTGCGTCGTCGGGCGACGGCCTTTATCTGGATTCCGGCGCCCATGACACCTCTTATCCGCCTGCCAGGACAGTGTCAAGGAAAGCGGCCGTGCTCAACGAACACGGCCGCTCCCCTGCGAACAGTAAGGTCCAGTCCTATCCCGACATACTGGGCCAGGTGGTTTTGATCCAGTTGGCGGTTGCCGTCGAATCGTTGTGGCCCTTGCCGGGCTTTGGCCAGTTCGGCGGCGCCGTGATGTTGCGCACCGGAATGGTAACCACCTTGTCCAGATCCCAAGCAGAGAACGGATACTCGGCATAGTTCTTGGAGAACCCGGACGTCGCGTCCTTGTACCCCTGGTGATTGTCCGGCCGGATGTAGTAGTAGCCGGCCGGCCCGTCATAGCCCAGGCCCTCGAGCATGGAGATGATCGCATCGTCGTCCGGCCAGCCGCCGACCAGCTGGTTGGCCTTCTCGATGGCGATCCGCACCATGTTAAGTCCCACATAGGCGCCTTCCGCCGACATGCCCGGGAATTCGCCCCAGCGCTTCTTGAACGCCTCGACGAACCTGTCCTTGATCGGCCACTTGCCTTTCTCCGGGAACGTGAAGTAGAAGTTGGCGTGCACCCCGGCGAGCGTGCCCTCGGGATGGTCCTTGCCCACCGCGTGCGGCGGCGTGCCGTGGGACAACGTCGCCGCCCACTTCATCTTGTCGAAGACGCCGTAACGCAGCGCCTGCTTGTAGAGCGCCACGTAATCGCCGCCCCAGCACGCCGTGCACAGGAGATCGGGCTTGGCCGACAGCGCCTTGGTGAGGTGCGGCGTGAAGTCCGTGGTGCCCAGCTTGGGCCACCCCACCGACACCGTCTCGATCCCCGGCAGGAATTTCTCCATCGCCAGGGTGTAGTGTTCGAGGGCGTTGCGCCCGTAGCTGTAGTCCGGGTGGATGTGGGCGATCTTGCGCACCTCCGGCCATTCCCGGGCCGAGCCGACCGCCGCCGACACGCCGTCCGACGACTGGATGGCGGTGATGCGGAAGATGTAATGCGGCTCGGGCACCGCCACGTCGAACAGGAAGTCGGTGCAGCCATCCGTGAACATGGTCAGCATCCCCAACTCCTCGCACACGGGGCCGATGGCCGGCGTGTTGCCACTGGAGATGACTCCGGTGAACAGCTCGACGTTTTCCTGCAGCTTCATGCGCCGCACTTCCTTGACGTTGGCGTCGGTACCCGCCGCCTCGTCCGCCTGGATGGTCTCAATCTTGCGCTTGCCCAAGAGCCCGCCGGCGGCGTTGATCTCTTCCGCGGCGAGGATGTGCCCCTTGAGGGATTGGTCGGCAAGAATGGCGGCTGGCCCCGTCAGGAACGTGATGTGACCCGTCTTGAATGGCTTGCTAGGAATTTTCCCCTTGGGTTTCGCGGCTTCGGCGACCTGCGGTGCCACGACGGCTCCCGCCGCCCCGGCGACCGCCGCGGCGCCGGCCGCCACACCCATTTGGTTCATGAAATCCCTGCGGCTTACTTTCTTTTCATTGTCTTTCATGACGTGCTCTCTCCCTAGTTTTTTGGTTTACACATGCATGGGGTGAGAATTCTCTGCGTTGGCGGTTGAAACCCGCCGCACTTTCGGAAGTGATGTCCTCCCATTCAGAGAGCTTCACGAACCCTAAACTATATCGCAGGGATTTCAGGGAGTCTACGCTCTCGCGCCCGACGTTCGCCTGGCGGCTCCTGGTGGATTTGCCGGGAAACTTCCTTACATGCAAGTGACCCAAAGCGGAACGGGAAAGCGGATCGGCCTGCCACCAACCGATCGCCCGCTCTACACCCGAGGGCCTCACTCACCAATTCTTATTCATCCGCAAAGGGATCGATGGCGTTGCCGGCACAGGTGACGACCGCGGGCATCGAGCGTTCGTTGACGTAAAGCTGGAACACGTCGGGTCGCGCGTAATGACCCGTGGCATCGAAATCGAACTTGCCGCGTACGATTTCGTCGAGTTCCAGTTCCGCCGTCAGAATGGCGGGACCGTCGACGTCGGGGCCGGCAAGCACTTTTCCCAAAGGAGAGATGATACAACTGCCGCCGCGCATCAACACCGTCTTCGGGTCGTCTCCCTGGATCGCTTCGTACTCCTCGGGGCAATCCCCCCGCGTCAGGTGCTGGCACGCGCTCAACACGAAGCACCGTCCCTCCAACGCGACATGGCGCATGGTGGAAAGCCAGGTCTCGCGGTCGTCGGCCGTCGGCGCGCAGTAGATCTGGATGCCCTTCGAATACATCGTCATGCGCAGAAGCGGCATGTAGTTCTCCCAGCAAATGACGGCGCCGAGCCTGCCCAGCGGCGTGTCGAATACGGGAAGGGTCGATCCGTCGCCAAAGCCCCACACCAGCCGTTCCATGGCGGTCGGCATCAACTTGCGGTGTTTGCCCAGCAGGCGGCCGTCGGGAGCGAAAAACAGCACGGTGCAGTAGAGCGTCCCCAATTCTTTTTCGATCACTCCGATAACCAGGTGCGCGCCCGCCGCGCGCGCCGCTTGGCCGAGGGCGTCGCACGCCGCTCCCGGGACCTCGACGGCGCTCTCGAAGTAGCGCCTGAAATCATCCCGTCCCTCCGGCGTGCGACCGCCGACACGCGCGCCGAAGTCGAGTCCCTTCGGGTAAGCCGATACGAAGGCCTCCGGAAAAAGGATCAGTTCGGCGCCTTGCTTGGCGGCATTCGCCGCCAGTTCATGGACCTTCTCGATGGTCGCCCCGAGATCGAACACGACCGGACAGTCCTGGATGATGGCGGCGGCAACTTTGCGCGACATCGCGGTTCTCCCCCTCACATCGGTTCCTTGCCCGTGCCATCGCGCGGACGCGGCCGGTCAATTCGGACTGGGCTCGCCGGCGCCCGGCGGTACGGCGCTTCCCAGGACGCCGGCGGCGATTCAACGCGGCAGCAGGGCGCGTCTTTCTTGGCCCGTGGGGCCGGTCAGCCGACCGGACCTTTCTTCTCGAACCTGGTGTCGCGTGGCCCCACGAGGTCGAAGGGCATGTGCTTGGCGGACTGGTTGGGCCAGGCGAACTTCATGCCGAGCACGTCGACGTCGAGCTCGCGGCCCTCGCCGATGGTGACGTAGCCGGGACCCGCCTCGGGGCGCGGCGGGTTGATGACCAGGCATTTCTGGCCGTCGGGAACCATGTGCCCGCTGTAGGGGACGCCGCGGGCCACCGCCTTGCCGGGAATCTCGAAAAACCAGTCATCGTCCACGTAGGAAATGTTGATGGTGGCAAACTCGATGCCGAGCGGCCTGATCGTCATGTCGCCCCAGATGGCGAAGCGACCGCCGGCGTTGCCGGAATAGATCAACTCCAGGGCGCGGCGCTGCTCGGCGTCGGCGCGCTCGTCGATGACGAAACCCATTTCGCGGTTCTTGGTCAGCGGGTGGCCCTCGAAGCGCGTGATGGTTACGGCGGCGAGATTTTCCAGGGACACATCGCCAAAGTGACCCTCGCGGATGACCCAACCGTGGACGCCCTCGCAGAAGCCCATGGTGGGCGTTACCGCAAACATGCACGGACACCCGATGTCGCAGTTGCATACGTCCCACCACTGGCCGATGATACGCCAGTCCTTGATCTCGTCGGGACGGTAGCTGACGTTCTGGTAGCCGTTGATTTCCTCTTGCGCCATGACGCGGTCCTCCCGGTTATTATTGGGCGCCGATGGTACCCCCGGCAGCCGGCGGTTTCCAGGGCGGCGCGGCGAGGTTGCTCTCGACCGGCGATTGTCGAGCCTTTTTTTCAGGTAGTGATACTACCCAAGTCCCACCATCGGTGGAAAAATTTTACCAACGTAGCCGTCCGACGGCCCGATTTTGGTGATCAGAGTGTATTCCGAAGCCCATTTGGTCTGGTTTTTCGTCTTATGCCCTGCCGTCGATTTCTTCGCCCAACACCAGAGCGGGTCTTGGCCGCAATCCTACGATCCGTCAAACACCAGCCCCGGGCGGCGGCCCCGATCATGTCTTGCCGCACACCATCCTCGCGCCAAAGTGAAGAGATAAACCTTGAATCCGCTTACGAATTGACCGAGATTTCCATGCTTCAATCCGTTTGCAAAGGGGGATGAGGGTCGTGCCCAACGAGGCTCCGACCTCTGGCGCCGTGGTGGCGACTGGCGCTGGCGTCGGCAAGGCGGCCGATGCCGGGAAGATGTTGTCTTCGCTGGGCGGCATTTTCGGCGCCGTGGCCGCGTGGTCGTGTTGCATCGTCCCGCTGATTCTGTTCAGCGTCGGTGTCAGCGGTGTGTGGATCGGCAACCTGACGGCCTTGGCGCCCTATCAACCTATTTTCATCGGCATCGCCGTGGTCAGCCTGGGGACGGGCTTCTACCTGGTCTACCGCAAGCCCAACGCCGCCGACTGCGCACCGGGGAGTTATTGCGCGAGCCCGGGAGCGGATAGGCTGACCAAATCGGCGCTGTGGTTGTCCAGTGTCCTGGTCGTCCTGGCCGTGGCTTTCAATTATTTGGCGCCAATCCTTTTGGTCGTTTGAGGGAGGCACGTAAATGAAGAAGTCGATGACGTGGATCGCGGCGTTCGCCCTCTACTTGGTGGCGGCGTCAAGCGCGTTTGCCGCCCAGCAGGCCGTCGTCCTCAAGGTGGACGGCATGAAAAACTGCCCGTCCTGTCCCTACATCGTGAAACAGTCCCTGGTCCGCGTCGCCGGCGTGAGCGACGTCATGATCTCCTATGAAGAGCAGACGGTGATCGTCAACTTCGATGACGGGCAGACGGACGTCGCGGCCATCACCGCGGCCACGGCCAACGCCGGATTTCCTTCCCGCATCCTGCAATAGCCCGACGGCGGACAAGGGGCGCCGCGCCTAACGGGTCTTGGCGGCAACGGCGTCCTTGACGTCCAGGTTCCAGATTTTGCCGAGATTGTCCTTGCCCGCCGACAGCGCCTGGCGTCCATCGGGCGAAAAGGCGACGCTGTAGACACCGAACTCGTGGGCCACAAAGGATCGCACGGCCTTTGCCGTCGATACCTCCCAAAGGACCATCGTCTTGTCCCTGCTGCCCGACAGCGCCAAGCGTCCGTCCGGAGAAAAGGCGACGGCGAGGACGCCCTCCACGTGACCTTCGAAGGTGCGCACGAGCCGGCCGCTTCCCACCTCCCACAACTTCATCGTCTTGTCGATGCTGCCCGACAGGGCGAAACGACCGTCGGGGGAATAGGCGACGGACTGGACGGGCCAGAAATGGCCTTCGAAGGAACGCACCAGCGTACCGGCTTCCAAGTCCCAGAGCTTTAGGCTGGCGTCCCGGGCGCCGCTAAGCGCGTGGCGCCCGTCGGGCGATACCGCGACCGTGTACACGGTCCCCACGTGGCCCTTGAGCGTGCGCAGCAGCCGCCCCGATTCGATGTCCCACACGCGCACAGAATTGTCGGCGGCGCCCGACACGGCACGGCGCCCGTCCGGCGTGAAGGCGACGGCCATGACCGAGAAGGTATGTCCCTCGAAGGTCCTCAGGGCCTGGCCGGTTTCCACGTCCCACAGCTTGACGGTCCAGTCGAAGCTCCCCGAAAGCGCGCGCCGGCCGTCCGGCGACAACGCGACCGACTGGATCCACTGTTTGTGCCCCTCGAACCTGCGCAGTTCGCGGCCATCCTCGGCATCCCAAAGCCTGAGGGTCTTGTCATAGCTTCCCGACAGCACGCGCCGGCCGTCGGTCGAGTAGACGGCGCTCCACACCGCATGGCCGTGCCCGGTGAACGTGCGCACGGGCAGCCCCGCGCGGACATCCCAAATCTTCATGTTGGACCCGCCGCCGAGGCTCCCTGACGCCACGTAGCGGCCGTCCGGGGAATAGGCCAGCGCGGTGATGCCGCCGGCGTGGCCGTTGAGCCGCAGTATCGGCTTGCCCGACTTGAGCTCCCACAGCCTCAGCACCCGGCCCAGGCCGCCCGACGCCATGAATCGGCCGTTGGGCGAGACGGTGACCGGGTGGACCTTGTCCGTGTGCCCGGAAACGATACCGCGCAGCTTGCCCCTGGCAACGTCCCATACTTTCACCGTCTTGTCCCAGCTTGCCGAGACCGCGTACTTGCCGTCGGGCGTGAAGGCGACGGAGGTGACGGCCTTGGAATGCCCGATGTACTTGCGCAGGAACGTCCCCGCATCCACGTCCCACAACCGCAACGTCCGGTCGGCGCTCCCGGAGAGGGCCTGGCGGCCGTCCGGCGAGAAGGCGACCGCGTTGACCTTGTCCGTATGCCCCTCGAAGACGCGCACCAGGCGTCCGCTGGCCACCTCCCACAGCCGGACCGTCTTGTCCCGCCCGCCGGAAAGCGCGTGGCGGCCGTCGGAAGAAATGGCCACGGAAAACACCGAATCCGAGTGTCCCTCGAAGGTACGCAACGAACGGCCGTTGGCCACCTGCCACAGCCGGACCGACCCGTCGGCGCTTCCCGACAGCGCGTGGCGGCCGTCGGCGGAGAGGACGACGGACATGACGCGCCCTTCATGCCCTTCAAAGGTGCGCACCAGCCGGCCGGTGCCGGTCTCCCACAGACGGAGGGTCTTGTCGGCGCCGCCCGAGACGACGTGGCGTCCATCGGGCGAAAAGGCCACGGCAAAAGTGCCGCCGGGGTGGCCTTCCAGGGTGCGAAGGCTCTCGTCGGCGATCTGTGCCCAGCCCGGCGCGGCCGCCAAACACAGTATGGTAGCGAGGATGAATCGCTTCATGGCAATGCTACCTGTTCTTGATATGCTGAACGAGACGGAACGGCCTTTTTCAGCGCCCATGTTATCACCTAAATATTTGCGGAGTCATCGCTCCCAAGAATTTGAACACTTGCGATTTGCTGGCTGGGCGGCTAAATCGTTGGCACTCTCGAGCGGCGAGTGCTAAGACCGCTCGAAGGTTCGTTCATGGCAGGAACACCCGGAGGAAGCGATGCCATTCAAACCCTTGCACGATCGTGTTTTGGTCAAACGCCTCGAACAGGATGAAAAAACGGCGGGTGGCATCATCATTCCCGACACCGCCCAGGAGAAACCCGTCGAGGGGAAGGTTCTGGCGGTCGGCCCGGGACTACGCGCCAAAGACGGAAAGATCACGCCCCCCGACATCAAACCCGGCGACCGCGTTCTGTTCGGACAGCACGGCGGCACCGAGATCACCGTCGACGGCGAGGAGTTGGTGATCATGCGCGAATCCGACATCCTAGGCGTGCTCGAAGGCACGGCGTCCCGCAAGCGGGCCGCCTGACACCGTCGCGGCGACGCAAGAACCAAGAAGTGAAGGAGTAACGAGATGCCCGCAAAGCGCATCAGGTACGGCGCCGACGCCCGCGAGAGGATGATGCGCGGCGCCGACACCCTGGCCGACACCGTCAAGGTGACGCTCGGACCCAGGGGCCGGAACGTGTTGTTCGACAAGTTCGGGGGCCCCCGGGTCACCAAGGACGGCGTCACGGTGGTCAAGGAGATCGAGTTCGAGGACAAGTTCGAGAACATGGGCGCCCAGATGTTGCGCGAGGTGGCGTCGAAGGCCTCCGACGAAGTCGGAGACGGCACCACCACGGCGACCCTCCTGGCGCACGCCATCTTGCGCGAGGGCGCCAAGGCGGTGGCCGCCGGCATGAACCCCATGGATCTGCGGCGCGGCATCGACGCCGCCGTGAGCGCCGTCGTCGAGGAACTGCACAAGCGCTCGCGCAAGGTCTCCACCAACGAGGAGATCGCCCAGGTGAGCACCATCTCCGCCAACGGCAGCGCCGAAGTCGGCGCCATGATCGCCGAGGCCATGGAGCGGGTGGGCAACGACGGCGTCATCACCGTGGAAGAAGGCCGCAGCCTGCACACCGAGGTCGACGTGGTCGAAGGCATGCAGTTCGACCGGGGGTACGTCTCGCCCTACTTCGTGACCGACGCCGAAAAGATGATCTGCGAACTCGAGGACGCCTATGTACTGGTCACCGAGGAAAAACTCACCGGCATGCTGCCGCTGGTCCAACTCCTCGAAGCGGTCGTCCAGTCGGGCCGTTCGCTGCTAATCATCGCCGAGGAAATCGAGGGCGAGGCCCTGGCCGCCCTGGTGGTCAACAAGCTGCGCGGCGGCCTCAAGGTGGCCGCCGTCAAGGCGCCCGGCTTCGGCGACCGCCGCAAGGCGATGCTCGGCGACATCGCCGCCCTCACCGCCGGCCAGGCCCTCTCCGAGGACCTGGGCATCAAGTTCGAGAACGTCACCCTCGACATGCTGGGCACGGCCAAGCACATCGTTCTCACCAAGGACGACACGACCATCGTCGAAGGCGCCGGCAAGACGGCCGACATCAAGGGCCGCTGCGAGCAAATCCGCGCCCAGGTCGAGGAAACCACCTCGGACTACGACCGCGAGAAGCTGCAGGAACGCCTCGCCAAGCTGGCCGGCGGGGTGGCGGTGATCACCGTTGGCGGCGCCACCGATATCGAGGTCAAGGAGCGCAAGGACCTCGTCGACGACGCCTTGCACGCCACCCGTGCCGCGGTCGAGGAAGGCATCGTCGCCGGCGGCGGCGTGGCGCTTCTCTATTCGACGCGGGTGCTGGACAAGGTGAAGCCCGGCAACGCCGACCAGAAGGCCGGCGTCGACATCGTGCGCCGCGCCCTGCTGGCGCCGTGCCGGCAGATCGCCGAGAACGCCGGCTTCGACGGCGCCGTCGTCTCCGGCAAGCTCCTCGACCAGAAGAACGTCAACCGGGGCTTCGACGCCCAGGCGGGCGAATTCACCGACCTTGTGAAGGCCGGCATCATGGACCCCACCAAGGTGGTTCGCACGGCTCTTCAGGACGCCGCTTCGGTGGCCGGGCTCCTGATCACTACCGCCGCCATGGTCACCGAGATACCGGAGGAGACGCCTGCCATGCCGCCGCCGGACATGGGCGGCATGGGCGGCATGGGCATGTGATACGGAGCATCAAGGTATCCGGCCCTCCGTCGCGGGCCTCATGTTTCGACGCGCTAAATGTAAGGTCCGCACCCTTTCTCTCGACATGACGTTTTCTTGACATGACGGGCCGCGCCCGCGGGCGCGGCCCCATGTTTTGCGTCAGGCGCGCTCACGGCTCCGGCCGCCGTCGCTGCCGCGCCCACTCGACCACCCGCAGGAAAGTGCCGACGATTCCCCTGGGCAGGAAGACGATGACGACGATGAGAAGGACGCCGGCGGGGATCTGCAGGAACGACAAGGCGTGGGTCGCCGAGATGTGATTGTAGAAAAGGGCGCCGACGATGGGGCCGGTGAAGTTGCGGAAGCCGCCGAGCAAGGTGAGAAGCGCGAGCTTGCCGGAGAACGAGAAGAAGAGGACGTCGGGCTTGGCGAGACCGCTCAACGGCGCCCACAGAACCCCCGACAGCCCCACCATCAGACCCGAGATCATGAAGGCGATCCAGCGGTATCGCCTGATCTCGACGCCGACGAAGGCGGCCCGCGTCTCGTTGTCGCGGATCGATTGCAGCGCCTTGCCGAAGGGCGAGTGCACGACCCACCACATGAACACGACGCAGACGCAGAAGAGAACCAGCACATAGTAATAATAGTCGTGGACGAAGCGCGGAAAGTTTCCCGTTCCCGAGTAGCTGAAGAATCCGCCGAGGAGCACCGGGCGCTTGACCACCATGCCGTCGCTGCCGCCGGTCACCCAGAAGAACTTGTATGTCAGGCTCCACAGGACCTGGGCGAGGGCCAGGGTGAGGATGGTGAAGAATGCCTTGGTGTGACGCACGCAGATGAACCCGAAGAACGCGGTGACGAGCCCCGTCGCCGCCAGCCCGCCAACGATGAAGAGTTCCATGGAAACTATTCCCAGGTCGCGGGCCATGAACGCCACCGCGTAGGCCCCCACTCCGAAATAAGCGGCATGGCCGAACGACAGGAGCCCCGTGTAGCCGAGGAGAAGGTTGAATCCGAGGGTGGCGATGGCGAGGATGAGACCGTAGGTGAGGACCATCGTCTGGAAGGCATCGGCAAATCGGGGAACCACCAGGAGCACGGCGACGATCAGCCCTCCCACGACCAGGAATTTCGCCGGCGATGATTTTCTTCGGGTATGGGAATTCATTTTCGGGGTGAGAATGTTGAGGCTGGGGAAAGGGGCATGTTTCTTGGGGCGCCGGGAATACCCGGCCCGGGATACTCACTGAAAGCAGTAAAGGTCGGCGCCCAATCTCTCAGTTGCAGGGATAGGTTTCGGCGAAGGCACGGACAGCCGCGCGGCTGGCGCTCAGACTGCGGGCTTCCGGATGGCGGTCCAGCCAGCGCTTGACGACGTCCTGTATCTGGTCCGAGGACGTTGCCTCCGGGATGCAGGCGCGGCGGCCGTCGACGGGCCCGTCCCGCAAAACGCCCGCGATGGCAACCACATAGCCGAGGCACATGCCGGCGCTTAGCATGAACGGGGTGCTCGCCGGTGCCGAGCACATCATGTGCAATTCGTAGCCGTCGTAGTCCGCCGCCGCCGTAGCGGTCCACTGCATGCCCGCACACAGCACCGCGACCCGAACCCCGCGATACGTCATCACCGCTCCTCCAATTGCCGCAACCGCTTGGCGAACCGTTCGTCGGCGGGATCGAGCGACCTGGCCTTGCGATAATCTTCCTCGGCGCGGTCGCGCCGGCCCATCTCCTCGAAGACCAGACCGCGGTGGTAATAGTCGGAGGGGCGACCCGCTGTCAATCCGATGACCCGTTCATAGTCGGCGATGGCGGGCGCGTACTCCCCGAGCTTGCGGTAGGCGTCGGCGCGTCGGCGCAGATTCTCCGCCAACTCCATCCCGGACAGCCTTCCCGAGGCGATGGAGCTGGTAAAATAACGGACCTGTATGCTCAGCTCGCCGCGGTTTTCGCCGCCGGCGCAGGCGTTTTCTTCGCCCATCTCCGAGGCGCCAGCCACACCGGCCATCGCAACGACCAGCACGAGCACCATCGCCGATCGTGTCATGCCGGGCTCCTCGTCGTCTCCTGGTGGGCTGTCTCCTTGTTGGCGACGGTACACCGGTTACGGCGTCGGAGAAAGCCCGCTCGCTTGACCCCGACACGGACTTCGAACAGGCTTATGGCTGGCAAGGGGAAGATCATGGCGGGAACGGCGGTGCAAGACATCGGGACCTACGACTACGTCATCGTCGGCGCGGGATCGGCGGGCTGCGTACTGGCCAACCGCCTGAGCGCCGACGCCGGCGTCTCGGTGCTGCTGTTGGAAGCCGGCGGCAAGGACAATTATTTCTGGATTCACGTGCCCGTGGGCTACCTCTACACCATCAACAATCCGCGCACGGACTGGTGCTTCACCACCGAGGCGGAGGCGGGCCTCAACGGCCGCGCCCTCAACTATCCGAGGGGCCGGACCCTGGGCGGCTGCTCGTCGATAAATGCCATGCTCTATTTGCGTGGCCAGGCGCGCGACTATGATGGGTGGCGCCAGATGGGCAATGGAGGCTGGGGCTGGGACGACGTGCTGCCCTACTTCAAGCGCTCCGAGGATTATGCCTTCGGCGCCGACGAGCACCACGCCACGGGCGGCGAATGGCGGGTCGAGGCCCCCCGCGTCACCTGGGAGATCATCGATGCCTTCAAGGAGGCAGCGGTCGAGAACGGGATCCCCGAAACCCCGGACTTCAACCGCGGCAACAACGAAGGCTGCGGCTATTTCAAGGTCAATCAGAAGCGCGGCATCAGATGGAGCACGGCCAAGGCCTTCCTGAGGCCGGCGCGGGGACGCAAGAACCTCACCGTGTTGACCCACGCCCAGGC
Organism: Rhodospirillales bacterium; assembly: GCA_030744625.1. GTDB lineage: Bacteria > Pseudomonadota > Alphaproteobacteria > Rhodospirillales > JASLQF01 > JASLQF01. Next base: position 36,369 of record JASLQF010000034.1, read on the forward strand.
CGACCGTCTGCTGTTGGATGGCAAGCGGGCGACCGGCCTGGAGTTCAGGCACGACGGCGTGCCGTCGCGGGCGCGGGCGCGGGGCGAGGTAATCCTGGCCGCCGGGGCCGTCGGCTCGCCCCAGCTTCTCCAGCTTTCGGGCATAGGGCCGTCGAAGCTTTTGCACGATTGTGGTGTCGCCGTCGCCCACGATCTGCCGGGCGTCGGCGAGAACCTGCAGGACCACTTGCAGCTCCGGCTCATCTTCAAGGTGAGGAACACCGTCACCATGAACCAGCTGGAGAAGAGCCTGTTCAGGAAGATCGGCATGGGCCTCGAATACATCTTATTCAGGCGCGGACCGCTGACCATGGCGCCGAGCCAGTTCGGTGCCTTCGCCAAGAGCGACCCGAGCCGCGAGACACCCAATCTGGAGTACCACATCCAGCCCCTGAGCCTGGACAAGTTCGGCGACCCGCTCCACGACTTCCCGGCCTTCACCGCTTCGGTGTGCAACCTGCGCCCCGACGCGCGCGGCGGCGTGCGCATCAAGAGCCCGGACCCCCGGGAACACCCGGCCATCGCGCCCAATTACCTATCGACGGAAAGCGACCGGCGGGTCGCCGTCGACGCCATCAAGCTGACCCGCAGGATCGCCGCCGCCAAAGCCCTCTCCCGGTTCGAGCCCGAGGAGTACCTGCCCGGACCGGACGCTCAGAGCGACGCCGACCTGGCCCGGGCGGCGGCCGACATCGGCACCACTATTTTCCACCCGGTCGGCACCTGCAAGATGGGCTCGGGCGAGGATGCGGTGGTCGACGACCGCCTGCGCGTCCGTGGGATGGAAGGCCTGCGCGTCGTCGACGCCTCGGTGATGCCGACGATCACGTCCGGCAACACCAACTCGCCGACCATCATGATCGCCGAGAAGGCAAGCGACATGATCAAGGAGGACCGGCGCGGCGGGTGAGGGCGGTGGCGGTGGTCGCCGAACTTTTACCCTTCGGGGTCACTGATTTTCGCGGTCCACAAACGAAACAGGACTACGCACCGGGGGGTTGGGGGTTCGGATCCTCGCGGGCGCGCCAAAGCCACCAGAAAATCACGGCAAGAAGAAGCCGGGCGCTTACGCCCGGCTTCCTAGGGAGGATCGTGCCATTTGCGGGACCATCCCTGGGGGAGGGAAGAAACGGTCCTGGGCACCTCATCTTTCTAGCAAATCGGTGTTAATGGGGTGTTTCAAGAATATGAACAAACGTTATCCCCGCTTTCACGAAGCCTTGGCGGCCGTGGCGGCGGTGCCCGTGGCGGCGAGCGCCTTGCCGATGGCCTCCTGGACCTCGACGATATCGATGGGCTTGGTCAGGTAGTCGTCGAAACCCGCCTCGATGCCACGCGCCACGTCTCGCGGCTTGGCATTGGCCGACAGGGCAATGACCGGAATGGAACTCGTCTTTTTGGAGCGTTTCAGCCGCTTCACCGCCTGCGTCCCGCTCATTCCCGGCAGGTTGATGTCCATGATGATGACATCGGGCTGGTACTTGCGCGCCAGCTTGAGGCCGACCTCGGCGTCGTCGGCGCAGACCATGCCGACGTCGGGCAGGCGCTCGACAATCTCTTCCATGATGCGCTGGTTGGACGGATCGTCCTCGATGCAAAGCAAAGCGTAGCCGCCGGCGTCGAGACCCCATCGCAATTTCCGGTCGGACGGGGTTGGGCACGTCGCCTTCCCCGCCTGGCCCTCCACCGCCCGCGGCAGTTCCACCCAAAACGTGCTGCCCGCGCCCTCGACGCTTTCGAAACCGATGCGCCCGCCCATGAGCGCGACGAGCCGCTTGCACAGGGTCAAGCCAACTCCCGTCCCCTCGATGTCCGTCGCCTCGGCGCCGAGCCGTGCGAACGGCGTGAACAGATCGACCTGCTTGTGCTCGGGGACGCCTCGACCGGTGTCGACGACGACGAGGCGCACCATGCCGCCCTCCGCCTCCGCGCACTCCAGGCGCACGGTGCCGCCGGGCCGATTGTACTTCACCGCGTTCGACAAGAGGTTGAGCAGCACCTGCTTGAGGCTCGCCTCGTCGGCGCGCACCCGGGGCAAGCGCTGGGCCTCGAATCGCCCAAAGGTCTCGACGCCGAATCTTTTCGAAATCGGCTCGGTAAGTTTCAGGCATTCCAGGAACAAGCCATCCAGCGCCACGTCCTCGATCGACACGCTCAGCGCCCCGCTCTCGATATCGGATAGCTCCAGAATCTCTTTGATGAGGTTCAGGAGTTGGGTGCCACCCTGCATGATATAGCCGACGTATTCCTTTTGCGTTTCGCTGAGAGGCGCGGTTGTACTGGCTTCCATAAGCTGCCCGAAACCGAGGATGGCGTTCAAGGGGGTGCGCAACTCGTGGCTCATGCTCGACAGGAAGGTGGTCTTCGCCCGGTTCGCGGCTTCGGCCCGGTCCTTGGCAAAGCGCAACTCGACTTCGGCCCGCTTGCGCTCGGTGATATCCTGAGCGAGGGCGAAGTAGCCGAGAACGTCACCGGACGTGTCGATGTGGGGAACGTAGGTGGCCTGAAATTGGCGCACTGTCCCGTTGGTGGGCTCGAAGCTGTCTTCAAAGGTGACCTCCTGGCCCGCCAGCACCTCATCGACGTGAGGGGAAATCCGGCCATAAAGTCCATCGCCGATCACGTCCTTCACGCTCCTGCCGATGGCGTCCTCGACGTCGGCGCCGAACCATTCCTTGTGATGTTTGTTCACGAACCGGTAACGGCGGGTAGCGTCGATGTAAGAGACGACGGCGGGCAGGTTATCGGCCACCAGGCGCAAGCGGCGCTCGCTGTCGCGTAGCGCCTCCTCGGCCCGCCTGCGTTCGGTGATGTCCTGCATGTGGCCAATGCTATAAAGGGGCGCGCCGTCGTCGTCGCGGACAATCGAAGCGCTCACGTCCACCCACACCTTTCGCCCATCCTTGCAAATGTAGCGCCTCTCGCCGCGAAAGCCGTCGGTCTCTCCGGCGAGCATTTGCGCGAACAATTCCCGGCTTTGTTCCTTGTCCTCCGGGTCGGTGATGTCGAGCCGGTCGAGCTTGAGCAATTCGTCGGGCGAATATCCCAGCAAGTCGGCGGCCGCCCGGTTGACCGAAATCCAGCGGCCTTCGGTATCGACCAGGCCCATGGGCACGGCGGCGTTGTCGAAGGCGCCCTTAAAGCGCTCCTGGCTCGCCTTCAGCGCCTCCATGAGGGCGCGGTGCTTCTCTTCGCCCTGACGCCGCCTTTCCTCCAACGCCTCGGCCCGCGCAAGGATCGCCGCCGCCGCCCACACCGCCAACAGGGCGAGGGCGCGGCTGGCTGGCTCCAGCCACGCAGTGGCGCCGGCCGGGGCTAAGATGTATCCGGCGGCGGCCAGTACGGTGCATAGAGCCGCCCAAGACAGGGGACGCCGCGGACCGCTTCGCCACCCACCGACGAGTACAGACACGACATAGGCCACCCCGGCGGTGGCGCCCAGGGGCGTCAACAGATCGGCCGCCAAGACGGCGAAGGCCAGGACGAGCGCCACAACGCTTCGCCACGCATCGGGCCATCGCGCGCCTACACTCCACGGGATCGACATTCGATGCCTTTACGTATCCACACCGGCGCGCCGCTCGACGGCAAACACGCCGAAACGGAAAATAATCAACTTGATAACTATCATCAACAGAATATTATAAAAAATGGAATTAGTATTTAGAAATACCATTAAAGATTGGTGCACTAGTATACTGATCAGGACATTAGCATTAGTACGTTAGTATACCGATATAGCCATTAGTATTAGTACTATTGTATATCATTGAGGAATGAAGCAGCGCCTACCGCACCGACACCCGGCGTGGCGCAAGAAGAGCCGCTTACCCCTCCCTCAAACGTGCTATGGTGCGAGATACGGCAAATGCACCGGCGTGGAGAAAAGGGACCATGAGACGCGGTATCGACCATCTCGTTCTGTGCGTGCGCGACTTGGAGGCGGCGCGCCAAACTTACGAGACCATGGGCTTCACCACCACGCCACGAGCCGTCCATCCGTTCGGCACCGGCAATTTTCTGGTTCAGCTCCAGGGCAACTTCCTCGAGCTCCTGGCCGTCCTCGATGCCGCGAAGATCCCGCCCATGGAACCCGGGCGCTACAGTTTCGCGGCCTTCAGCGAAGCGTTCCTGGAGAAGCGCCAGGGCATGTCCACCCTGGTCCTGCAAAGCGACGATGCGCGCCGCGATCTCGCCGAGTTCGCGGAAAAGGGGCTGCGCACTTACGAGCCCGTCGATTTTTCCCGCAAGGCGACGTTGCCCGACGGCTCCCAGGTGACGGTATCCTTTTCCCTGGCCTTCGTCTCCGACGAGGCCATGCCCGAGGCCGGCTTCTTCGCCTGCCAGCATCATCATCCGCCGGAATACTTCTGGAAACCGCAGTTTCAGACGCACGCCAATGGGGCGCGGCGCATCACCGAGGTCTTCATGGTGGCCGGCGAGCCGGCATCCGCGGCCGGCTTCTACGAGCACCTCTACGGTCCCCAAAACGTCGCCGCCGCCGACGGCGCCCTCACCGTGGAGACGGGCCAGGAACGAATCACCGTACTCGGCCCCGCCGGGTTCGCGGCTCGCTTCCCCGGCGTTGACCGCGCCGATGCTCCGGCGACGCCCCACTTCGCGGGATACCGCCTCGTCGTCGCCGACCTCGGCGCCATGAAATCGTTGTTGTCGGAGCGCGCCGTGGCCTTCCGCAAGGGCGCCGGAAGCCTGTGGATCGCGCCCGAGGACGCCTTCGGCGCCGTCGTCGAGTTCGCGCCGGAGAACGGGGCGTAGGGGACAGCACCCCCCGGAGCGGCACGGGATGACCGCTTTCGACGAGCTTTCAACTTGGGACGATCGGGCGCTTGCGAAACGGCTCGGCTGGTATCGGGACGTCGCCGAAAACCGCTTTCCGGCGCGCTTCCGCGTGGCGCGCACGGTACCGCTTTCGCTGTCTCCCGAGGACGCCTCCGAGGACGCGTTGCGGGACGAGCTCGACCGGCTCACCCCGGTATTCGAGGAACGCCGGCGACGCATCGCGGAAAGCGCCGAGGCGCTGGGGCAGGCGGCGGCGGGGCCCGACCTGCTCGATCTCTGCCGGGCGCTGGTCTGGCGCATGCTGGCACACTGCAACTTCTGCGAATGGGACTGCCGCGTGGACAGGACCGGCGGTGCCAAGTTCGGCGCCTGCAAGCTGGCCGCCCAATCGCGCGTCAGCACCTACTTCCACCACCTGGGCGAGGAACTCGTCTATCGCGGCCGGTCGGGCTCCGGCACCATCTTCTTCACGTCCTGCAACATGCGCTGCGCGTTTTGCCAGAATGGCGACATCGCAGCCGACAAGGACAACGGCACGGTGGTCGACGCGCGCACCCTGGCCACCATGGCGTGGCTGCTGCGCATGGAGGGATGTCACAACATCAACTGGGTGGGGGGCGATCCGACCATCCACCTGCACGCCATCGTCGACGCCATCTGGCTTCTCGGGGGCGAGTTCGCAATGCCGTCGCGCCGGGACCTCGGTGCCGCGCTGCCCATGAAGGCCGACCCCTTCCGCCCGGGCGTCGCGTTCCCGATGGACGGTTACGAGGGTGGCTACAAGGGCGCCTTCAACGCGCCCATGCTGTGGAACAGCAATTTCTTCATGTCGGAAGATGCCATGAAGCTCTTGCGAATCCTCATCGACGTGTGGCTGCCCGATTTCAAGTTCGGCCCCGGGCGCTGCGCGGTCACGCTGTCGCGTACCCCGCGTTATTGGGAGACGGTGACGCGCAACCTGGGACTCGTCGAGGACTGGGGCGGGGACGCCACCATTCGCCACCTGATCATGCCCAACCACGTGGAGTGCTGCACGTTCCCGGTGCTCGACTGGATCGCCGAGAACATGCCGGGCGTGCCCGTCAACATCATGGATCAATACCGGCCGGAGACCTGCTGCGATCCCTCCGACGAAAAATACTCGAAGCGTTACGCCGGAATGGCGCGCCGTCCCACCCCCGACGAGATTCAAGCCGCCTACCGGCACGCTCAAGAGCGCCGCGTCAACTACCAGACCATCACCCACGAGAAGAACACCATGGGGTTGTTCGCTTGAGCCCCCGCTAGGGTCGTCCGAAGGCACACGGCGCCTTGTCCGGCGCCGCCCATCACTCGTTTTCACATCCCATTCACACCGCGTTCGCATGGTGGCAACGCCGCCTTGGTAACGATTACCAGGCGCCCACCGCCCAATGATGGCAACGGAACGGCAGAAGGCCGTAAAGGCGGCGGCAAGCGGATGGGAGATCCCATGTCCGAAGCGTACGCGACGGACGACAATGATCGGGCTGCGCAGTCCACCGGCATGAAGGTGTTGCTTGCCGACGACCATGCCTCGTATCGCGACCTGATCTCCCAAGCCTTGCGCAAGGCCCACCCAGACGTGACGGTGATCGAGGCGCGCAATTTAGCCGAGGCGTTGCAAGTCGCCAGGGCCCACGACGACCTGAGCTTGGCCATCGTCGACCTCATCATGCCGGGGATGGACGGTTTCGCGGGCATCGCGGCACTGCGCGACAGGCTGCCCGAAATTCCCATCGTCGTGGTTTCAGCCTTGAGCAGACCCCGGTACGTCCGTCAGGCTTACGATCACGGGGCCGACGGATTCGTTCCGAAGACAGCGAACGCCAAGCCGCTGCTCGGCGCCCTTGACGTGGTGCTGTCCGGCGGGGTCTACGTGCCGCCGGAAGCGCTCGAGGCGGGCGGCGGCGGCCCCCTCGAGGCGGCGCTGCGGGCGGCCAAGACGGGGCTCTTCGGCCGGCAGGGTTCCGACCGGTGAATGAAAGGCCGGGAGGGCCCTCAGGGTTTTCCATACCCGGATAGCACGTCGCGGCCCGCATCCGTGACTTGGAATACAAGGTCGCCGCCGGCGTTGGCGAGCCGTGCCCAGCGACGTGCCGTGAGCACAAGGGCGGTACGGCAATGGATGCCGCGGGGCGGCTGTTTCAGAAGCGTCGCCCGTTCGCCGGGAGATGCCTTGAGTATCTCAAGTTCGCGTTTGACGTTGATGACGGCAATCACGCTTCGATGGGCGCCGTCAAGAATACACGGCGATCCATCGATAGACACCCTTCGCCGCGCTTCGTATCATTCCCGGCCACGACATGCCGGCGGTGAAGGCCGTGCCATGGAAGAGATGGGGCTCATGGAGGAGACGGGCGGAGGGAACTGACCATGGCGAGCGTCCGCCGCACCGCGTTGCCCGTCGCCGCGGCGTTGGTCGCAGCGTTCGCCTTCCAGACCCTGTGGACGTACGCTATCGGCGAACCGCCATCGGTCGACCGGCGCGCCGTGGCACGAACCACCGTGGCGCTGCTTGGCCTGCCGCCTGTACCGGTGCCCGCCGGCAGCCCCATCACGCCGCAAAAGGTGGCGCTCGGGCGCAAGCTCTTCTTCGATCGGCGGCTGTCCCACGACAACACCATCTCGTGCGCCACGTGCCATGTGCCCGAACAGGGCTTCACGGTGAACGGGCGGGCCACCGCCGCCGGCATCGAGGGGCGCACCGCGCGCCGCAACGCCCCCACGGTGATCAACGCCGCCTACCTGGAGACCATCTTCCACGACGGCCGCGAGACCAGCCTGGAGACCCAGGTCCTGGCTCCGCTGGTGGCACCCGACGAGATGGGCAACCCCTCCCTCGGTCACGTGGTGGCCAAGGTCAAGGGACTCGGCGATTACGATGGGCTTTTCGAAAAAGCGTTTGGACGCGGCCCCGGGATCGAGGCCCTGGCCGCCGCCATCGCCGCCTGGGAACGCACCTTGGTATCCGCCGACTCGCCCTTCGACCGCTGGTACTACGGAGGCGCCGAGGACGCCATCGACGGCGCCGCCAAGCACGGCTTCGAGCTGTTCACGGGCAAGGCCGGGTGCGCCCGCTGCCATGCGTTGGGCAAGGAGTTCGCGCTATTCACCGACAACGATTTTCACGACACCGGCGTCGGCTACCGCAACACCTATGCGATGCCCGGCGGCGACGAGGGGCCGAGCCAGCTGGCGCCCGGCCTCACCACCATCGCCAAGGCTTCCGAACTCGAGGCCCTCGGAGAGAAACCAGGCAAGGACCTGGGCCGCTACGAGGTGACGCTGAGGCCCGAGGACGCCTGGCGCTACAAGACGCCGTCGCTGCGCAACGTGGCGCTGACCGGCCCCTACATGCACGACGGCTCCCTCCTGACCTTGCGCGAGGTGGTCTATTTTTACGTGCGCGGCGGCGTCGAGCACCCGGGCCTCGACCGGCTGATCGGGCGGCTCGACCTCGAAGACGGCGCCGCCGACGACCTGGCCGCGTTCATGGAGAGCCTGACCGGCGGCAACATCGCCGAGCTGGTCGCCGATGCCCGCTCGACCCCGGTCGGCGACGTCGGGCTGGAGGATTTACCCCGACGCTAATCCGGCTTCTCAACCGCCGCGCCAACCGCGGCCCTTGGCGATGGCCGGCTTGCCGAAGCGGCCGCGCACCTCGTCCATGGCCTTCTCGAGCCGCGCCCAACGCTCCTTGTCGCCGTCCACCAGGTCGGGGGGATCGGCATCGTCCTCGGGCACCAGTGTCCCGGCCCCGATTCCTATGAGGCGGAACGGCGTACCTCGCGCCTCGCGCTCGACCAGAGCGGCTCCGGTCCGGTAGAGCACCTCGGCTAGCTGGGTGGGGCTGTCGAGGGTGCGCGAGCGGGTGAGCAACCGAAACCGCGCCGTCTTCAGCTTGAGGGTCACCGCGCCGGCGCCGAGCGCGGCCGCCCGCAGGCGCTCCGCCACCTCCTCGCAAAGCGGCCACAGCGCCGCCTTCAGGGCGTCGACCTCGGCGATGTCGGCGTCGAACGTGGTCTCCGACGAGATGCTCTTGGCAGGGGAGTTGGGATCGACGCGCCGGCTGTCCTCGCCGCGGGCGAAGCGGGCGAGCCGCGCACCGATCGCCCCGTAGCGCCTGACCAACTCGGCCTCGTCGAAGGAACCAAGCTGGCCGATGGTGGCGATTCCATCATCGGCGAGGCGCCGATTCATGACCTTGCCGACGCCCCATAAGAGGCCGACGGGGCGGCCCTCTAGGAAGGCTTGCGCCTCGGCGCGTCCGATCACGGCGAAACCGCGCGGCTTGTCGAGGTCCGAGGCCACTTTGGCCAGGAACTTGTTGTAGCTGAGGCCGACCGAGGCGGTGACGCCTACCTCGTCCTCGATACGCTTGACGAGGCGCGCAAGGGTGCGCGCCGCGTTGCCGCCGTGCAGCGATTCGGTGCCGGAAAGGTCGAGAAAGGCCTCGTCCACCGACAGCGGCTCGACGAGGGGCGTGACCTCCTCCATGAGCGTCCGCACCTGGCGCCCCACGGCCCGGTATTTCTTCAAGGCGGGCCGGATGACGACGGCGTCCGGGCACAGCTTGCGCGCCTGGAACATGGGCATGGCCGAGCGCACGCCCCGGATGCGTGCCATGTAGCAACACGCCATGACGACGCCGCGCCTGAGCCCGCCGACGATGACCGGCCTGTCCCTGAGTTCGGGGTTGTCGCGCTTCTCCACCGCCGCGTAAAAGGCATCGCAGTCGATGTGGGCGAGGGTCAGGGTATCGAGCTCGGCATGGTCGAGAAGGCGCGGCGACGCGCAGGCGGGGCAACGCGCCGACGCCGGCGGTGCCGCCAGGGGCTCGGCGCAATCCCGGCACAGGGTGGGCATCGGGCGATCCCCTCTGATCAAGGACCGTTGGTATAACAGGGCCGTCGCGGCCGGTGGTGAATTCGAGTATACCCGGACGGCAACGAGAGAGGGTGCACGATGGCCGAGTCCCAACGTCCATCACGGCAATACGCGATCCTGTTCCTCTTGGTGCTGGCGCCGTTCTTCCTGAACGACTTCGCCTTCATGGCCAGCCGAACGGCGGAGCAGTGGCTGACCGCCGACTACGGCTCCAAGGCCGCGGCGTTGGCGTTGATCGCCGCTTTTGCCGTGTTGCGCCGCCCGGCGCTCGCCTCGTTGCCGCGACGGGGATTGAAGGCCGAGGCGCTGCTGCTGGCCGCCGTTTGCGCCCTCGCCATCCTCGCCGTCGATTCGATGATTACAGAGGCGCGGGATTTCTTCCCCGAGGAACTCATCCTCTTCCGCTATCCGAAGATCGACCAGCCGGCCCTCTACTGGATCGACCTGACCTTCGGCCTGGCCCTGACGGCGGTGGCCGAGGAGGCGGTCTTCCGCGCCATCGCCCGCGATTTCCTGGCCCGCCATATGAGCGGCACCTTGGCCATCGTAGCCGCCTCGGCGCTGATCTTCGCCGCCATCCACTGGTCGCACGGCATCGGTGCCATGCTCACCGCGCTGTTCGCCGGTGCCGCGTTGATGGCGCTCTACATGCGCACCGGATCGGTGGCGCCGTGCATGATCGCCCACTACGCCGTCAACGCCGCCGATTTTTTGTGAGCGCCCGGCGCATTCAATTGTCGATAAGCGCCTCGCGTCCGCGCGACAACCGACGCTCCCGCCAGATGATCAGGAAGCCACCTCCAACGATCAGGATCACGCCCGGGAACAGCTTGTCAAACGGCGCTTCGGCGAAGAAAAACCATCCCAGCAGAATAGAAAACGGAATCCCGAAATACTCGAAAGGGGAGAGATTGCTCGGCTGGGTGCTCCGATAGGCCGTACTTATGCATAGGACCGCGCCGCCGCCGACAATACCGATGGCCAAGATCCACAGCCAATCAATGTAGGAAGCCACGGACACATACCCGTTGGTGGCGACCACAATTCCCGTGGAGCCGATCAACGCCCCCACATGGGAGTAAAGATTGATCGTCGCGGTAGGTACGGCTGAATCGATCAGGCGCACGCTGACACTGGCGCAGGAATAGCTCAGCGCGGCGCCCAAAGGCAGCAACGCGTACAACGTGAACACATCGCTACCCGGGCGCATGACCAGCACGATCCCGGCGAACCCGATGAAAACGGCCAGCCAGCGCCACATCCCCACCCGGTCACCCAGCAGGGGAACGGAAAGCGCCGTCACGAACAGCGGTGCCGCGAAGACGATGGTGGACGCCGTGGCCAGCTCCAGATGGGTGAGAGACAGGTATAAACAGTACTGCGCAATCGCAATGAAGCCGCCCCTTATGAAGGCGAGCTTCCATTGCCGGATGATGAGGGGGCGTCCCGCCACGTGCCAGCTCTGGGATGCCAGCAGCATCAGGACGGCGGGGATCAGGCCGAACAGGTTGCGAAACGCCGATAGCTGCTGCACCGGATACCGGACGCCCAGATGCTTGATGATGGCGCTCATGACGCTAAACAGGAATATCGCCACCAGAACCAAGAAAACGGCTTTCGCGAAGGGCGGGATATTCGGAACACGGGGCTTAGCCAGAACCATTCATCCCTGTCCGTCAGGAGCCGAAAACGTCCACGCCGACGGCCCGAGGGCGAGGAGCACGGTGGCCGCGACTTCCTGGCGCTCTACGTGCGCACCGGGTCGGTGGCGCCGATTTCATGTGAGCCCTAGCCCCACACCTCCCGGGCCACCTCGACCACGAGCTCGAGCTTGGCGCGCTGCGCGTCCACCGAGAGCTCGTTGCCCTCGGCGGTGCTGGCGAAGCCGCACTGGGGGCTCAGCGCCAGGTCTTCCATGGGAACGTACCCAGCCGCCTCGTCGATGCGGCGCTTGAGTTCGTCCTTCTCCTCCAGGTCCGGCTTCTTCGAGGTGACGAGGCCGAGCACCACCTTCTTGCCCTTGGGCACGAAACGCAGCGGCGAGAAGTCGCCGGCCCGGGGCGAGTCGTACTCCAGGAAGTAGGCATCCATGTCGATGGCGTTGAACAGGGTCTCCGCCACCGGCCCGTAGCCGCCCTCCGACACCCACGAGCTGCGGTAGTTGCCGCGACAGAGGTGCATGGCGACGGTCATGCCTTCGGGACGGTCGCGGACCGACTCGTTGATCAGCTTGGCGTACGTGTGGGGCAGCGTTTCCGGGTCCTCGCCAATGTCCTTTGCACGCTGTCTGAGCGCCGGGTCGCAGAGGTAGGCGAGATTGACCTCGTCGAGTTGCAGGTAGGTGAGGCCCAATCGCCCGAGTTCGGCGATCTCCTCGCGGTAGACTCGGGCGAGGTCGTCGAAGAACTCCTCGATTTCCGGGTACGCCTCCTCGCTCACCGCCGCCCGGCCGCCCCGGAAGTGCATGGTCGGCGGCGACGGAATGCACACCTTGGGCATCTTCGAGGTCACCGACCTGAGGAATTTGAAGTCCTCGGTCTGGATGCCGTGGGTGCGCCTGAGCCTGCCCTCGACCACGAGCCGGGGCGGGGCGAACTCCTTTTCGCCTTCCTCGTTGTGGAACTTGACGGGCATGGCGCTCTTCACCTCGGCCCCTTCCAGCTCCTTGAGGAAGTCCATGTGGAACATCTGGCGGCGGAATTCGCCGTCGGTGATGGCCTCGAGGCCGATCTCCTCTTGCAGCGTCACGGCGGCGCGGATGTGCTCGTCCTCGACGGCGCGCAGCTCTTCGGCCGTGATCTCGCCCTGCCCCTGCTTGTCCCGCGCCTCCATGAGCGCGGCGGGACGCAACAGGCTGCCCACGTGATCGGCGCGAAAGGGCGGTATTCCGTTTCCAGCCATGTGACGTTTCCTCCTTGCGGTTTGGCGGCGGCGCCATTTTAACATTTTTCGGCACCCCGATATGTGGTCGAATGCCGGTTGGGATCAGGTTCTGATCTATTCGGAGGATGAAAGCCATGCCCAGGTTCGATGACGACAGGCCGCAAGGGGTTATTCCGGCTTGCCTGCTGCCCTTCAAGGACGATCTCGGCATCGACGAGGCGGCCTACCGCAAGCACCTCCGCGATGTCGTCTCCGTGCCCGGCCTCACCGCCATCACCGTCAACGCCCATGCCTCGGAAGTGGCGTCGTGCACCTTCGACGAACAGAAGCGCGTCCTCGACATCACCATGGACGAAGTGGGCGACGGGACCGCCGTGGTCAACGGCGTCTACGCCGACGGCAGCCAGGAAGCGGCGCGCATCGCGCGCATGGCGGAGGCCGGCGGCGCGGCGGCCCTGCTCGTCTTCCCGCCGCAGCCCTTCATCATGGGGGCGCGGCACCGCCCCGAAATGGCGCTCGCCCATTTCCAGTGCATCGCCGAGGCGTGCGGCCTTCCCATGATCGTCTTCCAGTACCCCATGGCGAGCGGCCAGGGTTACCCGCTGGACACCCTGGTGCGCATGACCGAGGAAGTCCCCACCATCCGCGCCATCAAGGACTGGTGCAACGACGCCGCCCTCCACGAGCGCCACATCCGGACCCTGCACGGCCTGGCGCGGCCGATCAACGTGCTCAGCACCCACAGCTCATGGCTCATGTCGTCCCTGGTGCTTGGGTGCGACGGGCTGCTGTCGGGGTCGGGCAGCGTCATCGCCGATCTGCAGGCGGCGCTGTGGAGGGCCGTCTGCGACGACGACCTGGCCCGGGCGCGGCGCGTCAACGAGCGCATCTTTCCGCTGGCCCGCGCCTTCTACACCGATCCCTTCGTCGACATGCACAACCGCATGAAGGAGGCCCTGGTCATCCTCGGGCGCATCCCGGGCGCCGCCGTGCGACCGCCCCTGGTCAAGCTCGGCGACGCCGAGATCGGGCGCATCCGGGCCGCCCTCGACGAAGCCGGCGTGAGGCCGGAAGGGGCCTTGTCGGAAGCCGCATGACGGCCCTCTTTTCGCCGGGGCTTATCGGGGGCGTGGAAATCCGCAACCGGGTCGTCATGCCGTCGATGACGACCAAGCTGGCCGACGCGGACGGCCACGTGACCGACGCCACCATGGCCTATTACAAGGCGCGCGCCGTGGGCGGCGTCGGGCTGATTACCGTGGAGATGGCGGCGCCCGAGAAGGTGGGGCGTCACCGCGCCAATGAACTGGGCGTCCACGACGACCGCTTCCTGCCCGGCCTGTCGCGCCTGGTCGGCGAGTTGCGCGGCCACGGCGCGCGCGTCTCCATCCAGCTCGGCCACGCCGGCGGACACACCCGCGAGGACATATGCGGCGAGCCGCCCATCGCGCCCTCGGCCATCCCCCATTCCGTGTTCGAGGTGACCACGGAGACGGTGGTACCCCTCGAGATGACCAGGGAGCGCATCGAACAAACGACCCAGGCCTTCGTGGCGGCGGCGGCGCGCGTCCGCGAGGCCGGCTTCGACTGCGTCGAGCTGCACGGCGCCCACGGCTATCTGATCTCCCAGTTCCTGTGCCCCGAGGAAAACCGGCGCACCGACGAATACGGCGGTCCGATCGAGAACCGCGCCCGCTTCGGCCTCGACATCGTCAGCCGCATCAAGGACCAGGTACCGGATTTCCCCGTCATCTTCCGCATGAACGCCGACGACTTCTTCCCCACCGGCTTGGTGTTCGCGGAGGCCATCCAGGTGGCCGGCTGGGCGGCCGAGGCCGGCGCCGACGCCGTACACGTCGCGGCCGGGCACTATCGCTCGCTGCCCTCGGCGGCGGCCATGATCCCGCCCATGGAATACCCGGAAGCGACCTTCCTGGACTACGCGGCACGGATCAAGGAAGTGGTCGACGTGCCGGTCATCGCGGTAGGCCAGCTCGGCGATCCGCAAACGGCCAAGGACGCCATCGACAGCGGCAAGGCGGACTTCATCGCCCTCGGCCGGAGCCTGCTCGCCGACGCCGAGTGGGTGAACAAGACGGCGCGCGGCTCGGCGGTGCGCCGTTGCCTGGCGTGCAACACGTGCATCAACGGCATGCGCGGCGGCGCCACCACAAGCTGCCTGGTCAACCCGGTGACCGGGCGCGAGACCGAGTTCGAGGGTGCGGCGCTCCCTCAGGGCGAGCACATCTGTGTCATCGGCGCCGGCCCGGCGGGGCTGTCCTACGCCTATCTGGCCGCCGACGGCAACAAGCTCACCGTGATCGACGCCGCGCCGGTGGCCGGCGGCGCCTTTCGCTACACCGGCAAGGCGCCGTACTTCCAGGGGGTGGCGGCCCGCGAGCACACCTTCGCCGCCTACATCGAGGCCATGGAGCGCGGCTGCCGGGAGAAGGGCGTGGAGTTCCGCTACGGCATCGACGCCGCGGCCGACCCCGAGGTGCTGGCCCCCTTCGAGCGTATCGTCCTGGCCACCGGCGCCCGCTACCGCTTCGGCCTGGGCGCCGTGGTGCCGCGCCTGCTCGACGCCGGATGGGGACGCTCGGCCGCGGCACGCCGGCTCTTCGAATCGGCGCGCCTCGGCGATTGGCTCCACACCCGGGCGAGGCGCGCCAGCGGCAGCGCCCTGGCCGGCCTAGCGAGGTCGGGGCAGACCGTTATCGTCATCGGCGACGCCGCCCACGCCGGCAAGGCCCAGGACGCCATCGCCGACGCCTTTCGCGCCGCCCTCCTGCCGCAAACCGACGGCGGCGCGCCCTGACCAACCACCCGATGCCCTGGCCGAATCCTCGGCCGGTCAGGAGCCTTCGCTATCCTCTGGGGTGTTTTGCGCCGCCGGAGGGGCCTCTTTGCCGTCATCCTCCCAGCTCATCTTGGGCCGGCCTTCACCGCCGCCACGGCCCTCGAGCAGGCTTTCGGCGCGGGACTGGTTCCTTTGGGCGAGGGCGGCGAGCTTGGTCGCGCCGTGTTCCGTGTAAACGTCGCCGGCCAGGGCGAAGGCCTCGACCGAACCCTGCAGGTGCACGGTGTCGTTGCGGTCCTCCTTGGCGATGAGGAAAAGCGCCGTGCCCAGGTTGTTCTGGGTCGCCGCCCACATAAGAGGCGCCGAATCCCGGGTCCGCACCTCGAGCACGGACCGGCAGGCGGCGGCCGAGGTCTTCAACACCTCGACGTTGCGCAACTCGCCGCCCAGCATCTGCGCCGCCTGGGCGAAATTGTTCATGATGTCGGCCCAGCGCAACGGCTCGGCGGCACGCGTGAATACCTGAAGCGACGCCTGGAAGGCGGAAAGCGCATGCTTTACGAGCTCGGTATCGCCGGTCTTGCGGTCCAGTTTGTACAGCATGAGGCCGAGCCGGTTCTGAAGGGCCGCCCATTCCCGCGGGAACAGCGCCTTGGTGATCACGCCGAGCGCGGCATGGTAGGCGTCGGCGGCGGCGCCCAGGGAATCGGCGTCGTCGCTGGGCTCGGCCAGGGCCTGCAAGGCGACCCCGAGATTGCGTTGCGCCGTCGCCCATTCGATGGGGTGATCGTCCTTGGAAATGTTCTCGAGCGCCGATTGATAGGCCTGCGCCGCCACCTGATAAAGGTCCAGGGAGCCGTGCAGGGCGGCGACGGTGGAGGCGGCATTGCCCATGCAGATCTGAATCGACGTCCGCTCGCCTTCGGTGATATCGAGAGGCAGTGCGTTGTAAACCGGCAAGGCGGCGTTGAGGGCCTTGGGCAAGGCCTCGACAAGGCGCAGGCGCTTGCCCTCGCTTTGCGGCGTCGTCGCGGCAAGGCCGGCGGCAAGAAGAATTTGCGAAATCTCGGGGCCGAAGCTGGCCGGCAGCTTGAGGCACGCGCCCGGCCCGAAGTAACCGGGCCGGTCCTCATCCTCGGCCAGCGCCGAAACGAACCTCAGGGTCAACGTCGCGCCGGGCTGCGGCGCCTCGCCCCAGACCAACAGATCGGCGTGGGCCCTGAGCACCCGTTCGCGCCCGCTGCTCGCCGCCTTCAACAGTTGCTCGCCGGGGTCGCCGATGAGGCCCAATTCGATGGTCTCGTCGAAGCGCCGCGCCGTGAAACCGCCCTGCCTGTGCATGGCCTCGATGACATGACGGGTGTGAATGCCCTCGACGTCCTCGGCCAGGGTGGCGACGCGCACGTCGATGCGTTCGGCACGCGGCGCCCACCCCTTGCCCATCAGGCGATCCAGCAACAAGCTCCATTTCGAGGACTTGGCGGCGGCTTTGTCAGGCGGCGGCACCGCCGGGTGCTGAGCCAGGACATCGTTCGCCGGGCGCGCCCGGGCGGCGGCCCTGAAAGTCTTGGAACGCGCCGACGGCAATTTCGTTTGGCGCTCCCCGAATGCTCGCAGCGCTCTTGTCAAAAGGAACCTCGACACAACCCGAACAGGGACGCACCGCGAGTCCGGCGAATCCCGCCGCATGGTGCCCGCCGCCGCCGGTCAGGTCAATGACTCCCATGGCGACGCATAGGGTTATCAGGGTACCTATGGACAAGAAGTCCCGGACAACGGTAAATAGAGGCAAGCAACAAACACTGCCGTACCACGGCGGACGGAACGCGCGCGGCCCGCCAGGGCCCTTGGGGGAGAACTTGAGGCCTTTCCTTTTACGCCTAGCCGGCCTCGTCGGCCTTTCCGGCTCCAGCTTGGCGCTGCTCCTCGGCGCGGTTAGCGCCCAGGCGGCAACGTCGGGTGCCATTTACGACATGCAGCGCATGCTCAGCGAGCCTCATCCCTTCGCCGGCCCGCCGGCGCCGCCAGCCGCGGCGCCCATGGCGCCCACCGTGGTGCCGCGAGCGGCGCCGCGAGCGGCGCCCCGCCGCGCCGTCCAGGCCCCACCGCCAAGAACGGCCACGAAGCCGCGCCCCACGGCGCGCCAAGGCGACGCCACGGGAGCGCTATGGGACGTGATCTCGGAGGTTCGCACCGGCCTCCTCGCCCACGACCAGGGGCCGTTCAGCAGCAACAAGGAAGACGGCGTCGACATAAACCTGGAAGTCATATTCGTGACGCCCGAAGTCCTCGATATCATTTGGAGCCCACGGCCCCATTTCGGCCTGATCGGGAACTCCTCGGGCGATACCAGCCAGGCCTACGCCGGCCTCGGGTGGGAGTGGGATTTCTGGCGCACATGGTTCGCCGGTTTCACCCTGGGCGGGGCCATCCACGACGGCAAGAACACGACCAGAGCATTGGACCGCAAGGAGCTGGGGTGCCGCGTCCTGTTCCACGAATCGATCGACTTCGGTTACCGGTTCTCGAAGCGCCATTCGGTGATGGCGCAACTCAGCCACAGCTCCAACGCCAAGCTGTGCAGCGAGAACGAAGGCCTGGAGACCATCGGTATTCGTTACGGCTATCGGTTCTGACGGCTGCGAGCAGCCGCCACCCGGTGGGGGCGCCCTCCCTTCCGGCTACTGTCGGTGACGGGCCAGGTCCCGCAACGCCTCCCGCACCCGGCCCATGACACCCTCCCAGTCGCGCGGGCTTTCCTGGCGGAACAGGCGCACGGTCGGGTACCAGGGGCTGTCCTCGCGCTCGACCATCCAACGCCAGTCGTTGGCGAACGGCAGCACGGCCCAGACCGGACGGCCCAAGGCGCCCGCCAAATGAACCACCGCCGTGTCGACGGAGATGACCAGGTCAAGCTGCGCGATCACGGCGGCGGTGTCGGCGAAGTCCTCGACCATGCGCCCGGCGTCGACGATGAGTGCGGCGCAGGCGACGTCTTCCAGCTCGCCGGCCGCCTCGCCCTTCTGCAAGCTGTAGAACGCGACCCCCGTCATGCCCACAAGGACCATGAATTCGGACAGCGCGCACGAACGGTTGCGGTCGTTCTTGTGGGAACGCTTGCCGGCCCACACGAGGCCCACCTTGAGACGCGTTCCGAAGGGCACGGGCAGGTGAACGTTGTGCAGCTCCGGCGGCGCCAGATAGGGGACGCGGTCGGGGATATCCTCGATACTTGAATCGAAGATGCGGGGAAGGCCGAGAAGGGGGACGTAAACATCGAACGGGGGCGGGCTGCTGCCGCGGATAACCACCTTGTCGGCGCCCGGCACCGTCGAGATAAGCCTGGCCAGCTCGGGCTGGCACTCCACCACCACGGTGCCGCCCCGCTCCTTGACCATGGGCAGGTAGCGGACGAACTGGATCATGTCGCCCAATCCCTGCTCCTGGTGCACAAGGATGGTACGGCCGTCGAGGGCGGCGCCGTCCCACAGGGGTTGCGTGTACCCCCGGGGCGGGTTGTGGGGCAGCTTCCAGCGCCAGTCGTACTCGGCGAACCCCTCCTTGAAGTCGCCCCTGAGCAGCAGCGCCAGGGAACGGTCCCAATGGCAGTAGACGAAGTCGGGGTCGATCTCCAGGGCCTTGTCAAAGCAAGCGAGCGCCTCGTCGAGATGGCCGAGATCGCGCAGGACGAGCCCCAGGTTGTAGATGGCCTGGGCGGAATCCGGCGACAGGTGGACCGCCTGCTGGTGATTGGCGGCGGCGTCGTTGAGGCGGCCCAGTTCGCGCAACGCGTTGCCCAGGTTGGAATAGACATCCGAATGATCGGGCCGCAGCGCCAAGGAGCGCTGGTAGCACGCGATGGCGGCCTGGAGCCTGCCTTGGGCGCGCAAGGCCACGCCCAGATTGTTGTAGACGTCGGCGGAAGCGGGGTTCAGCACCAGCGCCTTGGCGTAACCGCGCACGGCGTCGTCGATCTCGCCGTTGCGGTGGCGCTCGGAGGCCAGGGCGAAGACGCGGGCCGCCTCCTGGCGCCGCTGGCTCGAATCGTCTGATGGCTTGGCGGGCGGGGCGATATCCGGCGGCGGCGCTTCGGCGGACACCTCGTCGGGGGCGACGGCTTGCGGCGAATCCAACCCCGCCGCGTCGAACGCCGCCTCTTCTCCGGGTTCGTCAATTGCCATCACGCCTCGCGCCACCGCCGCAAACGACTCACATTATTGGTGTCTGGGCCGGCAATCTTCAAGCCCGCTCCCATTGCGCCCACCCCCCGGCCGGCACGGCGGCGGGCCGATCAATAAGGGGCGTAGGACTTTTCCTCGACGATGCGCGAGCCCAACAACTCATTGATCCGCCTCTTGAGATCGGCGCGCTCATCGTTGTTCATGTAGACGGCACGCGCCAGCTCCACGAAGCGGTCCTCGAATTCCTTGGCGCGCTCGCAATCGCGGATATCGTCCTCGATCTGCCACAGCCTCTCGTTGACGGCCTTGAGGCGGGCCGTGAGCTCGGTGAGCTCGGGTGAGGGCGTGAGCGCCGCGTCGCGCGCCGCCACCAGGCTTTCCAGTTCCGTGCGCACGTTCGTCATCTTGGCCGGGTCTTCCAGCCTGCCGGCCTTGATTTCCAGGATGGTGATCTTGTCGATCAGTTCTCCGGCGGAAATCTCGACGGAAAGCTCGGCGGAATAGGAAAGCTCGGACATGACGCTGCGTGCCTCGGTATTGGCGCCCGGCGGGGCGTCCGGATAATGGGGGATCGCTGGTGGGGTGACAAGGCCGGCAAGACGGCCAGCGGCGTGGCGGCGCTTCCCAAACTATGTGACAGCATGGCGGGAGGCGGGTAATCTCGCCCGCCATGGGGTCCCTGACACGTCTGACGGCGGGTGCGCGAATCGGTGGCTGGACGGCCGCCGTCTTCTCGGTCCTGGCGCTTTGCCTGGTGTTGGCGGCGGCGCCGGGAAGCGCGGCGGCGGAGCAACACGCGGCGCCGGCCGCGGGAAACCTCGACACCTTGCAAGACCTCGCCGCCACCCTCGAGGACAAAGCCAAACGGACCCGTCTTCTCGCCCAGATCAAGGCGCTGATCGCGGCGCAAAAGGAAGACGCCACCGTCACTCCCCCCAAAAGCCTGGGGGCACGCTTCATCGCCTCGCTTTCCGGGCTGTTCAAGGAGGCCGCCGGGCAACTGCTGTCGGCGGTCGACGCCTTGAACGAGGCGCCGGCGGCAGCGCGCTGGATCCGCGATCAGATGGCGGACGCGGCGACCCGCAATTTGTGGCTGCGGCTCATCTTCAAGCTGGCGTTGATCATCGCCGCCGGACTGGTCGCCGAGCGCTTGGCCCGCTTCGCCGTGGCGCGGCTCCGGGGCGCCGTCGAGGAACGCGATACCGAGAGCCTGTTGGTGCGCTTTTTCCTGCTGGTGGTGCGGACCATCGTCGACGTGATCCCGGTCGCCGTATTCGCCGGGGCCGCCTACGCCATGATCCCCGTCGTCCAGCCCTCGCCGGAGGTCCAGGTCGTGGCGATCACCATCATCAACGCCTATCTGCTGGTGCGCGGCGTCATGGTGGTGGTCCGCATGGCACTGGCCCCCGGCGTTTCCTCGCTGAGGGTGCTGCCGCTGGCCGACCTCTCCGCCAACTATCTGTCGATTTGGCTGCGCCGCCTGACGGTGGTGGCGGTGTTCGGGTACTTCCTGACCGAGGCGGCCCTCCTGCTCGGCCTGCCCGCCGGCGGGCGGATGGCGCTGCTTCACCTGGTCGGGCTGGTGGTCGCCGCCATGCTGATCGTCTTCATCCAGCAGAACCGCCGCCCCGTCGCCGACTGGATCCAAGGCGCCGGGGGGAGTCCCTTGGCGCGCCTCGGCGGTCACCGCCTGCGCCAGCGCTTCGCCGACGTCTGGCACGTGCTGGCCATTGTCTACGTGGCCGGCGTCTACGGCGCCTGGGCGCTGGGCATCGAGGGGGGATTCGAGAACATCGTGCGCGCCACCGTGATCTCGGCGCTGGTCCTGATCGTGGCACGGTTGGCGGTCGTCGGCCTGCACCGGGCGGTGGAGCGTGGCTTCGCGCTGCGCGACGAAATCAAGGAGCGCTTCCCGACCTTGGAAGCCCGCGCCAACCGCTACCTTCCCGTCCTCCACCGGACACTTCGCGTCGTCGTCTACGTCCTCGCCGCTCTCGCCCTGCTGCAGACCTGGGGCATCAACGCGGTCGGCTGGCTGGAAACGCCCTTCGGCCAGCGCCTGATGCAGAGCGCCTTCAGCATCGCCGTCGTCGTCATCGCGGCGCTCCTGGTGTGGGAGGCGGCGAGTGCCGCCATCGAGCGCTACCTGTCGACCGTCGACGCCGGCGGTAACGCCGTCGAGCGCAGCGCCCGCTCGCGCACGCTGCTGCCGCTGCTGCGCAATTTCCTGGCGGTCATTCTCGGCGTCATGGTGACCCTCATCGTGCTCTCCGAGCTCGGCGTCAACATCGGCCCGCTCCTGGCCGGCGCCGGGGTCGTCGGCCTGGCCGTCGGGTTCGGCTCGCAGAAGCTGGTGCAGGACGTGATCAACGGCGCCTTCATCCTCTTCGAGGACGCCATCTCGGTGGGTGACGTGGTCAAGGTGGCGGGCAACACCGGGACCGTCGAGGCGCTCTCCATCCGCGCCCTCCGGCTGCGCGACCTTTCCGGGAGCGTGCACACCATCCCCTTCAGCACGGTGGAAACCGTCACCAACCTGACCAAGGACTATTCCTATTACGTGTTCGAGCTGGGGGTGGCCTACCGCGAGGACACCGACGAGGTAATCGACGTGCTGCGCCAGATCGGAGCCGCCATGGAAGCGGACGAGGAGTACGGCCCCTTGATCCTGGCGCCGCTCGAAGTTCTCGGTGTCGACCAGTTTGCCGATTCGGCGGTCATCCTCAAGGCGCGCATCATGACGGCGCCTCTCAAGCGGTGGTACGTGGGGCGCGAATTCAACCGCCGCATCAAGATGCGCTTCGACGAGGAGGGAATCGAGATGCCCTTCCCCCACACCACTCTCTACTTCGGCGAGGACAAGGAGGGCGCGGCGCCACCCGCCCGTATCCTCATGGAAGACAAGGACCGCGCCCGCCAGGCGCCGGTTGGGAAGCCGAAGAAAAGCGGGCAACCCGCCGAAAAGATCGACCAGCCGGGCGATAGCGAGGGGGACGAGGGCGACTAGAACGGAGGCCGGGTCATGGAACGTCGGAAGGCCGGAGACTTCGACCAGGAACTGCTCGATCTTTACGACGGATATGCCCATGGGCTGATCGAACGCCGGGTGTTTCTCGAGAGGGCCGCTAAATTCGCGGTCGGCGGGATCACCGCCACCGCCCTCCTCGATGCCTTGTCGCCGAATTACGCGCTGGCCAGGCAAGTCGAGGAAAACGATCCGCGCATAAGGGCGGAGTCCATCGGCTACGCCTCGCCCAAGGGCCACGGGACCATTCGCGGATACCTGGTACGTCCCGCCGGCGGCGACGCCAAGCGCGGCGGTGTCGTCGTCGTCCACGAGAACCGTGGCCTCAATCCCTATATCGAGGACGTGGCGCGCCGCGTCGCCGTCGCCGGGTTCACGGCGCTGGCCCCGGACGGCCTGACGCCGCTCGGCGGTTACCCCGGCACCGACGCCGAAGGCAAGGCGATGCAGCGCAAGCTCGACAAGGGCAAGCTGACGGAGGACTTCATCGCCGCCTTCGACCATCTGATGGCGGACCCGGGCTCGAACGGCAAGGTCGGCGTGGTCGGCTTCTGCTACGGCGGCGGGGTAGCAAACGCCCTCGCCGTTCGCCTGCCCGCTCTTGCAGCCGCCGTGCCCTTTTACGGCCGCCAGCCGAAAGCCGCCGACGTGTCCACGATCAAGGCGCCTTTGTTGCTGCATTACGCGGGACTCGACCGGCGCATCAACACGGGGTGGCCGGCCTACGAGGAGGCGCTGAAAGCACACGGCAGGGAATACGCCGCGCACATGTACCCGAACGTCAACCACGGTTTCCATAACGACACCACGCCCCGTTACGACGAAGCCGCCGCCGAACTCGCCTGGCGGCGGACCATCGACTTCTTCGGCGCCAAGCTGGCTTAGAGCCTATCCGCTCAATCGGCAATCTCCGCGGCCAGCGCCTCGGCGCTTTCCGCCTCGATGATGCGGCGCGCCGTGTCGTAGGAGAACCCGGCGCGGGCCAGGGCGGCCAAGTCCTTCTCGCGCGCCTCGGGGCGCGCCGCCGCCGCCCGGTAGGGGCCGAGGCGCCGCCTCTCGGCCAGCCTCAGGGCGGCCGCCAGCTCGGGCTCGGGCGTTACCCGGGAGAGCCCGGCCACGGCCTCCTCGACAAGCTCGTCGGCCACGCCTTTTTGCCGCAGCTTGAGGCGGATGGCGCGGGCCGAGGCACCGCGCCGGTGCATGGAGAGCACCCGCCCCTCGGCGTAGGTCAGGTCGTCGAGGAGCCCGCTGCGTGTGAAGCGCCCGATCAGGGCGTCAACGATGGCGGCGCGCTCGGCGCGATCGGAGCCGTGGGCGCGCGCCGAGCGCTCCACCTTGCGCATGAGCACGCGGCGCAGGTTCTCGCCCGAGGTGGCAAAGCGCCCGAGATAGGCGAGCGCCGCGTTCTCGATGGACTTGGGTGTCGCCTTGCGCGGGCGCCGGGGTTTGCGCGTTTGCTCGTTCATGGGAGACATGGTCTCACGAGGGCCTGTCCGGCGTCGGTTTTTTCTTCGGCGCGCGCCCGGGCGCGGCTATATAAAGCTCATGGACAGCAGCGCCGACATCCAGGACCGGGACCTCGAAGGACCGCCCACGGTCGATCCCAGCCCCTATAACTGGCTCGGACTGTGGACCCTCTACATGCGCGAGGTACGGCGCTTCATGAAGGTCTACACCCAGACCCTGGTGGCGCCCGTGGTGACGACGCTGCTGTTCCTGGCCATTTTCACCCTGGCGCTGGGACGTGCCGTCGAGACCGTCGGCGGCGTGCCCTTCAAGGAATTCCTGGCTCCCGGCCTGATCATGATGGCGATCATCCAGAACTCGTTCGCCAACACCTCTTCGTCGATCAGCATTGCCAAGTCGCAGGGCAACATCGTGGACACACTGATGACGCCCTTGAACGCGCACGAGCTGACCCTCGCCATGGCCATGGGCGGCGCCACCCGCGGCGTCCTCGTCGCGACCGTCACCGCCGTCGCCATGTCCTTTTTCGTGCCCGTCCACATTCACCACCTGGGCTTCGCCGTCTACCATGCCATTTCCGCCGCCCTCATGCTGTCGCTGCTCGGCACCATCGGCGGCATCTGGGCCGACAAGTTCGACCACTTGGCGGCAGTCACCAATTTCGTCATCATGCCGCTGTCGTTTCTGTCCGGCACCTTTTACTCCATCCAGCGGCTGCCCGAGATATTCCAGGCCATCGCCCACGCCAATCCCTTCTTCTACATGATCGACGGCTTCCGCTACGGCTTCATCGGCCACGCCGACGGCTCGCTGGCCGCCGGCGTCATCGTCACCGCCGGCGTCAACGGCGGGTTGTGGCTGTTGTGCCACTGGATGTTCAAGAGCGGCTACAAGCTGAAATCGTGAGCCGCGGCGCCGTCCGGGCGGCACCGGCATGCGCGTTGACATCATCGGCGCAATCAACATACTTGGCGCCCTTTCCGGGCCGGCGTGCCAAGGCACCCTGGCCCCCTCTATTCAAGGAGAGCGTCATGATACCCGCCGTCATGCCGACGTACGCGCGCGCCGACCTCACCTTCGAGAAGGGCGAGGGCGCCTACATCCATGACACGGACGGCCGCCGCTACCTCGATTTCGGCGCCGGCATCGCGGTGACGTCGCTCGGCCACTGCCACCCGCATCTGGTCAAGGCGCTCACCGAGCAGGCGGGCAAGGTCTGGCACACGTCCAACCTGTACCACATCCCCGGACAGGCGCGCCTCGCCCAGCGTCTGGTCGACAACAGCTTTGCCGATTCGGTCTTCTTCACCAACTCGGGCGGCGAGGCCGTCGAGTGCGGGCTCAAGATGATCCGCAAGTACCACGCCGAAAACAATGCCCCCGGGCGCTACCGTGTGATCACCTGCGAGGGCGCCTTCCACGGGCGCTCGCTGGCCGCCATCGCGGCCGGCCGCCAGGCCAAGCACACGAAAGGTTTCGAGCCCCTGGTCGACGGCTTCGACCAGGTGCCTTTCGGCAACCTCAACGAGATGCGCGCCGCCATCGGGCCGGAGACGGCGGGCATCCTGGTAGAGCCGGTGCAGGGAGAAGGCGGAATTCGCCCCGCCGCCCTCGATTACCTGAAGGGGCTGAGGGAGGCCGCCGACGAGTTCGGCGTGCTCCTCATGTTCGACGAGGTCCAGTGCGGCATGGGCCGCACCGGCAAGCTGTTCGCCCACGAGTGGGCCGGCATCGCCCCCGATATCCTCGCCTCGGCCAAGGCGCTGGGCGGCGGTTTCCCGGTCGGCGCCTGCCTGGCCACCGAGCCCGTGGCGACGGCGATGACGGCGGGAAGCCACGGTTCGACCTTCGGCGGCAACCCGCTTGCCATGGCGGTGGCCAATGCCGTCCTTGACGTCATCCTGGCGGACGGATTCCTGGAACGCGTCGAAGGCATCGCCGGCTACCTCAAGGGGAAGCTCGAGGCGCTGGTCGCGGCCCACCCCGCCATGCTTGCCGAGGTGCGGGGCTCCGGCCTCATGCTCGGCCTCAAGTGCGTCGGAGAGAACACCGCCCTCATCGCTGAACTGAACGCCAACGGCATGCTCGCCATCGCCGCCGGCGACAACGTAGTGCGCCTGGTGCCGCCCCTCGTCATCGAGGAGGCGCAGGCGGACGAAGCCGTCGCCATCCTGGAGACAAGCTGCGCGGCGCTGGAGGAACGGGGCGAGTGACATGTCCGCGCCCAAGCACTTTCTCGACCTCGACCGGCTCGACGCGGCGACCCTGAGGCACATCCTCGGCCTGGGCTCGGCCTTCAAGCGTGGCAAGAAAGTCGCGGAGGCGTCCCTCACCGGACGCACCCTCGCCCTCATCTTCGAGAAGCCCTCGACAAGGACCCGCGTGTCGTTCGAGGTTGCCATGCGGCAACTCGGCGGGCATGTGGTGGTGTTGAACGAGAGCAACAGCCAGCTCGGGCGCGGCGAGACGGTGGCCGACACGGCGCGCGTCCTGTCGCGTTTCGTGGACGCGGTGATGATCCGCACCGACGCCCACGACAAGCTGGAGGAGCTGGCGGCCCACGCCTCGGTGCCGGTGATCAACGGCCTCACCGACGATTCCCACCCGTGCCAGATCATGGCCGACGTCATGACCTTCGAGGAGCACCGTGGCGCCATCGAAGGCCGGGTGGTGGCCTGGTGCGGCGAGGGCAACAACGTGGCAAGTTCGTGGATCCACGCCGCCCAGCGCTTCTCTTTCGCGCTGCGCCTGGCGTGCCCGCCGGCGTTGTCGCCGCCCGCCGCCGTCCTCGAATGGGCGGTGGCCGGGGGGGCCGCCGTCACCCTCACCGACGACCCCGCCCAAGCGGTGGCCGGCGCCGATTGCGTGGTTACCGACACCTGGGTGTCGATGGGCCAGGAGGACGCCGAGGCGCGCCGGCGTGCGCTCGAGCCCTACCGGGTCGACGAGACTTTGATGGCGGGCGCCAAGGACGACGCGCTGTTCATGCACTGCCTGCCGGCGCACCGCGGCGACGAGGTCACGGACGCGGTCATCGACGGCCCCCATTCGGTGGTCTGGGACGAGGCGGAAAACCGCCTGCACGCGCAGAAGGGCGTCCTCGCCTGGTGCCTGGGATGAGGCGGCAGACGCCGCCGGGCGACGGTAGCTCCGGTGGCTCTGGCGGCACCGCCCTGGGCGACCTCGTGCAGCCCTTTCAGGTGGAGACGCTGGGAGTGCGCGGCCGGCTGGTACGGCTCGGCCCCGCCCTCGACGCCATCCTCGACGGCCACGGCTACCCCGATCCTGTCGCCGCCATGCTCGCCGAGACCCTATCGCTGGCCGCGGCACTCGCTGGCGGGCTCAAGTACGACGGTGTCTTCACCTTGCAGACCAAGGGCGACGGGCCGCTCGGCATGATGGTTGCCGATGTCACCAGCGACGGCGCCGTGCGCGGCTACGCCCGCTTCGACGAAGCGCGGCTGGAGGCCGCCGCCGACGGCGGCGGGCCGGTGCCCCGGCTGCTCGGCGCCGGTCACATGGCGTTCACCGTCGATCAGGGCCCCGATACCGAACGCTACCAGGGAATCACCGAGATCGAGGGGGCGACCCTGGCCGATTGCGCACACGTCTATTTCCGCCGGTCCGAGCAGCTCGAGACCGCCATCACCCTTGCCTCGACGCCGGCGCCAACCGGGGCGCGCGCCGGCGCCCTCATGGTCCAGCGCATGCCGATCGGCGACAACGAGGCGGGCGGCGACAGCGAGGCGACCGACGAGGACTGGCGCCGCGCCGTCATCCTGATGAGCACGGCCGGCGCCGGGGAGCTGCTCGACCCGGCGCTGGCGCCGGCCGATCTTCTTTACCGGCTGTTCCATCAGGAAGGGGTGCGCGTCTTTCGCACGCGCCCCCTGCGCCACGCCTGCCGTTGCTCCCGCGACAAGGTGGAGAGGACCCTCGCCTCCTTCCCCCGGAAAGAGGTCGAGGCCATGGCCGAGGAGGGCAAGGTGACGGTGACGTGTGAGTTTTGCAAGGCGGCCTACGTGTATGACGATGACGAGCTGGCCGCCCTCTATGCGGCTTGAACGCCGTTCCGGCGCCGTGCACTATGCGGCCATGGGAATCGGTCTTCGAACGCCGCGCGCCGGGGTGGTCGCCGTGGCGCTTCTCGCAACCGTGCTGACGTCGATGCTGGCGGCCTGCGAGACACCGCCGCCGAAGCCGCGTCTCGTCGAACTCACTTTCGCCCACTTGCCGGTCCTGTCTCTCGACGTGGCGCGCCTTGAGGTGGTGTCGGACTACGCGCCGCCCATGAAGGCGCCGAACGTCGAGCACCTGTTCCCGACGCCGCCCGAAAAGGGATTGCGGCGCTGGGCCGCCGACCGCTTGAAGGCGGGAGGAAAGAAGGGCTCGGCACGATTCGTCATCCGCATCGCCGCCGTCACGGAGGTGGCGCTGCCCGTCACCAAGGGCCTCAAGGGCGCCTTCAAGGAAGAACAATCCGAGCGCTACGAGGCCGTCGTCGAGGCCAGCCTGGAGATCCTGGACGCGAGCGGTTTTCGCAAGGGCTTCGCCAGCGCCCGGGTGACGCGCTCGCGCACGGTGCGCGAGGACGCCACCCTCAACGACCGCGAGGCAGACTGGTTGGCCATGACCGAGGCCCTTTTGAATGACTTCGATAAGGAAATCGACATGAACATCCGCCGCTACCTGCTGGGATTCCTGTTGTAGGGGGACGGCCCGGGGAACGCCGGGGGCGGGGGGCGGCGTGCTCGGTTTTCGCCGCTAGCGGCCCCGGCGCCTTTTTGCATTGGCGAGGCTCGAAGTGCGGTTGCGATTCCTTCGCCGTCTTTGCGTCGCGGCCCTCGTCTTGGCCGCCGGCTGCTCGCCCACCCGCCTCGACGAGGCGGTCAAGGTGCTCGCCGACATCGACGCCGGATGGGGGCCGAGCGCGCTGAAGGCGGAGACGGCGGCGCCGCGACGGCGGCCCGTGTCCTACACCATCGAGGGGCGCGCGCGGCACGGTGACCTTTACGCGCCCGCCGAGCCGGCGGGCGCCGCCATGGTGCTGGTGCCCGGGGTGGCGCGCCAGGGCACAGACGACCCCAGGCTGGTCGCCTTCGCCAACACGTTGGCACGCGCCCGTTTCGAGGTTCTGGTCCCCGATCTGGGCGGGCTGCGTGACCTCAAGGTCGGCGCCCAAGACATCCACGCCATCGCCGATGCCTGTCTATACCTCGCCCGCCTGGATGACGGCCGACGGCCGCTCGGCGTGACGGCCATTTCCTACGCCGCCGGGCCGGCGGTGGCGGCACTCTTCGAGCCGGGCGTCGAGGAGGGTGTCGACTTCGCCCTCGCCATCGGCGGCTATCACGACCTGGAGGCGGTGCTTACCTTCTTCACCACCGGCTATCATCGCGAGGCGCTGGGGCCGTGGCGCCACCGCCGCCCCAACGCCTACGGCAAGTGGATGTTCGTGCGCTCCAACGCCGGGCGCCTGGAGAGCCGGCGCGACCGGGTCCTGCTGTCGGCCATGGCGGGCCGCAAGCTCGACGACCTGTCGGCGGACGTCTCGGACCTGGCCGCCGATCTGGGGCAGGAGGGGCGCGCCGTGTGGGCGCTCCTCGAAAACCGGGACCCGGACCGGGTGCCGGCGCTGATCGCCGCCCTTTCGCCGGGCGTCGTCGAGGACATCCGCCGCCTCGACCTCAAGCGACGCGACCTGGCGCGCCTGGGGGTGCGTTTCATCCTGGTGCACGGACACGACGACCCCATCATCCCGGTGACCGAAAGCATCGGCCTGGCCGCCGCCCTGGCCCCGGGCCGCGCCGAGCTGTTCATCCTGGACAGCCTCGACCACGTGGATCCCAAGCCGACCGGCCTCGCCGACAAGATCAGGCTGTTGCGCGCCATCTATACGGTGCTGGAGATCAGAGACGGGGTCGGGAAACCTTGAACGCCGGCGGGCTCTTCACACGCTCTCCGCCCAGTCCGCGAGCTTGCGCAGCAACGCCTGGCAGGCCTCGATGTCGGCGAGGGTCACGTATTCGTTGGCGCGGTGCGCCTGGTCGGGATGGCCGGGTCCGCAGATCACCGTCGCCAACCCGGATCCCTGGAACAGCCCGGCCTCGGACGAGAACTGCACGGGCCGCGCCCGGTTCTGGCCGGTGAGCATGAGCACCAGCGCCTCGGCCGGCGAGCCGGGCTCGGGGATGAAGGCGGGAAGGGCCACGACCTCCTCGGTGACGATTTCGGCTTCGGGCGCCACGGCGTGCATGCGGGGCAGGAGCTCGTCGGCGGCGAAGGCGGCAAGCCGTCGCGCCGCCTCGTCGCCATCGCCGCCGGGCAGCACCCGGCTCTCCCAATCGAAGACGCACCCGGGCGCGATGACGTTGACCGCCGAGCCGCCCTTGATGCGCCCCACGTTGATGGTGGTATAGGGCGGATCGAAGTCGTCGATGGGTGCCGCGCCGGCCTTTATCTCCTCGGTCAGGCGGCCCAGGAAGGCCACGCACTCGGCGGCGTAGACCACGGCGCTGACGCCCTTGTGGGTCGCCGAGGCATGCCCCGGACGCCCGCTGACCGTGGTGCGGTAGATGGCGATGCCGCGGTGCGCATTGACCACCTTCATGTCCGTCGGCTCGCCGATGATGACGGCCAGCGGCGGCGGCAGGTGCGCCGTCACATGTTCGAGCAGCGGCACGGCGCCGAAGCAGCCCACCTCCTCGTCGTAGGAAAATGCCAGGTGGATGGGCACCTTGAGGTCGCGCTTCGCGAACTCCGGGACCAGCGTCAGGGCGACGGCGAGGAAACTCTTCATGTCCGCCGTGCCGCGCCCGTGCAGGCGGCCGTCGCGTTCCATCACCTCGAAGGGGTCGCTCTCCCAATCCTGTCCCTCCACCGGCACCACGTCGGTGTGGCCCGAAAGCATGACGCCGCCGGCGACGCCGGGGCCGATGGTGGCGACCAGGTTGGCCTTGGTTCCTTCGGGGTTGTGGATGAGGGCGGCCTCGACCCCGTGGCCGGCGAGATATTCGGCGCAGAATTGGATGAGGTCCAGGTTCGAGCGGTGCGAGGTGGTGTTGAAGGCGACCAGCTTGCCGACCATCTCCGCCGCGGTGTAGGTGACGCCGGCCATGGCCCCGGCTCAATCCCGCCAGAAGGAACGGGTGAAGATGACGATCACGGTGAACAGCTCGAGCCGTCCGAGCAGCATGCCCGCCGACAACAGCCACTTGGCGGCGTCGGGCAACGGCTGAAAGGAACCGGCCGGCCCGACGATGGGGCCGAGCGCCGGTCCCACGTTGGAGATGGCGGTGGCGGCGCTGGACACCGCGCTCAGGTAGTCGAGCCCCAGCATGCCGAGGCCGAGCGCCAGCAACGCGTAGCATATTCCGTACATGTAGAAGAAGCTGAGCACCGAGACGATGACCTCGTCGGAGATGGGACGGCGGTTGTAATAGGGGATGAAGACGCCGTGGGGCTGCAACAGGTGGTGGAGCTGGACGCGCGCCGCCGACCACAGCACCTGGAAGCGGAAAATCTTGATGCCGCAAGTGGTGGATCCCGCGCATCCTCCCACCACCATGAGGAAGAAAAGGAGAGACACGGCGAACCCTCCCCACAGTCCGAAGTCGGCCGTAGAATAGCCCGTTCCCGTCATCAACGAGACGGAATTAAAGGACACGTAGCGAAGCGCCTCGAGAAACGCCACGTCGTTGCCCAGCCACTGCCAAACAGTCAGTGTGGCAACGGCCATGAAGGCAATGGACAGAAACCAGAGCACCTGACTATCGGTCACAAGCTGCCTTACGTTGCCACGCACCGCCTGAAGATAAAGAACAAAAGGCATGCTGCCGAGAATCATGAAGCAGGTGATGATGGCGTCAATGGTGGCGCTATTGAAATGGCCCACCGAATCATCGGAGGTGGAAAATCCGCCGGTGGCGATGGTGGTCATAGCATGGGCGATGGCCTGGAATCCGCTCATGCCTGAAAGCCAGAGCGCGCCCCCACAAATCAAGGTAAGCGACACATAGATCAGACCGATGCCGCTGGCGATCTGCGCCGCGCGTGGCATCACCTTGTCCGAGGTGTCCGACGATTCCATGTGAAACAGCTGCATGCCGCCCACGCGCAGCATGGGCAGCACGGCAATGGCCATAACGATGATGCCAATCCCCCCCAGCCATTGCAGAAGCGCCCGCCACAACAAAATCCCCGGAGGCGCGAAATCAAGGCCGGTAATGACCGTGGAGCCGGTGGTGGTGATTCCCGACATGGCCTCGAAAAAGGCGTCGGTAAAGCTGAGATCAAGATTGGAAAACATAAAGGGTAACGACCCGAACAGGGCGATAACCAGCCAGCTCAGCGTGGTCAGAAGGAATGCCTGGTGGATGGTAAACCGGAAGTCATCGCTTCGGTTGCCGAGAATCAGGCAGATCCCTAGGGACAGGGTGATCAACGCCGAGGCGGCGAATACCTGCCAATCGGGATTGTCCACGGCCCCGTCCGCGATGGCGGGCAGGCACATGATGACGGCTATGGTCGTCAGCAAGATGCCGATAACAAACAGTAAGGGTCGGAAATCGATCACAGTCCGGTAAAAGTCCGTTTCTGCCCCGCCAGCGCCAGCACATCATTGGCTAATCATCTGCCGCTGTCCAGTGAAGGATGCGTGCGCGCGTTGTAAAAGCTTGTTCCCGGGCGTTACGCGTTGGGGGTGTGAATCCCCTCCGGCGCCCCGATCATGGCCAGAAATTCTCGCCGGGTGGCCGTGTTGGTACGGAAACCACCCAGCATGTGACTGGTGATCATGGAGACACCGGGTTTGCGGACCCCGCGCATGGTCATGCATTGATGGGCGGCGTCAACGACCACGGCGACGCCCTTGGGTTTGAGAACGTCCTGTATGGTGTTAGCGATCTGGGCGGTCATGCGTTCCTGGACCTGAAGGCGCTTGGCATAAATCTCCACCACCCGGACCAGCTTGCTGATGCCGACGATCCGGCAGTCGGGAAGATAGGCCACATGGGCCTTTCCGATAATCGGTGCAAGGTGGTGTTCACAGTGGGATTCGAAGCGGATGTCCCTCAACACCACCATTTCATCGTAATCCTCGGTTTCCGTGAAGGTGCGCTTGAGGATGTCCACGGGATCATCATTGTATCCCGAAAAATATTCCTCATAGGCGCTCACCACCCGTTTGGGGGTGTCCTGAAGCCCTTCGCGGCCGGGGTCGTCGCCGGCCCAGCACAGCAACGTCCTCACGGCTTCTTCCGCTTTTTTGCGCGATGGTTTCTTGTTCGCAGCCATGGCTTAAGAATTTCCTGTTTGAAGGCGCGGACCCGATGTGCCGGACCGGCATGGGTTGAGGTCCAAAAACGAATGGAAGGATCAGTTGAGACGCCGTTCCTCGTCGGGAAGATCAAGGGAAAAAGCGGGGATGGTGATATCGAAATTTTCTCCGTCCTCCCCCACCATCTGATAACTACCAAGCATGATTCCCGATGGTGTGGGCAACGGCGTGCCGCTAGTGTATTCGAAGGTTTCGCCGGGATGTAGCACCGGCTGTTCGCCTATGACACCCTGGCCGCGCACCTCTTTGACACAGCCATTGGAATCCGTGATCTGCCAGTGGCGGCTGATGAGCTGCACCGTCTGCGCACTCTGGTTTTCTATCTGCACGTGATAGGCCCAGATATACTGGTTGTCGTCCGGTTCCGACTGTTCCTCGAGATAAATCGGCGTCACCGTAACAGCAATCGAATGTGTGGTTTCGCAATACATACCAGTCCCTTATGCGCTCTTTAGTGACGGCGTCACGTTTTTGACGGGGAGAAATGGCGGCCTTCCTTTCAGCCGGCGCCATCCCTGTTTAAGCATATGACGTTAGGGGGGGCGTTTGTCCAGTTACAAACGGGCCGCCCCGACCCCAGATGACCCCCAGAGTCATTGTCCAGGGCTATTATACGGCTTTCAGCGCCTGAGCTATATCCTCTTTCAGGTCATCCACGTCTTCAAGCCCCACCGACAGCCGCACCAGGCTTTCGCCGATACCCATGCGGGCGCGTTCTTCTGGCTCAATACGCTGATGGGTGGTGGTGACGGGATGGGTGATGAGACTTTTGGTATCTCCCAGATTGTTGGAGATATCAATAAGTTCCAGGGCATCCTGAAAACGGAAGGCGGCTTCTTTGCCGTCTTCGCTATCCCCACATGCCAGCTCGAAAGAGATAAGGTTGCTCCCCGAGGCCATCTGTTTCATGGCCAGTTCATGCTGGGGATGGCTGGCGAGTCCGGGATAGATCACTTTTGTCACGCCCTCCAATCCGCTCAGATAGGTGGCCAACTCCAGCGCATTGTTGCTCTGGGCCTCGATCCGCAGTTCCAGGGTCTCCAGCCCTTTCAACAGCACCCAAGCGTTGAAGGGGCTCAAAGCCGGGCCGGTATGACGCACGAAGGGCTTCAAGATGTCATTACAGAACTCAGTCGTGCCCAAGACGGCGCCACCCATACAGCGGCCTTGGCCGTCGATATGTTTGGTGGCGGAATAAACCACGACGTCGGCGCCCAATTGCAAAGGCTTTTGCAGAATGGGCGTGGCGAAAACATTATCTACGACAACCCGTGCCCCTGCGTCATGGGCCAATTCAGCCACCGCCGGCAGATCAATGACGTCCATCTGCGGGTTTGATGGCGTTTCCATGAAGACTGCCGCGGTAGGCTGGCTCAGGGCGTCCCGCCATTGATCCAGAACGGTGCCTTCCACCATGGTCGTCTCTATGCCGAATGTCGGCAATAATTCGCGGCAGACATAATCACACGAGCCGAACAGAGCTTTTGACGCCACCAGCCGGTCGCCAGAATTAACCGTCGCCGCCAGCGAGGCAAATACCGCCGCCATGCCTGTCGCCGTCGCCCAGCAGGATTCCGCGCCCTCCAGTAATTTCATCCGGTCCTGGAACATATTCACTGTTGGATTGGAGAACCGGGAATAAATGAACCTCTCTTCTTCTCCTTTGAATGCCCGTTGGGCCTGTTCGGCGGTCTCATAAATATAGCCGGACGTCATGAAGACACCTTCATTGGTCTCGGCAAAATTGGATCGGTTGGTGCCGCCCCGCACCAACTGGGTAGCGGGCCGCCAATTTTTCTTTGCGCTGTCATCAGCCATTGGTTGTTCTCCTAATTT
>JASLQF010000035.1 GCA_030744625.1 Rhodospirillales bacterium
CGGAGTCCGCGTCTCGGGCGACAGCGGGGCGCTGCGTGGTGTCGACGTGATGACCGAGCCCTTTCCCGGCTTTCCCACCGACATGCAGGCCCAGATGATGGCCCTCATGGCTGTCGCCGGGGGCGCCTCCATGGTTACCGAGACCATCTTCGAAAACCGCTTCATGCACGTGCCCGAGTTGTGCCGCATGGGCGCCGACATCAACGTGCACGGGGCGTCCGCCATCGTGCGCGGCGTCTCCGCGCTATCCGGCGCGCCGGTCATGGCCACCGACCTGCGCGCCTCGGTGTCGCTGGTGCTGGCTGGGCTGGCGGCGGACGACGAGACGGTGATCAACCGGGTCTATCATTTGGACCGCGGCTATGAGCGCCTGGAAGAGAAGCTGGCAGCGTGCGGCGCCGACATCGAGCGTATCGCGGAGTAGGGGCCGGTCGCCACATCCTCCCCTGGTGCGCTGCAACAAAAACCTCTATTAATGCCGCCGTCCCGAGGTGTGGAGGTGGATGTGTCCACGAACCGGAAGTTGGTGCTGGCGCTGCCCGAGGGCCGCATCCTGCGCGAAGTGATGCCGCTCGTGCGCAGTGCCGGGATCGAACCCGAACCGGCGTTCGACGACGGCGAGGCGCGCCAGCTGCGTTTTACCACCAACCGCCCCGAGATCGACGTGGTTCGGGTGCGCAGCTTCGACGTCGCCACCTTCGTCGCCTTCGGCGCGGCGCAGCTCGGCGTCGCCGGGGCCGACGTGCTGATGGAGTTCGACTACCCCGAGATCTACGCGCCCCTGGACCTCGGTGTCGGACGCTGCCGCCTGGCCGTTGCCGAGCCCCAGGACATGGTGGCGCGCGACGATCCCGCCACCTGGAGCCACGTGCGGGTGGCCACCAAATACCCGTCTCTCACGGCGCGGCACTTCGCGGCGCGCGGCGTGCAGGCCGAGTGCATCAAGCTCAACGGCGCCGTGGAGCTGGCCCCCGAGCTGGGACTGTGCCGGCGCATCGTCGACTTGGTGTCGAGTGGCGATACCCTCGCCGCCAACGGCCTGGTGGAGGTCGAGCTGATCGCCGACGTCACGTCGCGCCTGGCGGTCAACCGTGCCGCGTGGAAGACCCGTGCCGACGAGATCGGCACCTGGATCGAGCGATTCAGGGAGGCTGTCCATGCCGACGCGTCTTGACACGGGCGACGCCGGTTTCGAAGTCGCCTTCGCGGCGTGGCTGGCGGCCGCGCGCCAGCCCGACGCCGACGTTGACGAGGCGGTCGCCACCATCCTCGACGAAGTGCGCGCCCAGGGTGACGCCGCTCTCATATCCTTCACCAAGCGCTTCGACCGCCTCGAGCTGACGCCCGAGACCCTGCGCGTGCCGGCCGACGAGCTGGCCGCCGCTCGCGGCTCGTGTGACGCCGACGCCCTCGAGGCGCTCAGCCTGGCGGCCCGCCGCATCGCCGATTTTCACCGCCGCCAGAAGCCCGAGGATCTCGATTACGTCGACGAGGTAGGGCTGCGGCTGGGCTATCGCTGGTCGCCTTTGGCCTCGGTGGGGCTTTACGTTCCCGGCGGCACGGCGGCCTATCCCTCGACCGTGCTGATGAACGCGCTGCCCGCCAAGGTGGCCGGCGTCGAGCGCCTGGTCATGACCGTGCCGGCGCCCGATGGCGCCATCGACCCGCTGGTGCTGGCCGCCACCGAGCTGGCCGGCGTCACCGAGGTCTACCGCGTCGGCGGCGCCCAGGCGATCGCCGCTCTCGCCTTCGGCACCGAGACCATCCAGCCGGTGGACAAGATCGTCGGCCCGGGCAACGCTTACGTGGCCGCCGCCAAGCGCCAGGTCTTCGGCGCCGTCGGCATCGACATGATTGCCGGGCCGTCGGAGATCCTGGTCGTCGCCGACGGCGCGAATGACCCCGCCTGGATCGCCGCCGACCTGCTTTCCCAGGCCGAGCACGACGCTTGCGCCCAGGCCATTCTGATCACCGACGACGTCGCCTTCGCCGATGCCGTCGTGGCCGCCGTGGACAGCCACCTCGAGGCATTGCCGCGCGCCCAGGTGGCGGGCGCAAGCTGGCGCGATTTCGGCACCGTGATCACTACGGGAACCCTCGACGAGGCCGTGGCGCTCATCGAGCGCATCGCGCCCGAGCACCTGGAACTGGCGGTGCGGGAGCCCGACGCCCTGGCCACCGGCGTGCGCAACGCCGGCGCCATCTTCCTGGGGCGCTTCGCGCCCGAGGCGATCGGAGACTATGTCGCCGGCCCCAACCACGTGCTGCCGACGGCGCGCAGCGCCCGCTTCTCGTCGGGGCTCGGCGTGCTCGATTTCCTCAAGCGCACCTCGCTCATTGGCTGCGACGCCGAGGGATTGGAGGCGGTCGGCCCCGCGGCGGCGACCCTGGCCCGGGCCGAGGGGCTGGACGCGCATGCCCTGTCGGTGGCGATCCGGCTGAACCGCCCGCGCCGCTGAGTTGCCCGAAAGCGGTGTCCGACAAGCAGAAAATCGTCAACGTCTTTCTCGACGAGCGCTCCGTCGTCCGCCGCAGCGCCAGTGTCGAGCACGAGCGCAAGGTTGCCATCTACGACCTGTTGGAGAAGAACCGCTTCGCCCCGTCCGACACACCGGATGGCCCCTACAACCTGCATCTCGGTATCGAGGAAAGCAGGCTGGTCTTCGACGTCCGTGACGAGAACGACGCCGAGTTGACGCGGTTCACCCTGCCGCTCAGCCCCTTGCGCTCAATCGTTCGCGACTATTTCCTGATCTGCGACAGCTATTACAAGTCGATCCAGACCGCGAGCCCCTCGCGGATCGAGGCCATCGACATGGGGCGGCGCGGCCTCCACAACGAGGGGTCCGAGGTCCTGCGCGAACGCCTGGCCGATAAAGCGGACATCGACCACAACACGGCCCGGCGCCTGTTCACATTGATCTGCGTCCTGCACATTCGGGCGTGAGGCGGAGATGGGCGATATCCCCTCCGCGGTGCTGTTCGCATGCTCCGAGAACTCGATACGCTCGCCCATGGCCGAGGGCATCCTCAAGTTCCTGTACGGCCACCGTGTTTACGTGGATTCGGCGGGCGTGCGCAAACGCGAGATCGACGGCTTCGTGGTCGCCGTCATGGAGGAAATCGGTATCGATATGGGCCAGCATAAGACGAAGACGTTTTCCGAGCTCGAGGACCTGTCCTACGACTTGGTCATCTCCCTTTCGCCCGAGGCCCAGCACCAGGCCGTGGAATTGACCCGCGTGATGGCCTGCGAGGTGGAATTCTGGCCCACCTTCGACCCCTCCATCGTCGAAGGCGGGCGCGAAACGAGGCTGGAGGCCTACCGTCAGGTGCGTGATGACCTGATGCGGCGCATCAAGGAGCGTTTCCCCGTCGACACGCAAACGGATACTTAGAGCCTATCCGTCTCGGAAATTACTTGACCGAACCGCTCGGCGAGGCCACTTATGGGCCCACGTTAACCATTGTTGGGGGATTGATGGCGAAAGAAGAACTGTTGGAGTATTCCGGTGTCGTCACCGAGCTTCTGCCTAACGCCATGTTCCGGGTGAAGCTGGACAACGACCATGAGATACTTGCACACACGGCGGGCAAGATGCGCAAACACCGCATCCGCGTTCTCGCCGGTGACCGCGTCAATGTGGAAATGACACCCTACGATCTCTCAAAAGGCCGTATCACCTTTCGATTCAAATAGCGCCAAAGAGCCCCGTGGGAGGGCCCGGATGCCGGCTCCCCGGACCGCCACGAAGGACATGCCCCGCCTGATTCTCGCTTCGGCGTCGCCGCGGCGTCTCGTTCTCCTGCGCCAGATCGGCATCGAGCCCGACACGGTTATGCCCGCCGAGGTCGACGAGCGGGTGCGCCGGGGCGAGAAACCCGGCGAGATGGCGGCGCGCCTGGCCGAAGCCAAGGCCCGCGCCGCGGCCGACGCCGTGCGCGACTCTAATCCCGCGGATTCAAACGCCCTGGTCCTGGGCGCCGATACCGTGGTCGCGTGTGGCCGGCGCATCCTCTCCAAGGCCGGGGACGAGGACGCGGTGCGGCGCGCCCTCGGCCTGCTCTCGGGGCGCCGGCACCGAGTTTACGGGGGTGTGTGCGTGATCGACGGCGCCGGTCGGGCGCACCGCCGTCTGGTGGTGACGGCGGTCGCCTTCAAGCGGCTCGACGACGCGGAAATCGACGACTACATGGCCAGCGGTGAATGGCGCGGCAAGGCCGGCGCCTATGCCATCCAGGGTCGCGCCGCCGGGTTCACGCGCCGTGTCAACGGATCCTACTCCAACGTGGTCGGATTGCCCCTTTTCGAGACGCGGGCTCTGTTGCGCGGCCTCGGCCTTGCCGGGGCGGCCGGCAACGCCGCAACTCAGACGTAATCGGCGGTAGCCATGGACCAAGCCTTAATCAACGTGGCACCAGGGGAGACCCGCGTCGCCCTCATGGACGGGGAGCACTTGGTCGAACTTGCCGTGATGCGTGCCGGCGGCGGCGGGGTCGTCGGCGATATCTACGCGGGGCGGATCGAGAAAGTAGTACCCGCCATCCAGGCCGCTTTCGTTTCCATCGGCCTCGAGCGTTCCGGCTTTTTGGCCCTGGCCGAGGCCAGGCCATACGGGGCGGCGGCGGGCGAGGGCGAACGCATCACCGATTACGTGAGCGAAGGAGATGAGGTCCTGGTGCAGGCCCAGCAGGATCCTTTCGGCGACAAAGGCGCCAAGCTCACCACCCGCCTCACCGTGGCGGGCCGGTATCTGGTCTATACGCCGGGTCAGCCGGATATCAGGGTGTCGCGGCGCATCGGCTCGGACGAAGAACGGGTGCGACTGTCGGCGCTGATCGGCGAGCTTGCCGCCGAGGGCGAGGGCTTCATCCTGCGTACCGGGGCCGCCGGCGCCGAGACCGCCGCGCTGGAGCGCGACGTGGCCTACCTGCGTGCGACGTGGGCGGAGATCGAGGGTAAACGAAGCTCGGCGGCGCCCCCGGCCCGCCTCTACCGCGAGCAGGTCCCGCTGCGCCGCGTGTTGCGCGACGAGACGAGGGCCGATGTGCGCCGCGTCGTCATCGACGACGCCGGTGCCCTGGCTGACGCCCGCGCGCTCTGTGAACGCTTGGCGCCCGAGGTGGCGGACCTGTTGGAACTCCACCGTGGGCCGGCGGCCCTTTTCGAGACCCATGGCGTCGAGGAACAGATCGAATCCGCCCTCGCCCCCCGCATCGATCTGGCCGGGGGCGGCAGTGTCGTCATCGAGGAGACGGCGGCGCTGACGGCCATCGACGTCAACACCGGTGGTCGCGCCGGGGATGCGGGACCCGAGGAAACGGCGCGCCTGACCAACCTGGAGGCGGCTGCCGAGATCGCGCGACAGATCAGGCTGCGCGGCATCGGCGGGCTCTTGGTGATCGATTTCGTCTCCATGCGCCGCCCCCACTACGGAACGGAAGTGCTGGACGTGCTCAGGGCTGCCCTCGCCGGAGACCGCGTCCCGGTCCACGTCGCCGGGTTCACTCGCTTCGGCCTGGTCGAGATGACGCGTGAGCGCCGTCACGCCTCCCTGTCTCAGGTGCTGTTGGAGGGGTGCCCGGCGTGCGACGCGGTGGGGCGGGGGAGGTCGGCCGAGACCGTGGCTTTGGAGGCCCTGCGCCGGGTCCTTGCCGAGGCCCGGGCGCGCCCCGGGGCGCGCCTGCGCTTGACGGCGGCACCGGCAGTGATCGAGGCGCTTCGCGGCGTCGCCAGGGCGGCGCTCGCCGAGGTGGAGGAGCGGCTCGGACAGGTCCTCGATCTCGACGCCGATGGGGAACTGGGGCGCGGGCGGTTCGACGTGGCGGTGGCGCGAGTTGCCGGTGAGGAGGAGGCGGGCAATGGCTGAGCCCGGTGCCAAGGTGGTGCCCCTGAAGAGCCGCCGCTGCCCCATGTGTCGGAGCCCGGCGGCGGATCGATACCGGCCCTTTTGCTCGCGCCGGTGCGCCGATCTCGACCTCGGGAGCTGGCTCAACGAGGACTACCGCATCGCCTCCAGCGAGGAACCGGACGCGGGCCCGGACGAGGACGAACCGGGCCCGGAATGAGGCCGAAAACACCGCCCACCGTACCGCCGCCGGGTGCCTTGCGGAGCCCTGGACAGGGCTGGGAAATTTAACTATAAGCGGCCTCCGGCGGGCGCCGGCCGGGCCTTGCGGGGGACGGCGTCGGCGTCGCGCGTCTGTCGAGGTTTACGCGGCGCGCCCAGGTAGCTCAGATGGTAGAGCAGCGGACTGAAAATCCGCGTGTCGGTGGTTCGATTCCGCCCCTGGGCACCACTTCTAAGCATTGATAACCCTTGGGGTTTTCCGTTCTGGAGCCCCTGAATCCTCCCCCCTTGGCGGTTCTGTATCTTCCCGCGTTTTCCCTTGGATTCCGCCAATTCCCAAAATCTTTGTATTCTCCATCGCGCTTGGATCGCGCACGGGCGCGGCTGTTTGTTCGCGCGGCGTTCACCGGCCTATCCATAGAGCAGGCTTTGCTCGGCAGCGCGGGCGATCGTCTGGTCGCCCTCGAGGTCGGCTCAGAGATGCCCGTAGAGGTCCATGGTGACCTTGATGGAGGAACGACCGGCCCAGGTCTGGACCTGCTTCCTTGTCACATGGATGGCACATGAAGCGACAACCGCGTTCTTGAAGTGTACCTCGCCTCCCCACGGTAGCGATCTCTCACAGCTTTGTACCGTTCTTGCATCTACTCCAATGTCCGGTCTTGGCAATGAGCGGACGTTCTAAGGGCCGTTGATTTCCGTCCGCTTCACCCCTAAAAGCAGACATATCGAGACCCGATGCCCGCGCGTAGGGAGAAACCAGATGGTGCCCACTCCAGCCGACATTCGCGCGATGGCCAAACAATACACGGACGCATGGAGTTCTCATTCTCCAGAGGCCGTCGCATCATTTTACGAACCGGATGGTCGGATCACGATAAATCTTGGTGAGCCAACGATTGGGCGCGAGGCGATCGCCGAGGTCGCCCAGGGATTTTTCAACGAGTTCCCGGACCTTGTCGTATACATGGACGACATTCGGACCTCGGCGAACAGAGCCATCTTCTGCTGGACACTCGAAGGCACCGATGGTCGCCCAGAAGGTAAGGGCCATGCCGTCAGGATCAGCGGTTGGGAGGCCTGGACGCTGTCGGACAATGTCCGTGTCATCGAGTCCTACGGTTATTTCGATGCCGAGGAATACGAGCGCCAACTCGAGCATGGGATTAGTGGCTGAAAAGAATTAGCCGGCTGGGTCAATCGGATACCGATGTCCGCTTTCGGGTCGAAAGCAGACGTAAATCACTAGACGGGTGAACGTCCGCTATTAGCCGAGGCTGTTGAAGAACTCCGGCCAGAAGCCGTTCTCAATGTCCGCTTCTAATAGAAGCGGACTTTTTCTCCCGCCTCCGACCGAT
>JASLQF010000036.1 GCA_030744625.1 Rhodospirillales bacterium
TTGGCGCATGGAAGCCGCTCCAAAAATGCTTATAAGTGAATATATGAGTAATTATTCATATTTCAAGAAAAATATCCACAGCATCCACCGCACCCTTTCACCGAGCCAGACGCGTCTAGAGCGTTATCCGATTAGATGTAATCACCGCTAGCGGGCCGGTCCGGGACCGGCCCCTACGCTATTTGCCGAATGTAGGGGCGGGTCTCGGACCCGACCGTGTCGAATAGGCATTACGCTACGTAAAACTAACCGGGGGTTGCTCTAGTTAACCGAATTCCCTGAGCACCGCCCCGGCCAGATAGAGGGAGCCGCAGATGAGGACGCGGGCGGCGCGCCGATCGGCGGCAAGGATGCCGGCGAGGGCCTCGGCGACGCCAACCGCCGGGGCGGCGTCGAGGCCGACGGCGCGCCCCGCCTTCGCGGCGTCGGCGGCGCTCAGGCTGCTCGCCTCGCCGGGGATGGCCACGGTACGCACCAGCCCAACCGATGCCGCGAAGGGAGCCAGGAACTCGGCCGGGTCCTTGCTGGTCAGCATGCCGAAGATCAGGTGCAGGGGCCGCTCGCGCCACCCTTCGGCGTGGGCCGACAGCACCTCGGCGGCGGCCGGGTTATGACCGCCGTCGAGCCACAGCTCCCAGCCCTCGGGCAGCATGTCGGCCAGGCGCCCTCCGCCAATCCGTTGCAGCCGGGCCGGCCAGCGAACCTGGCCGAGGCCGGTGGCGATGGCGGCATCCGAGACATCGAGCCCGGCCAGGCGCTCGAGGCAGGCGACGGCCAGCCCGGCGTTGTGGAACTGGTGTTCGCCGGCCAGGGCCGGGCGTGGCAGTTGGCGCTTCCCCGCAGCGCCCGAGTAGGCGAGACCGCCGGCGGCGGCCCGCACCGACCAGTCCCGGCCTTCCCGCAAGAGAGGCACCACGCCCGCCGCCTCGGCGAAATCATCGATCCACGCGATGGCGTCAGGCGGCTGAAGGGCCGACACGCAATCGACGCCACGCCTCAGAATGCCCAGCTTCTCGCCGACGATCTCGGCAAGGGTATCGCCCAGGTATTGCTGGTGGTCGATGGAGATCGGCGTGAGCACGGTCAGGGCCGGGCTCTCGATCACGTTGGTGGCGTCGAAGCGCCCCCCCAGCCCAGTCTCCAGAAGCAGCACGTCGGCGGGGGCGCGGGCGCAGGCCAGGAAGGCGGCGGCCGTG
Organism: Rhodospirillales bacterium; assembly: GCA_030744625.1. Classification (GTDB taxonomy): domain Bacteria; phylum Pseudomonadota; class Alphaproteobacteria; order Rhodospirillales; family JASLQF01; genus JASLQF01. Next base: position 1,197 of record JASLQF010000036.1, read on the forward strand.
GTGATCTCGAAAAAGGTGATGGGGTCGCCGCCGTTGGCGTCCTCGCATTCGTCGAGCACGGCGCTCAGCTCGGCGTCGGTTATGGGGGTGCCGGCGAGCAGGACGCGCTCGTTGAAATCGACCAGATGGGGCGAGGTGTAGGCGTGTACCCGGTAGCCGCCGGCCTCGAGGAAGGCGCGCAGGAAGGCAATCACCGAGCCCTTGCCGTTGGTGCCGGCGACGTGTACCACCGGCGGCAAGCGGTGGTGCGGATTGCCGAGGCGGGCGAGCAGCACCTGGACCCGGTCGAGGGTGAGGTCGATGACCTTGGGATGCAACCGCGTCAGCCGTTGGAGGATCGAATCGTTATTCAGGAGGAGGCTCCTCGGCGGCGGGCGGCGGCAATACGGCAGGCGGATCGGTTGCGGAAGGGGTGCCGGCGCTCGGTGCTGCCTCGGGCGGCACGGTACGATTGTCGAGAAGCGCCAGCACGCGAATCAGCGTCTGACGCAGGTCGTGGCGGTGCACCACCATGTCGACCATGCCGTGATCGAACAGGTATTCGGCCCTCTGGAAGCCCTCGGGCAGTTTTTCGCGGATCGTCTGTTCGATGACCCGGGCGCCGGCGAAGCCGATCACGGCGCCGGGTTCGGCGATGGTGATGTCTCCGAGCATGGCGAAGGACGCCGAAACGCCGCCCGTGGTGGGATCGGTCAGCACCACGATGTAGGGCAGGCCGGCGGCGCGCACCTCCTCGACGGCGATCGTCGTGCGCGCCATCTGCATGAGCGACAGCGCCCCTTCCTGCATGCGCGCGCCGCCCGAAGACGGCACCACGATGAAGGGCGTTTGACGCGCCACCGCCAGGTGGGTGGCGCTGAGCAGCCCCTCGCCGACGGCGATGCCCATGGAGCCGCCCATGAATCCGAATTCGAAGGCCGCCACCACGGAGTCCATGCCGCCCAGCTTGCCCACGGCAACACTCAGCGCGTCCGAGGCGCCGGTGCGCCCGCGGGCGTCCTTGAGGCGGTCGGAGTATTTCTTGCTGTCGCGGAACTTCAGCGGATCGGAAACGGTCTCGGGCAGATCGGAGACCTCGTAGCGGCCCTCGTCGAACAACATGTCGAAACGCAGGCGGGCCGGCATGCGCATGTGGTGGCCGCACTGCTGGCAGACGTGCAGGTCCTTTTCGTGGTCGCGGTGAAAGATCATCTGGCCGCAGCCCGGGCACTTGTCCCACAGGTTCTCGGGGACGTCCTTCTGGCCGACCAGTTGGCGCAGCTTGGGGCGCACGAAGTTGGTGAGCCAGTTCATGGCTTCCTCGCCGCGCGGCGGGCGCCTTCGGCGAGATCGGACACGAAAGTGAGCACCGCCGCGACCAATCCGGGGCGCGGTGCGCCGTCGGCGTCCAGGTTCTCGGCAATCTTGCCGACCAGCGCTGATCCGACGACGGCGGCGTCGGCGACGGCGGCGACCGAGGCCACCTGATCCGGGGTCTTGATACCGAAACCGACGGCGATGGGAAGCTCTGTATGGCGTCGCAGGCGCTCGACGGCGCGGCCGATGTCGGCGGCGGTGGCCGACGCCGTGCCCGTGATCCCGGCGATCGAGACGTAATAGAGAAAGCCGCTGGCGCCCTCGAGGACGAGAGGCAGGCGCTCGTCGCCAAGGGTCGGGGTGGCCAGGTGAATGAGGTCGAGGCCGGCGGCGCGGGCCGGCGCGCCGAGCTCATGCTCCTCCTCGTGGGGCAGGTCGACGACGATCAGGCCGTCGGCGCCGGCCGCCTTGGCCTCGGCGGCGAAGGCGTCGGTGCCGTAGACGTAGATGGGGTTGAAGTAGCCCATGAGGATGATCGGCGTTTCGTCGTCGCCGCGGCGGAATTCCTCCACCATGGCCAGGGTCTTGCGCAGGCTGGCCCCATTGCCCAACGCCCGCTGGGAACTCATCTGGATGACCGGGCCGTCGGCCATGGGGTCGGAGAAGGGCATGCCGAGCTCGATGATATCGGCGCCCGAGCGGGGCAGGGCCGAGAGGATTTCCGCCGAGGTCGAGGCATCCGGATCACCGGCGGTGACGAACACGACGAGACCTCCGCGACCCGCTTCCTCGAGGGCGGCGAAGCGCTTCTCGATGCGGCTGGGGACACTCACGTCCCGGCCCCGGCGGCCTTGGCCATGGTATCCAGGTCCTTGTCGCCGCGCCCGCTCATGTTCACCACCAGCAGGTGGTCGGCAGGCAGCGTGCCGGCGATCTTGGCGGCGTGGGCCAGGGCGTGCGCCGATTCGAGGGCCGGGATGATGCCTTCCAGGCGCGTGCACTGGCGGAACGCCGCCACCGCCTCGTCGTCGGTGACGGAGACGTACTCGACCCGGCCCACGTCCTTGAGCCAGGCGTGCTCGGGACCGATTCCCGGATAGTCGAGGCCGGCCGAGATGGAATGGGCTTCCTCGATCTGCCCGTCGCCGTCCTGCAGGAGGTAGCTGCGGCTGCCGTGCAGCACGCCGGGCCGACCGGCCCCCACCGAGGCGGCGTGCTTGCCCGTCCCGATGCCCTCGCCGGCGGCTTCCACGGCGACGATGCCGACGGTGCCGTCGTCGAGGAACGGATGGAACAGGCCGATGGCGTTGGAGCCGCCGCCGATGCAGGCGAGCAGGGTGTCGGGCAAACGGCCCTCGGCCGCCTGCATCTGGGCGCGCACTTCATCGCCGATGACGCACTGGAAGTCGCGCACCATGGCCGGATAGGGGTGCGGGCCGGCCACCGTGCCGATCAGGTAGTAGGTGTCGTCCACGTTGGCGACCCAATCGCGGATGGTCTCGTTCATGGCGTCCTTGAGGGTCCCCTTGCCCGCCGTCACCGGCCTTACCTCGGCGCCCAGCATCTTCATGCGGAAGACGTTGGGGGCCTGGCGCTCGATGTCGGTGACGCCCATGTAGACGGTGCACGGAATGTCGAACAGCGCGCACACCGTGGCGGCGGCCACTCCGTGCTGGCCGGCGCCGGTCTCGGCGATGATGCGCTTCTTGCCCATGCGCCGGGCCAGGAGAATCTGGCCGACGCAGTTGTTGATCTTGTGGGCACCGGTATGGTTGAGGTCTTCGCGCTTGAAGTAGACCTTGGCGCCGCCGAACTCCCGGGTCGTGCGCTCGGCGAAGTAGAGGGGGCTCGGCCGCCCCACGTAGTGGGCTAGGTAATGGGTCAGGTCGCGGGCGAAGGCGGGATCGTCCCGGGCCTCGCCATAGGCGCGCCCCACCTCCAGGACCAACGGCATCAACGTCTCGGCCACGTAGCGCCCGCCGTAGATGCCGAAATGGCCGCGCTCGTCCGGCCCGGCGCGGTATGTGTTCAGGCTTTCCATGGATAGATGGTAAATCTTCGCCGATGGGGGACGCAACTAAACCACAAGGGCTCGCCAATTTGCAGCATTTTGTGGGCCCGGCCCGAGCCCGTTCAAAGGTCCCGCGCCACCGCCAGGAAGGCGTCGATCTTGTCGACGCTCTTGACGCCGGGGCGCTCCTCGACACCGGACGAGACGTCGACCGCCGGGGCGCCCGAGGCGCGCACCGCCGCCGCCACGTTGCCGGCATCGAGGCCGCCGGCCAGGGTCCACGGCTTTTGCCATTGGTGGCCGCCGAGAAGCTCCCAGTCGAAGGACAGCGCGTTGCCGCCGGGCAGCGCTTCGACATCCTTGGGCGGCTTGGCGTCGAACATGAGGCGGTCGACCACGTCCTCGTAGGCGCCGGCGCGGGCGACGTCTTCCACACCCGCGATCGGGACCGCTTTCATGACGGCGAGCCCGAAGCGTCGCTTGATCTCGGCGGCGCGTTCCGGGGTCTCGGCGCCGTGAAGCTGCAACATGTCGAGGCCCGCCCCGGCGACGATTTCCTCGAGGCCGGCGTCATCGCGGTCCACCACCACGCCGACACGGGTGATGCCGGCGGGCACGGCGGCACTGAGGCGCCCGGCCTCTTCCGGGGTTACCGAACGCGGCGAGCCCGGATAGAAGACGAAGCCGACGGAGCGCGCGCCGCCGGCCACCGCGGCGGCCACCGTCTCCGGCGTCGACAGCCCGCAGATTTTGACCTCGACGGTCATGGCCCCGCCTCGGCGATCTCCGCGGCCACGGCGCGCGCCGCCGCCGCCGGATCGTCGGCGCCGGTGATGGGCCGGCCGACCACCAGGCAATCGGCGCCGAGGCGCACCGCCTCGGCCGGGGTCACCGTGCGTTTCTGGTCATCGCCCCCGACGGCTGCCGGGCGAATGCCGGGTGTGACGAGCACGAAATCGGGGCCACACGCGGCGCGCAGCAATGGTGCCTCGTGGGCCGAACACGTGATGCCGTCGAGGCCGTTGTCCCGGCTCAGCCTGGCCAGCCGCTCGGCGTGGCCGAGGACCGGACCCGCGACACCGGTGGCCGCCAGCGCCTCGTCGTTCATGGAGGTCAGCACAGTAATCCCGATCAGCAGCGGGCGCTCGGCGCCGGCCTCGGCGGCTGCCTCGGCCGCCGCCCGCATCATGGCCACCCCGCCGGCGGCGTGCACCGTGAGCATGAAGGGCTTGAGGGCCAGCGCGGCGCGAACTGCGCGGCCCACGGTGTTGGGGATGTCGTGGAACTTGAGGTCCAGGAAAACGGGTAGGCCGGTGGCGCCGAGACGCGCCACGCCGGCCGGGCCGGCGGCGGTGAACAGCTCGTTGCCGACCTTGACGCCGCCGACGACGCCGGCGAGCTGTCCACAGAGGGCCAGCGCCCGGGCCTCGTCCGGGGTGTCGAGGGCGACGAAAAGACGCTGGGAAGGTTGGATGGCGGCCATCGCGGCGCGGCTCCCGGGTAAGGGGGCGGATTTATAGCCTCATAGCCGCTCCAGCGCCAGGGTGGCGGCGGCCAGGTCCTCGATGGCCGTCCCCATGGACTTGAAGAGCGTGATCTCGTCGTCGGCGCGGCGGCCGGCGCACGTCCCCTGGGCCAGGCCGAAGAGGTCGCCGACCACGTCTTCGGCGGTAATGACCCCGGCCTCGAGGGGCTGCACGATGTCGCCGGGTTTTTTGAGAATATCGGCGCGGGTGTCGGCGAAGATGGTAGCGCGCCGCATGACCTCGTCGTCGGCCTCGCGCATGTCCGGCTTGAAGCTGCCGACCAGGTCCACGTGCTGCCCGGGCCGGAGCCACGCGCCCAGCACCAGCGGTTCCAGGGACGGCGTGGCGCAGGAGACGATATCGGCCTCGGCGACGGCGGCCTCCAGATCGGTGGTGGCGGCAACCCGCAAATCCTCGCTATTCAGGTTCTCGGCGACGGCTTCGGCCTTGTCCGGCGAGCGTCCCCATACCTTGACATCGGCAATCGGGCGCACGGTGGCGTGGGCCCGGATCAGGTGCGCGGCGAGGACGCCGGTACCCACCATCACCATACGCGCGGCATTGGGGCGCGAGAGATAGCGCGAGGCAAGCGCCGAGGCCGAGGCCGTGCGCCGCGCCGTCAGCGTGTTGCCGTCCAACATGGCCAGGGTCTCGCCGGTCTCGCCGCTGGACAACATGTAGGTCGCCATGATCGTCGGCAGGCCACGCCCTCCGTTGTCGGGGAAGACGTTGACGATCTTGACGCCGATGTAGGCCCCCTCCTCCCAACACGGCATGACGATCAGGGTCGCCTCGGCGCCGCCCGGCACGTTGACCGGGTAGTGGGCATGCTCCTGGCGGGTGTTGCCGCTTCGGAAAAACGCGTCCAGGCGGTCTATAACCGAGGCATAGTCGAGAACGCGGTTGAGATCGTCGGCCGAGATCACGCGCATGTCCGCACCCCGTCAGGCCGCCTCGGCGGGAAGGTTCGGAGGGCGGCCCGGCTTTTCGGGCACGCCGGCCGCCACGCCGTCCTCGAGCTTGCGGGCGTGCTCGCGCAGGTGCTGGATTTCCCGTTCGGCCGCCGCCGCACGGCGCGCCGCGGCACGCCCACGTCGCCTCGCCCCGTGCCCCGATATCCAGGCCACGAAGGCACCCGCCACGAAGCCGGCGAACGCGGCGACCAGCGCAACGGCGAACAGCGGCAATGGCGCCACGTACTCAAAGGGCCAGAAGTCGACCCCTACCTCGGCGCGGTTGGCGACGGAAAACACGATGACGAAAAGCGCCACCGGCACCATGACGATCCACGAGAAGATGCGCATTTTCAAGATCCGAACTTGGTGTCGCGGATGGCGGCCCGGGGTAGAGAACGATCGTTTCGATCGAGGACGATAAGACCCTAACTGTTCAGCTTATCGCGGAGTTGCTTGCCGGTCTTGAAGTAGGGGATGTACTTGGCCGATACCTGGACCGCCTCGCCGGTCCGCGGGTTGCGCCCCACGCGAGCGCCGCGCCGCTTCACCGAAAAGGCGCCGAATCCCCTGAGTTCGACGCGGTCGCCACCGGCCAGCGCCGCTGTTATCTCTTCGAAAATGGTAGTGACGATGCGCTCCACGTCCCGCTGGTAGAGATGCGGATTGGCCTCGGCAAGGCGCGCGATCAGCTCCGATTTGGTCATCGCCCGGTTCCCCCCCCTAATGGAGTCCGCCCAAAAATTACACTGCCGGCGGGGCGTCAGCGGCGACGCTCAACCCAAGGGGCGGCGTCACCACTGCTCAGGGTGCCAAAGGGAGATCAGGCCGTCAAGTCTAAGTCGTTCAGAAAAAAGCGCTTTTCCGACCACGACCCCGAGGAGTTCGCGCCACAGCCCTTCGCCACGCTCGATTTCAACGTCGCGAATCGGCAGGCTGACAGGGATTTTGCGGGTTTCAGCCAGCCATTTTCGTGCTTCGGGCTCGCCGCCCAGGGCATCGATGAGGCCATTGTCCTTGGCCTGGCGGCCCGTGAATATACGGCCATCGGCCAGGGTCAAGACCGAATCGCGGAGAATCCGCCGGCGCTCGGCGACCATGTCCACGAACATATCGAAGAAATCCAGCACCACCGAGCGCGCCGCGGCGCGCCCCTCGGGCGTCAGCGGCTCCAACGGGCTGGGCTGGGCCTTCAGAGGACGGCTCTTGATGGCTTCCGCCTTGACGCCGATTTTTTCCAGGAGCCCGGTTAGGTCGGTGGTCTGCAAGATGACACCGATGGAGCCGGTGATCGACCCGCCCCGGGCCACAATGTAGTCGGCGCCGAGGGCCGCCATGTAGCCCCCCGAGGTGGCGATCTCCGCCATCACGGCGACCACCGGTTTATTCGCGGAGAGCTTCCTGAGATTGCTGTACAGCGCCTCGCCGCCGGCGACCGTGCCGCCGGGGCTGTTTATGCGCACGATGAGCGCCCGCGCCCTCGAATCCCCGGCGATGGCTGCCAGCGCGCGGTCACGCCAGGGGTCGTCGATCACGATACCTTCCACGTTGACGCGGGCGACGAAATCACGTCCCACGAACCCGAACCGGCCCACCGCCGCGACCACCGCCGCGACCACGGCGACGACGCCGAGCACCCGCCAAAAGGCGAGCCGGCGCTTGAGACGGCGTCTGTCGATCACATGATCGGCGTCCAGCGGCATGTCACCTCCCGCGGCCCCTTCCCGCAACGCGGCCGGCCCCGGCGGGAGCCGCGCCGGGAAAGGCGCCAGGGGCGGCCAGGATCAGGTATCGGCCTTTTTCGCCTTCTTTTCGTCCTTGTCCGCGGATTTCGCGGCGGCCTTGGTCTTTGGTTTTGCCGCGGTTTTCGGTTTCGCGGCGGTCTTGGTCTTGGCCTTGGCCTTGGCCTTGGCCGCGGTTTTCGGTTTTTCCTTGGCGGCAGCCTCGCCCTCGGCCGCGGCCTTGGCGGGCTTTTTCTTGGCGGCGGCCTTCTTTGCCTTCGGTTTTTCCGCAGCTTCCTTGGTATCGGCGGTTTTTTCCTTGGCCTTCTTGGTGGCGGCCTTCTTCTTGGGCTTTTCTTCCTCTACGTCGGCTTCCGCCGTCGCCTCTTGCTTTCCGGCGGCTTCTTTTTCCTTGATGGCGGCCCCCAGGATATCGCCCAGGCTGGCGCCCGAGTCGGAAGAGCCGTATTCGGCCATGGCCTTTTTCTCTTCCTGGATTTCCAGAGCCTTGATCGACAACACCAGACGCCGGCCGCCGCGGTCGACCTGGGTAACGCGGGCGTCGACTTTCTCGCCCACGGCGAAGCGGTCGGGCCGCTGCTCGCTACGGTCCCGCGAGAGGTCGGACTTACGGACAAACCCGGGAATACCCTCGCCGACACTCACCTCGATGCCGCCGTTGGTGACGGCGCTCACCGTGCAGGTCACCACGTCGCCCTTCTTCACGGTGGTCAGGCCGGCATCGAACGGATCCGCCGCTAACTGTTTGATGCCAAGGCTGATGCGCCCTTTTTCGACGTCGATGTCGAGCACCTTGGCCTTGACCGTTTGACCTTTCTTGTACTTGGTGATGGCGTCTTCGCCGCGCTGCGTCCAGGAGATGTCCGAGAGGTGGACCATGCCGTCGATTTCGCCGTCGAAGCCGACAAACATGCCGAATTCGGTGATGTTCTTGATTTCGCCCTCGACCTCGGAATCGACGAGGTTCTTCTCCTTGAAGTCGTCCCACGGATTGGTCAGGCACTGCTTGAGGCCAAGGCTGATGCGGCGCTTCTGGGAATCGGAATCGAGGACCATGACCTCGACCTCCTGGCTGGTCGAGATGATCTTCCCGGGATGCACGTTCTTTTTCGTCCAGCTCATCTCGGAGACGTGGACCAGTCCCTCGACCCCCGGCTCCAACTCGACGAAGGCGCCGTAATCGGTGATGTTGGTGACGCGGCCGGTGTACTTGCTGCCGACCGGATACTTGGCCTCGATTTCCTCCCAAGGATCGGATTCGAGCTGCTTCATGCCGAGCGAAATGCGTTGAGTCTCGGCGTTGAAGCGGATGACCTGGACGTTCACCGTCTGGCCGATCTGCAGCGCCTCGGAGGGGTGGTTGATGCGCCGCCACGCGATGTCGGTGATGTGCAGGAGCCCGTCCACGCCGCCGAGGTCGACGAAGGCGCCGTAGTCGGTGATGTTCTTGACCACGCCTTCCAAGACCTGGCCCTCCTTGAGGTTGGCGATGAGTTCGGAGCGTTCCTCGGCGCGCGTCTCCTCGAGGACGGCGCGGCGGGAAACAACGATATTGCCCCGGCTGCGGTCCATCTTGAGAATCTGGAAGGGCTGAGGCGTGCCCATGAGCGGCGTGATGTCGCGCACCGGCCGGATGTCGACCTGGCTGCCCGGCAGGAACGCCACGGCGCCCGAAAGATCGACGATGAAACCGCCCTTGACGCGGCCGAAGATGACACCGGTGACCCGGTGCCCGTCTTTGTAGTTCTTTTCGAGTTCGATCCACGATTCTTCCCGGCGCGCTTTTTCACGGCTCAGCGTGACCATGCCGTTCTTGTCTTCGAAGCGCTCTACGAAGACGTCGACGACGTCGCCGGGCTTGAGGTCGATCTGTTCTTCGGGCGAGGCGAACTCCTTCAGGGAAATGCGTCCTTCCGATTTCAGGCCGACGTCGACGAGCACCGATTCGCTGCCCACGCTGAGCACGGTGCCCTTGACCACGCGGCCCTCGAAGCGGCCGCTTTCACCCAGGGATTCTTCCAGAAGTTCGGCGAAGTTTTCGCCGCTCGCGGGAGGCCCGGCCTGGGCCTCTTGCTCTGTATTCACACCAGCCATCTCTTTGCAATCCTCATCGTTGTGCTTTCCTGGCCAGCCGGTTGTCTCCGGCGGTCTTTACATGGTCTCCAGTCTCATCGCCCACGCCACGACGGCGCGGTCTCCCGGCGGCACCCGTCTTCGGCGCCCAAAGCCTAACCGGAAATGTTCCGCGACCGGATGAATTCCAGCGCCGCCGCAAACACCGCATCGGCGTCCCGGTCGCTGGTATCGCAGACAAAGGCGTCCACGGCCGGCTCCAACGGCGCCAAGTGGCGCTGCGCATCGCGCGCGTCGCGCTCCTTCATATCGTGCAGAACGCGGCTAGGTATAGCTTCGAGGCCGCGATCCCGCAACTCTTTAAGACGCCGCCGGGCGCGCACCTCGACACTGGCGGTGATAAATATCTTGGCGTCGGCGTCGGGGCAGACGACGGTGCCGATATCGCGCCCGTCGAGGACGGCGCCCTTGGCGCTTCCCGGCGGGTGGTCGGCGAAGTTTTTCTGGAAATCCAGCAGGGCGGCCCTGACGGCGGGAATGGCCGCCACCTTGGAGGCGGCGGCGGCCACCGCTTCGCCGCGCAGATCGGAAACCTCCAGGTCGCCGGGACCGAGTCCTTGGGCGGCGGCGGCCGCCGCCGCCGCGTCCGAAGGGTCGTCTCCCTGGCGCACCACCTTGAGGCCGACGGCGCGGTACAGGAGCCCGGTGTCGAGCACTGCCAGCCCGAAGTGTCGGGCAAGCCGGCGGGCCAGCGTGCCCTTGCCGGCGGCGGCCGGGCCGTCGATGGCGATGATCACGCGCCGGCCTCCTCGACGCCGGCGCCGAGGCCGTTCATCATGTCCCGGAATCCGGGGAAGCTGGTGGCGATCGGCGCCCCGTCGTCGACGCGTACCGCCTGGCGCGCCGCCGCGCCCAGCACCAGGAAAGCCATGGCGATGCGGTGATCGAGCTGGACGGCAACCTCTGCGCCTCCCGCCGGCGCCTCGCCGCGGCCATAGACGCTCAGGGAATCGGCGCCTTCCTCGACGTCGACGCCGCACGCCCGGAGCCCCCGCGCCACGGCGCTCAAGCGGTCGCTTTCCTTGACCCGCAGCTCGGCGATACCGCGCATGCGGGTGGTGCCGGCGGCCAACGCCGCCGCCACGGCCAGTACCGGGTACTCGTCGATCATCGAGGGCGCGCGCTCGGCCGGCACGTCGACGCCCTTGAGGACGGAGGCCGACGCGGTGACATCGGCGACCGGCTCCCCGCCCGCGTCGCGCCGGTTGTCGAGGGCGATGTCGGCGCCCATTTCGCGAAGCGTCTCGAGGAGGCCCGTGCGCAGGGGATTGACGCCGACGCCCCGCAACGTGACGCGCGAGCCCGGCACCAGCAACGCGGCGACGAGGGGAAAGGCCGCCGAGGAGATGTCGCCCGGCACGTCGACGTCGCGGCCGGTGATTTCGGGCTCGCCGGTCAGGGTGATCTTGCGGCCGCCCCCGGCCCCCGACTCGACGGCGACCTCGACGCCGAAATGGCGGAGCATCGATTCGGTGTGGTCCCGCGTCGCCCGCGGCTCGACGACGCGGGTCATGCCGGGTGCGTTGAGGCCGGCGAGCAGCACCGCCGACTTGACCTGCGCCGACGCCATGGGCACCTCGTAGGAAATGGGCACCGGCGCCTCGGCGCCGACGACGGTGATCGGCAGGCGGCCGCCCGATCGGGCGACGAACCCGGCCCCCATGCGCTCCAGGGGCGCCATCACGCGCTCCATGGGGCGCGCCGAGAGCGACGCGTCGCCGGCCAGGAAGCTGGTAAAAGGGTGCGCCGCCAAAAGCCCCATCAACAGGCGCGCCGCGGTGCCCGAATTGCCCATGTCGAGAACCGCGCCGGGCTCGACGAGACCGCCGACGCCGCGCCCCTGGACCCGCCAGACGCCGCCTCGTTCCACCGTGGCGTCCCGTTCCACCGTGGCGCCCAAGGCGCGCATGGCGTCCGCCGTCGCCAGCACGTCCGCCGCTTCCAGCAGCCCCTCGATCCTGCTTTCCCCGACGGCGACGCCGGCGATCATCAGGGCGCGGTGCGAGATCGACTTGTCTCCGGGGACCTGGACGGCGCCGCTCAGCGGCCCGCTGGGGTGGGAAATGAGCTGGGTCACGCGTTTGCAACTCCCAAAATCCGCGATCCGGCGCCGGCGCGGCGAACGCCGGCGGCGGCGGCGGGAGCTTCTAAGTACACGTTTCAGTGATTCGGTGTCACGCGGGATCGTCTTTTGTAGTCTCCCGTCTTGCCGTCTCAGGGGCCAAGGACGCGGCCAGCCGCATTAATTGCGGCGCGCCCTATTTTTGTTTTTGACAGCCGACGTGGTTCGTGGCAATTGGCTGGGCAGGGTGAACTCGCGAACCTGTGCGAGCCTGTACAACGACATGGGAGTTTGAGCGTTGGCGAAGCCGGAATGGGGCACCAAACGCACGTGCCAAAACTGTGGGGCGCGCTTTTATGATCTGAAGCGCCGTCCGATCACGTGTCCGATTTGCGAGACGGTGCACGCCGAGGACCGGGCCGCCAGGCCCCGGCGCGCACCAGCGCCAGCCGTCAGCGCGGCGGCGGAAATACCCGAGGGCGCTGACGACGCGCCCGCGCCCGCGGCCGCCGAGGAAACGGAGAAAATCGGGGACTCTGCGGAGGGCGGTATCGTCGACCCGAACGATGGCCAAGAGGCGGATATCGTCGTCGGCGGCGAAGACGGCGATGACGACCTGATCGAAGACGACATCAAACTCGACGACAACGACGACATGGCGGACGTCAACTAAAGTCCGGACGAGAAGGAGACCGTTGAGGAGCGCCGCTGGTTTTTTCTTGCCTCGGAAAGGCGAACCTCCGTATTTTCCGGGTTCCGGGGCATGGAAATCCGCCGGCGGGGCCGTAGCTCAGTTGGGAGAGCGCTACAATGGCATTGTAGAGGTCAGGGGTTCGATTCCCCTCGGCTCCACCATTTAGATCAAGGGCTTGGCTGGCAACGGCCGGGCCCTTGTTCTTGCCTGGCGAGGGCGAGCCGCTAATTCGCGGTCATTGGCCGGGGCCGGCCCGGCGCCAGGTGACGTTGAGTTCGACCCCGGCGCCGCGGAACAGGTTGATGATGGGGCAGCGGAACTCGACGTTGGCCTGCAGCTTCTCGAAGCGCTCGTCCGACTCGTCGGTGGCCAGCGTGATGGCGAGGTCAACCTTCTCGAAATAGGGGCAGACGCCGCGCACCCCCTTAGGCCCCCTGACGTCGATCTGGCCGGAGGCCTCGAATTCGACGCGCGCGTAGTCGAATTTCATGGCCTGGGCGACCCCGTTGATGATGACGCCGTCGCAACTGACCAGGGAAACCAGGGCCAGTTCCAGGGGGCTGGGGCCGGTGTTGGTGCCGCCCAGGGTGTCCGGCTCGTCGGCGACGATGGGGTCGTAATCGCGCACCCAGGTAACCGTGCGGGTGCCCGCCTCGTTGACGGCGCGGACCGTGCGGACGGCGACCTTGCGGGTATCGGGATCGACGCCGGGGGGCAGGATTTCATCGCTCATGGTGCTCTCCCGAGTTCACGACCTGGGCACGGCGGCGATGCCGTCGATCTCGATCATCATGTCCGTATGGGCCAGGCCGGCGACCTGGATCACCGAGCGCGGCGGTGGGTTGTCGTTCCCGAAATGGCGGGCCGAGATTTCGTTCAATACGTCCTGGTTGCCGGCGTCGGTCAGGTATACCGTCAAAAACACCATGTTGGCGAAGTCGGCGCCGGCGGCGTCGAGGATGAGTTTCATGTGTGCGAACGTGCGCTCCGTTTGTTCGCGGAAATCGTTGTCGAGCCACTGGCGTTCCTCGATGGGGTCGTGCGGGTGCTTGTGGTAGCTCGGCACCGTGCAACAGCCCGAAATGAAGATGAGCCGCGCGTCCTCGACCGCGAAGGCGGCGCTGAAGGGGCTGTTGAACTCGGGCTTCATGGGTTCGTGATGAATGGGGATGATTTTCATTTCACTGTTCTCTCCCAAGGACCGAGATATCGGATGGGGACCACGGGCCGACCCTCGCTCGACCGATCTTGTGGACCTCGCCTTGACGACGAACACTAACAGACCACCGAGCTACGCCGGAAGTACGATACAATTATCGGCGCACCTCGATGCCAGCATTCTCTAATGAAACAGTTGACACACTTCATAAGTGATAAATGAATTACTTTTGGCGTTGCGAACAAAATTCCGTTCAGTTGCCGTAGGGATTGGTGTTTGGTACGTTGGAAGTGCGTTATCGTAATTCGAAATCTTAATCAGGGAGGGGAGCCCAATGAAAAAACATTCACTTATCGGCTTGGCAGCTGTCGCGTTGCTTGCGCTGCTCATGACATCCGGCCCGGCCAAGCAGGCCGGTGCCGAGGCCATAAAGCTCAACATGGTCGGCTCGTGGCCGCCGAAGGTTTCCGCCGCCGCCGATCTCGGCATCAAGTTCATGGAGGAAGTCAACAAGCGCGCCAAGGGCAAGCTGGTCATCACGTTCAAGGGCTCGCGCGAGGTTGTCCCCACGTTCGATCAGCCGGAAGCGTTGGTGAAGGGCGTCTTCGACGTCTGGTACGGGGCCCAGAACTACTGGGCGGGCGTCGTCAAGGCCGGCTATCTGCCCGAGGCATCGCCCTATGAGATCGGCGACAACGGACCGGGCAGCGACCTGTGGAACTTCATGGTCAGGATGTACGAGAAGAAGGGCATCCGTTATCTGGGGCATTATTCCGGCGACCCGAAGACGGGCAGCCACTTCATGTACACCCAGCAACCGGTGTCCAGCATCGGCGATTTGAAGGGCCGTAAGATCAGGGTGCCCCCGCTGACCCGCTTCGTCGTCAAGGCGGTGGGCGCCGAACCCGTCACCTTGCCGCCGAGCGAGGTTTATGTCGCCCTGGAGCGCGGCACCGTCGAGGGCTTTACCTGGCCCTATTATGACGGCTTCACGCACTTCGGCTGGCATGAGGTCTCCAAGTTCATCATCAATCACCCGCTGTACCGAAACGGCATCGGCGTCGCCATGAACCTGAAGAAGTGGAACAGCCTGCCCAAGGACGTACAGGACATCGTCCACGAGGCGGTCCGCTACACTCAGATATATTCCCTGGGCTGGGTGGCGGCCCACCAGGCGGCGCAGCTCAGTACCATGACCAAGGCTGGCATGAAGGTCATCAACTTCTCGAAGGCGGAAGCCAAGATTTGGAAGGATACCGCCGCCGATGCCCTATGGGCGCATTACAAGACGGTCATGAGCGCCGGCGATTACGCGGAAGCCAGGAAACTGATGGGATTCTAACGGGATTCCCGGCCCCGGCACCTGCGGGGTGACATCATTGCCGGGCCGGCCCGCCGTCCGTTCGAGGGCGGGCCGGCCCGGAGTTTCTAGGGGTCGATGGCGCCGCCGGGAGCGGCAACGCCGTCGCGCCGTCTTTCTCGTTCTCCAGGCCGATCCCAGCCGGCTTTCGGTCCCCGGAAGGAATAGGGAACCTATCGCATGAATGCCGGCGCACGAGCCATCCGGATATTCGACGCGATCCTGACCACCGGCGGCGTGCTGTCGGGGATACTTCTCGTCGGCGTCATGCTGACGGTCACGGTCAAGGTCTTTTTCCGGTATGTCCTGCGCGAGGGCCTGATCGGCATCGACCAGATCAGCGGCACCATGCTGCTGTGGATCACCTTTCTCGGCGCCGCCTGGGTGCTCAGACGCGAGGAGCACATAACGATCGACCTCTTGTTCACCCAGCTAAGCCCGCAAACCCAGCGCTGGCTGGGGGTCGTCAACTCCGTCATCTGCGCTTTTATCTGCCTGGTGATAACCGTCTACGGATTGACCGAGGTCATAACGTCCTGGCAGAAGGGCATCCGCATACCGGCCGAGATCGAGATCCCGCGCTACCTGAATTTGATGGTCATTCCGCTCGGCACCTTCTTCCTGTGGCTCCAGTTCATGCGCCGCGCGCTGCTTTGTTACCAAGGCCGGGAAGTGAAGCGGGAAACCATCGACGGCAGCGTGTGAGGTAGGTGGCCATGGAGTGGTGGGCCTACATGGCCTTTTTCTTCGGCGGTCTCGGCGTTCTGTTGCTGATGGGACTGCCCGTCGCCTTCGCCTTCACCCTGATCAACATCATCGGGGTCTATTCATTCTGGGGCGGCGATATCGGCCTCAGCCAGCTAATTCTCAGCATCGACAGTTCCATCTCCACCTTCGTCCTGGTGCCGGTACCCATGTTCATCCTCATGGGAACGGTGATGTTCCATTCCGGCGTCGCCTACAAGATGATCGACGTGTTGGACGAATGGATGGGGCGCATCGCCGGCCGGCTGTCCCTGCTCGCCGTCGGTGCCGGGGCCTTGCTCGCCACGCTCACCGGCGTCGCCATGGGCAGCGTCGCCATGCTGGGCTCCACCCTGGCGCCCGAGATGGAGAAGCGCGGCTACGCGAAATCCATGACCTTGGGGCCGATTCTGGCCAGCGGCAGCCTCGCCATCATGATTCCGCCCAGCGCCTTGGGCGTCATCCTTGCCAGTCTCGGCAAGATATCGGTCGGCAAGCTGCTCATCGGCATCATCCTTCCGGGGTTTCTGCTGGCCGCGGTCTACGCCGCCTACATCGTCATCAGATGCACCCTACAGCCGTCGATCGCGCCGCCCTACGACGTACCGCCCACCCCGATAGGACGCCGCATCCTGGACACCTTTCGCTACGTGGTGCCGCTGTTGTCGGTGATCGTCGTCGTCATCGGCACCATATTCATGGGCGTCGCCACCCCGACCGAGGCGGCGGCCGTCGGCACCCTGCTGTGCTTTATTCTGGCCAAGGCCTACGGCAAGCTGTCCTGGAAGGTGACCAAGCGGGCGGTGGGAGCCGCCGCCTCGATCACGGTGATGGTGTTGATCATCCTCACCGGCTCGGCGGCGTTCAGCCAGGTTCTCGCCTTCATCGGGGTCACCTCGGCCATTACCAACCTCGTCATCGACATGGATGTGCATCCCATCTGGATTCTCATCCTCATGCAGGTGGTCCTGATCTTCCTGGGCATGTTCCTGGAGCAGACGTCGATTGTCCTGGTCACCCTTCCCGTGTTCATGCCCATCGTCATCGCCATGGGATGGGACCCGGTGTGGTTCGGCGCCATCATGCTCCTGAATTTGGAGCTGGCGACCCTGTCGCCGCCCTTCGGACTGGCGCTGTTCGTCATGAAAGGCATCGCCACGCCGGACACGACCATGGGCGATATCTACCGCGCCGCGCTGCCTTTCGTCGGGCTAAACCTCCTGGTCATGGGCATCATGATCGCCTTTCCCGACGTGGTGCTGTGGCTGCCGAGCCTGATGGTGCGCTAGGGCGCGATCCCCCTATCGACCGGCGGTCTCAATTCGCGCCGCTGGGCGCGTCCCAAGGCGGGCCCCATCGAGCCGGCCGAGCCCGTTTTGGCGGATGACGCGGCGCACGGTGGCAACGTAATCGGCGCCGGTCTCGGCATAGGGCCCGAGATGGGCGGCCAGGGCATGGCCGTCGAGAGCGGCGCCGTCGCCGCGTCGAGCCGCCCGCGACAGGCGGAATTTCCGATAGGCCGCGTGGGTATTGAGGTTCATGGCGTAGGCGCGCACCGAGTCCAGAAGCGTCGCGAAGGCGGCGATGCGGTGGTCTCCCGTGCCTTCCCGCCGGCCTTGCGGCACGATCCCCTGGCCCGTCGACCACTGGCCGAACAGGGCATTTCCCTGGCGCGCGAAACGCGAGGTCCCATAGGCGCTTTCCACCGCCGCCTGGGCGAGGGCCATGGAAACCGGCAGCGCATCGACGCGCCGCGCCAATTCGGCGATCTCGGGCGGCGAGGGAAGCGCCCGGGAGCCTTCTTCCGTACGCACCTGGTAGCGCACGGCGAGCCCGACGAGCCAGCGCCCGTCCTTTTCCCCCAGTGTAGCGCCGCGCCCCATGATCCGCCGCAGCGCCAACAGGCGGCGACGCTCTTCCCCAATCGATTCGTCGACGGCGAGAACCAGGGGCATGACCGATCTGAAGAACAGGCTCTTCCGCCGCTCCACCTCCAGGGCGCCGCCCCAATCCTCGGGAAAAGCGGACAGGTAAACCCGGGGGACCGGGGTGTTTTCCGTGGCCGGCGCCTCCAGCGTGTAACCCAAGGAGGCGTAATAGCCGGCGAGTTCCCGGACGGTGGCGATACGCTCCACGTCCGCTTCGCGGTCGACGCGCAGGACCAGGGCGATCACCGCGGCCGCCAGCAGCAGAACGGCGAGGGCAAGGGTGGCGGCGCGGCGCCACGGATGCCTTTGATACTTATGGATACTTTTGGGTCCCACGATTTTTTAGCCTTCGACACGGCTGGCGCGTACTATATGTGAAAAGAGAACAAAGTCGCTCCCCGGCGCCGAGGGTAGCGGCCCGTTTGCAGGATGAAGCACGTGACGGACAGCGCACAAACAATTTTCGAAGTTCATGTGAGCGTCGGCGACGACTGGTCGGTGTATTCGGCCGCCCACAACGAGGAGCGGGCCGTCCAGATCGCCATTTCGCTGTTGGCCATGAAGCAGTTCGACGCCGTCAAGGTGACCTTGGAGGATGATCGGGGCCGCGAGAAGGTCGTCTACAAGAAAGAGGGAGGGGGCGGAACGGGTAAGTTCGTCACCATCTCGCCGGTGGACGAAGCGCCGCTGTGCCGGAGCCTGGAGGACTACTACCGGTTCGAGTCGCGCCGCACCGTCGGCCGCGTGCTCAGGCGCTACCTGGACCAGACCGGCATCACGGCGCTCGAGCTTATGCACAACTCCGGCCACATGAAATGGTTCTGCCGCAACGAGAGGCTTTACGTCCAGTCCGTTCAAAATGTCGCCACAGTTCAATCCAAGGCCAACCACCTCAATCAGACCAAGCGCATGAACGAGGTTTACGCGGCGGTCGACGAGGTCACCGAACGCGCCATGGACGCGGAAAACGCCCTGGAATATTACCTGATGCTGAAAGAGAAGGGCATTCAGGCGATGGTCGACGCGGTAGCCGAGAACGTCGACGAGAAGGACCGTGACTTCATGATCCGCGCCGCCCTCGCCCCCCACATCGGTGACGCCAAGGGCTGGGACCGCAAATTCGAGCTCACGATCATACAGGCGGAAACCCACCCCGGTGTGGAGGCCATGGCCTACGTGGATGAGGTGATGGCCGAGATATTCGACGGCGCCGATGCGGTAAAGGAGTTGCTCGGCTATCAGCGAACCCTCGGCGAGGCCATGCAAACCCTGATTTCCGTCGGCTCCGGGCGCTACGAGCCGCAAAAGCGGGCCGGACGTTTCCTGGACCGATTGAACAAAATCATGCCGCGCCATGATATGACGGCGACCAGAGGCGTGATGCTGGAACGGGTGCAGCGCGAGATCGGAGGCGTCAAGCCCCTCAGCAAGGAAGGCGAACTCAGCGAGGAGGATGCCTTTTCCGTTCTGATCCACACTTTGATCGAGCACAAGGCCATCGCCGACGGCGGCGGCATCAGCGAGGCCGCCACCCTACGCGCCAAGATGGTTTATTCCGACGACGGTCTCAATGAAAGCTCGGAGATCGCCATCGAAAGCATGCTGCAGATGCTTCCCAGCAAGGCGATCAAGGTGCAATATCTTCTCGATCTGGTGGGCTCCGATTTTGGACAAAAAAACCAACACCACATCATCTCGCAACTGGCACGGATCGTACGCAGCTTGCGCTCGGTGTCCGCCCTCGTCGAAACTGGCGCCGGGCGGGAAGAGGTCCTCGAGGCGGCGGCGCGCATCCGCGACCGCCTCCTGTCGACCAAGCTCCCGGATCACTGGCGTCTCAGGTTCGCGAGAAAGATCTATAACCTCCTTATCGACTACAACAAGGATGCCGCCGCCGAGCGCAAGGCGGCAAGCGAGAAGGAGATGGCGGCCACCGCCAGCGGGACCGGTAAAAAGTCGGACGTGGACCATTGGGGCGACCGCGGCGCCAAGAAAAAGGACGTCACAGTGAAGCGCGACAGGGTCACGCCGAAAAAGCGCCTGAAAACCAAATCCTTTGCCGCCGGCGAGTTCATCTTCCGGGAGGGAGACCCCGGCGATGAGGCCTACCTGATCAAATCCGGTCTCGTTGCGATCTCCCGCCTGGCGGGCGACAAGGACGTGGCCGTCGCCGAGGCCGGCCCCGGCAGCATCATCGGAGAGATGGCGCTCATAGATTCCCTGCCGCGCATGGCGACGGCATGCGCCAAAAAGAAAACCCTATTGACCGTGATCCCGATGGAGTCGCTGACGGACAGGTTGAACCGGCTTGAGAAATTCGACCCGGTCCTGCGCCGTATGATGGATATGTTCGTCCAACGCATGCGGGACCACCCCATCATCGAACAGTAGGCGCACGCCACGGGTCGCTCCCCTCCGGCACGCTTCTATTGACACCATGCCGCCACTCTCCAAAATAGGCGGCGCGCCGGCGGTGCGTCGTACGTCCGCCGGCCGGGTGCCTTGAAGAGGACCCGCCGCCACGTGCTCGCTCGCCCGCAGAGGAGGACGCCCCATGGCACGGATATCCGGATTTAACAGCCCCCTGTTGCTCGGCTTCGACCATTTGGAACGGTTGCTCGACCGCGCCTCCAAGGCCTCCGCCGAGGGTTATCCCCCTTACAACATTGAACAGGTCGGGGAAAACGCGCTCTGTATCACGCTTGCCGTAGCCGGCTTCACCATGGAGGATTTGAGCGTCTCGGTCGAGGACAACCAGCTCGTCATCCGCGGGCGCGGCGGCGAGGACGACGCGGGGAAGGTATACCTGCACCGGGGAATCGCCACCCGCCAATTCCAGCGCAGCTTCGTTTTGGCGGAGGGGATCGAGGTCACCGGCGCCAACCTCGATAATGGGCTCTTGCACGTCGAGCTTGAGCGTATGGTCCCCGAACCAGAGGTGCGCACCATCGAAATCGAAAACCGCGGCGCTCGCGGCAAGGGTAGCGCCAAACGGTCGGGGACCATCGACGTCGAATCGGGCGTTTAAGAGGGCGATTCACGTGCTTCGGGGCTTGTTCACGTCTTAGATCATTTCGATCCAGGACGATAAGACCCTCCCCGGCTCAAGCGGCGCGAGAGGAGGCGGAATTGGCGAGGAGCGCGTACAGGGCCTCGGCGTTATCCGTCTCTCGGAGCTTTTCGCAGAAGGCCTTGTCGCGAAGCATCCGCGACACCCCTGCCAGCGCCTTGAGGTGATCGGCCCCCGCCGATTCCGGGGCCAGCAGCAGAAAGATCAAATCGACCGGCTGCTCGTCGATGGCATCGAAATCGATGGCGCGCTCCAGACGCGCGAAGACGCCGTGGAGGCAGTCGAGGTCGGCCAGCTTTCCGTGGGGAATGGCGATGCCGACGCCGACGCCGGTGGTGCCCAGCCGCTCGCGCTCCAAAAGCACGTCGAAGATCAGGCGTTCGTCGAGGCCGGCCACCACGGCGGCACGTTTCGCCAAGTCCTGCAAAGCCTGTTTCTTGCTGGTGGCGCGCAGGTTTGAGACGACGCCCTCCGGCTTGAGGAGCTCGGATATCTCCATGGCCACCTTTATCCCTTCACTTTGTCGCTGCCGCTCGGGTCGATCCACCCGATGTTCCCATCGGGCCGCCGATAGACCACGTTGAAGACGCCGCCGGCCCGGTTGCGGAACATCACCACAGGCAGATCGCCGAGATCCATTCGCATGACCGCCTCGCCCACGCTGAGGGTGGGGATATCGGTCGGCATTTCCGCGATGATGGGGGGCTGCGTTGCCTCCTTGAGCTCCTCGTCCTCGCTCTCGGCGGCGATGATGTATTGCTGGGCTGGCAGGGCATCGTCGTGGCGTCGGCCCTTGTGGTGATCCCGGATGCGCCGCTTGTAGCGGCGCAGCTGCTTGGCGATGCGCTCCAGTGCGCCGTCGAAGGCGGCGTAGGGGTCGGCGGCCGTGGCGCCGCCCTGCACCAGCAGGCCGCGCCCTGGATGCGCCGAGATGTCGGCGCGGAACCCGTCGGGTTCGCGCGAAATGGTCACGCTGGCATCCACCGCCCTGATGAAATACTTGGTGACGGTGGCGTCCAGATTGGATTCGACGTGGCCGCGCAAGGCTTCCCCGACATCCAAATGCTTACCTGTAACGAGGATTTCCATGAGTAGCCGTAAGGGGCCTCACGACAGTCCGAATTGGCGTGGTATGGGCCGATTGGCCAGCGGTAGTGAGGCCGGGAACAAGACCCGGCTTCCGCGTTGATCGTCCGCGAAGGCGGGGAAGGTAGTGGCGCCTCACGGTAGAGTCAATAGTCCGAAGGACTCGTTTTCCCCTGCCTCAATCCCGGCGCGCCGGGGCCAGCGATTGCCCGGCCTTGTCGCGGCGGCGCTGTACGGAAGAAGGGATTCCCAAGGCTTCCCGGTACTTGGCCACGGTACGCCGCGCGATGTCGATGCTCTCCGCTTTCAGGGTCTCGACAATCCTGTCGTCGGAGAGGATATCGTCCGCCGCTTCGCCGTTGATGAGCGACTTGATTCTCTGGCGAACCGATTCCGCGGAGTGGGGCGCGCCGCCCGAAGAGCTGCCGATCGCCGGGGTGAAAAAGTACTTGAGTTCGTAAATGCCCCGGGGGGTCACCATGAACTTGTTGGAGGTCACCCGGCTGACGGTGCTTTCGTGCATTTCGATGGCCTCGGAAATATCACGCAACACCAATGGTTTCAGGTGCTGCACTCCCTTGGCGAAAAATTCCTCCTGTTGGCGGACGATCTCGGTCGCCACCTTGAGGATGGTCGTGGCCCGCTGGTGCAGCGACTTGACCAACCAGTTGGCCGACTGGAATTGCTCGGAAATGTACTGCTTGTCGGCCTTGGTTCGCGCGGCGCGGCTGATTTGCGCGTAATAGAGGTTGTTGACCAGCACTTTGGGCAAGGTGTCGTTGTTGAGTTCGACAATCCAACTGCTTCCCGGGCGTGGCCTTATGAAAATGTCGGGGGTGATCGGCTGGGCGACGGCATGGTCGAAGGCAAGCCCCGGCTTGGGGTTGAGGGCGCGGATTTCGGCCACCATGTCGGCCACGTCCTCGGCGTCGACGCCGCACAACTCGGTGAGGCCCTTCATATCGCGCTTGGCCAACAGGTCGAGATTGTCGAGCAAGGCGTTCATGGCCGGATCCAGGCGGTCGCGGTCGCCGAGCTGGAGCTTCAGGCATTCGGCGAGGTCGCGGGCGAAGATGCCGGGAGGGTCGAGTTGCTGGAGCTTGGCCAGCGTCGCCTCGACGCGCTCGAGCGCACAGTTCAACAGCTCGGCCACCGGCATGAGGTCGTCGCCGAGATACCCCGCCTCGTCCACCATGTCGATAAGATGAAGGCCGATCATCCGGTCGATGGGGTCGACGAAATCGACGTTCAACTGGGCGAGGAGGTGTTCGCGCAGGGTTTCGTGTTTCGAAAGTGTCTGTTCCAGGTTGGAATCGTGGTCTTGAAAATCGCCGGCGCCCCCCGAACCGGAATTGGCCAGTGTGGCCCCGGCGGGTCCCACGGTGTCCGCGGCGGCCGGCGAATCGTCGCTCCACTCGTCTTCGTAATCCAAATCGCGCGCCGCGTGGTCGGCCTCCGACAGGCCACCGGCCTCGGTGTGATCGAATTTTTCCAGAAGGTCGTCCTCGGGTCCGTCGCCGTCTTCGGCGAGGCCTTCGGCGGACCCGTCCAAGGCGCCATTATCGGGACCGTCGGGCGCCTCCTCGTCACGCTCGAGGAGAGGGTTCTCCTCGAGTTCCCGCTCCACGTAGTCTTTCAGGTCCAGGTTCGATAATTGCAGCAGTTTTATGGCCTGCTGCAGTTGCGGCGTCATGACGAGCGCCTGACCTTGGCGCATCTCGAGGCGAGGGGTTATCGCCATGGCGGACCGCGTCTAAAGCCTAAACCGATCACCGAGGTAAACGCGCCGTACATCCTCGTTGCCCACAATGTCCGACGGAGTCCCCTCCATCAGCACCATGCCATCATGGATAATATAGGCACGATCGATGATATCGAGCGTCTCTCTCACATTGTGATCGGTGATCAGGACCCCGATGCCGCAGCTTTTCAAGTAAACCACCAGCTCGCGAATATCGCCGACGGCGATGGGATCGATGCCGGCGAAGGGCTCGTCGAGCAGGATAAAGTGGGGGCTGGTGGCCAGGGCCCGGGCGATTTCAACGCGCCGCCGTTCGCCGCCCGACAGCGCCAGGGCCGGGGTGTGACGCAGGTGGGTGATGGAAAACTCGGCGAGAAGCGCGTCCAGCATCGTCTGGCGGCGGCGGCGCGACTTTTCCACCGCCTCCAGAACGGCGCGGATGTTCTGTTCCACCGACAGGCCGCGGAATATGGATGCCTCTTGCGGGAGATACCCGATACCCATGCGAGCACGCCGATACATGGGTAGATCCGTAATATCCTGGCCGTCCAGGACGACGGTACCGTTGTCCGGCGGGATCAACCCGGTGATCATATAGAAGCAAGTCGTCTTGCCGGCGCCGTTGGGGCCGAGCAGCCCCACCACCTCTCCGCGCCCGATGGAAAGCGAGACGCCGCGCACCACGAGCCGCTTTTTGAAACCCTTTCCAAGGTCTCTGGCTTCCAGCCTGCCGGCGCTGGCGACCAGGCGCGGACCCCTGTCCTTGCCGTCGGCATCGGGCAGGCTATTCGGGGGAAGTTGAGGTTTTTGTGTCATATGGCTGGTCGGCGTCCCGAGTCCTCGCGGAAACCTAGACTCCCATGCATTTATTTTTTCTTTATGTTTCGCGGATGGAAGAGACCCCGGACCCGGGATTTTCCGGTTCCCGGGCTGGTGCAGCTTTTCAGTCTGCTGATGCCGGTGTTGAGATTCACTTTCGCGCTACAGCCATTTAGTTGGTTGTCATCACGAGACAATTTAACCGATCCGGTGAGGGTCGCGATACCACTTTCCACGTCATAGACGCCGCGGTCCGCGGTGATCGTGTCCTGCTCGGCGACGATGTGCACGTTGTCGAAAGCGTCGACCCGGTAAATCTTCGTCTTGCCATCCTTGTTTTTTCGCAAATGGGCGCTGAGCACGTCGGCGCGCAGCCTCTTGGCGTCGCGCACCGCGTAGGCGTTGCCGCGGGCCACCACCATTTGCTTGGTTTCCCAATATTCGAGCTGGCGGTCGGCGGTCACTTCGTCCTCGGCGGTGACGAAGCGCACCTTGCGGCCCTTGAGAACCAGGATGGCGTTGTCGATGTCATAGATTGCCGTGTCGCCGAAGGCCGTCTCGCCGGGGGACGAAATCTTCACGTTGCCCTCCGCGTCCAGCCGCCAGATGTCTGAACCGCCGCCCGGTTTTTCCCGATAATAGGCACGCAGCACGTCCGCCGTAACCTCGACCTCGCCGCGTATGGCCCGCGCATTGCCCCGCGCCGTAAACAGCTTGCGTTCCTGTTCCCATTCTATGCCCTCGTCGGCGAAAACCTCCATCGGTGATTCCGAGCTTGCGCCGCCAATGTTGAGGCTTTGCGTCCACGCGCTCCCTGGAAACCCAACGATGAGCGCCAGCACCAGGACCGTCCATGGGACGACGCCCAGTGCCGCTCGGCCGGTGCGATTCATCACTCGTCCCCATCGATACCGGGGAAGAGAACCAGCTTGCTCTTACCGGTGAAGTGGATGATCTTGCCTTTGTTCTCGAGGTCGAACCCCTCGGCCACCAACTCGCCGAACGGGCCGTGCCCGCGCACCGGGTCGGT
Organism: Rhodospirillales bacterium; assembly: GCA_030744625.1. Classification (GTDB taxonomy): domain Bacteria; phylum Pseudomonadota; class Alphaproteobacteria; order Rhodospirillales; family JASLQF01; genus JASLQF01. Next base: position 26,551 of record JASLQF010000036.1, read on the forward strand.
TCCGGAGGCGGCGCCTTGGATGAAATCTATGCGTGCCTTCGCCGTGCGGATCTCATAGCCCGAATCATGGAACAGATTGACCGCTCCGACCAACTCCAGGGTGCGCGTCTCGCGGCTGTAAATGCCTGTCTCCGCGGTCAGCACGAGCCATGTGCCGTCATCCAGCATCATGTCCGCCTTGGGCATTTCCAGTTCCACCTTCGCCGTGCCCTTGACCAGGTTCTTGGCGAGATCCGCGGTGATCGCAAACGGTTGGGCGTTCTTGTCGGTGCCCATGAAGCGGGCATTGATCATGGCGGGATCTTCCGTGTCGCGGTCCTTCAGCGCGGAAAACCCGATACGGAAACGGTCGTCCTTCGTCTGCAGATGCGGCCATGCCCCGATGAGGATGACGAGCACCACCGCGACCGCGGGAAGCAGCACCTTCATCAGGTTGACGAAACGGCTGTAGCCGGCGATCCGGTTGCGTACCGCGGCGGCGCGGCGGCCCAAATGCCTGGCCCTGCTGTCGTGCGGGATGGGCGGCGTGATGGCGCCGGCGGGAGTCTGGGCGTCGGATGTTGCGGACACGGCGCAGGCTCGACCTTAGTGGATATAATCTAACATATGGATCCCATAGGTTAGATTATATCCACTTAGGCGACGCCCGCGCGCAGGCAATCGTGGATGTGCAGGATGCCCACGGGAGGGCCACCGTCGACCACGAACAGGTTGGTGACGGCGCGCTCGTTCATCGCCCTCACGGCCTCGCTGGCCAGGGCCTGCGAGGCGATGGTGTGGGGATGGCGGCTCATCACCTCGGCGGCCTTGCGGGCAAGCAGCTCGGGGCTCATGTGCCGGCGCAGGTCGCCGTCGGTGACGATTCCCTCGAGGCGGCCGGAGCCGTCGACGATGCCGACGCACCCGAAACGTTTGGCGGTCATCACGAGAAGTGCGTCGGCCATGGTGGTATCGCCGTCGACCAGTGGAAGCTCTTCCTCGCCGTGCATGATGTCGGCGACCTTGAGCAGCCGGCGGGCCAATTTGCCACCGGGGTGCAGCTCTTGGAAGTTGTCCGCCGAAAACCCCTTGCGCTCGAGCAGGGCGACGGCGATGGCGTCGCCGAGCGCCAGCATGACGGTTGTCGAGGTGGTCGGGGCAAGACCGAGCGGGCAGGCCTCGTCGTTCTCGGGAATGATCAGGGCGACGCTGGCCGCCTCGGCGAGCGCGCTGTCGGGCTTGCCGGTAATGGCGACGAGGGGAATCTCGAAGCGTTTGGCGTAAGCCACGATATCCGCCATCTCCTCGGTTTCGCCGGAATTCGACAGGGCGAGCACGGCGTCGTCCTCGGTGATCATGCCCAGGTCGCCGTGGCTCGCTTCGGCCGGGTGCACGAACAGCGCCGGCGTCCCGGTCGAGGCCAGGGTGGCGGCGATCTTGCGGGCCACGTGGCCACTTTTGCCGATGCCGGCGACGACGACTCGGCCCTTGGCCCCGCCCATAAGGTCGAGAGCCGCGACGAAGCGCTCGCCGAGACTGCGCGCCAAGGCTTCCAGCCCCGCCATTTCCAGGCGCAGAACCCTCCTGGCGGAATCGAGATCGGCCTCGGCGCCGGCGTCGTCCGTTGGCGGCACGGCCTTGTCAGGACTTACATTCATCGGCGATCGCGCTTTGCTTCCCGCCCCGGGTCCTGGCGTGGCCCGGAAGCTTTGCCACACTCAACATATAGTGAGGCTGAAGGATGATTACCCCTTCCGTAGCCTTCGAAGTATGCGCCGGAAGCGGCGATTCGTCAACAAAACCAATATTTTCAAGGAAAGCGGGTGGCTGCCGCCGGATCAATGGGAGAAGACATCGGGATCGCTCCAGCCTCCGGCATCGAGGCGCGCGCGCGTCGGCAGGAACCGGAAACAGGCGTCGGCCAATTCGGTTCGCGACTCGCGCGCCAGCATGTGGTCGAGCTTATCGCGTAGCGCGTGAAGGTGAATCACGTCGGCGGCAGCGTACTTCTTCTGCGCCGCCGACAGGTTTTCGGCACCCCAGTCCGAGGACTGCTGGTTCTTATCCAATTCAACCCCCAGAAGCTCCCGGCACAAGTCCCGCAGCCCGTGGCGATCGGTATAGGTTCGCGTCAACCTGGAGGCGACCTTGGTGCAATAGATCGGCTTGCAGGCGATGCCGAGATAGCGCTCGATGACGGCCAAATCGAAACGCGCGTAATGGAATAACTTGGTGACACGATCATCGGCGAGCACGGCCTTGAGGTTGGGAGCATCGTAGGAAGCGCCCGTGAACCGCACCAGATGGCAGATGCGGTCGCCGGACGTCAGTTGCAGGAGGCACAGCCGGTCGCGGGCCGGATTGAGCCCCAGGGTCTCCGTATCGACGGCAATACTGGTACCGAAGTCGAGGCCCTTGGGGAGATCTCCCTGGTGCAGCTCAATGGTATGTTTCTTGGCTTTCAAGCGGCACGCTCTCCACTAGAATTTACACGGGAGAATGGTGCCCAGGAGAAGACTCGAACTTCCACGACCTTGCGGCCACAGGTACCTGAAACCTGCGCGTCTACCAATTCCGCCACCTGGGCACCGAGGAAAAATGTCTGTCCCGGTTCGTCGGCACGCCGAGTCGTACCCATGCCTTCCCGTTCCTGTCAACCGGGATTCGCGGCGCCGGGAAGCCGCCCGGGCGGCTCAACGGTTGACGCCGTTCGCCGGGGCATTGTAAGCCAAGGGTCCCGCCTGCCCCGGCGCCGCGTGTCGGGCGCGACCCTGGGGGGGACGGTTTCAAGGAATGGGAGGCCGCCATGAATCCTCGTGTCGTCACCGTGTTCGGTGGATCTGGGTTCCTTGGGCGCCACCTGGTCAAGCGCCTGGCGGCGGAGGGTGCCATCGTCCGCGTGGCGGTGCGCGATCCGGAAGGCACCAACTATCTCAAGCCGCTGGGCGACGTCGGCCAGATCGTCCCCTGGCCGGCCGACGTTACGGATCGGGCGCTGGTCGGGGCGGCGGTGGCCGGGGCCGATACGGTGGTCAATCTCGTCGGCATCCTGTTCGAAAGGGGCCGGAGCACGTTTCAGCGCGTCCACGTGGAAGGCGCCGCCAACGTGGCCGCCGCCGCCAAGGAAGCCGGGGCGCGGCGCCTCGTGCAGGTCTCGGCGCTGGGCGCCGACGCGAACTCCCCCGCCGATTATGGCCGCACCAAGGCGGCCGGAGAGGTGGCGGCGCTGGACGCCTTCCCGGACGCCACCGTCGTTAGGCCCAGCGTCGTCTTCGGATCCGAGGACAAATTCTTCAATCTGTTTGCCGGGATGGCGCGCCTGTTACCGGTCCTGCCGGTGTTCGGGTGCCCCACCATTCCCAAGGTCTCGCTGTTCGGCGAGGATGGGCTCGTCAAGGTGGACCTCTACGGTAACGGTGGCACCAAGTTCCAGCCCGTCTACGCGGGCGACGTCGCCGACGCCATCATGGGGGCGCTGAGTGCCGACGACAGCAAGGGACGGACCTTTGAGCTGGGCGGTCCACGGGTGTACAGCTTCAAGGAGATCATGGAACTCATGCTGGCCACCATCGGGCGCCGGCGCCTGCTCGTCCCGTGGCCCTTCGCCATCGCCAATATCCAGGCATGGTTCCTGGAATTGGCGCCGGTGCCGCTGCTGACGCGCGATCAGCTGAGACTTTTGCAACGGGACAACGTTGTGAGCGCCGGGGCCTTGACCCTCGCCGATCTGGGAATCGAAGCGGCGGCGGCGGAAGCGATCCTGCCCACTTATCTTCACGTTTACCAGCATGCCGGCGAGCGCGTCCCGCGCACCGCCTAGCCGGACCGAGGGATGAACGAAAGCGGAGGGTGCGTCTTCAGGCGTCCTGCAACGCGTGGCCGGCGCTGAGGATCAACTCGCCGAACTCCCTCAGGAAGACCGAGCCGCGCACGGTGCGCTGGATGAGAACGCTACGGCGGTCGTTTTCGTCCACCTTGCGCCTCACGAACTCCAGGGAACTCAAGCGGTCGATCGCCCTCGTGATGGCGGGCTTGGATACCCTCAATTTCTCCGCCATGCCGCGCACGGTGTGCGGGGGCGGGGTCAGATAAACGTTGAGGAGCAATGCCATCTGGCGCGCCGTCAGATCGGGAGCCGCGAGGCGTACGCTGGAGACCACGGTCCGCCGCCAAAGGTCGAGCGCCTGAATCTCGTTCATATCGGTCATCATTACTGATTCGTTCCGTATTGACATGGCAATATTCGACGCGATTCGCATGAAACAGCGCCGAGATAATTTCGCTAGCGTAACTAATTTTCGCCTAGTTGGCAATATCTGCGACCTTGATTTGGATATGCTCGCGGGATGGGAACCGCGCCCCGCCCCGCCGGTGATTTGATATGGTTCAAGTGCGCCACCGCCGGCCGTTAAGTGCCGGTCCCGGACAAAGGAGGTCACCATGGACGCCCTGACCCTGGTCATCGGCAGCAAAAACCTGTCGTCGTGGTCCCTGCGCGCCTGGTTGGCGCTGAAGCGCGCCGGGGCCGATTTCGCCGAGCACGTCATACCCCTCGATCGTTCCGACACGCGGGCGGCGCTCGATGCCCGGACGCCAAGCGGCAAGGTGCCGGTGCTGCGCCACGGCGAGACGATCATCTGGGAGTCGCTGGCCATCTGCGAGTACGTGGCCGAACTCTTCCCCGAGGCGCGACTGTGGCCGGAGGACGCGGCGGCGCGGGCCACGGCGCGGGCGGTGAGCGCCGAGATGCACGCCGGGTTCGTGGCGCTACGCACTTATAGGCCCCTCAACATGCGCGACCGCCGGCCGGCCGAGGGCTTCGCGCCCGGCGTCACCGAGGACGTCGCCCGCGTCCTCGCCGTGTGGGCGCACTGCCGCGATCGTTTCGGTGGCGCTCCATTCCTGTTCGGCGACTTCACCCTGGCCGACGCCATGTTCGCGCCGGTGGTTTCGCGCTTCCGCACCTATGGCGTGGCGCTGGAGGGCGCCGACAGGGACTATGCCGACGCCGTATGGGAGCTTCCCGAGATGCAGGAGTGGGCGGCAGCCGCGGCAGCCGAACCGTGATCCGGGCGGAACCGCTACTCCAGGGGTGCCCGCGTCAGGCCCGCTTCCTCGTAATAGCGTAGCGCCCCCGGATGGATGGGGATGGCGACGCCGTTGAGCGCCTTTTTCACTTGGATGCGCCTTCCCTGCGCATGGCCGCCGTCGAGCACGCGGCGGCTTCTCGGATGCCACAGGGCCCGCGTCATCCCATAGACGAGATCGGCGTTCACCTCGAGGCGCGTCACCCACAGGGCGCCGACGCTTAAGGTGGCCACCGCGCCGATCCCCTTGTAGGTGCCTTCCGCGATGACGTCCTCGGCGAAGAAGGGATGTTCCTCGCGGATGGCCACGACGGCTTTGCCGGCGATCGGCAGAAGGCGGATTCCCCCGGTTTCCGCAAGCACGGCAACGGCGTTCACGGGAAGCCCGCCGAACATGAAATAGGCGTCGATCTTGCCGGCGCGCAGCAGGTCGCTGGCCTTGCCCACCTTGTAATGAGAGGACTTGACGCCTGCCTCCTTGAGACCGTGGGCGGCGAGGATGATATGGGCGCCAACCAGCGTTCCCGATCCCTTTTCGCCGAGGTTCACGCGCTTTCCCTTGAGCCCGGCCACTTCCCAAATTTCAGAATCGCGGCGCACCACCAGATGCACCATCTCGGGAAACAGATTGGCGATGGCCCTGAGATTGCCGAAGCGCCCCTGTTTGGCCAGGACGCCCTTGCCGAAATAGGCGAAATAGGCGATGTCGGCCTGGGTGAGCGCGGTCTCGAGTTCGCCCCCGCCGACGGCGATCACGTTCTCGACGGAACCCTGGGTCGACTGGGTGACGGCGATGAGCCCGGGGACGCCGCAGCTGCCGCCGGCCTCGCAGGAGCGCGATCCCGGCGGGCTGCTGATGGCGTTGGCGATGAGGCCGCCAATGGGGAAGTAGGTGCCGCCGATGGCGCCGGTGCCGATGCGCAGGAACTTGCTCTCCTGCGCCGCCACGGGATGGGCGAAGGCAAGGGAGAGCAGCAGGGCGGCCGCCATGCCGGCCAAGCGGCGATGGAGCTTGGCGGGGATGTCACGGGGCCTGGCCATTTAGCAATTTCCGCGTAGGGAGTGCCGGGCGCGGCCGATTCACGCCGCTTCCAGCTTCTCACGCAACATTCTTAACACCTTGGCCGTGGTACGCAACTCCTGTTCGTCCATGCCGTCGGCCAGTTCCTCGCTGATATCGGCGATGTTTTCGGTGAGCCGCCGAACCATGGAGGCGCCTTCCGGCGTCAGGCGCACGAGCTTGGAGCGCCGGTGCGCCGGGTTGTCGGTGAATTCGACGAGGCCGGCCTCCGCCGCTTCGTCGGCCAGGCGTTGAATGCGCTGGCGGGAAACCGGGCGGGCGCGGGCGATTTGCGGCACGGTCTGCGGCCCCTGCATGTGCAGAGAGCGCAGGAACCCCCACAGCCCGCCACCCCAGGGGCTCACCGCCCCGATGCGCTTCCCCGCGGAACGCAGGCGGAAAAACGTTCGGCTTACCTCGACGACGACATCGAAGAGGGCCGCGCCCTCCCCCGTTCGCCCTGTTCCCGAGTCGCTCACGCCCCGTCCCTCCCCGTTTCGGCGGCCCGTCCTGGCGGCCACAGGCCCTTGAACATAACGAATAAATTTACTATTGACAATTATAATGTCAATATGACAATCTTATTGTCATATTTGATAACGTCAACACGCACTGCAAGGAGCTAAGGCGATGAGACGCACCCACGTAATTGCAATCTCACTCGTATCGGCGGTTTCGGCGGCGGGCCTTACGCACGCCCTCGCCGGACCCAACTGGACACCCCCGGTCCTGATGGCGGAGGCGGCGCACGGGAACTCTCACGGCTGGACGAGCAGCCATTCCGTCCCCCATCAGCGCGGCTGGTCGCATCGGCCAGGCGGCAAGGGCCACGGCCGGTTTTGCAGCAGGATCCAGGAGGACGGGCTCGACCACGCCCTTACCGCCATCGAACAGGCCGCAGGATTTACGCCGCCGCAAAACGCCGCGTGGTCGGAACTCAAGGGCGAAATTCGCGCCGCCGGCGCCTCGATCGAGGATGCTTGCGGCGAAGCGGCCGATTCGGAATCGCCGGCGCCGGCGCCCCACCGCCTGGCCCGACTGGAGACCCTGTTGACGGCCGGACTGGCCGGACTGCGGCGCGTGCGCCCTGCCTTCGAACGCCTTTACGCGACGCTTTCGAAGGAGCAAAAGGCAACCTTCAATAGCCTGATGACCGGGAAGGGACATCACTGATCCCGCCCTCGGAAATTCGGGGCGCGCCGAAAACGGCCGGTCACGGGAGACGGAGAACAACATGAGCGATGCGCCCACCATCGACGACCCTCGGAAGCCCGGCGGCGGCCAGGACCGGCCCGGCGTCATCGCCCGCCCGCCCCTCATCTACCTCACCTTCCTCGCCGCCGGGCTGGGGCTCGACTATGGGTGGCCGGCCCCGTTCATGGCCGATGCCGCGCGCTATCCCCTGGGCGGCGCGCTGGCCGCCCTCGGCGTGGCCCTGGCCGTACTCTCTTTCCGGCGCTTCCGCGGTGCCGGCACCAACGTGCAGACGTGGAAACCTTCGACGGCGCTGGTCATCGAGGGACCGTTTCGTTTCTCGCGCAACCCCATCTACGTGGCCCTAACCCTGATCTACTGCGCCATCGGCGTGGCCGCCGATAGCGGGTGGGTGCTGGTGCTCGTCGTGCCGCTTCTCGCCGTCATGCGTTATGGCGTCATCGCCGCCGAGGAGCGCTACCTGGAAGCCAAGTTCGGCGACGCCTACCGGCACTACAAGGGGCGCGTCGGGCGCTGGCTGTGAGGGACGGCGGCGCTCAGTAAATATCCGTCTTGTAGCGTTCCTGGAGATCCGCCTCGATTTCATCGGCGTCCTCGCCGGGCCTGCGCTGGTCGCGGATGATCTCGCCGTAGCGCGGAAAGTCGGCGCGCTCGATACGACTGTCGGGATCCCACAGGCGCGAACGCTTGAGCGCCTTGGCGCAGTGGAAGAACACCTCTTCGATGTCGACGCGAATGGCCAGCTTGGGCGCCTTGCCGCGCACCGCCATGCCCTGCAACAGCGCCGGATCCTCGACGATGGTGGCGCGGCCGTTGAGGCGCAGGGTCTCCTCGACGCCGGGCACCAGGAAAAGCAGGCCCACCGACGGGTTGGCCAGGATGTTGTACATGGAATCGGCGCGGCGGTTGCCCGGCCGGTCGGGAATGAGCACCGTGCGGTCGTCGACAACGGTGACGAAGCCCGGCGGATCGCCGCGCGGGCTGACGTCCGCCTTGCCGTCGGCGTCCATGGTCCCCAGGCACAGGAACGGCGACAGCGAAATGAAGTGCCGGCAGTACTCGTCCAGACACGGCATCTCCTTGGTGGCGACGTGCGCCACCGGCTCGCCCATGCGCTGGCGCAGGGCGGCGCTGTCGCTGACGGGCGGCGGGGTTCCCTGATCGTCCATGGGGATGTCCTTTTTAAGGTGACGGTGGGCGTCAAAATCCAGAAGGACCCATTCAGAAATTGCCCGACGGACCCGGCATTTCTTTTCGCCCCCCTACGCGCGATAGCAGCCTTCTTGCTTGCCATTCCGATGTCCGCTTAGCGCCCAGGAGCGGACGTCGGGCGGTCCATGCCGCCAGGTCCGCTTTTAGCCACAAGCGGACATTTGAGTGCCCTTCATTAGTGTCCGCGAATTGGAGCACTGCGATGCCGGTGGTGGAGCGCCGGCATGTTGCCTGCCGGACGGTATTGGAGCACGATCAACCCTGTTGAAGGAACTCAAATGGGGAATCCCAGCCAAGGGAGGAAACGATGAGCGAACAGGTCATCGAAGGCGGTTGCCGCTGCGGGGCGGTGCGCTACCGTCTCCGCGGCTTGCCGCTGTTCACCCTGCACTGCCATTGTGCCGACTGCCGGCGTTCGGCCGGCGGGCCGGTGCAGACGTGGATCAGCTACCCCAAGGACCAGGTGTCCTACGCGGCCGGCGAGCCCAACCGTCACCAGTCCTCGCCGGGCGTGTGGCGCGGCTTCTGCGCGGCCTGCGGCACGCCGCTCGTTTACGAGGCGACGCGCATCCCCGACGAGGTTCACATCCTGGTCGGCACCCTCGATTCCCACATCACGCTGGCGCCCGAGCGCCACGTCTGGTGGGAGGAAAAGGTGCCGTGGCTCGACTTCGACGACGATCTGCCCCGCTACGCGCGCTTCTCGCGCGGCGACGCCAAGCCGATCGCCTGAGGCGACGGCAGGGAACGGTCCGAACCGGACCTAAACGCCGACCTGTTATTTTGTCCGCCATACCCCAAGGAGCGGACATCGGGCCTCGGCATGTCTGCTTTCGGGGGTAAAGCGGACGGAGATCAACGGCCCTCAGAACGTTCGCAGATAGCCAAAAGGAGACATTAGACATGATCTCGAAACGAACCATGTCTAGCCGCATAGCCTTCCTAGAAACCCTCGCCCCAATCAAGTGCTGGACGAAGGAGGGGGATTAGATTCCTTAGCCCAAATTTTCGCTTATTTGGACGATTGGCGCGGTGTCGGTGAAGTTTGGAATATCGCCCATCACTTCCTCGCCGTGTTCTCCGATCATTTGATGTAAGACATCCTGTCAACGGCGGAGCAAAATCAGTCCAAAAGGCGGAGTAAAACTCTACCACTTTGATGTTTACTCCGACGCGATGTTGCGGGTTGTCCCGGTAGTCCA
>JASLQF010000037.1 GCA_030744625.1 Rhodospirillales bacterium
TTCGGGAGGCGGGGGCCGGAGGTTCAAATCCTCTCACTCCGACCAATTTCCTTAAAAATACAAAATTGCTTATGGCTTTCTGCCGGTGCCCTGGCGCACCGTTCGCAGTCAACCTTGGCCGGCGTATTCCCGGTCGCGCAGCACGCGGCGGCGGATCTTGCCGGTCACCGTTTTCGGCAGGTCGTCGACGAAGGCGATGCGGCGCGGATACTTGTATGGCGCGGTAACGCGCTTGGCGTGGTCGCGGAGCTCCTCGGCCAGTTCCTGGCTCGCCGCATATCCCGCATGGAGGACGATGAAGGCCTTGACCACTTCGCCGCGCTCGGCGTCCGGGCTGCCGACGGCGGCGCATTCCTGCACCGCCGGATGCTCCATGAGCGCGTTCTCCACCTCCTGGGGGCCGATGCGGTAGCCGGCCGAGTTGATCACGTCGTCGGCGCGCCCGAGATAGAAGAAATAGCCGTCCTCGTCCCTGTACGCGTTGTCGCCGGTGAGGAACCACCGGGCGCCGCCCGCCTCGACGATGGCGGCCTGGGTCATCGCGGGCTCCTTCCAGTAACCCAGCATCTGTTGCGGATTGGGCAGGCGCACCGCCAACTGCCCCGGTTGGCCGGACCCGGCGAGGGTGCCGCCGTCGTCGATGACCGCAACCTCGGTCCCCGGCAGCGGGCGGCCCATGGAGCCGGCCTTGACCGGCATCCCCGGATAGTTGAGGACGGTCATCAGGGTCTCCGTCTGCCCGTAGCCGTCGAGCAGGGGCACCCCGCTCAACGCCCGCCATTTTTCCACGATCTCCGGGTTCAGCGCCTCGCCGGCCGAGACCGCGAGCTTCAGAGACGAAAGGTCATGGGACCCGACGTCCTCGGCGATGAGGCGGCGGAACTCGGTGGCGGCGGCGCAGAACACGGTAACCCGGTAGCGCTCGAGCAACTCGAGCCGCCCCGCCGGGTCGAAGGGACCGTCGTAAAAGAGTACTTCGGCGCCTTGGCTCCAGGGCCCGAAGAGGATGCTGGTACCGGCCTTCGACCAGCCGGTATCGGCGGTGCACCACATCAGATCGTCGGGCCCCAGGCCCAGCCAGTAGCGGGCCGAGCCCCTCCAGGCATAGAGGCCGCGCGCCGCGTGCATGGCCCCCTTGGGCGCGCCGGTCGAGCCCGACGTGTAATAGAGGATGGCCGGGTCCTCGCGCGCCATGGCGACCGCGTCGAAGGCGTCGGAGACGCCGCCCATGGCGTCCTCGAAATCGAGCCACCCGTCGCCGCCGCCGACGCTCACCCGGCAGCACAGATTTGGCTCACCATGAAACTTGTGGACATTTTCGCGGGTCGTCACCGCCGCCACCGCCCCCGAGTGCGCCGCCCGGTACGCAATGTCGCCCTCGGTCAGCATGGTCACGCAGGGCACCGGCACGGCGCCCAGCTTGGCGCAACCGACCACGGCGATCTGCCACTCGGGAATGCGCGGCAGCATGACGATCACCCGATCGCCCTTGCCGACCCCGTGGCCGCGAAGCAGGTTGGCGAAGCGATTGGACAGCCGCGCCACCTCGGCGAAAGTCAGGCGCCGTTCGCGGCCTTCACCGTCGCACCAGATCAGCGCCGGCTTGGCCACGTCCGCCGCCCACGCATCGACCACGTCGGCGCCGAAGTTGAAATGCTCGGGCACTTCCCAGCGGAAGGCCTTGCGGGTGGCCGCGTAATCCGTCATCGCCGGTCCGCTCATCACTCCACCCTTTCCGACCCAAAAACGGCGACCACGGAGCCCACAAAATTCAAGGCCAAAGGAAAAGCGGCCTTGATTATCGCCGAAAACAGCGATAGGTATCTCAAATCACTGGGATTGCATATCTTGGCGTTTCTTGATTGGCCGCCGCGGCGACCAGACTAGTTGCTCCTTGTCATTGTAAGACCGTGTCCGCTGCCGAGCCTGCGTTTTGCCCGTGTTCAGCGGCTTTTGACTTGAATAAGGAGTCGACATGACTATTGGAACCGTCAAGTGGTTCAATCCCGCCAAGGGGTTTGGCTTCATCCAGCCCGACGATGGCGGCAAGGACGCTTTCGTTCACATTTCGGCCGTTGAACGCGCCGGACTGCCCAATCTCCACGAAGGCCAGAAGGTCGAGTACGAACTCACACCCGGCCGTGACGGCAAGTCTTCCGCGGAGAACCTCTCCATCATCGAATAACGCATTCCATTCACGGGCGCGTAGATGTAAGGCGGTGGCCGCTGCCGGTGCCGCCCAGTGTCGATCACGGCCGAAAAATGAGAGTAATATGAGCGCCTTAAAAAAAGTCCCCGTGGTGGTTTGGCTGGTCGTCGCCTTCGCCGCCCTGATTACCATCGGCGTGACCCTCAGTTAACGAACAGGGCCCGTCCGCGTCGGCTTCGATGCGGCGTGGACCCGCACCGTCGCCGGACCGACAGCCTCGGCACGTTACGTCAGTCACGTCCCCTTCGCCGCCCCTACGGTCCCGGTTCGCGGCCGCCACGCGCTGGCGCGGGCTTCAACCTTTGATATCTGTCCGGCGCTCAGGCGTTTGGCGACGCGGGTGCGGAGATATCTGGCCTTGTCCCTGCCCCGTCCTTTCTGGTGCTCGACGATCACGGTGAGCCAGAACAGGGACTCAGCCAAGTCCCGAGCCACGCCCGTGCCCTTCAGATAGAAGTTGGCAATCCTCATCTGTGCCTTGGCGTGGCCCCGCTCGGCGGCCTTGCGGTACCATTTGGCGGCTTTCTCCTTGCTTTTGGGGACACCACGCCCTTTCTCGTAGACGACGCCTAGGTTGTTCTGGGCCCGGGCAAAGCCCTGCTCGGCGGCATCACGGAACCACTTCGCCGCCAGGGCGTCGTCGCGCGCGACGCCAACGCCCTTGGCGTACTTCACACCGAGGTTGTACTGGGCCATGGCGTGGCCCTGTTCGGCGGCCTTGAGGTACCAATACGCCGCCTGTTCCTTGTTTTTAGCGACACCCCGCCCCTTCTCAAACATGACACCGAGATTATTTTGGGCCAGGGCATGGCCCTGCGCCGCCGATTTCGCGTACCAGGCCGCGGCCTTTGCATCATCGCGCCGAACGCCCCGGCCCTTGTCGTAGAAAACGCCCAAGTTGTACTGGCCGAGGACATAGCCATTTTCCGCCACCTTGCGGTACCATTTGGCAGCCTCGGAAGGATCTTGCGCAACGCCCCGGCCGACGTCGTACATGGTGCCAAGCTTGTATTGGGCGATGACGACACCCTGCTCGGCGGCCTTGCGGTACCATTTCGCCGCCGTCGAATGATTGAGCGCGATCCCCTGGCCATTGCCGTACATGGCACCGAGGGCATGCTGGGCCGCGGCATGGCCTTGCTCGGCGGACCGGGTCATCAATCTGGCCGCCGCCGCATGGTCCGGGCGCATTTTCAGCCCGCTCAGAAGTACCTGAGCGAGCTGGAACTGCTCCCCCGCCGACCCCTCCCGGAGAATCCTCTCCATCTCGGCCGCGGCGTACTTTTCGACGGCCTGTTGGGCGGCTCCTGCAATGCCCTTTTTGGCAAGGTCGGCAACATAGTCCTGGAAGACCGTGAGCAAACCCGGCACGTCGGGATTAAGAGATTCCCAAAGCCCGACCGACGAGGCGGCATTTTTCCGCATGTAGCGCTTGAAATCCGAGCAGTACCCGTCAACGAAACCGACGCCTTCGAGCTCCTGGCGAAATTCGATCATTTCCCTCGACGATTTGTCGAACCCGAGCTTCTGGTAGGCCAGCTCCTCGTAGAGCCAAGACTCGCATTCAAGGTCGACGTTGCGCATTTTCTCGAGGCGTTCCTCGAGGTGTTGCATCCCGTGGCCGACCAGTTCGTGAACCAGCACGGCGGCCAGTTCGCGCGCCGGCCACTTGATGCCATAGCGGCTGACGATGGCCACGAAATTCTTTCCGCGCCCCTGCCCCGCCTTCTCCAAATAGTGGGGCAGGAAGGCGGCGACCCGGACCGTACTCATGCTGGACTTGGGATCCGGATAGTTTGGATCGTAGGCGAGCACCACCACGCCGTTCCGCTTCAGGGTTTCGATCTTCGCCATGCCGAAGGCGATACTCCCGTAAACGAGATCGAGGGCTTCGGCCATCCGGTCCAACGCGGCGGACGCATCGATGGGTTTCACGTCGTATTCCGCCCCCTTCTTGGGAGGCAGGGACATTAGTGAAACGTCCTTGTGTGTCCGACGCACCGAAGCCTGATCTTGGGCCGCGGCCCCGGTGGCGACCACGCCGCCACCGAGGACCGCCAGGACCAGCCCGCCGGCAAGCGTCCTCGCAACTGGCAGCGGGAGAATTGGTGGCATGGCACGGCCTCCACATGCACGCACTCGACGCCTGAACCGGATATCACCGGAAGGCCGAGCTTAGCGCTTTCACCTCGCCGATTGAACCCGTCCATCGCGTATTCGGTGATGCCGCCTGTGTGGACGGGAATGGTCCAGCCGGGGTAAGAACAAGGGCCTCGCGGCGGGAGAACCGACATGCGTAACGGCGTCATCGGAATTGTCATCGGTATCGTGGTCGGCGTCGTCGTCGGCGCCACGGTGGTGGCTCCGAGACTGGCCCCAAAAATACCGCCTCCCGGCACCCGCATCGCGGTCCACAGAAACGTGCCCCAGCCGGAGACCATCGCAAGATCGAAACCGGCACCCAAACGGGGGCCGGAACAGGCCGTGCGCTGGAGGATGGCGAGTGCCTTCGCGGCGTCGCTCCCCCAACTCGGGACCCTCGCCAAGCGCGTCGACAAACGCATCTGGCAGGTGTCCGGCGGCGGGATGGAGATCAAGTTTCACGAGCCCGGCACCCTCGTTCCTACCCTTGAGATGTTCGACGCCGTGGCCTCGGGGGCCGTCGAGGCGGCCTTCTCCTCACCGGCATTTTGGAGCGACCACGCGCCCGCCCTGCAAATCTTCGCCGCGGTGCCTTTCGGCCCCTCCGCCGGAGAGTTTCTGGCCTGGATGTACTTCGGCGGCGGCAAACCCCTGCTCGACGAAATTTATCGCCGCAACGGCATCCACGGCATCCTGTGCGGGCTCATCGCATCCGAGGCCTCGGGTTGGTTTCGCAAGGAAATTCGCACGCTCGATGACCTGAGGGGCTTGAAGATGCGCTTCGCCGGCCTCGGTGCCAGGGTCATGGAAAACCTGGGAGTGAAAACGGTACCGCTCGGCGGCGGCGACATATTCGTGGCGCTGGAGACGGGCGCCATCGACGCCGCCGAGTACTCCATGCCGGCCGTCGATTTGAAACTGGGCCTCCACGGGATGACCAAACACTACTACTTCCCGGGATGGCACCAGCCGGCGACGCTATTCGATCTGATGATCAATTTGGAAAAGTGGAACGCGCTCTCCCCGGCCCACAAGGCGCAGATCGAGACGGTGTGCGGAGACAATATCCGTTATGGCTTGGCGGAAGGCGAATCCCTGCAGTTCGACGCGATGAAGCAACTGAGCGCCAAGGGTGTGCGCCTCCACCGCTGGCCCTCGAAGATCCTCGACGCCCTGGAACTGTCGTGGCGGCAAGTGGCGGCCGAGGAGGCCGCCAAGGACCGCGAATTCAAGAGGGTCTGGCAGTCTCTGAGCGGCTTCCGGGAGAACTACTCCATATGGAAGGAATTGGGATACTTGTAGCCCCATTCGCCTTCGGGCCAGCCGCTCTCGGCGGTTCGCCCCTCAGGAAGCGGTCAAGGAGTCGGCGGTCAACTGTCCCATCTTGGTTAACAGGTATTCCAGGTCGTCGGAATCGAATTCCACGCCGAGGTCGCCGTACTGGGTGAGGATGCGCTCGATCATGCGGCGCGCGTAACGCTCGCGGTCGTTCTCCTCACCGTCGTAATCGGTCTCTCGCGCCACGTCGATGGCGGCACGCACCGCCGGAAAGTGGGAATTCGGCAGGCCCGCCTTCTCGAAGGCGGTCCTGAGGCCGAGCTTGCCCGGATCGTGGATCAGCTTGCGCGCGTTGAAGAGCGATATCCCGAGCAACTCGGCGAAAGCCGCTTCGAAGAAGTTGATATCGCCCATGCACAAGCCGCGCAGAATGATGGACGGGGTCAGCCTGCCGTTCTTGTTCAGCTGTTTCACGAGGCTAGCCAACTCATCGGCGCTCGTTTCGCTTGAAAGCGTGATGGTGGCACGCTCGCGGCTTTGCAGGATGAGGTCGGTAGCCAGGGACGGCGGCAACTCCTGGTGTTTGACCAGCTCTTCCTTCATGCCTTCCGAAATCATCGTCACGAGGCGTTCCGAAACGGTAACCGGTAGCCTGGACCGGTGGATCATGGCGGATTGGATGCCTTCCCGGTCACCGAAGTCGCCGACCACCTTTTGCAGGGATCCCTCTGAAATGTCGGCGCCTTCGTTGGAAACCAATGCCGTCACCGCGTCTTCGTTTCGCGTTTCCACCAGGGCCTCGGAAACCGATTTTGAAATCGTCGAGCGTTGCGCGATGGCCACCTGTTTCTCGGTATTATGGCCGCCCACGATTTCAATCAAGTCCTCATCGGACAAGGCCTCGGAAAACTGCAACACGGGCATCGCCACCGAGGCAACGTCCTTCGCCAAACTTACCGCCACGTCTCGGGGGACGTTCGGGTTTTCCTTGAGATTATGAGCCATGGCCTCGCGGACCCGCACTTCCGCATCCCGAACCATGAGCCGGAAAATTTCTTCCGCCAACTGGCGCTCTTGGTCGGTCAGGACGCCAGTATTGAATCCCGCCGCGATCTTGACCGCCGTATCCGCCCGCGCGTCCCCGGACGGGTCCGTCAACAACTGGGCAACGTCTTGTTCCGTTAGGGTAATTCGCGCCATCGGTGTTCTTCCAGACATGCCACGGGCCAAAGCATCGTGACCGCGCGCAATCTCACAGCAGGGCGATTCCTTCTGCGAATTCGAAGCTTGTCGCGATTTCAATCATTTAGGTAAATTTCTCGAATTTTCTATAATCCGAAAGTATATGTTGCCGGTAAACAATTCCGGACCGATTTCATTCGTGGGGCGGTTCGGGCGACATACCGCCCGCCTGCAATCGGTCACCGGTTCACGGTAACTATTGCAAGGTTTGGTCGCCTCGATGATAATGCGCGCCACGCTTCGTGGGGGAGAAACACTGCAGGAGTAGTCCTAAATGTTTTCAAGGAAGTTTATCGTTTTAGCCGTGGCGGCCACCGTGGCCCTGGTCGGAGGCCCGGCCCTGGCGGACCATGGTGAGAAGGTCTTCAAGAAATGCAAAGCATGCCACACGATCAAAGCCGGCAAGCACAGGGTCGGTCCCTCCTTGGCGGGTGTCTTTGGGCGCAAAGCGGGCACCGCGGAGGGATTCAAGAAATACAAGGGCCTCAAAGGAGCGGACTGGACCTGGGATGACGCCAACCTCAATGAATACCTGACGGACCCCAAGAAATTCGCCAAGAAGAAGGCGGGCAAGAAGTCTTCCATGGTGCTCAAACTGAAGAAGAAGAAGGACCGCGAGCACATCATCGAATACTTGAAGACGATTAAGTAGCCGAAATTCCGTTCGGCCAACGTCGGCAGCTATCGCGGCGCCCGCGTCCGGGAACGGACGGGGGCGTCGCCGTTTTTTTCGGTCTCGGGCTCAGGGTGCAATCGTTTCGATCCAGGGCCCTAATCCCTGACGACCAGCACCGAACACTTGGCGTGGCGCACCACCCGCGCGGCATTAGGACCCAGAAGGTAATCCTGGTGTTCGGGCTGGGGTGACGCCATGACGATGAGGCTGCACTCGATGTCCTCGGCGATACGAAGGATTTCCTTGTAAACGGACCCGTACCCGACGACGGGTCGGACGTGCAGGTCTTCGGGCACGTGCCTGGCGAGAAAGGCGCCAAGGTCATGGTCGGCGGCGCTGACCGACTTTTCCTGGAAATCGTCTGGAAAGAAGTGACCAACGACGGTCATGCCGAAGTCCGGCACCACGGTGACCACGTGCAGGTCCGAGCCGAAGGACTTGCAAAATTCCACCGCCGTCGGCAGCGCCTTCTTCCAGGAGTGCTCTTGGTTGAGGTCGATCGCCAGGAGGACGTCCTTGTACATCTCCGCCCCTCCTTTCAGCCGCCGGCGGCCGGCGCGGCCCCTTGCCGGGCGCGCCGCCAGCGCGGAATTTGCATCGCGAAAACCAGACCCAGGAGGATCAGCCCGAACGGGTAGACCAGGTATTTGGAGGGCAGGCCGACCTGCTCGACATCGATATCGGTAACGGTATCGCCGATCTCGATTCCAGCCTGTTCGGCAAGCCCGTTGAATTCCACGTTGACGACTTCGTACCCCCCGTCCTCGGCGGACTCGATCTTGACCCCGTAGCGCATCTCGGGAGCGGCCGTCGCCATGTCGGGTGTCGCCACCCGATACAGCTTGAAGCGGTCGCCATAATCGGTCGAACGCACCAGGTGGAAGCGGATGGTGAAGCCGGGCGGCGCGGAGGCTTCGCCGGCGACGAACTTGCCGAGGTCAAGCGGCGCGAAAGACGGGTAGAACCAGTCCATGACGACAGTCGGCCGGAACAGGGCGAGAATCACCAGGGCAAGCATCAGTCCCTCGTGCAGCCTCACCTTGACCAACAGCCAGCCTTGGGTGAGCGAGGAGAAACTGAGCAGGGCGACCAGCGAGACCACAAAGATCATCAGCCCCTGCCAGAAGCTGTCGACGCCGACCAGCAGGAGCTCCGGGTTGAAGATGAAGATGAAGGGCAGGATCGCCGTCCGGATGTCATAGGTGAAGCCCTGAATCCCGGTCTTGATGGGATCGGCGCGTGAAATGGCGGCGGCGGCGAACGCCGCCAGACAGACCGGTGGCGTGTCATCGGCCAGGATGCCGAAGTAGAACACGTAGAGGTGGACGGCGATCAGCGGCAGCACCAGGCCGGCGGCGGTTCCCAACTCCACCAGGACCCCTGTCAACAGGGTGGCGACGACCAGATAGTTGGCGGTGGTCGGCAGGCCCATGCCGAGAATCAGGCAGAGCACCGCGGTGAGCCCCAGAAGGATGTAAACATTGCCGCCGGACAGCGCCTCGATGACACCGACCAGGGCGTTGTTGAGACCGGTCGAGGACACGGCGCCGACGATGATGCCGGCCGACGCCACGGCGATGGCGATGCTGATCATGTTGCGGGCGCCGGCGACCATGCCGTCGTAAACCAGTTCGATGCCGTCCTTGAGGGCGTTGACAAAATCGGCCTCGCCGCCGCGGACTTCGTGCCAAACCCGCTCGATCAAAATGATGACCATCAGAAGAATGATCGAATAGAAGACGGCGGTGCCGGCGGTCCACCGTTCCACCATCAACAGATAGACCAGCACCCCTATCGGGATGAGGAAGTGAATGCCCTTCCTGAACGTCCTGCCCAAGTGCGGGATGCGGTCACTCGGCAGGCCTTTGAGCCCCAGCTTCATCGCCTCCAAATGCGAAATGTACATGAGAGCTATGTAGCTGATGACGGCGGGGATGAAGGCCGCCTTGACCACCTCGAAATAGCTGATGCCGATCAACTCGGCGATGATGAAGGCCGCCGCCCCCATGATCGGCGGCATGATCTGGCCGTTGGTCGAGGCCGCGACCTCGATGGCGCCGGCCTTGATCGCCGGGATGCCGATGGAACGCATCACCGGAATGGTGAAAACGCCGGTGGTCACCACGTTGGCGATGGAGGAGCCGGAGATCAGGCCGGTCATGCCCGAGGCCAGGATCGCCGCCTTGGCCGGACCGCCGCGGAAACGGCCGACCAAGGCGAAGGAGAGATCGAGGAAATACCTGCCCGCCCCGGCCTTGTCGAGGAGCGCCCCGAACAGCACGAACAGGAAGACGAAGCTGACGGAAACGTCGATCGGTATGCCGAAAATGGCCTCGCCGCCGAGCCAGTGGTAGCCGATCATCCGGGTCAGCGAGAGACCCTTGTGCGAGATGATGTCGGGCATGGATTGCCCGAAAACGGAATAAAGCAGAAATATGCTGGCGATGATGACCAGCGGCAGGCCGATGCTGCGCCGCGTCGCCTCCAACAGCAGTACTATGCCGATGCCGCCAAGGATGGCCTCGAATGGGAATCTGTAGCCGGCGATGTCCCACTGCCACAGGATGCCCTGACGGTCCACCAGGCCGTCGTAACCCAGCCAAAGGTAAAGGGCGCACCCGGCCCCCAGCATCGCCAGGACGATGTCTTGGATGGGAATCCGCTGCGTCGCCATGGACTTCGCCGCCGGAAACATCAGGTAGCAGAGCAACAATCCAAAGGCGAGGTGCACGCCGCGCGCCGGGACGTCGACGATGATGCCGATATCAAACATGAAGGGAAACGGCGAGGCGATCCACATCTGGAACAAAGACCACGTGAAACCGATAACGCCGACCACGACGGCGAGACGCGGGCCCTGCTTACGGCCCACGTATTCGACTTCATCGATTTGCTTTTCGATCTCTGCCTGGGAAACGTCGGGAATCGACGACGGCTCGGCCATGGCAAATATCCGCTAAAAATATAGAGATGCCCGGCGCCCCCGAAGGGGCGCCGGGCATCGAGGGGCCCTGAAGATTACATCCAGCCCTTTTCCTTGTAATACTTGGCGGCACCCTTATGGAGCGGCGCCGACAAGGCGTTCTTTATCATTAGAGCGGGATCCAGATTGGCGAACGCGGGATGCAGCTTGCGGAAGTCGTCGATGTTCTCGAATACCGCGCGCACCACCTCGTAAACGACTTTCTCCGGCACGTCGGCGCTGGTGACGAAGGTCGCCATCACGCCAAACGTCGTGACGTCGGCATCCGTCGTCTTGTAGGTGCCCTGGGGAATGGTCGCGAAGGCGTAGAACGGGTTCTTGTCGACCAGCCCCTTCTCGACGCCGGATTTGAGGTTGATGATCTTGGCGCCGCAGCCGTCGGTGGCGATGGAGACGCCGGCGTTGGGCACGCCGACGGTATAACCGTAGGCATCGATCTTGCCGTCGCAAAGGGCCTTCGACTGTTCGGTCGAGGTCAGCTCCGTGGCGATCTTGAAATCGCTCTTCTTGGTGCCGTAGGCCGCCATCAGAACCTCCGTGGTGCCCCGCTGGCCGGAACCCGGGTTGCCGATGTTGAACCGCTTACCCTTGAGGTCGCCCCACGACTTGATGCCCGAACTCTTACCGACGATGATGTGGTAGGGCTCCGGGTGCACCGAGAAGACGGCCCGCAACTTCTTGAAGGCATTGCCCTTGAATTTGCTGGAGCCGTTAAAGGCGTGGTACTGCCAGTCCGACTGGGCGACACCGAAGTCGAGTTCGCCTTCGCGAATCTGGCCGATGTTGTAGGTCGAGCCGCCAGTCGACGGCGCCGAACAGCGAATTCCGTGCTTGCGACCCGTTTTACGGCCTTCCGCCGCCGCCTTGTGGACCATGCGACAGATGGTCTGACCGACGACGAAGTAGACGCCTGTCGGACCGCCGGTGCCGATGGCGATGAAGCGCTTTTTCTGGGCGAAGGATTCGCCGGCGGTAAGGAACGAGCCCGCGGCCAAGGCCACGACCAACGCCACCGCCATTCCGGTAAACTTCCTCATATCGAGACATCCTCCCTAGTTATAGTTATACGAGACGAATTGAAACATAGGACAGCGGCAGCCGAACATCGCGCCGCCAATTCCCGGGACCGAACGACCGGGATATTCGCCGTTTTATGTGGGGCAACAGGCGACCGGTGCCCTAGCTCGCGCGTTGGAAATCCGGTCTTTAACACCTTCCGCCATCTCCCCTTTGCGACAATCACCACGAACTCACTACATCGTCGCGTTGTCGCGTGCGCTTGATCCAAGTTTAAAGCGCCCACCGGCAGCGGCAACCCTTTATCACGTCGGGTCGGCGCCCACGGAAAAGGCCGCGAACACGCGCCGCTCCTCGTCTTTCTACCTTATCCCGCAAAACCGGCATTCCGCAACAAACGATTCGCATTCGCCCATTATGATTCCAAATGATCCATGACCGATTTCGTGGCCGCCAAGCCCGGCGGCCCCTCACTCCGGTTCAAGCCCCACCGGGATGTTGCGCCACTCCTTCCACACGCGGTCGTCGAAGGGCTCGCCCTTTTCCGTCTCGCCCTGTTTGAGCGCCGCCTCCACGTGGGGGAAGCCGCGCTTCAACACCGCCCATAAGCGGCGGCCCAGCGGCCTCAGATCGGACACGTTGAGGCTGCGCAGCGAATACGACCACACCATGGCCGCCGCCGAATCCGCGCCCAGGCCCTTTCTGGCGAAGTCGCGCGCCAGTTTGTTCAACCGCAATTGATACTCCGCCAGGTCCTCGGGCGAGGAAAGCTCGCCCTCCCACAAGAGCCCCTCGGGCAGGACGCCGTGGTTTTCCATGTTCACCCGCACGACGGTGGCGACGGCGGCGATGACGCCGATGTCCCGTGCCGTCATGGCCTCCATTCCTTCCACGAACTTGGCTACCTCCTGGGCGCTCTTCTCGAGCGCGCGGGAGCCTATGGCGTTGCGCAGCCATTCCTTGATCATGGCGGGGTCACAGCCGAGTCATGGGGCGAGGTCCTGGAGCGCCGCGTCGATCGCCTCGCCGAGGCGGGCGACGATCTCGGCCACCTCGCCCTCCTCGACGATGAACGGCGGCGCCAGGAGCACGTGATCGCCACGCGTGCCGTCGGCGGTGCCGCCGCCGGGATAGCAGATGAGGCCGCGCTCCATGGCCGCCGCTTTTATGCGCGCGTGCAGCTTGAGCCCGGCATCGAAGGGTTCCTTGGTGGCCCTCTCGGCAACCAGCTCGACGCCCCAGAACAGTCCGCGGCCACGAATATCGCCGACATAGGGATGGTTTCCGAAGCGCGCCTCCAGAGCGTCCGACAATACGCGACCCTGGCGCTTGACGTTAGCCAGCAAATCGCGTCCGCCGATGGCCCGCTGCACGGCGAGGGCAGCCGCGCAGGCCATGGGATGTCCCATATAGGTGTGGCCGTGCTGGAAGATCCCGCTGCCATCGCGGAAGGTTTCGAAGACCCGGCCCGACACCAGCGTCGCACCGATCGGCTGATAGCCGGCGCCCAATCCCTTGGCGACGCAAAGAAGGTCGGGGGCGATTCCTTCCTGCTCGCAGGCGTGCATGGTGCCGGTGCGCCCCATGCCGCTCATCACCTCATCGAGGATCAGCAGCACCCCGTGGCGGTCGCAAATTTCGCGGATGCGTCGAAAATAGCCGGGCACCGGCGGCACCACCCCGGCGGTGGCGCCGACCACCGTCTCGGCAATAAAGGCGGCGACGGTGTCCGGGCCAAGCTCCACAATCGCCGCCTCCAACTCGTCGGCGACGCGGCTGCCATAGTCCGCTTCCGTCTCCTCCGGTCGCATGCCGCGGTAGGCGTAGCACGGCGAGATATGTGTGGTCTCCAACAGCATGGGATCAAATGGCCGGCGACGCATCTCGTTGCCGCCAACCGACAGCGCGCCGAGGGTGTTGCCGTGGTAGCTTTGCCGGCGGGCGATGAAATGGCGGCGCTCTGCCTGGCCGATCTCCAGGAAATACTGGCGTGCCATCTTCAAGGCGGCTTCGATGGCCTCGGAACCGCCGGAGACGAAATAGACGCTGACGATGCCCTCCGGCGCCCCGTCGATGAGGACGCCGGCCAGCTCCTCGGCGACCTCGGTGGTGAAAAATCCGGTGTGCGCGAAGGCCAGCTTGTCGGCCTGGTCCTTAATGGCACGAATGACGTCGGGGTCGCCGTGGCCGAGGCACGACACCGCGGCGGCGCCCGAGGCGTCGAGGTAGCGCCTACCTTCACTGTCCACGATGTAAACGCCCTCGCCGCCGGCGGCCGCGGGAAGCTCGGCGTGTATCTGGCGCTGAAAGACAGCCGTCATCTCGCGCCGTCCTTGGGGCGATGCCTCGCCCGGTGACGCTTCTTCACCGTCTGGCTCCGCCAATAGGCGTAGAAGTTGGCGAGCTGGCCCTCGCTTTTCTCAATGGATTCGAGAGTCGCGGGCCCGCCCTCCGCCACCATGAGCACGATGAGGGCCTCTGCCACCGCGATGGCCGGGGCGACGGAATGGAAAAAGGAAGGGGTCTCGTTGTTGACGATGAGGACGTGGTCGGCGCTCTCGGCGAGGGGCGAAACCAGGCTGTCGGTCAAGACCACGACGGCGGCCCCTTGTCCCTTGGCGTATTCGACGGCCTTGACGGTTTCCACGGTGTAGGGCTCGACGCTGATGGCGAGCATGACGTCGCCCGAGGCCAAGGCGCGCAGACCATCGGCGAAGGTTCCCGCGTGTCCTTCCAGCAGAACCGCGTTGCTGCGGAACATGCGGTAGACGTAATGGAAGAAAAACGCTACCGGGTAGCTGCTGCGCAGCCCGGCCACGTAAATGCGCTCGGCACCCGAAAGCGTCTCGGCGGCGGCCGCGAACTTCCCCACGCCGTTGGCCTCGAAACTGACACGCAAGTTCGCCAAGTCGGCGGACAGAAGGTCCCACAACAGCGCCGCCGGTTCTCCCTCGGCACCGCGCGCCTGCAAGTCGCGGGCGCGCGCCAGGTATCCGGCGGGACTGATGCGCAGGTGTTGCTGGAAGGGTTCGCGCAACTGATTGTAGCTCGTGAAATCGAAAGCGCGCGCCAGGCGCACCATGGTCGAGGGGTGTACGCCGGCGCGCGCCGCGAGCCCGCGCATGGACATGAGCGCCACGTCGTCGGGACGGTCCAGCACGTGACGGGCGGCCCGCTGCAACTGGGGGCTCAAACGGGGAAACGTCTCGGCGATGCGCTTGCTGAGGGTCGCGAAGTCCATGGTAACGGTGCCTTGGATGGTCGCCGGCCGAACGCGATGGTAAATCCCGACTGGCCGCCAATGCAACAATATGAACCGCTCGACCTTGTCTTTAAACGATTGTTTTTTCCTGCTTGGGCGGCGTGCGACACGCGACCATCAACAAATTGCCGCGCCCGGCGCCAGGCGATAGGATACGCCGCTCAACAGGCGTTTACAGCAAAAGGCGGTGCTGGATCATGGACCTCAAGGAACACATCCGCGGCATTCCCGACTTCCCGAAGCCGGGCATTCTGTTCTACGACATCTCCACCCTTCTCGCCCACGCGGACGCCTGGCAGGTCGCCATGGGGCGACTCGCCAAGATCGTCGGCGGGTACCGTCCGGACATGCTGGCCGGCATCGAATCGCGCGGCTTCCTGGTGGCGGCGCCGCTGGCGTTGAAACTCGGCTGCGGCTTCGTCATGGTACGCAAGAAGGGCAAGCTTCCGGGCCCCACCATTCCTCACGAGTACGCCCTGGAATATGGTACCGACACCATCGAGATACAGGAAGACGCCGTACATCCGGGGCAAAAGGTGGCGCTGGTCGACGACCTGCTCGCCACCGGCGGCACCATGAACGCCTCTATCGAGCTGTTTGGGAAGCTCGGCGCCGAAGTGGTCGGCGCCGCCTGTATCATCGAGCTGACGTTCCTCGGCGGCCGCTCGAGGTTGAACGTCCCCTTCGAAACCCTGATCGCCTACGACGATTAACCGGATGGCGCGCCCTCGAACGCGTGGCGGGCCACCTTTTTCATCACCGTCGGCAGGGCGTGGTCGGACAGGCGCCCGAGAGGGCACCAGACGCCGCCGTGGTTGCCGTCGCCGCCGCCGTTCACCCGGGCGGCGAGCACCGTAAGCTCCAGGTGAAAGTGGGTGAAGGTATGGCGCACGACGCCGGGTACCGGCCGCCACGACCCCGCCACCGGCGCGTGGCGGCGCGCCTCCTTCAGGGTCCACGACGCTAGCCGCCACTCGGTGCCAGGGAACTCCATCATGCCGCCGAGAAGCCCCTTCTCGGGGCGGCGGCGGATTAGCACCGCGCCGTCGGCGCGCCGCAACCAAAAGGCCACACCGCGGCGCGTCGGCTTGGCCTTGGAAGCCAATTTACGCGGCAACTCCCTGGTCCGTCCCATGCGCCGAGCGGTGCAAGCGTCCTCCCACGGGCACTCGCTGCAGGCCGGGCGCCGCGGAACGCATACGGTGGCGCCCAGATCCATCAGCGCCTGCGCGAAATCGCCGGGCCGGGCGCCAGGCGTCAGACCGGCGGCCAGGGAAGCGATGACCGCGCCGGCGCCGGGCAGCGGTTCGTCCACCGCGAAAAACCGGGCTATCACCCGCAAAACATTGCCGTCCACCGGCGTCGTTCGGCGCCCGAAGGCGATGGCGGCGATGGCGGCGGCAGTGTAGGGGCCGATTCCCGGGAGCCTGCGCAAGTCCTTCTCGTTGTCGGGGAATCGTCCGCCCAGGTCGCCGGCGACGACGGTGGCGCAACGCAGCAGGTTGCGCGCCCGGGCGTAGTAACCAAGGCCCTGCCAAGCGTGCAGCACCTCGTCGGTTCTGGCGGCGGCCAGCGCCTCGACGTCGGGCCAGCGGGTCACGAAGTCGTTGTAGTAGGGGATGACCGTGGCCACGCTTGTCTGCTGGAGCATGATTTCGCTAAGCCACACCCGGTAAGGATCGGCGGTGGCGCCGGGCGGCGCCCGCCACGGCAGCGTCCGCCGGTTGCGGTCGTACCAAGCCAGCAGGCGGCGGCGCAGGACTGCGGGCCGGGCAATGTCCTGTTGAGCCGGAGGGGACATGTCCCTACCATATCTTTTGACCGAGCGGCGGGGAACCTGTGTATGGGCATTGGATGACTAGAAGAAGCGGCGTGCCACGCGCCCTCGCCGCGACCGTGGATCGCATCACCAAGCCGCTGTTCGGCCGGCGCGGCTTCGCCGAAGGCGCGGTGATCGGCGACTGGCCGTCCGTCGTCGGGACCGTACTCGCCCAGCACACCTCGCCCGAGCGCATCGTTTTCGAGCGCGGCGCGCGGCGCGAAGGGATACTTCACCTTCGCGTCGACGGCGGCGGCCACGCCACCGAAATCCAGCATTTCGAGCCGCAGATCGTCGAGCGGATCAACGGCTATTTCGGTTACCGGGCGGTGGCCCGCCTGAAGTTGATCCAAGGGCCCCTGCCGCCCAGGAAGACGGTTTCCCCGTCAAGGCCCCGCCCTTTGGGCTCCAGCGAGGAAAAGGACCTTGAAGAGCGGCTCGCGGGCGTCGACGACGACGAGCTGAAGTCGGCCCTCGAGGGACTGGGCCGCGCCGTGCTCGCGTCCCGACACGAGAAATCGGGAAGATGAGCGGATTTCGCGCCGCAAACGGCGGACACGGCCGGCGGCCGATCAGCATGGGGGCTTGAAGAGGGGCCGGCGTGGAATTATAGTCCGCTATATCTTGTGTTCTGGAGGCGGAATTGCGCCAAGGTGTTGTAGGAATCGCGTTTCTCATCGGCTTTTTGAGCGTCGCCCCCGCCAACGCCGGCGTGGTCTCGCTGGAAGAGGCCCTGGCGGAAAAGGCCATGGGCAAGGAAGACGCACCGGTGACGATGATCGAACATTCGTCGCTGACCTGTCCCCATTGCGCGTCGTTTCACAAGGAGACCCTGCCCCGAATAAAGAAAGCTTATATAGATACTGGCAAGGTGCGACTGGTCTACTGGGACTTCCCACTGGGCACGCTGGCGTTGGCGGCCGCCATGTTGGCGCGCTGCAGCGGCGACAGCCGGTACTTCGGGATGCTGGAAGTACTCTTCCGCAGCCAGGAGACGTGGGCGCGCTCCAACAATCCCCTGGCAGAGCTCGAGCGCGTCGTCCGCTTTGGCGGGCTCTCGAAGACTGACGTGGGCGAATGCCTGAACAACGAGGGTCTGATGACCGCCATCCAGCAGCGCGCGGCGGCGGCGCAAAATAAGTTCGGCATCAATTCCACGCCCACCTTCGTCATTGATGGCAAGGTTGTCCCCGGCGCCCTTTCCTTCGGAGAGTTCCAGAAGATCCTCGACGAAGCCGTCGCCAAGAAGCGCTAGGGACGGGACGGGGCTTTGCTGCAATTCAACAAACTGCGCCTTTCGGGGTTCAAGTCGTTCATCGATCTCACCGACATCTCGATCGAGCCCGGTTTGACCGGAATCGTCGGCCCCAACGGTTGCGGAAAGTCCAACTTGGTGGAAGCCCTGCGCTGGGCCATGGGCGAGACCTCCGCCAAGCAGATTCGCGGCGGCGAAATGGACGACGTCATCTTCGGCGGCACCGCTAACCGGCCGCCGCGCAACATCGCCGAAGTGGTGATCTGCCTCGACAACGCGGCGCGTTCGGCGCCCGCCATGTTCAACGACTTCGAGGATATCGAGATCAGCCGCCGCATCGAGCGCGGCAGCGGCTCCACCTATCGGGTCAACGGCCGCGAAGTGCGGGCCCGCGATGTGCAACTCCTGTTCGCCGATTCGGCGACCGGGGCGCGCTCCACCGCCCTGGTCAGCCAGGGCCGCGTCGGCGCCGTGATTGCCGCCAAGCCGACGGCGCGCCGGGCCCTGCTGGAAGAAGCCGCCGGCATAACGGGATTGCATTCGCGCCGCCACGAGGCCGAGTTGCGGCTGCGCGCCGCGGAAACCAACCTGACCCGCCTCGACGACGTCCTCGGCACCTTGGAGGTGCAGTTCAACAGCTTGAAGAAGCAGGCCCGGCAAGCCACCCGCTACCGCAACATCAGCGACCACATCCGGCGCGCCGAAGCGGCCCTCTACCTGGTCCGCTGGCTGGCCGCCGAGGAGGAATTGGAATCGGGGCGCGTGCGATTGTCCGAGGCCGAGACCGAAGTCACCGAAATGACGCGCCGCGCCGCCGCCGCCGCCGCCCGCCAAGGCGAAACGGCGAGCGATTTGCCGGCGTTGCGCCAAGCGGAAGCGGAGGCCGCCGCCGAGTTGCAGCGCCTGGTCCTGGCGCGTGACGGCCTCGAGACCGAAAGCCAGCGGGTCGAGACGGAGCGCCAGGAAAGCCAGACCCGTCTCGACCACGTGAACGCGGACATCGAACGGGAGACGGGCCTCGCCGACGAGGCCGCCGCCGCCATGAAGCGCCTCGACGCCGAGCGGCGGGAAATCGAGACGGCGAGGAATGGCGAAGCGCAGGCCCTGACCGAGGCTGGAAAGCGCCTGGCCGAAATAGGCGAAAAAGTGGGTGCCCTGGACCGCCGGCTCGCCGAGCTTACCGAGCAGGTCGCCGACGACGAGGCGCGCCGCGACAGTCTGTCGCACCGCGTTGCCGAACTGCACCAACGCAAGGAACGTCTCACCGCCCGCGCCGGCGACATCTCCGAACAGCGCACCGCCCTTGAGGTCGAGGCGGTGGACAGCCAGGAGCTGAAGGCGGCTGGCGCCGCGCTCTCCGAAGCGCGCGAGGGGCTGGAAAAGGCAAGAACTAGCGCCGAAGCGGCCGAAGACGCCCGCGCGGAGGCGTCGGTGACTGCCGCCTCCGCCCTTTCCGGGCTGCAAGCAGCGGAAACATCGGCGGCCCGTCTGGACGCCGAGGCACAGGCCCTGACCGACATTCTCGACGCCGGGAAGACCGACCTTTGGCCACCCCTCATCGACTCCATTACCGTCGAGGCGGGGTACGAAGCAGCGCTCGGTGCCGCGTTGGGCGACGACCTCTCCGCCCCCGCCGACGAGCCGGCACCGGTCCATTGGCGTACCCTGGCGCCTTTCGAGGGGCCGCCGCCCATGCCCGCCGGGACCGCGCCGCTGGCCAAATTCGTCACCGGCTCGGCGTCGCTGGACCGCCGGTTGTCGCAGGTTGGCGTGGTCGCTGGCGAGGACGAAGGAAACGCGCTGCACGGCCTACTGGTCCAGGGTCAACGCCTGGTCAGCCGCGATGGCGCGTTGTGGCGGTGGGACGGGTTCTTTATTTCGGCCTCCGCCACGACGACGGCGGCGGCGCGCCTCGAGCAGCGCAACCGCTTGAAGGACGTACGCGAACGGCTCGTCGAAGCCAATAACGCCCTGACCAAGGCCGAAGGTCAGGCGCGCCAAGCCAGCGCGGCGGCGGAAGCGGCGGCGATCGCGGAAAAGGCGGCCCGCGACATGGCGCGCCAGACCGACGCCGCCCATATCGCCGCCCGCGATTCCGAAAGTTCCCTGCGCGAGCAGGTGGCCGAGCACGCCTCGCGCCTTGCCGCGCTTGCCGAGGCCTCCGAGGCCATCGCCGCCGAGACCGCCGAGACCGAGGCGCAGACCGAGGCGGCAACCGAAACCCTGGCCGCCCTGCCTGATCCGCGTGACCGCCGCGAGCTCCTCGGCGAACTCAGGAGCGAACTGTCCGAGGCCCGCGCCCTTCAGCTCGAACACAAAGCAACCCATGACCGCATGGTCCGCGAGGCAGAGGGCCGCCAGCGGCGCCTCGACGACATGGCCCGCGAGGAGGAATCCTGGCGGGCCCGCGGCAACGGCGCCACCGGGCGCCTCGGACACTTGAAGGAAAGGCGCGAGGCGGCGATTGCCGAACTCGAACGGCTGTCGGCGCGACCCGCCGAGATCGACGCCCAGCGCCGCAAGCTACTCGGCGCCGTCGAGAATGCCGAGGAAAAGCGCCGCGCCGCCGGTGACCGCCTGGCCGAGGCCGAAAGCCGCCTCGCCGAGGTGGACCGTGCCTTGAAGGAGGCCGAAACCGAGCTTGCCCAGCGCCGCGAAGAAAAGGTGCGGCGGGGCGGCGCCGTCGAGCAATGCGAGCTGGTGTGCAAGGGGATAAGCGAGCGCGCCGCCGAGCGGCTCGACTGCGTTCCCGACCAGCTCCGTGAAATCGCCGGGCTTTCGGAGGACGTCGAGCCGCCCGAGCTCGAGGCCGCGGAAAGACGTGTCGAACGCCTGCTCAGGGAACGCGATACCATGGGGCCGGTAAATCTGCGCGCCGACCAGGAGTCAGCCGAACTCAGGGAACAAATCGATTCCCTCGAGGCCGAACGCGGCGATTTGGTCAAGGCCATCGAAAAGCTTCGCCAAGGCATCAACGAGCTGAACCGCGAGGGCCGTGAGCGCCTACTGGCGTCGTTCACCGAAGTAAACAAGCATTTTCAGGAGCTCTTCGAACGGCTGTTCGGCGGTGGCCGCGCCCACCTCCAGCTCACCGAATCCGAAGATCCCCTGGAAGCCGGACTGGAGATCATGGCAAGCCCGCCCGGCAAGAGGTTGCAGATACTCTCGCTGTTGTCGGGCGGCGAACAGGCGCTCGCCGCCCTCTCCCTCCTATTCGCCGTCTTTCTCACCAACCCCGCGCCCATCTGCGTTCTCGACGAGGTCGACGCCCCCCTCGACGACGCCAATGTCGATCGTTTCTGCCATCTGGTCGAGGATATCGCCCATTCAAGCAAGACACGTTTCCTGATCATCACCCACCACCGCATGACCATGGCCCGCATGGATCGCCTCTTCGGCGTCACCATGGCCGAACAGGGGGCCTCCCAGCTGGTGTCCGTCGACCTCACGGAGGCGGAACAGCTGAGGGCCATCGCCTAGACACGACCTGTCATTTATTCTATTATTTTCAAGTAGTTACCTCTGTAGTTTTCCACCTTGACAGGCTATCACCCGCTCTTTACCTTGCCCCGCGCGTAGGGCACGAACCCGCTTGGAGGGGGGATTTCCATACATTTTCGCGATGGGCGAGGATAAGCCTCCGAATCGCCTCGATGAGTTCGATGCCCGCTTGCGGAGGGCGCGGACCGAAGGAGGGCCATCGGCATCGGATGCGGATGAGGGCGCCGCAAATCCGATGGCGGGCTTTGGATTGGCCTTCCGCATCGGAGTTGAGTTGGTCGCGGCCCTGGTCGTCGGAGTGGGAATTGGCCTCCTGCTCGACAATTGGCTGGAAACGGGACCGTGGTTTTTGGTCGCTTTCTTTTTCCTGGGCGCCGCCGCCGGAGTACTGAATGTTTACCGCGCGGCGAGCGGCATCGGGCTCGGCCCCGGCTACGGCGAACCGGCCGAAGGCAAACGGCAGGCGAAGAAGGATAACGGCGATGCGCCGACGTGATAGCGAATGGGACGACCCCAGGGGGGCTCCGTGGCTGGTCCCCTGAAGCAATTCGAGGTCAACGCACTGGTACCCGTCGAGCTGGGGGGCGTCGACGCGTCGTTCACCAATGCCAGCCTGTTCATGGTTATCGCCGTGCTCGCCATCACCTTCTTTTTGACCGTCAGCATGCGCCGGCGCTCCCTGGTGCCTGGCCGCTGGCAGTCGCTCGCCGAACTCAGTTACGAATTCATCGCCGGCATGGTGCGCGACAACGTGGGCAGCGAGGGACGCCGGTACTTCCCATTCGTGTTCTCGCTGTTCATGTTCATCCTGTTCGGCAACATGATCGGCCTCATCCCCTATAGCTTCACGCCGACCAGCCACATCATCGTCACCTTCGCCATGGCGATCTTCGTGTTCGTGGGCGTCACCATCGTCGCCATCATCCGGCACAGACTGCATTTCCTCAGCTTCTTCCTGCCTCCGGGCGTACCGGTGGTAATGGCGCCCATTCTCATTCCCATCGAAATTCTGTCCTACCTGTCGCGGCCGGTGAGTCTTTCCATCCGGCTTTTCGCCAACATGATGGCGGGGCACACCATGTTGAAGGTCTTCGCCGGTTTCGTGGTGCCGCTGGGCATTATCGGAGGATGGGCGCCGCTCGCCGTGGACGTGGCGCTGACCGGATTCGAATTCCTCGTGGCATTCTTGCAGGCCTACGTGTTCACGATTCTCACATGCCTCTATCTCAACGACGCGATACATTTGCACTAGTGGATAAAATCCACTAGGTGTTGTCCGACGTCTTGCCGGGCGCCCGAAACAAACCAAAGAACCGAAGGATAAGAACCATGGAACTTGATGCGGCAAAAATGGTTGGCGCCGGGCTGGCCGTTATCGGCCTTGGCGGCGTGGGTGCCGGCATCGGCAATATCTTTTCGTCCCTGATCGGCTCCATAGCGCGTAATCCGGCGGCCCGCGGCCAGGTTTTTGGCTTGGCCATGCTGGGCTTCGCCCTGGTCGAGGCGGTGGCCCTTTACGCGCTACTGATCTCCTTCCTGATCCTGTTCACCTGAGACCGGGAAACGGCCTGGTCGCCCTCGGTGGCGGCTGGCGGCGGCCGTCCGGCGGGAACACGCCATGCGCACTGTTCTAACCCAGGCAGCGCTTCTAGTAGCGGCGGTGGGCGCCGGCACCGGGCCGGCGTTGGCCGCCGGCTTGCCGCAGCTCGACGCCTCCAAGTATCCATCAATGGTCATCTGGCTGGCCATCTCGTTTGCTGTTCTCTACGTATTGATGGCTAGGGTGGCCTTGCCGCGCATCGCTCGCGTCCTGGAGGAACGCCAGGACCGCATCGACGACAATCTGGGAAAGGCCGCCAGCCTGAAAGCCGAAGCGGAAACCGCCGCCGAGGCATACGAAAAGGCGCTGGCCGATGCCCGCGACCAGGCCCAGGAGATTCTGCACGAAACGAGCCAGCGGCTGGCGACGACGGCGGCGAAGCGCCACGCCGAGGTTGCCGAGCGCCTGACCGGCGAGATCGAGGCCGCCGAGGAGCGCATCGCCCGGGCCAAGCAGGAAGCACTTTCCCACGTCGGCGAGATGGCGGCCGGCGTCGTCGGCGAGGCGACCGCCAAGCTGTTGGGCGAAGCTCCCGATGAAAAGTCGGTGAGCGCCGCCCTCATGTCCACCCTGAAAGGACGCGGATAATGAGCGCCTTGGCGGCGGAATCGGCGGCGGGTACAGCCGAGTCCTTTTACGTGACGCCTGAATTTTGGGTCCTGGTGGCGTTCGTCATCACCGTCGCCGCCATCATCAGGCCTTTCCTGCGCTTCGTCACCACCGCCCTCGACAAGCGCTCGCAAACCATCGCCGAGCGCATCGAGGAAGCCCAGCGCCTGCGCGAGGAAGCGCAGGACCTGCTCGCCTCCTACCAGCGCAAGCAGCGCGACGCCGTCAAGGAAGCCGAGGAAATCGTCGACCACGCCCGCCGGGAGACCGAGAGAATGGGAGGACGGGCCACCGCCGATCTGGAAAAAGCGGTGGAACGGCGCGAACAGATGGCTATGGAACGAATCGCCCAGGCCGAGGCCAAGGCCGTCGCCGAGGTGCGCAGCGAGGCCGTGGACGTCGCGCTCGAGGCGACGCGCCGCCTGCTTGCCGAGAAGCTCACCGGCCAAAAGGCCGACGCACTCGTCGACGACGCCATCAAGGATTTGCCCGAGAAGCTGCACTGAGCGACGTTCGGACGCCCCCCTATCCGCCCCCCCCGATTATCTCCGCCCAACCGCTCTCATCGAGCACGGCGACGCCGAGCTCGGCGGCCTTCCTGGCCTTGGAGCCGGCGTCGGCGCCCACCACCACGTAGTCCGTCTTCTTCGACACCGAGCCCGCCACCTTGGCGCCCAGCGCCTCGGCCCGCGCCTTGGCCTCGCCGCGCGACATGTTCTCCAGGGTGCCGGTGAACACTACCGTCTTTCCGGCGAGGGGCGATAAGGTGGCGGCGGGCACCGCGAAGTCCCCGACAGTCAACAGGGTTACCAAGTCCTCAAGCACGTCGCGGTTATGGGCCTCGGCGAAGAAAGCGAGGATATCGCCGGCCACCGAAGGGCCGATGCCGTCGATATCGACCAGGTCACGGTAGGCTTCTGACTCCGGGTCCTGGGCCGCCGCCATGGAGCGGCGCCAATCGGCCAGCGAGCCGTAATGCTTGGCGAGCAGGCGCGCCGTCGCCTGACCGACCTGACGGATGCCGAGCGCGTAGATAAAGCGGTCGAGGCCGATGGTGGCGCGCTGGCGAATGGCGGCGATGAGATTTTCCACCGATTTCGAACCCCACCCCTGGCGCGTTTCGATGTCGCCGCTCTTCTCGTGAAGCCGGAAGATATCGGCCGGCGAGGCGATCAGCCCGTCCTTCCGGAAGGCCTTGATGTGCTTGGCCCCCAGGCCTTCGATATCAAAAGCGTCGCGGGAGACGAAGTGCTTCAGCCTTTCGACCGCCTGCGCCGGGCAGATCAGTCCGCCGGTGCAGCGCCGGGCGACCTCTCCCTCCTCGCGCGCGACGCGGCTACCGCACTGTGGGCACAACTCCGGAAATTTAAAGGGTTCGCTTACGTCGGGGCGTTTGCCGACGACCACCGAGACCACCTGAGGGATCACGTCGCCGGCCCGCTGCACGACCACGCTATCACCGGCGCGCACGTTCTTGCGGGCGATCTCGTCTTCGTTGTGAAGGGTGGCGCGCGACACCACGACGCCGCCCACGGTGACCGGTTCGAGCCGGGCCACCGGGGTCAACGTGCCCGTGCGGCCCACCTGAACGGTGATCTCGCGGACCACCGTCTCCGCCCTCTCGGCGGGGAACTTGTGGGCTATGGCCCAGCGCGGCGCGCGGCTGACGAAACCAAGCCGCTCCTGCCAGTCGAGGCGGTCGACCTTGTAAACGATGCCGTCGATGTCATAGGGCAGCTCGGCGCGCCGACCCTCTATGTCGCGGTAGAATTCCAGGCATGCGTCGGCGCCCTCCAGCCGGCGGGCCAGGGGATTGATGGGAAACCCCCAGTCCCGAAGCCGGTCCAGAAAATCCCAATGGGTCTCGGCGATCGGCGTTCTGAGTTCGCCTGGCGCGTAAAGGAATATCTTCAAGGGCCGCCCTGCCGTCACCGACGGATCGAGCTGCCGCAGGCCACCGGCCGCCGCGTTGCGGGGGTTGGCGAATACCTTTCTCCCGGCCGCTTCCTGGCGCCTGTTGAGGGCGGCGAAATCGTTCCTTTGCATGTACACCTCGCCGCGCGCCTCCAGGACATCCGGTGCCTTTCCCTTCAAGGTCTCGGGCAGGCTCGCGACGGTCCTCAGGTTGGCGGTCACGTTCTCCCCTTCCAGGCCGTCGCCGCGGGTAGCGCCAAGCGTGAACTTTCCCTCTTCGTAACGCACGGAAACCGACAGCCCGTCGATCTTGGGCTCGCCGACCAGGACCACGGGCTCGGCCTCGGTAAGGCCGAGAAAGCGCCGGATGCGCGCGTGAAACTCGCGCACGTCGGCCTCGTCGAAGGCGTTGCCGAGGGACAGCATGGGGATGGTGTGGGCGACCTTGGCAAAGCCGGCCGCCGCCGGGGCGCCGACCCGGCGCGATGGGCTGTTGGGCCGTATCAGATCAGGGAAATGGGCCTCTATGGCATCGTTGCGGCGCCTGAGCGCGTCGTACTCGGCGTCATCGACGAGGGGTGCGTCGTCCTGATGGTAGGCACTGTCGTGGGCGGCGATTTCGCCGGCAAGCGCATCGAGCTCCGCCGCCGCTTGCTCACGGCTCAAGTCACCGACGGGTCTTTCGGCGGGCGTTTCGCTCACGCCTCGTGGCCTTGCAGCAGGCTTTCGGCGGCGGCGCGTGCCGCGTCGGTGATCCGCGCCCCCGCCAGCATGCGCGCGATCTCCTCCGTGCGGGAGGTTTCGGAAAGGGCATCCACGGTGGTCCGGATACCGGGCCCGGCGTCGGCCTTGGAAACCCGCCAGTGGTTGACGCCACGCGCCGCAACCTGGGGCGAGTGGGTCACGCCGACGACCTGGAAGTCTTCGGCCAGCCTGGCTAGGCGCTCGCCGACGGCCGCCGCCACGGCACCGCCCACACCGCTATCCACCTCGTCGAAGATGATGGTTGGCACCGGGTCGGCGCCAGCCAGCACCACCTTCAAGGCCAACGCGAAGCGCGCCAGCTCGCCGCCGGAAGCGATACGGTTGAGGGGCCCTGGCGGCGCGCCGGGGTTGGTGGCGGCCTGGAAGACGACCCTGTCCGCGCCGCTCTCGCTCCAATCGCCCTCGTCGAGGGGCGTAACGCGGGTGGCGAACACGGCCTTGCCGAGCTTGAGGGGGCCGAGCTCCCGGGCCACCGCCTCGTCCAGCCGCGCCGCCGCCTCGCGGCGCGCCGCGCTCAAGTCGCCAGCCACCTGGATGAAAGCGTCGCGCGATGCCGCCTCGTCCCGGCGCAGCCTTTCGACGGCGGCCCCACCATCCCTCAGCGCCGCGAATTGCGCCGTCAGGCGTTCGCCGGTGGCCGGAAGGTCGTCCACCTCCACGCCATGTTTGCGGGCCAGGGCACGCAGCGCGAACAGCCGTTCCTCCACCCCCTCCAGGTGGCGGGGATCGAGGTCGATGGCGCCACTCAGCCGTTCGAGCCCGGCCGAGACCTCGGCGGCCTCGATCACCGCCCGGTCAAGGGCCGCGATGACCCCGTCGAGACGGCCTTCCGCTTTCTCGGCGGCTTTTTCCAGGTGACGTGCCGCGCCGCGGAGCGATGCCTCGACACCCTGGCCCGACCCCAGTTCGACGACGGCATTGTTCAGGGCCTCGAGAAGTTTCTCGCCATGCATGAGCACCGCGCGCTCCGCGGCGAGGGCCGCGTCCTCGCCAGGCTGAGGATCGAGGGCGGCGAACTCATCCACCGCGTATCTCAGGAACTCCTCGTCGCGGCGCGCGCCCTCCCACGCCTCTTCCGCCGCGGCGCGCGCCTCGGTGGCGGCGAGCCAGGTGCGGTATGCCTCCACTGTATGATCCGCGTCGGTGCCGAGGTCGCCATAGGAGTCGAGCAGGGCGCGGTGGGCCGCCGGGCTCAGCAGCTTCTGGCTTTCGAACTGTCCGTGGATCTCGACCAGGGCCGCGCCGGCCTGCCTGAGCAAGGAAACGCTGACCGGCCGGTCGTTGACGAAGGCGTGGGAGCGGCCGTCGGCGCCGAGAGCGCGGCGCAGGATCAAGGTGTCGTCAAAACCATCCAGTCCGTGTTCGGCGAGGATGCGGCACGCCGGATGATCGGCGTCGACGTCGAATTCCGCGGCGACGCTTGCTTGCTTGGCGCCATGACGCACGAGAGCACTGTCGGCGCGCACGCCAAGCGCCAGACCCAGGGCATCGAGGAGAATCGATTTGCCGGCGCCGGTCTCCCCGGTGAGTACGCACAGTCCGGAATGAAAGTCGATGTCCAGTTTTTCCATGAGGACGACGTCGCGGATCGAGAGGGTACGCAGCATTCCAAGATCACCAGAACTTGTACCAGGGCTTTTTCTCTTTGGCGCCGTCCTCGCGCCCGTCCTCGGTCACATCCTCGATGGAGACACCGGCGCCGCCAAACAGCGCGTAGGTGTCAACGTACCAGCCGCTGCCCGGATAGTTGTGACCAAGAACGGCCGCCGTCTTGCGCGCCTCCTCTTCGACGCCGATGGCCAAGTAGGCTTCGGTCAGCCGGTGCAGGGCTTCGGGCACGTGGGTGGTTGTTTGGTAGTTGTCGATGACCGACTTGAAGCGATTGATGGCCGCCAGGTAATTGCCCTGCTGCAGGTAATAGCGGCCAACCGACATTTCCTTTCCCGCCAGGTGGCCGTGGGTCAAGACGATCTTGATCTTGGCGTCACGGGCGTATTTGCTGCTGGGATAACGGGTGACCAACTCGTTCAGCGTCTTCATCGCCAACTCGGTCATTCTTTGGTCCCGGGCGACGTCGGAGATCTGCTCGTAATAGCTGAGCGCTTTGAGATAAAGGGCGTAGGACGTGTCCTTGTTGGAAGGATGGAGCTGGATGAAACGGTCCAGCGCGACGATGGCTTCGTCATACTGATTGCTCTGATAGAGGCTGTAGGCGGCCATTAACTGGCCCTTGGTCGCCCACACGGAGTAAGGATGCTGGCGCTCCACCTCATCGAAAAGGCTTGCCGCCTTTTCGTATTTTTTCGCCTCCAGAGAGTCCATGGCGCTGTTGTAGAGGTCGTCGGCCTGCCGCTCGACATAAACCGCTTTATCCTTGTCGGCACACGCAGCCAACGTAATCGCGGCTGAGAGCGCCGCGAGCAAGCCCAAATGCAGTAAGCCGCGATTCATGGTTTCACGCCGTTGAAATAGCCTATGCGGTCATCGGTGAAACAGCCGCCCGCTCATCGCCGCACTATATCACGCCGGCGCCGTATCTATGAATAGGCCACGGCAACCAAATCCACCGTCGCACGGCGATGGCAATTCCGGAGCAAATCAAGAATGGATTTGGTCGGCGGCAACCGCCACCCGGGTGCTCAAGCGGTGAAGGCGACGCTTGGCTGGTCGGATTCGGCCGTCCACACCGGCTCGCCAACGACCTGGGAGGCGGCCTCGGCCTCATCGGCGCCGACGGTCACGAGGCTCCATGCTTCGGCATCGGCGAACATGGCGCGCAGGAGACGGTTGTTCATGTCGTGCCCGGAACAGACCCCCTCGAAGCGGCCGATAATCCGCGCCCCGGCGAGGAACAGATCGCCGATCGCGTCCAACGCCTTGTGGCGCACGAACTCGTCCTCGTAGCGCAGACCGTCCGCGTTGAGGATGCTGTCCCCGCTGATGACGACGGCGTTGTCGAGCGAACCGCCGCGGGCGAGGCCCGCGGCCTGCATCGCCTCGACCTCGTCGAGAAACCCAAACGTGCGAGCGCTTGCCAGCTCCCGCTTGAAGGTGCCGTTGACCAAGCCGACCGTGATGGTCTGGCGGGCCACCGTCGGATTTTCGAACGAGATCTCGAAAGCGAGGGTAAATCCGTCCCCCGGGGCGAGCGAGGCGAAACGCTCGCCGTCACTGACGGTGACGGTCTTGTGCAGGCGGATGATGCGTAGTGGCGCCGGTTGTTCGACGAGGCCCACGCTCTCGATCATCGAGACGAACGGCGCCGAACTGCCGTCCATGATCGGCAGCTCCGGACCGTCGACCTCGACGACGACGTTATCGACACCGCATCCGGAAAACGCCGCCATCAGGTGTTCGACGGTGGAAACGGTGTTACCGTCGTCATTGCCGAGCGTGGTGCACAACCGCGTATCGACGACCTGGTCCCAGCGTGCCGCGATGGGCGCGCTGCCGGCAATATCCGTCCGCTTGAAGACGATCCCCGCGCCGGTATCGGCCGGGGACAGGGTCATGGCCACCGCGGCGCCGGTATGCAAGCCGATTCCGTCGCACGCGACCGGGGAAATCAGCGTTCTCTGGTTTAGGGTATCGAGGTGGTCCAGACCATTAACCAATTGATGGCTGCCTTTCGTTCTTATTGTTGCCCCCAACTCTTAGCGTATTCATTCGCCGGTCTATGACGTTCGCCAGCGTTGTCTCGAATTATCGGCGATCCCGATCCCAAGTCGGAGAAGAGAGCGCTTCAGAGGTTGTGTATCAACATCCCCTGAAGCGCTCAAATCAAACATTGTTACCGATTGTTACCTTCTCTCAAGGCTTTACGATCAGTTCGCCTGACGGCGCAGGAAGGCTGGAATATCCAGCAGGTCTTCCTCGGACTGGGATTCCGAAATGCGGTCGGCGGCGTCCAGCCCACCCATTCCCGACTGGTTGTCCACGGTCTTCTCCTCGGCCTCCGGAGACCCGGTGGCGTGGGGGGGGGCCGGTTCGGCCACCGACTTGGCGGCGCGGCCGGTTCCGGTGACTCGCTCGAACAGGCTCGGGCCCTTGCTTACAGCGGGCTTGCTTTCGGCGGGCTTCTCCGGCTCGCCCGAGCCATTGGCCATCGCCGCCGCCGCGAAGGGATCGGCGGGAGACCCACCGTCCCCATCCAGGTGCCGGACGGGTGGCGGCGGGATAAAGGCATCGCCGGCGTCGGCGGCGCTTTGCGAGTCGTCTTCGGTCGGCGGCTCGGCATCGGTATGGTCGGCCGGTGTTTCGGGGGGTTCGGAAACGGCTGTCTCGACGGTTGGCTCCGCCTCCGCCTGCGTCGCTCCGCCGGCCTCGTCATTATCCGCCGTGCCGGCGCCCGTGCTGTCCGCACCACCATGCGGTTCTTCAGGGGCCACGCTCGTCGCCGAGTGAATGGCCACGACGGTGGCCGAAGAAGCCTCTTCCGAGGCCGGTTCCGGGGCCTTTGCCGCCCGTTCTCGCCAGGATACGACGTCGAGGACGTCTGGTGACGGTTGCGCCTGGGAAGCCCTGTCCATCCCCGTGGCGACGATCGAAACCCGCATCCTGCCCTCTAGGCTATCGTCGAAGGTGGAGCCAAGGATGATCCGCGCCTCGGCATCGACCTCGGAGCGGATGCGGTTGGCGGCCTCGTCGACCTCGAACAGGGTCATGTCCAAGCCGCCGGTGATGTTGATGATGACCCCTGAAGCCCCGTTCATGGAAATATCGTCGAGCAGCGGATTGCAGATCGCCGCTTCGGCGGCGTCCAAGGCGCGCCGTTCGCCTTCCGCCTCGCCAGTGCCCATGAGGGCCTTGCCCATCTCGCTCATCACCGTGCGGATGTCTGCGAAGTCGAGGTTGATCAAGCCGGGCATGATCATGAGGTCGGTGACCCCGCGCACCCCCGAATAGAGGACGTCGTCGGCCATCTTGAAGGCATCGGCGAAGGTCGTCTTTTCATTGGCCACACGGAACAGGTTCTGGTTGGGAATGATGATCAAGGTGTCGACGAACTGGGCGATGTCCTCGATGCCCGATTCGGCGATGCGCATGCGGTGGACACCCTCGAACTGGAAGGGCTTGGTGACTACGCCGACCGTCAGGATTCCCTGCTCGCGCGCCGCCCGCGCGATCACCGGCGCCGCTCCGGTGCCGGTGCCGCCCCCCATGCCGGCGGTAATGAACGCCATGTTGGCGCCGTTCAGTTCCTCGACGATGTGATCGAGGGCCTCCTCGGCGGCAGCATGCCCGACGTCGGGCCGCGAACCGGCGCCGAGGCCCTCGGTAATGGTGGCGCCGAGCTGAATGCGGCGCTCCGCCTGCGACTGGGACAGCGCTTGGGCGTCGGTATTGGCGGCCACGAAGTCGACCCCCTCCAATTCGGCGCGGATCATGTTGTTGACGGCGTTGCCACCGGCCCCGCCGACGCCGAAAACGGTTATCCGGGGTTTCACCTCTGGTGTCTCGTTGTTGCTCGGTACGCTGATATTGATCGTCATGTCACCCTCCGAAGGTTTGTCGAATCAAGGTCCATCCACCGGACGGTCGGAGGCGTCCGGCGTTCGCGGTGGTCAGGGTCAAGGGCCGGCGGCCCTTGCGGATCAAAAGTTTTCACGCAACCAATGACCGAGCCGGCCGAAACGGCCGTTCGGCTCCTCTACTGGGCGGTACGCCCCGAAGGACGTCTCCGCACGATTGTTCACGGTGTGGTTCAGAAGTCCGACACAGGTCGCGAAGGCGGGTCCGGAAACCGCTTCGGCGAGCCCCTCGATGTGCCGCGGACGGCCCAGGCGCACCTGCTTGTCGAGCACTAGTCCGGCCAACTCGCGCGCCCCCGGCAATTGGCTGGCGCCCCCAGTCAACACGACGCGGCGCCCGGCGACCTTGTCGAATCCGGCCACCTCCAGGCGAGCGCGCACCAGCTCGAAGGTTTCCTCGAGCCGGGGCCGGATGATGCCGACAAGCATCGAGCGGGGAACCTGCTGGATCTCTCTTTCGTCCTCCTCGCCGATGAGGGGTACCTTGATGACCTCGCGGTCGTCGGAAGGCGAGGCGCTGGCGCTGCCGTAAAGGGTCTTAATTCGCTCGGCATCGGCAAGCGGCGTCGAAAGCCCGCGGGCGATGTCCTTGGTCACGAGCGTCCCGCCCACCGGGATGGCGTCGGTGTGGATCGTCTCACCGTCGAAGAACACGGCAATGGTCGTCGCGCCGCCGCCCATGTCGACCACCGTCACGCCAAGCTGGCGTTCGTCATCCACCAGACAGGCCAGCGCAGAGGCATGGGACGAGACAACGCGGCCCTCGATCTCGAGGTGACATCGGCTGACGCAGGTAGCGAGGTTTCGCATGGCGCCCGCGCCGGCGCTGACCATATGCATATTCACGCCCAGACGTTCACCGACCATGCCGCGCGGGTCCCGCACGCCTCGGGTGCCGTCGATGCTGTAGCTCACGGGGTTGGCGTGTATGACCTCCCGGTCTTGCGCCATATCATCCGTTTCCCCGGATCCGTCCGCCACGCGGCGCAGGTCCGCGTCGCCGATTTCATGGCCGGCGATGGAAATCTCGTAGGCAACGAGCCGTGATTGCGGGGAACCGCAGGAGACGTTGACGACGACACCCCGGATGTTTTCCTCCGCCATCTGTTCCGCCGCCTCCACGGTGGCGCGGATGGCCGCCTCGGCGGCGTCCATATCGACGATGCTGCCGGAACCGACTCCGGCGGAAACCTGATGGCCGATTCCGACAATCCGCAATCCGCGCCCGCCATCGGCGCGGGAGATGAAACAGCATATCTTCGTGGTGCCCACGTCGAGCGCCGCGATCAGACCGCCACGGTTTTTCGATGGGGATGTCCTGCGCTTCATGGCGTGTTCTTTCGTCTCTTCCCTTGTTCTTCGTCCGGCCTCAGGTTTCGCGCCCGGGTGGCGGCTTCGGATTTCCGGGGGGCCGCGTTTTGCGCACGATCAGGCGATCCGGAAACCGCAGGTCGAGGACCTTGACGTCGCGTCCCAGCACGTGGTGGATGTGCTCGTAG
Source organism: Rhodospirillales bacterium (assembly GCA_030744625.1). Lineage (GTDB taxonomy): Bacteria > Pseudomonadota > Alphaproteobacteria > Rhodospirillales > JASLQF01 > JASLQF01. The sequence goes on from JASLQF010000037.1 coordinate 33,303, forward strand.
CTCGCCAGCCGCGCCCACGCCGAGGCGACATTTTCCTCGGGCAATTGAACGTCGACGCCGTTCTCCAGGCGCAGGTTCCAGCGCCGTCCACCGACGCGGACGGCGGCCCTGACGAGGGCCTTCAGGTCGGGTTGGGTCTCGAGCATCCGTAGAAGCGCCGCGGCGTGCGCCGAAGCGTCCTCGCCGACCACCAATACGAGATCGGAGAAACGCTCGAGGTCACGTTCCTCGATGGCTTTTCCCTCTTCGTCAATGAGGGAAAAGCGTCCCCGATGCTGCCACAGCGCCAACGGGCGGCGCTCGTCGAGATGCAAAAGAACGGTCCCCGGCAGCTTGCGTTCGACGACGGCTGAACGCACCCACGGTAGCGCCTCGATACGCCGTCTGGCGGTCTCTGGATCGAACGCCAGGATGGGCGCGTTCTCGGCCAGGCGGGTAGCGCCCAGCAGGGCATCGCGCTGCGTCTGGCGGCGCCCGACGACCAGGATCTCGCGTACCCGCAGGCCGGCGTCCGCCGACAACGCGATGAGCTTCCACTTGAGCTGATCGGCGGCGTTCGAAACCGCGCCGCTGTGCCACATCAACCACCCGCCGCCGGCGCTCGACCCCAGCACCAGCGCCACCACGACGCCGAGCGCCCAGCGGCTGCGCCAAAGCGGCACGGCGCGGCGCCGTCGTTTGCCGGACTTGAGGGAGAGCCCCATCAATCTACTCATCAATCGCATGTCGCGTTCTCCACCATCCAAGCGCACATTTCGGGGAACGATATCCCGGCGTGGGCCGCCAGTTCCGGGACCAGGGACGTCGGCGTCATGCCGGGTTGGGTGTTGATCTCGAGGAGATAGACGCTCTCTTCGTCGCCGCGAAAATCGGCCCGCGTGATCCCGCGGCAGCCGAGCGTCTGGTGGGCCAGCAGAGCGAGGCGCATGATCTCTTCGTAGGCGGCCTTGCCGAGGGGCGCCGGCACCAGGTGAATCGAGCCGCCGTCGGCGTACTTGGCGTCGTAGTCATAGAACCCCCGGTTGGTGGTGATCTCCGTGACACCGAGCGCCCTGTCTCCCATCACCGCCACCGTCAGCTCCTTTCCCTGAATGAAGGGCTCGACCATGACCCGGTCCCCATAGGGCCAGGCCGGATCGCGGAATGGTTCGTCGTTGTCTCCTTCCCTGACGATGTGGACGCCGACGCTGGAACCTTCGTTGAGGGGCTTGATGACGTAAGGGCGAGGCATCACGTCGCCGGCCATGACGTCTTCGCGGCGCACGATCTCGTGCTCGGCGACCGGAATGCCGGCGTTGGCGAACAATCGCTTGGCCATGGGCTTGTCCATGGCCAGGGCCGAGGCCAGGAGCCCCGAATGGGTGTAGGGAACCTGCAGGATGTCGAGCAGCCCCTGCACGCAACCATCTTCGCCGTAGCGCCCGTGGAGCGCGTTGACCACGGCATCCGGGCGCGGATACAGGCGGGTCAGCAAGACCCCCACGTCACGCTGCACGTCGATGGTGCTCACCTGGTAGCCGGACTCCCGCAGGCCCCTGGAAATGGCGGCGCCGCTGACCAGCGACACTTCGCGCTCGGCCGACCACCCCCCCATGAGGACCGCCACATGTCGGGTCATGGCCGGGCCTCCTCCAGGTTGATGGCGGCGGCGACGCCGATGCGGCGGATCTCCCACTCCAATTTCACGCCGGTGGCCGCGAATACCCGTCTGCGCACCTCCTCGCCCAGGCCTTCCAGATCGGCGGCGGTGGCCTTGCCCGTGTTGACCAGAAAGTTGCAATGCTTCTCCGAGACCATAGCGCCACCGCGGCGCAGCCCCCGGCATCCGGCGCGCTCGATCAGTTCCCAGGCCTTCATGCCCGGCGGATTGGTGAAGGTGCTGCCCCCGGTGCGCGCGCCGAGCGGCTGGCTGTCGGCGCGGGCCGCTTGGATGGCCTTCATGCGCCCAGCGATGTCGGCCCGCTTCCCGGGGCGCCCCCGCAACAGCGCCGCGATGAAAATCCAGTCCTCGGGAACGGCGCAGCGGCGATAGCCGAATCCGAGTTCCGCCGCGCCGAGAACATGGACGCGCCCCGCCGCGTCGAGCGCCTCGACGCTGGCCACCACGTCCTTGATCTCCGCCTCGTAGGCGCCGGCGTTCATACGCAGCGCGCCGCCGATGGTGCCGGGCACGCCCTTGAGGAATTCCAGGCCGGCGATGCCGGCGTCGCGGGCCCGGGCGGCCACATGAACGTCCATGGCCGCCGCCCCGGCCTTGATCTCCGTCCCCTCCGCCTCGATACCGGCGAAGGCGCCGCCCAGACGCACCACGACGCCGGGGACCCCGCCGTCGCGCACCAGCAGATTGGACCCCACGCCGACCATGGTGAGAGGGATATCGGCTTCCCTGTCGGCCAGGAATCGGGCTAGGTCCTCGGCGTCCTCGGGCTCGAAAAGGACCTCGGCCGGCCCCCCGGCGCGGAACCAGGTTAGCCGGGACAGCGGCGCCCTCTCCTCATAGGCGCCGCGAACGGTGGGCAGTCGATCGATGAGACGGGGAATTCGAACCTTGGCCGCCATCATGCGCCCGCCCCCCCCTGGCGCGCCGCGCCACCGCCGCGCAGATCGCTCAGTTGCCCGGGCAGGGCGCTCGCCCATTGGGTGACGGTTCCGGCGCCCAGGCACACCACCACGTCACCCGCCGCCGCCAGGCCGTTGACCGCCGTGGCGAGGTCTTCGGGCGCTTCCAGTGCCACCACCAACCGATGTCCGTGCGAGCGCAGGCCGTCGACGAAGGTGTCGCGGCTGATGCCTTCGATAGGCTCCTCACCGGCGGCGTAGACATCGGATACGATCACCGCGTCGGCGTCGTTGAAACAGGTGCAGAAATCCTCGAACAGGTCGTGTAGCCGCGAATACCGGTGCGGCTGGACGACGGCGATGACCTGGCGCGCGGCGGCGAGGCGCGCCGCCTTCAGCACGGCGGCAATCTCAACCGGGTGGTGTCCGTAATCGTCGATGACGGTAATGCCGTCCACTTCGCCGGTCTTGGTGAAGCGCCGGTTGACGCCCTCGAACTCGGCGAGGGCGCGACGCAGGACCGCCTCGTCGATGGCCATTTCGCTGGCGATGGCGACGGCGGCCAGCGCGTTCTGCACGTTGTGGGCGCCCAGCATGGGCAGTCTCAGGTCGCCAATTTCCCGAAATTCATCGATCTTGCGGTCCGCCACCACGACATCGAAACGGGTGTCGTCGGCGTCCGTGCGCAGGTTGACGCCGCGGATGTCGGCCTGCGGACTGAAGCCATAAGTGACGATCTTGCGGTCCGCCACCCGGGGAATCATGGCCTGCACCTCCGGGTGGTCTATGCACAGCGCCGCGAAACCGTAGAACGGAACGTTCTCGACGAAGGCTTCGAAGGCGGCGCACAACGCTTCGAAGGACCCGTAATGGTCGAGATGCTCAGGGTCGATGTTGGTGACCACGGCAATGGTCGCCGGCAGCTTGAGGAAGGTGCCGTCGGACTCGTCGGCCTCGGCGACCAGCCAGTCGCCGCCACCGAGGCGGGCATTGGACCCCCAGGCGTTGATGATGCCGCCGTTTATCACCGTCGGGTCCAACCCGGCCGCATCGAGGAGCGCGGCGACCAGCGACGTCGTCGTGGTCTTACCGTGGGTGCCGCCAACCGCGATCGACCACTTGAGGCGCATGAGCTCGCCCAGCATCTCGGCGCGCCGCACTACTGGCACCAGCCGCTTGCGGGCGGCGGCGACCTCCGGGTTGTCGGACTTCACCGCCGAGGAAACGACGACGGCCTGGGCGTCGCCCAGATTTTCCTCCCCGTGGCCAATGGCGACGGCGATGCCAAGGGTCCGCAGGCGCCGGACGTTGGCGTTCTCGGCGAGATCGCTGCCTTGCACCGCGTAGCCCAGGTTGTGAAGGACTTCGGCGATGCCGCTCATGCCGATACCGCCGATGCCGACGAAATGGATGGTCCCGATGTTCAGGGGAAGCGCCCTCATGCCGCTTCCCTCCTGTCCTCGGACTCGCCGTTGGGCATGAGTCCGTAGACGGCATCCGCCAGGCGCCGAGCGGCGTCGGGCAGGGAGGCGGCGTGCCCGGCGGCGGCGGCCTTGATCAGTGTATGGGGAAGCTCGAAAAGCGATTCCAACCGTGCCGACAGGGTCTCCGGCGCAAATGCGTCCTCGGGCATCAGCCAGCCGCCCCCTGCGGCGTCAACCGCATGGGCATTGGCCGACTGGTGGTCGTCGATGGCATGTGGATAGGGAACCAGTATGGCCGGCCTGCCGACGACAAGGACCTCGGCCACGGTCGACGCCCCGGCCCGGCCAATCAGCAAGTGGGCCTCGGCCAGCCGCTCGGGCACGTCGGCGAAGAACTGGGCGATCTCGGCGTCGATTCCTATCCCGCCGTAGGTGCGCCGTACGCCGTCCAGGTCCTCGGGACGGCATTGCTGAACGACGTGGAGCCGGCGCCGCCAGGCCTCCGGCAAGCGGCGCAGCGCCTCGGGGACTACCCGGCTGAACACGCGCGCGCCCTGACTGCCGCCCAGGACCAAGATGTAGATGGCGCCCGTCTCGCCGATCGCGGCATAGGGACGCTCCCGCATGGCGGCGACGGCCGGGCGTATGGGCATGCCGGTGTGCACCACCTTCGGCTCGGCGCCGGCGGGCAAGCCGGCCGGCGTCTCGAAGGACGTCGCGATGCGCGCCACCCGGGCCGCCAGAAGGCGGTTGGCGCGCCCCAGCACCGCATTCTGCTCGTGGATGACCGTTTGGAAACCTCCGAAAGACGCCGCCATCATGGTCGGTACCGAGGCGTAGCCGCCAAAACCAACCACCACGTCGGGGGCCATGCGCTTTAACAGGCGCCGCGCCTGCAACATCCCGACGGCAAGCTCGGGGGCGCTGCGCAGACGTGCGGCGAAGCTCTTGCCTGCCATGCCGCCGGCACGGATACGGTGGGTCTCGAACCCGTTCAACTCGCCGCCGAGCGCACTGCCTCGGCGGTCGGTGACCAGGGCAATGCGGCAGCCCCGCGTCCTCAGTTCCGCGGCCAGCGCCTCGGCGGGGAACACATGCCCGCCGGTGCCGCCGGCGGCGAGTACCACGAGGGGTGCGCGCGCCCGCGTCATGGCATCCTTCCCGGACGCTCGCGGGTGAGGGCGAGCACCGCTCCCATGGCAAACGCCAAGGCGAGGGTCGAGGAACCGCCGTAGGATATGAAGGGCAGTGTCATGCCCTTGGGCGGCATCAGGCGAATGGTGGTGGCCATGTTTATGACCGTTTGCAGGCCGAACTGCGCGAGCAGGCCGCCGACGGCGAGAAGAATGAACAGATCGTCCTCGCGAAGGACGCGGATAAGGCCGCGCAACACGACGAAGGCGAACAGCCCGACGATGGCCAGACAGACGAACAGGCCGAACTCCTCGCCGGCGACGGCGAAGATGAAATCGGCGTGAGCGTCTGGCAAGACGTCCTTGACGCGGCCCTCTCCGGGGCCGCGGCCGAACATGCCGCCCTCGCGGAACGCCTCGAGAGCACGGCCCACCTGGTAGCTCTCCCCGGCCGTGGGATCGAGGAAACGGTCGACGCGGGCCTGCACGTGGCTAAAGGCGAAGTAGGCGGCGACGCCGCCGCCCACGAACAAAGCCGCGATCAGAGCCACCCATGCCATGGGCAGCCCGGCGACGAAGAACTGAAGAGACCATACGGCGACGACGACCACGGTCATGCCGACATCAGGCTGCGCCAGCAACAACCCCACCACCAACACCATAAGGCCAGTGGCGACGGCGTATCCCGGGAAGCGCTCGTCGAGGCGGCGCTGAGCGAACAACCAGGCGGCGACGATGACGAAGCTCGGCTTGACGAACTCGGAAGGTTGCACGGACAAGCCGCCCGCCCTGATCCACCGGGTCGCCCCGTTGATTTCCTCGCCCAAGAACGGAACCGCCGCCAACAGGACGAGGGCGACGGCGAAGCTCGCCATGGCCAGCCGTCGGATTCCGCGCGGCGCCAGCAATGACGTGGAGATCATCACCACGAACCCCAGGGCAAGGAACACGAACTGCCGGCGGGCGAAATAGAATGTCTCCAGCCCCATGCGCTCGGCCACCGGCGGCGACGCGGCCATGGTCAGCACGGCGCCGAAGGCGGCGATGAAGAACAACGCCGTCAGGGTCCAGCGGTCCACAGTCCACCACCAGCGCCCCAACAGGCTGGTGTCGGTGCGCGCCAAGGCGTTCATGACGGCCGGCCTCCCGGCTGCCCGCCGTCGGCCTCGCCAGCGCGGCCGGCCGGCATGGCTTCGACGAGGGCGCGGAAGGCGTCGCCGCGCGCCTCGAAGTTGGCGAACTGATCGAAAGAGGCACAAGCCGGGGAAAGCAATACCACCGCGTCCTCGAAGCCCTCCCGCACGGCGGTATCCCGGGCCCGCCACACGGCGGTTGCCAAGTCGCCGCAAAGCGAGATGTCCACCTTGCCGCGCAACGAGTCGGCGAAGGCGGGGGCCGCTTCGCCGATAAGGAAGGCGTGGCGAATCCGTCCCATGAGGGGTTCCAGGCCTTGCAGTCCACCGTGCTTGGCCTGCCCGCCGACGATCCAGTAGACGTTGTCGTAGCATGCCAGCGCCTTGGCCGAGGCGTCGGCGTTGGTCGCCTTGGAGTCGTTGACGTAGGCGATGGCGTCGACGATGCTCACCAGTTCCTGGCGGTGGGCGAGGCCGGAATAGGTGCCGATGCCCTCGGCGATCAGGCGCGGCGCGGCACCGGCCGCCTTGGCGGCGGCATAGGCGGCGGCCGAATTCTGCCAGTTGTGGGCACCTGGCAACGTAGTCAGGCCGCGCAAGTCCATCACCGGCGCGGCACGGCCTTCGGTATCGTCGTGCAGTACGCCGTCGAATACGAAGACGCCGCCGGCGGCGCGCGCGTGTCCGGAGACCGGAATGACCGCCTGCCCGCTCGCCGCGTCGAGGTCCTCGAATATGGAACGGCAATGCGCGTCATCGATACAGACGATGGCCGTGTGGGCCGCCGTCTGGCCCTGGAAGATCATCTTCTTGGCGGCCACGTAACCGCTCATGCCTCTGTGGCGCTCCAGGTGATCGGGGCTGATGTTGAGAAGGACCGCGACATCGAAAGTGACGGATGGTGACAGTTCCAACTGGTACGACGACATTTCCAAAACGTACGTGCCGTCGCTGCCCAGGGGCTCCATGGCCAGGGCGGGGGTACCGATATTACCGCCCACTTCGATGCGCTGACCGGCCGCCCCCAGGACGTGGTCGATCAGGGCCGTGGTCGTCGATTTTCCGTTGGTGCCGGTGATCCCGATGTATCGGGCGTCGCGCTGGCTGCGCGCCAGCAACTCCACGTCGCCGATGATCTCGCACCCGGCCTGGCGGGCCAGGGCGGCAACCGGGTGGGGGCTGGGATGGGTGTGCGGAATGCCGGGGCTCTGGACGAGCGCCGCCACGTCCGACCATTCGCAGGCGTGGAGGTCGACCAGGGGAACGCCTTCCCCGGCGGCGACACGGCGCGCCTCGGCGTCATCGTCCCACGCCCAGACATCGGCGTTGCCACGCTTCAAGGCCTTGGCCGTGGCCAATCCGGCGCGGCCGAGCCCGAGCACGGCGACCGATCGACCCTGCAAGGAAACGACCTCGATCACACCCGGCCCCCTCATCTCAGCTTCAACGTCGCCAGGCCGGCCAAGGCCAGGACGGAAGCGATGATCCAGAATCGGATGACGATGGTGGGTTCGGACCATCCCTTCTGCTCGAAGTGGTGGTGCAGGGGCGCCATGCGGAAGATGCGCCGGCCGGTGATCTTGAAGGAGACCACCTGAATGATCACCGAGACGGTCTCCAGCACGAATAGGCCGCCGACGATAGCGAGGACCAACTCGTGCTTGGTGATTACGGCGACGACACCGAGCGCGCCGCCCAAGGACAACGAGCCGGTGTCCCCCATGAAAACCTTGGCCGGCGGCGCGTTGAACCACAGGAAGCCCAGGCCGCCGCCAACCAGTGCGCCGCAAAAGACTGCGAGTTCGCCGCTTCCGGGTACGTTGTGGATCTGCAGGTAGTTGGAAAACCCGGTATGCCCCACCAAGTACGCGATCAGGGCAAAGACACCGGCCGCGATCATCACCGGGACGATGGCCAGGCCGTCGAGGCCGTCGGTGAGATTGACGGCGTTGGACGAGCCAACCATGACCACGGCGCCGACCACCACGAAGACCCAACCGAGGTCGATGAGCAAATCCTTTAAGAAGGGTACGGCGAGGGCGCCGCTCAGGGGGGCAGGCATGATCCGCATGATCCACAGGGTGGCGGCGACGGCGATCGCGGTCTCCAGCACCATCTTGAGTTTGCCCGGCAATCCCTTGCTGTCGCGGTTTACGATCTTGCGGTAATCGTCGAGGAATCCGATGAGGCCGTAGCTGACGGTAACGCCGAGGGCGACCCACACGTACCTGTTGCCGAGATCGGCCCACAGCACGGTCGAGATGGCCAACGCCAGCAGGATCAGAAAACCGCCCATGGTGGGGGTGCCCTGCTTGCTCAACACATGGCCTTCCGGTCCATCGGAGCGGATGGGTTGTCCGCCGTTTTGGCGGCTCTTTAGCACGCGGATCAGATAAGGCCCGAAGACGAAGCTTAGGACGAGCGCCGTGATGACGGCGCCGCCAGTGCGGAACGTCAGGTAGCGAATGACATTGAGGGCGCTGAACTGATCGGCGAGCGGATAGAGGAAGTTGTACAGCATGCGTGGCGGCCCCCTATTTCCCGTTGACCACGCGTTGGGAGTCGTATCCGCCGTCATCGGAGTCGAGGGCCAGCAGCGCCCGCACAATCTGCCCGGTACGGCTACCCGCCGATCCCTTCACCGTGACCACGTCGCCTGGGCGCACCGCGCTTACCACCAGCGGCGCCAGCTTCTCGGCGCTGGCGGCGTGGCCGCCTCGCATCGGCGGCGGCAGCTTGTCCCACAAGTGGGCCATATGACGGCCCGCCGTGAACACCAAATCGACGCCGTTGTTCTCGAGCACCGGGGCGAGGTCGGCGTGGTACGATTCCGACGCCCTTCCCAGTTCAAGCATGTCGCCGAGAACGGCGAAGCGGCGGCCCCCGGAATCCGGCGGCGTGCGGCCGACTACTTCTATGGCGGCGCGCATGGAGGCAGGGTTCGCGTTGTAGCTCTCATCGATGACCCGAAACGCCCCCCCCGGAATGCGCACCCGATGGCGCCGGCCGCGGCCGTTGGTCGGGGTGAGCTCGCGAAGCGCCTGGGCGGCCATCTCGACATCGGCCCCCACGGCCAGGACCGCCGCCAACACGCCAAGGCTGTTGACCGCCCAATGGCGGCCCGGGACGCCGATGCGATAGGACACCCGGTGGCCCGCCACCTCGGCCACCACATCGGAGAATTCGGGGCCGATATTCAACTCGACGAGCCGGGCCACCGAATCGGCGTGGGCGCCGAAGCCGAGGATATCTTTTATGTCCCGCGCCCTGGCCGCCGTCTTGAGACGCCCGAAGTACTGGTTGTCGCGGTTGAGGACCGCGGCGCCGCCACCCTCCATGCCGGCGAATATCTCCGCCTTGGCGTCGGCGATCTCGTCGGTCGAGGAGAAGAAGGCGCCGTGCACCGCCTCGACGGTGGTGACAAGGGCGACGTGGGGCCGAGCCAGTCGGGACAGGGGTTCGATTTCGCCGGCATGGTTCATGCCCATCTCGAAGACACCGAAGCGGGTGTCTTCGGGCATGCGCGCCAAGCTCAGGGGCAGGCCCCAGTGGTTGTTGAGGCTGCCCTCGTTGGCGCTGGTCGGCCCCTGGTCGCCGAGGGCCAGCTTCAGGGCTTCCTTGGTGCCTGTCTTGCCGACGCTGCCGGTCACCCCGATGACGCGCGCCCGAGAACGGAGACGGGCGTGCCGTCCCAATTCGCCCAGGGCGTCCAGCGTATCGCCGACCACCACCAGCGGCGCATCCTCGGCCACGCCCGGCGGCGGGTGGGAGACGACGGCCCCGGCGAAATCGCGGGACAGGGCGTCGGCGACGAAGGCGTGCCCGTCGAAGTTGGGTCCCCGCAGCGCGACGAAGAGGTCGCCGGGCTGGCCCGTGCGGCTATCTATGGAAACCCCGGTGGCGTCGAACGGAGCGGTGCACCGCCCGTCGGCCGCCGCCGCCACCTCGGCGCCGGTCCAAAGTACCTGTCCCTGATGGCTGGATTCGGGGCCGCTCATGGGGCCAGCTCCTTGACGGCGGCACGCGCCGCCTCGGCGTCGTCGAAGGGCCGTGTCTCGGAGCCCACGATCTGACCCGTTTCGTGCCCCTTGCCGGCGACCACCAGGAGATCGCCGGCGCCGAGTTCCGACACGCCGGCCCCGATGGCATCCCGGCGCGCGCCGATATCCCGCGCTTTGGGACACCCGGCACGAATCTGGCGACGAATCTCGGCCGGCGCCTCGTGGCGCGGATTGTCGTCGGTGACGATGACCATGTCGGCGAGGTCCGCCGCCCGACGCCCCATTTCGGGGCGTTTTCCGGCGTCCCGGTCGCCACCGCAACCGAAGACCACCACCAACCGGCCCGTAACGTGGGACCTGAGCGCCGAAAGCACCGCGGCCAGGGCGTCGGGGGTGTGGGCATAGTCGACATAGATGGGAGCGCCGTTGGGATGACGCGCCACCAATTCGACACGGCCACGGACCCCCTCGAGGTGCGAAAGCGCCGCGACGACCCCCTCGCGATCCTCGCCACAGGCCAGGACCACGGCCAGGGCGCAAAGAGCGTTGGAAGCCTGGAAAGCGCCGAGGAGCGGCAGGTCCACCGTATGGGGACGTCCTTCTATATTCAACGTCAGCCTCTGGCCTTCGGCGAGGGGTTCAACGGCGTCCAGGTGAACGTCGGCGCCCGCCGCGCCGTAGCTCAGGACGCGCTGGCGGCGCCCCTCGGCGATCTCGCGGAGGACGGGAAAGCTCGCCTCGTCGGCGTTGAGAACGGCCGTCGCGCCAGGCTTCATGATGTCCCTGAAGAGACGCGCCTTGGCCTCCAGGTAGGCCGCCATGGTGCCGTGGTAGTCGAGGTGGTCGCGGCTCAGGTTGGTAAACGCACCGACGGCGACCTCGACGCCGTCAAGGCGGTATTGGGCGAGCCCATGGCTTGAGGCTTCGAGGGCCAGGCACTCGGTCCCCTGCTGGGCGAGGTCGCGCAGGCGGCGGTGCAACTCCACCGGGTCGGGCGTGGTGAGGTGCCCCGGCGCCTCCACCTCCGGCGCGGAGATGCCGAGGGTTCCCAAGCTGCCCGCCGCGCGGCCCAGCCGCGTCCATATCTGGCGCGCGAACGATACCACCGACGTCTTGCCGTTGGTCCCGGTAACGGCGGCGATCGTCGCCGGCTGCTTTTCAAAGTAACGCGCCGCCATCCGGGCGAAAAGGCAGCGCGGATTGTCGCTGGCCAGCAAGGGCACCGGCGACCCCTCGGGGAGCCGCGTGCCCGAGGGGGCCAGAACGCAGATAGCGCCGCGCCCCAGAGCCTCGCCGATAAATGCCCTGCCGTCGGCTTGCGCGCCGGGCAGTGCCGCGAACAGGAAGCCGGGTTCGACCTGGCGGGAGTCGCAGGTCAACCCGGTGATGTCCGTGTTTGCAGTTCCTGCTTCGTCCTTCACCTCGGGCAGGTCTCCTCCCAACAGGTCAATTAGCCACAACGCGCCGCCCCCGAACCTTCGCCGGCTTGCCGCTGGCGGGAACGAAAAGGGGAGGACCGGGTGCCGGCGGCTCTTCGCTCTGGGCCGGCGCTATACCGGCGAGCGGCGCGATTCGCCGCACCAGGCGGCGCACCACCGGGGCGGCGACCCAACCGCCGGTGGCGTAGCCGCGCGTGCTCTCCTGGCCCTTGGGCTCGTCCAGCAGGCACAGCACCACGTAACGCGGAGCGTCCATGGGAAAGGCGCCGACGAAGGACGAGATCAGCGGCCGGGAGTCGTATCGTCCCGCCCGCAACTTTTCGGCCGTTCCCGTCTTGCCGCCGACGCGATAACCGACCGCATCCGCCTTCCTGCCTGTGCCGTGGCGCACCACCAGACGCATGAGAGAGCGCATCTGCCGCGAGGTCTTGGCCGACAGCACCCGCCTCCCGGCCGGCGGCGCGGCGGCGTGATGCTTGAGAAGGGTGGCGGCGTGGCGTACCCCTCCGTTGACCACGGCTGCCACGCTTTCGGCGAGCTGCAAGGGGCTGACGGCGATGCCGTGACCGTAAGAGATGGTCATGGTGTTGATATCGCGCCAGGGCGCCGGCACCAGAGGCGCCCCCACTTCCGGCAACTCGATCGCCGATGCGTCGAGGAGTCCCAATCGGCCGAGGTATGCCCGTTGCGTCTGAGTGCCCACGTCCAGGGCCATCTTGGCGGCCCCGATGTTGGAGGAGTAGACAAGGATTTCAGGCACCGACAGCCAGCGCTTCTTGCCGTGGTAGTCGTTGATCGTGAAGCGGGCGATGCGGATCGGCTTCGAGGTATCGTAGCCGTCCTCGAGGGTCACCGTCCGGCTGTCCAGCGCCATCGCCGCGGTGAACACCTTGAAGATCGAACCCAACTCGTAAACGCCCTTGGTGACTTGGTTGAACCTGGTTTGGCCGGAGAATGCGGCGGGGTTGTTGGGGTCGAAGTCGGGCAGCGAGGTCAAGGCAACCACTTCGCCGGTGTTGGCGTCGAGCACGATCGCGGCGCCGGCGATGGCATCGAACTCGGCCACCGTCACGGACAATTCCTCCCGCAAGATGGTCTGGACACGGATGTCGATGGAAAGCTGGAGGTGCCCGGAGCCGCTCCGCAGGAGAGTGTTGAAATAACGTTCGGCGCCGGCAATGCCGCGGCCGTCAACGTCGGTAAAACCGAGGACGTGCGCCGCCTGGCGGCCGTGGGGATAGACGCGGCGCTCGGCGCGGTGAAAGCGCAGGCCGGGAATGCCCAGTCGGTTGACCGCGTACTGCTGGGTCGGCGTCAAATTGCGGCGCAGCCAGACGAAACCCGACGGCGAGCCGAGCTTGGCCACGACCTCGGCGCGGTCGAGGCCCGGCAGCACCGAGGCCAGCTTGTCGGCCGCCGCGTGCCGGTCCAGGACTTCGCGGGGGTTGGAGAAAAGCGAGGCCGTCGGAAGGCTGGTCGCCAGAATAACTCCGTTGCGATCAATGATGTCGGCTCGCCCGGCCACCGTCGGTTGGACGACAGCCGACCGTGCCAACTGCGGTTCGTCACCCCTCTCGAGGACCGCAAGGTGGATGAGACGCCCACCGACAAGCATGAAAACCAGCGCGAACAGGGCTCCGGTCACCAGCAACCGGTGGCGGCCGGTCTCCAGGGCCACCTTACGGATGCCTTCGAGGCGCACGGGGCGAATGCCGGGGGAAGCAGTCGGCTCCGGGCGAGGTGGCTGGCGCGACGTCATTGGCGCCGCCTCCCCGGATTTCCCGCCACCGCATCGCCGGAAAGGGGCCAGGCGCGGCCCTCCTCGGGTCGGACGGCATCCGTACCTTCGGTGTCCGACGGGCGCGGCGGCAGATCGGCGATCGTGGCCAGCTGGTTGGGCGTAACCGGCTTCATTCCCAGGTGCCGGCGGGCCAGCGAACGCAAGCGCCTGGGATCGTTGAGGTGGCTCCACTCGGCCCTGAGCACATGGATGGCCTCCTCGTCGGCGAAAATGGTGCGGTTGAGTGTGACCAGCTCGTCCTCGAGGTCCTGCACCTGGTACTTGAGCGCGAACAGCGCCAAGCTGAGGACGCCGGCCAGCACGAGGGGCACAAACGTGGCGGGGCGCATGGCCTATTCTCCCGTCATGCCGCCCGCCGCCGCGCGGCGGGGCCCGGCGGGGCGGGCCACGGTGGCGCGGCGGTGCGTTCGGCGGTTCGCAAACGCGCCGAGCGGGCGCGCGGATTGGCGGCGACTTCCCGCGCCGTCGGTTTGGCGACGCGCCGCTTGACAAGCCGGAAAGAAGGGGTCGAGGCGGCTTCCCCGCTGAAAGGCTGGTGACGCGACGGCCGGGGTCCCGCGCCGCCGCGCTCGCGCAGGAAATCCTTGACCATGCGGTCCTCCAGGGAATGGAAGGACACGACGACGAGCTTGCCGCCGGGCCGCAGCAGGACCTCGGCGGCGCTGAGGCCGCGCTGAAGCTCGCCCAGTTCGTCGTTAACGTAAATGCGCAGTGCCTGGAAGGTGCGGGTAGCGGGATCGAGACCGTCCCGGGAGCGCGGCACGACGCGGCGTAACAGATCGGCCAGTTGGGCGGTGCGGGTCATGGGTGCCCGCGAGCGAGCGTCGACGATGGCCCGCGCGATGCGGCGCGCCACCCGCTCCTCGCCATACCTGTATATGATGTCGGCCAGTTCCTTCTCGTCGAGGCCGTTGACCACGTCGGCGGCGGTCATGCCGTCTTTGCTCATGCGCATATCAAGCGGCCCATCGGCGCGGAAGGAGAAGCCGCGGGCGGGATCGTCGAGTTGCATCGAAGAGACGCCGAGATCGAGGGCCACGCCATCGACCCGATCGACGTCGACGTCGCCGAGCAGGCGGACCATGTCGCCGTAGCACCCGCAAAGGACGGCCAGACGCCCCTCGTAGCGGCGCCCCAGATCGGCGCTCCTGGCCGCGGCGGGGTCGCGATCGATCCCCCACACCGTGCACGAGGCGGCTTCCAGCAAACCCTTGGAGTACCCGCCGGCGCCGAAGGTGCCGTCCACATAGACACCACCGTCGCGGGGCGCCAGGATATCCAGGACCTCGCGGAGCATTACCGGTGCGTGGACGTCGGCCATGATCAGCTTCCCTCGTCTCGTGGCTTGGCGGACCTGAGACGCAAGGTGGCGCCGCGGGCGCGGGCGCGCTCGAGCGCCTTGACGCTGTTCGCCTCGTAGGCCTTGGGGTCCCAGATCTGCATGCGCGCCCCACGACCGACGAATATCACCTCCCCGGCGATGCCGCCGTGGGCGAGCAATTCGCCGGGCAGGACGATGCGCCCCTCCGTGTCGAAGGCAAGGGCGTGGGCGCGTTCGAGAATGGCGGCGGCGAGATCGTCCTGCTCGTCGGAGAAGACGTCGAGGTCGTCGAGGCTCTCGCCGAGGCGCATCATGAACTCCTCGCCGCACGCCTCGATCGCCGGATACTTGAACAGCGGGTAGGCGTAGATGCCCTTGAAGGCTTGTCCCTTGAAGGAACCGCGGAAGGGCTTGGGTACGGACACCCGCCCTTTCTTGTCGATCTTGTTGACGTACCTGCCGACCAATAACGGCATTTCGGCCCCCACAAACCGGCGTTTCCTGCTACGGGCATCGCCTGGAATCCCTCCGGTGGCGACGATCTTCCCCACGAAAGCATGACGGTCTTTGTTGGGATATCATGGGCTTTCATGGGCGTCAATGGGACCATCTGGCATTACTTGGGTTAACAAAGTCTTTCCAAAACGTAAATTTTCACTGACTTGGCGACGCGCAGGTAAAACCGCGGTTCCCTAAAAACCGCCGATTTGAATAAAGAGAATAAGAATGGGGCAGAATTATGTTCTCTTAATGTTCTTTTCACGTTTATTTCTTGACGCCGCGACCGCAAGGCGCCACCACCGGCTCGTCGCAGGACGTGGCGGAGCCCCACCTGGGCGCTCGCCGGCAACCGGGAATTCATACGAAGAAGTGCCAGACGGCCTGTAAGCCGGGTTCTGTTCCCGCCAAGGCGGGAGATGGCCATTCATCTGGGACGCCCGTTACCGGACGCCTCGTGCGACCGACCCGGGCGACGGCGCGGAAACCCACCCGCCGGGAATATCCCGGCATGCCGCCCCTACTTGGTCTTGCTCCCGGTGGGGTTTACCATGCCGCCCCCGTCGCCGGGGACGCGGTGCGCTCTTACCGCACCCTTTCACCCTTACCCGCCTTCGCGCCATGGGCGCTACGGCGGGCGGTTTGCTTTCTGTGGCACTTTCCCTAGGGTCGCCCCCGCCGGGGATTACCCGGCACCGTGTTCCCGTGGAGCCCGGACTTTCCTCCCCCGGCGCGGCGAACCGCGCCGAAGGCGGCCATCCGGCCGTCTGGCCCTGCGAAGGTAGGAACTTAAGTGGCCAGACGCAACAACGCGTCCAACAAACCCACCGTTTCCGCATCCGCCGCGCCATCAACGCGGGCCTGGCGGAAACGACGCTGGAAGGCGCGCAACGTCGCTTCCAGGTCGTCGGTCTCGTATCCGAAGGCGGCGAGCAGGGCGGAAACCTCTTCGCCCTCGGCCTCCCTCGGTTCGGACGCTCCGGGCCACAGGCCGACGCCCGCCGCCGCCAGGCGCGCCCAGTCGAAGAGTTCTCCGGGATCGCGCTTGCGCCTCGGCGCCACGTCCGAATGGCCGACCACGTTGCGCGGCGGGATCGGGTGGCGGGCCAGGATGTCCCGGGCCAAACCCTCCAGCGCCGTCATCTGGGCGTCCGCGAAGGCCCGGTAGCCGAACTCGTGGCCCGGGTTGACCAGCTCGATCCCCAGCGAGCTGGCGTTGACGTCGCCGCGCCCCCGCCACGAGGCGGCGCCAGCATGCCAGGCGCGGCACCCTTCGTCGACCAGGGCAAGCACCGTTCCTTCTTCGTCGATTACGTAGTGGGCACTCACCTTGGCCGCCGCATCGCACAGGCGAGCGAGCGCCTCTTCGGCATCCCTCATGCCCGTATAGTGGAGCACCAGCATGTCGACGACGGCCTCGGCACCGGCGGGCCGGCGGTCGAAGTTGGGCGAAGGGCGTTCGACGGGGGCGCTCACCGAGACACCCGCCGCCACTCGAAGCGAAGCTGGATCATGGCGACGCCGGCGAGCACCAGCACGCCGCCGGCGACGACCCCGAAGCTCAACGCCTCTCCCAGGATGAGAACGGCGAGCAGCACTGCCGCCACCGGCGTCAGCAGCGTCAGAGGCACCACCTGGTTCACTTCGTATTTGCGCACCAGATAATAATACAGGCCATGGGAGACGATGGTCACCATGATCGCCATGAACGCCACGGCTCCCCAGGTACGCCAATCCGCCCCGCGTAGCGCCGCCATCTGGCCATCCTCCAATATCAGCGTCGCGGCGAGAAGCTGAGGCACGGTGAACAGCGCGATCCAGGCGTTGAGGGTGAAGATGCTGATCGGTCCCAGACGCTTGATGAGGATGGTCGCCAACGCCAGGGCAAACGCGGCGCCCACCACCAACAGCAGGTACGGCGCCCGCGGCTCCCTTTCCGCGTCGCCACCCAACACGTAGACGCCGGCGAACGCAATCATCATTCCGGCAATCTGCAAAGCGGTTAGCCTTTCGCGGAAGAACGCCCAGGCGAGGACGGCGCTGAACGGCACCATCAGCTGCACAGCGATGGAGGCGGGGCCGGCGTCAATGGCGCTCAGGCCGACGAACATCAGGCTGTAGTGCACTCCCCCGAGAGCCACGGAGACGACCGCGAGCTGACCCATGCGCCCGTGTTGCACCCTGAGGAAGGGGATGAGCAGAATGGCCACCAGGGAGAAGCGCAGCGTCATCAGCAGCAGCGGCGGTATCTGCGCCAAGCCGATCTTGCCGGCCACGAAATTGAGCCCCCAGATGAGGATGACCGCCAGCGCCCAGAACGTGTCGAGCGGCTTCACCGAGAGCCACCTTTCCCGGGCTCCGCCGCCACCACGCGCACGGACCGCCGGAGGGAACGTGGCCTGCTCACGGGAGCTTGCGTTCCTTTTCTATACGGTCGTAGGCGGCGTTGATGTTGGCCATCTTTTCGTTGGCGAGATCGATGAACTCCTGGGGCAAACCCTGGGCGATAAGCGTGTCGGGATGGTTCTCGCGGATGAGCCGTCGATAGGTATTCTTGACCTCAGCATCCGTCGCGTCGCGGGCCACGCCGAGGACCTCGTAGGGGTCCACCTCCTCGGGGTCCATCTGGCCGGCGCGGATGCGCTCGAAGCCGGGCCCGTCGAAACCGAAGATTTCCGCCACTCGGCGCAGGTATTCGAGCTCGGCCGGGTGGATGACGCCATCCGCCCGGGCGATGTGGAAGAGCCCGCCGATAAGCTCTTCCAGCACCGCCGGCTCGCCCGCGAACATCCCGGCGATCTGCTCGGCGTAGGGTTCGAAGCCTGAACTATCCTGGCGCGCCTCGTCGAAAAGGCGTCCGACGTTCTTCATCTCCCGAGAGGGGATGTGGAACACCTGCTTGAAAGCGTCGATCTCGACCCGCGTCACCCGGCCGTCGGCCTTCGCCATCTTGGCGCTGAGCGCGATGACGGCAATGGTGAAAGCGATCTGGCGGGTGCCGAGCGCGTCCGCCGCGCCACCGCGCATGCGATCGAAGGCGTGGCCGGCGGCGGCACCAAGCAGTCCGCCAAGCGGGCCGCCGAGGGCGAACCCGGCGACGCCTCCGATGACCTTTCCCCAGATGCTCATGTCTTTGCCGGCTCGAAAATGTTTTGGACCAAAGAGCCGGCGGCTAGCTGCCCGACGGCCCGACGCGTCCGACGGCGGGAAGCTTCAGCGCAAAATTCATGGGATCGATACCGAAGGTGAGCCCGAGCAGGTTGATTTCCAAGCCCTCCTCGGCCCCCACCAGCACGCCGAAAAGCCCGAAAAGAGAAAACTGGTATCCGGTGCCACTTGGAGCGCGCGCGAACAGGTCGCCGTTCGGCAGGTAGTCCTTGCCGATGGCGGTGGGCGGCAGGTCGAGCCTGAGCTCGGGCACACGGCGGGCGACGAAGGCGGTGAAGGTGTTGGAATTGGGGCCCGGCCACACGCGGTATTCGTGGGCGTGGGGATAGTCGCGGGCGGCGCCGTCGATGTCCTTTATGACTTCGTCGATGCCCCCGCCCCTGAGATCGACGATGATCTCCGGTTCCGCCCCGAACCAGCGCCCGTCCGGCGCGCGGCCATTGATGGAAAGCACCGACATCCCGTGGTAGGCGCGCCAACCGATCACCTCGTAGACGGTAAAGGTAGGAGCGCCCGTCGGCTTCACGGCGATCCAGCTGTGCACGCCAAAGGCGCCGCGCCACGACCAGGCCCGCGCCACGTACACCTGCACGACGGCTTCCCTTATGGTCGCCGGATCGGGCGCGATGCCGGCGGATTCACGGCTCGCCGTGCGCCAATCACCGGCCATGACCACGCCCGCGTAATAGGCGAGCCCCCCGGCAATAAGCAATAATGCCGCGACCGTTCCCGTTATCCATTTCAACACTCGCATTCGAAGCCGTAATTTAAGGTTGACGCGGCCCCTCGCCAAGGGGCGGCGGGTTCACGATTAGGTCAGCGACCTCATCTCCCGACCATGCGCCGGCAAAAGGGCGGGATCATTGCCGGTAGCATGATTATGGGGGTCGCGCCACGGCAAAAGATCGAAAATGTCGGAATAGACGCCGCCCGACGGCACCCGCCACGAAACCGCCGCCGACGAGGACGCCGTGCCAGCCGTGTCCATGGCGGCGCCTCCAGACAAAAGAAAATCGTCGCGCGTGGTTTCGTAAACGTATAGAATCATTATATAAAATTAAAAACTAGGGATATCTGGCCGTTTGACGCCCAATCGGACCACGTATAGAATCGTGGGATCCGAGAGACGCATGGCGCGTCCTGACGCGACACGGTTAAGCGAATGTCTGGAGGAAAACATACTTTGAGGTTCGGGCGTATAAGCTTTGCGGGAGTGGCGATGGCGGCCGTTGTTTGCGCCGCCTCTCCGTCGTTTGGCCGGTCTCTCGAAAAAGAGCTGGCCGGCTTGCTTCTCGATCATCCGCAAATCAATGCCAGCCAAAAGGCGGTCGAAACGTCGCGCGCCCAGATCAAGCAGGCACTCGCCGAGTTCCTTCCGCGGGTGGGCATGTCCTCCAGTATCGGCCCCGAGATCACGGACGGCCCCTCTCAGAGAAACCGCGGACTGGACCGGGGCGCCATCGCGCAAACAGGCATTTCGACATCGGTCACCGTCACGCAGGGCCTTTTCAGCGGCTATTCCACGGCCTCCTTGGTCAGAACGGCACGCCTCAACAAGTGGCTCTCCTTGATGACCCTGGATGGGACGCGCCAGGGGGTGCTTCTCGAGGGTATCAACTCCTACATCAACGTTCTCCGGCAAAAGCGCCTCATCGAGTTGGCGCGGCTCAACGAAACCAACATCCAGAACCAGCTCAACCTCGAGGACGAACGGGTGCAGCGCGGCTCCGGCATTGCCGTCGACATTCTGCAAGCCAAGTCGCGGCTGCAACTGGCCAAGGAACGCCGCATCAATTTCGAGGGCGGCCTCAAGGACGCCGTCAGCACGTATATCCAGGTGTTCGATCACCCGCCCGGTCTTTCGGAGATGTTGGATCCCATACCGCCGGTGGGGATTCTGCCGACAAGCGTCGAAGAGGCCCTGGAAACAGCGCTGAAGAACAACCCGGCGTTGGGCAGTGCCTCCGCGACCAGCGAGGTGGCCAGGGAACGCAGGCGATCGGTGATGGCCCAATACTTTCCGACGGTCGATCTGGTCACCACTTGGACATATGAGAAGAACAAGGCGGCGGTTATCGGAACGAGCCGAGAGTATTCGATGCTCCTGCAAGTCAACTGGGATCTGTTCACCGGCTTGTCGACGAGGGAAACCCTGGCCCAGGTGGCCTTCGATTACGGGGCGAGCAAGGACAACCACCGCTTCATCGCCCGGCGCGTCATCGAGCAGACGAAACTTTCCTGGCAGGGCCTTCTGACCGTCAGCAATCGGCTGGAGCTGTTGGAGAACGCCGTGAACATCGCCGCCGCGGTGTTCGAATCCCGAAGGAAGTTGCGGGAAGCGGGGAAGGAAACCGTGATCAACGTGCTCGACGCCGAAAGCGAAATCTTCAATGCCCAGACCAGCTATACCTCCGCCTCCTACGACCGCCGTCTCTCCGTTTACCAAATCCTTCTGGCGCTCGGCCAGTTGACGACTGAGCATCTCAAGTTGAATGTGGAATAAGCGGGCGCCGGAGCGCGCCGCCACGGCCATGGCATTCACGTCGGGCCACAGCGGGCACCGGGCATCACATCCGGATCGGAGGCCCACGGAGCCGCCGCGGTTGAAGCAATGACGATTTCCATCCCGGACGCGATATCATGAACGTCGGCAACTTATTCAAGGATTCGGTGAAGCTCAGGCCGGACCGGGTGGCGCTGATTCAAGAGGATCGGCGGTTAACCTACGGCGAGCTCGATACCCGCACCAACCAGGTGGCGAACGGCCTGAGGGACCTGGGGGTGAAGCGGGGGGACACGGTCGGCGTCCTCGTGAAGAACGATATTCGCTTCGTCGAGTGCATGTTCGGGGCGCTCAGGCTGGGCGCCGTCGTTACCCCCGTAACCACGCGTGCCCATTACGACACGCTGGTACACATCATGGAAGACAGCGAGACCAAGGTGCTGATCGCGTCGCCCCATTTCGCCGAGGAAGCGGCGCGGCTCGAGACCGGGGTGTCTGGGCTCGGCCACGCCCTGGTCATGGACACCGCCACCGACGGCGCCACGGATTACGAGTCCTGGCGCGAAGCAGCGGCGGACACCGACGTGGATACGCCCGTCGACGACGGGGACCTTTGTCTTCTTCCCTACACGTCGGGCTCGACCGGCCTGCCCAAGGGCGTGCTCCTGCCCCACCAAAATGTCGAATGGTGGACGCGGGCGGTGCGCCGCGCCATGCTGCTGGGCCCCGAGGATCGCACCCTCCTGGCGATACCGGTATTTCACGCCAACGGCATGTTCATGGCGCTCATGCCCATGCTCGAGTGTGGTGGGTCCCTGGTTATGCTGCACGACTTCGACGCCAGGGAGGTGATCACCGCACTGAGCCGCGAAAAGTGCACCTACACCACGGGCGTGCCGGCCATGTACAAGCTGCTGCTGCGCGAGGAGGACTTGATCGCCGAGACCGATTTTTCGTCCCTGCAGTTCGTGCTCTGTGGGTCATCGGAAGTGCCGGAGGAGTTGCTTTCCGAATTCGAGGCGCGCTTCGGCGCGCCCATGCTCGAAGGCTACGGGTTGACCGAGGGCGGGCCGCTGGTCTGCTACAACCCGCGTTGGGGCATCTCGAAGCACGGCACCTCGGGTCTGCCCTATCCCGGCATCGAGTTGCGCGTGGTCGATCCCGATGACCCCGCGAAGGACGTGCCCCAGGGCGAAATCGGTGAGCTATTGATGCGCAGCCCGGCGCCGTCCAAGGGCTACCACAAGCTGCCCCACGTGACCAAGGAGCGCTTCCTCGAGGGAAAATGGCTGAAGACCAACGACTTGGTGCGCGCCGACGAACAGGGCTACATCAAGATCGTCGGACGCCAGGACGACATGATCAATTGCGGCGGCGAAAACGTCTATCCCAAGGAAGTCGAGAACGTGCTCATGACCCACGCCAACGTCGCCGACGTCGCGGTCGTGCCGGTGCCCGACGACATCAAGGGCGAGGTGCCGGTCGCCTTCGCCGTCGAAAAGAATTCGGGGGACACGTCTCCCGAATCGTTGAAGCAGTACTTCCTGGACAACGGCCCGGCATACGCCCACCCGCGCAAGGTTTTCATCGTCGACGAGCTACCCCTAACCGGCGCCAAGAAGGTGGACCGTACCCACCTCAAGGAACTGGCACGAGCGTGATATGATTGCCCGCGGCGCCGGGCCGGTGACGCTGCGCACCGTCGGAAAAATCGTCAAGGTTGGACGCATCGCTGGCGTCGCCGACGCCTGGGTGTTCGATCCGGATAACAAACTCTTGGCCAGTCGCCGCGGCGCCTACAGCGCGTCGATGCCGGAGCACGGGTAGCGGCCTGCCCCGCGCCGGCATCACACCGAGCGCCGGCGGCGCCGGACGCCCAATCGCAGGTAGGTTTGCAAGACGACGGATTCATGGTACTGACGCGAAACTAAGTGCCGACCTCGGCGATTTTGGGGGACCCGAGCCTGCCATCCGCCACTCGACGGTTCGGGCCAATCGCCGGCCAAAAGTTATCTCTTGCAATGTTGTCATGTTTAGTTTCAATTGCCCGGCACACTAACGCTCATGAAAGGCGATAAAGACCCAGGGAACCTCTGCTAGGTACGCGGCCCCCGACTCTCGTGGAAGCGTTGGTGTGACGTGCACGGTCGCCTCGGCCGCGCGTTGTCGCTCGGCCCAGCATCCCAGATATAACCGAACTGGACGATTCAGATGGCATTACTGTTGATCATTGAGCGGTTTGTCCGCGTCTTGGGAGCGATTTCCACGGGGCTCCTGCTCATCGTGATCGGGAGCATGATGTACGAAGTGGTCTCCCGTTATGTCTTCAACGCGCCCAACCTCTGGGCCTTTGATATCCCATGGATGGTTGCCGGTGGATGTTTCCTGCTGTCGGCGGCGGTCACCCTGCAAGCGGAGGGCCACGTGCGCATCGATTTCCTTGCCACGATGATGCCCTTGCGCATGCAGCATCTGGCCAACCTTCTGTTTTACTTGGTTATATTTTTGCCGGCGATGAGCGCCATCATCTTTTTCGCATTCAAATTAACATGGATCGCCTATGTCACGGACGAGTTGGAAGCGCAGAGCGCCTGGCAGCCTTTGATCTGGCCGTTCTATTCTGCCATCGCGATCGGGTTCTCTTCCTTCTGGCTGCAGATTATTGTTTCGATGATCCGCCACGCCATGGGAATGCGCGAACCGGGCTCGGTAGACGCCCCCGGCCAGGCACCACCTTACTGATAGGGACGGGAATTTACGATGGAGATCAACCTCGCCGCGCTTATGTTCCCGGCCCTGTTCGCCCTGATATTTCTGGGAATCCCGGTTTCTTTCAGCCTGCTTGGCGTTGCCATAGGATTTGGCTTCGCGGCGTTCGGGACCAAGATTGGGCTTCAGAGCTTCCATTTCATCACCAGGACGTCGTCGGTTTATGTGCTGGCGTCCATACCGCTCTTCATTTTCATGGGCTCGACCATGGAGCGTTCGGGAATCGCCGAACGCCTGTTCCACGCCATGCGTCTTTGGGTGGGCCGCTTCCCGGGCGGCCTGGCGATCGCCACCATCGCCATTTGCGCAATCTTCGCGGCGGGCACGGGCATCGTCGGCGCCGTCGAGGTCATGGTCGGGTTGATGGCCATACCGGCGATGATGAAGTACGGCTACGATCGCGGCCTGATCGCCGGCACCATCTGTGCCGGCGGCTCCCTGGGCACCATGATTCCGCCGTCGATCGTCGTCGTCATCTACGCGACGATCGCGCAGATTTCCATCGGAAAGCTCTTCGCCGGCGTCCTCTTTCCAGGCGGCATGATGGTGCTGTTTTTTCTCCTCTATCTAATCTTGCGTTGCTGGTTTCGCCCGCAGGATGGCCCGCCCATGGAGCGCGAAGAGTTCGAACAGGTCAAATTTGGCGAGTTGATGTGGCTCACGTTCACGGCGCTGATTCCGCCCATCGCGCTCGTCGTGACCGTGGTTGGCTCGATCCTCGCCGGGGTCGCCGCCGTCACCGAAGCCGCCGCGGTGGGCGCCGCGGGTGCCTTGTTGCTGTCCGTCATCTATCGCCGATTTTCCTTGGAGATGTTGTGGGACTCGCTGAAGAAATCGATCGTCATCAACGCCATGGTCATGCTCATCATCCTCGGCGGCACCATGTTCACCACCATCTTCCGCATGCACGGCGGCGGCGAGCTGGTCGAGGCGATCATCGAATACCTCGACCTGTCACCCCATGGAATGGCCGGTCTTTTCCTGGCCATCATTTTCATGCTTGGAATCGTCCTGGACTGGGTGTCGATCGTCCTCATCGTGGTCCCCATCTTTTCGCCACTGCTCGACGCTGCGGGGATCGATCCGGTGTGGTTCGCCGTCATGGCGATCATCATGATCCAGACCTCCTACCTGACCCCACCCATGGCGCCATCCATTTTCTACCTGAAAGGCATCGCGCCACCGGAGATGACATACAAGGACATGTATTTGGGCGTGATGCCGTTCGTCCTGCTGCAGCTCCTTGTGCTGGTGGTTATCGCCCTTTATCCGCCGACGGCGACCTATCTCCCGGAATTCTTCCTCGGGAATTGACGGGGCGGGCGTCGGCATCCGCCCCGTTCGCCGACCATACAATTTGAAAAACATTTGGCGGTGTTCCCGCCGACTGGTATCTTGCGTCGCCAAGCACTCCCTGCTCCCGCCATGGGTAGGCTTGGCGCATGAACATATTCCTCGACCGCACATCGCCGGTGGCGCTGCGTGACCAGATCGTCGCCTATTTCGAGACCCAGATAAGTCTCGGGGTCTTTCCGGGCGGCATGCGCCTGCCCTCGGTGCGCACGCTGGCCAGCCAGATACGCGTCAATCCCTCAACGGTCCGCGAAGCGTACGCCGAGCTCGCCTGCCGCGACATGGTCGAGGGACAGGGTGGGCGCGGCACCTTCGTCCGCATGGGCCATGGTCCGGCCGCGCCGCTCACCATCGATCTGGACGTGGCCCGCGAAGACCCGCACCGGTCCATCGTCTACACCACCATGGTGGCGCCCGGGCGCACCGATATCCTGTCTCTCGATCAGCAGGTGCCGGCGCCCCATCTTCTGCCGTTCGTCGATCTTGACCTGGCCACCCGCCACATTTGGAACCCCAACAACCAGGCGCTTCACCATTTCGGCGATCCGCAGGGCCTTTTCGACCTGCGCGAGCGCCTGGCCCACCTCGTTGCCTGGCGCGGTGTGACCCGGGTACGCGCCGACGACCTTCTGGTCACCAGCGGCGTCGTGCAGGGGCTCTTCCTTTGCCTCAGCCTATTGTGCCGCAAGGGTGATGGGGTGATTGTCGAATCACCGACCTGGGGCGTCGCCCTGTCCATGTTGGACCACCTGGGGCTGGTGGCGCGGCCGGTGCCGTTGACGCCCGAGGGAATGGACATCGACGAAGTCGACCGCATCCTCGAACGCCGACGGGCGCGGGCCATTTTCACGGTGCCTTGCGGCCACAACCCGACGGGCGTCTCCAGTTCCGTGGAGCAGCGGACGGCGCTCCTCGATGTCGCACGTCGCCACGGCGTCCCCATCATCGAGGATGACATCTATGGCCTGCTCGGCCTGAGCGGGGAGGAGGCACCGTCGCTCCTCGCCCTCGACGACGAACGGGCCATCGTCTTCTCTTTGACCGGCGTCAGCAAATCCCTCGGACCGGCGTTCCGCCTGGGATGGATGGTGCCGCCGCCGCGCTTTCTCGACCGCTTCATCGCCACCAAGCAAAATCTGGACCTGCACACCAACCACATCGTGCAGTACATACTGGAGAGGTACCTGTCCCTGGACCGCTTCGACGCCCATCTGCGGCGCACGCGCGGCGCCTACAAGGAAATGCGGGACGCCCGCATCGGCGCCGTGCGCGACGTGCTCGGCGATCGGGCCGAGGTCCATGAACCGGCCGGCGGCTTCGCGCTGTGGGTGCGCCTCAACGGCGGGATGCCGGCCCGCGAGATCGTCTCCCGCTCCTTGCGCGATGGCGTCTACGCGACGCCCGGCGCTTGCTTCTTCCCGGTGGACAAGGAGGAGGAAGGCGACCGATTCCTGCGCCTCTCCTTCACCTTGCCGGAGGAGGGCCAGTTCCTCTCTGGATTGCGGGTGCTGGCCAAGGCCATGCGATCCGCCGCGGCCGCCTGACTTCCGGCGGTCGGGTTCCCGGCGGCCTTCTCAGGCGACTTCCCGGGTCAACCTGGCTTCGCCGGCTCGCGTGGCATCAAGATATTCGCGCAGCTTGCCGCCTTCCGGTTCCGCCAGCGCCGCCTCCCTCCCTTCCCGCATGAGCCGGGCGGCCTCCGCCGGGGCCAGGCCACCCTTCTCGACGGCGTCGAGGTGCGGGTCGACCAACCCTTCATAGATGGCGTCAAGGTTCCCCGTCCCGCGTCTGTGGGTATCGCCATAGCCCTTGACCAGGCGCGACAGTTCGACGATCTCGGTGGCCAGCGCGGCATCCTTCTCCGCCGCTCGCCCGACCCTGGAAAGCCAGCCCTCGATCCTCTCCTGTTCGCAGCGGTAGCGATACGAGTACGGCCGCCAAAAACGCAGGGTGCTCAACAGCCGAAGCAGCACGAACCCCCAAATCTTCGTCGTCGGCACCTTCAAGCCCACGTGCGGCCTGTTCTTGTCCTCGATGCCCTGGACGCCCCCCTCCAACTTCTTGGCGAGGAAGGGTGGCAGCAGATCGAGGGCCTGATCCAGGCCGGGTTTCAGAAACTCGGTGATGACCACCTTTTGGCCGGGCGCCGCGCCGAGCTCGCGGCGCACCCGTTCCTCGCGCTCCGCCCGGGTCTTGAGATCGGCGACGCGGATGACGTCCTCATAGGTCATCCAGATGGCAAGGCGCTTGGCCAGAATAGTCGTGAAGTCGGCGTCGTTCTTGAGCGGCATGGCGGCCAGCCGGTCGAGGAAGAGGCGCGCGTAGGCCGTCCCCTGGAAATCGATGAGCCGGGCGAGCGCCATTCTCACGATCGCCCGGCTGGCCTCCGAATAGCTCGCCACCGCCTCTTCCATGGGGGCCGGCAGGACGGGCCCGGAGGCCGCCGCGGGTTCTTCGGCGGTACGCGGTGCCGGCTTCGCCACAGGTGCCACAGGTGCTTGCGGCTCCGACCATTTGGCGAGCCCCGCCTCGAAGCCGCGCAGATTGCGCTCGACGGCGCGTCCCTGGCCGGCGATGGCGGCGCGGTAGCACTCCTCCGCCATGGGCAGGATGCCGGCTCCGGCAATGGCGCCGAAGATGACGGCGTTGGCGGCACTTCCCTTCTCCAGGGCCAATGCCTCGGCATCGAAAACCAGGGCCCGCTTGGAGACGCCCTCGAGGAAAGGCTCGATGATGCCCCCGGGATAGCGACCGTCGTCCATGGCCATGCGTTCGGTGAGCGTGAAGGCGCGATGGCTGCTCGCGATCGTCACCGTATGGCCGGGCGTCACGTAGCCCATGTTGGCCATGCGGCCGGCCTCGATCATCTCGCCACCGACCAGGAGGTCGACGTCGCCCTTGATCGGATAGACGGCGAGGACCGGTTTTCTGCCGTTGAGTTCGACCTCGGGGAGCGGAAAGACCTCGATGTAGTAGGTGGTAGCACCGGTGCGCTGGGCGACACCCGGGATGGACGATCCCTGGACGATCAGTCCCGCCTCGCGCGCCGCCTTGATGATCCAGTTGGCGAGGACTCCGCCGCCCTGGCCGCCAAGCGCGGCGATGAGGACCCGGATCGGGCGAGGCACCTGGGAGTCCATGACCACGCCCCGCTCAGGCCGTCGCCGACAAGGACGTCGGACGCCGGCGCATCAGGCCGATGACGAAACGCCGCCACCCTTCCAAGGCGCGCTCGAGGAAGGACGCGTTCTCGATGATGTCGGCCCGGTAGAACGAGGGACAGAGGACGGCCACGTGTGCAACCTCGCCGCAATGGCCGCAACCGACGCAAGTGTTGTCGACATGGGCCACCGGATCATCGCGCAAGGGGTCCGGTGAGGTCTTGACGGTGAGCGACGGGCACCCCGAAAGCCGAATGCACGAGCGGTCGCCGGTGCACACGTCCTCGTCCACCCCGAAGCGTGGACGCACGACACGCTTGCCGGCCTTCTCGCGGGCCTCGTTTTCCGGGCGCAGGCGGCGCTGCCTGTTGAGCTGGCACTCGCCCTTGACGATGATGGTCTTGACGCCCTTGACGTTCGTCGTCAGGGCCTCGCGCAAGGTCTTCACCGTCTCGCTCAAATCATAGGAATCGATGGTCGTCAGCCAATCCACACCGACACCCTTGAGGGCGCGGGCGAGGTCCATGTTGACGGCCTCTCCGCGGTGATTGATGCCGCTCGACGGGATGCGCTGCTGGCCGGTGGCCGAGGTGAAGCCGTTGTTGATGACGGCAAGCACCGTGTCCTGCTTGTTGTAGACGGCGCCGGCGACGCCCGCGGTCAGCCCGCTGTGCCACATGCCGCCATCGCCGATCACCGTGATGGTGCGCCGGCTCGACGCCGGCTCGACGGCCGCCGCGCTGGACAGGCCCATGCCGTAGCCGGTGGTCGAGTTGGTCAGATTGAACGGCGCGTTGGCGGCAAACGTGTGGCAGCCGATGTCACCGGAGACGTGAGTCGGTCCCAACTCGCGCTGCACTATTTTGAGGGCCGTAAAGAACGGGCGCTCCGGGCACCCGGTGCAGAAAGAGGGGGCGCGCGGCGGCAGGGGCTCGGGCAGGTTGCTGCCCGACATGGGGGACCCGCCGTCAAGCGGTTCCGGACGGTTGGCAGCCTCGGCGATGCGCGCCGCCAGGACATCGTCGCGGGCGGCAACGTCGCCGGCGTCCAAGCCGGCCGGGCGGCTCGCCTCGACGTAGCGGCGCAGGCCGGCACGCACCAATTCCGGCGTGTACTCGCCGGCCTGTTTGAGGAGGTCCTTGCCGTGTATCGTGCTCTGCACGTCGGCACGCCGCAGGAAGACGTTGACTTCCTGTTCGATATATTCGGGCGTGCCTTCCTCGACGATCAGCACCGAGCGCTTGGTGGCGCAGAACTCGGTGATCTGCTCGGGCACCAGCGGATAGGTGGCGTTCAACACGAGCAGCGGTATGCAGCTCTCGCCGAAAGCATCGGCCAAGCCAAGCTGGTTGAGGGCGGCGATCAAGGTGTTGTAGAGGCCGCCTTGAAGGATGATGCCGACGTCCCTAGAAGGGTCATCGCAGAAAATCTCGTTGATGGCGTTGTCGACGATAAAGCGGCGTGCCGCCGGCAGCCTCCTCTCCACCTTATCCTGCTCGTTCTCGAACAACGCCGGTCCGTAGTTGATACGGCTCGGCGTGAAGGGGGCGGGCTCATCGAACGGGTGCTTGCGACTCATCTTGGGCTCGACGTTGTCGCGGGCAACGAAGCTGCCGTTGAGGTGCGCCGCCCGGATGCGCAGCATCAACATCACCGGCAAGTTGCTGGCCTCCGAGAGCTGGAAGCCCTTCTCCACCATGTCGACGACGTTCTGCTGTTCGGGCCTGGGGTCGAGGAGCGGCATCGTGGATTTGAGGGCGAACGCGTGCGAGCGCTCCTGGATGATGCTGGTGCCCTGGCCGTAGTCCTCGCCGATGATGATCAGGGCGCCGCCCTCGACCCCGACAGAGGCGATCGCCGACAACGGGTCCGCCGCCACGTTGGTGCCGACCACCGACTTCCAGGCCACGGCGCCGCGCATCGGGTAGCTTACCGAGGCCGACAGCATGGCCGCCGCCGACGCTTCGCTGGCCGACGATTCGAAATAGACGCCGAGGGAATCGAGAACCTCCTCCTTGGCGTCGGCGAGCACGTCGAGAACGTGGCTGACCGGAGCGCCCTGATAGCCCCCGACGTAACTTACGCCCGACTGCAGAAGCCCCTTGACCACGGCCATGACGTTCTCGCCGTCCATGACCTCGCCCTCTCCATTGAGGAGGGAGGCGACCTCACTCTTGTACGAAACTTCCATGGAAAATTTTTCCCGACGACGCGCCCCTGGGGCGGTCTCCACGCCGGGCGAAAGCCGCGATGGCCCGCACCGACCGCAATATTTGGTTATCAAAAATACTAGGTTGCCGGCGCACTTCGGTCAAGGCGGCCGCGGCGGACGATACACGTTTCAAATCGCAATTAAGGTGACTTCGCAATTAAGGTGCAAATTAAGGTGACATGATATTTAATTATGTTTAATTAAGTATCATGTCACCTTAATTTGCACCTTAATTCGTGAGTACACGGTCTAGCTCGAATAAGGCTCTTCGAGCCCCTCGATCATGGCGATGATGGCGCTGCGGTAGGCGGCCGGATCGCACCCCATGAGCACGGCGTCCTCGAACGCCTCGGCGGCGATCTCTCGGATCTCGTCGTAGTTTTCGTTGAGCACCTTGATTTTCTCGGTGCACGAAACATTCAGACCATCCGTGCCCATCCACTCGGGTGCCTTCTGGGTGTTTTCGCTCATGATTTCGGTCCTCTTTGCGACGCCGGCCGCTCACTCGGCGGCGGTACGGACGCCCTTTCCCCCGCCGAGCGCCGTAATTTGATCGACGATGACGCCGATGGCGGTGTCGATTTCCGCGTCCGTCGTGAAACGCCCGACGCCGACGCGGAACGACCCATGGGCCAGGTCCTTGTCGAGCCCGAGCGCGACAAGGGAATAGCTGGGCTCGACGGAGGTCGAGGTGCACGCCGAACCCGACGAGACGCAGATGTGCGGTCTGAGCGCTGCCATCATCGCGTTGCCGTCGACACCGGGGAACGACAGGTTCAAGTTGCCGGCGACGCGGCACTCGGCGTCGCCGTTAAGAATGACGTCGGGAATTCCGGCACGCACCCCGTCCAGGAGCCGGTCGCGCAGCTTGCCGACCCGCGCGTGGTCGGCGGCCATGTCCTCGGCGGCCACGGCGCACGCCTCGCCGAGGCCGACGACGAGCGGCGCCGGCACGGTTCCCGAACGCATGCCGCGTTCCTGCCCGCCACCATGGAACAGGGGATGGACCCGAGTGCGTGGACGGCGGCGCAGGTACAACGCGCCGATGCCCTTGGGGCCATAGACCTTGTGGCCCGAGATGCTCATCAGGTCGATGTTCATCTCGTTCACGTCGAGGGGGATTTTGCCCACCGCCTGGGCGCAATCGGATTGCAGATAGACGCCTTTCTCGCGGCACATGCGCCCGATCTCGGCGAGCGGCTGAATGACCCCGATCTCGTTGTGCACGCTCATCACGGTGGCCAACACCGTCTGCTCGGTGAGCGCTTCGGCGAACCGCCGCGGATCGATCAGGCCGTCCTTCTCGACGGCCAGGCGGGTGACATCGAATCCCTCGTCTTCCATGTGGCGGACGGATTCCAACACGCACTTGTGCTCGGTGACCACGGTGACGATGTGGTTCTTCTTGCCCTTGTGGAAGCGCGCCGCGCCCTGGATGGAGATGTTGTTCGATTCCGTGGCGCCAGAGGTGAAGATGATCTCCCTGGCTTCGGCGCCGATCAGGTCGGCGACCTGGGCGCGCGCCTTCTCGACGGCGTCGGCGGCCTCGTCCCCGAAGGAATGAGAACTTGAATGAGGGTTGCCGAACTTCTCCTTGAAATAGGGAAGCATGGCGTCAAGCACCCTGGGATCGAGCGGCGTGGTCGCGTGGTTATCGAGATATACGGGACGGGTCATCGGGCCCTCCTTAGGTCAGCGCCGTGTGCTCCGCGTGCTCCGTGACCTATTTATGGCGGAATTATACCCTGCCACGCACGGCACGGTGCAAAACAAACAAGTTGCAAATTGTATGGTTTGCGATGGGGCGTCGCGAAGGCCCCGGAACGGCCTTCAGGCCTTGGAGCGGCGCTCCAGCGTTATGACGTGGCCCACCTCGGGCGGCCGCGGCAGGAGTTTGTGATCGGCCCAAACCTCGTCCATGCGCTCGAGGATTTGGCCAGGTATGGGCACCACCTTCCGTGACCATGGCCGCAACCCCTTCACCGGCAGGGCGGCCGTGGAAGTTCGGCGGCCTCCCGCCCGCTTCGCGGTGGTCCTTGGCTACTCTGATTTCGGGCTTTCGGCGGCGCCCCCATTCGAGACCACATCGAGCACCGCCCGTACCATGCCGGCGTATCCGGTGCAGCGGCAAATGTGGCCACTCAGCATCTCCCGAATCTCCGTCTCCGTCGGCTTGGGATTGCGTTCCAGGAAGTCGCTGATCGACATGAGGACGCCCGGCGTGCAGTACCCGCACTGCAGGGCGTGTTCGCGTCGGAAGGCGCTCTGCAACGCCGTCAGATCGCTGCTGTCGTCGCCCAGCCCCTCCACGGTGTCAACGCGCCGGCCGTCGGCTTGCACCGCGTACATCAGGCAGGAGCGCACGGCCTTGCCGTCGACGCGCACGGTACACGCCCCGCACACGCCGTGCTCGCAGCCAACGTGGCTGCCCGTGGCGCCGATCTCCCGGCGCAGGAAATCGACCAGCAACAGGCGCGGCTCGGCGTAGCCGGACGCCCGCTTGCCGTTCAGGATAATGGTCACGGGGTGCCGCGCTTCGCGGCTCAGCCTAGGCATGTCTCGCCTCCTCTATGGCGCGGCGCCCGATGCGGCGCACCAACTCGCGGCGGTAGCGCGCCGTCGCGTGGATGTCGTCGTGTCCTCCAAGGTCCCAGGCAAACTCGTTCAAGGCGTCATCCAGGGCGCTGCCCTCCAGGGCCTCCCAATCACGCACGGTGGGACGATCGGCGACGCCGCCGATGCCGAGACGAACATGGCCGTCCGAGACCACGGCGGCGGCGGCGACGATGGCGAAGTCGCCGTGGCGGCGCGCCACCTCCCGGAAGGCGAAGGACTGCCCGGGCCGCGGATTCGGGAAGCGCACCGCCGTCACCATCTCGTCGGGCCGGCGCGCCGTCGACAGCATGCCGAGCTGGAACTCGGACGCCGCAAGGGTGCGCTGGCCGGACGCCGAACGCAGCTTCACCTCGCCCCCCAGCACCGCTAGGCTCAGCGGCAGCTCGGAGGAGGGATCTGCGTGGGCGATCGAGCCGCACACCGTGCCCCGGTTGCGTGTCTGGAAGTGCCCGACGTGGGGCATCGCCAGGTGCAGCAGCGGCGCCTGCTCGGCCAATCCAGACCACTCCAGGAGCTCGGCCTGGGTCAGGGCGGCGCCGACTTCGAGCGCGCCGTTCTCGGCGCGCAGGTAGTCCAGATCGGCGATACCCGCGATGTCGACGAGCAGCTCGGGCTCGACCAGGCGCATGTTCATCATGGCCCCCAGCGACTGGCCGCCGGCCACGATGCGCGCCTCCTCGCCTCCCTCTTTCAGTCCATCGACGGCCTCCTCGACGGAGGCGGCACGCAGGTAGTCGAATCCCTTCGGCTTCATTGCCCGATCCCCAGGGCGCGAAGCAACCGCGTCCACCACGATTCATGAACCGGTGGACCGCCTACCTGGGCGGCCAACCGCTCGAAGAACTGCCGAACCAGCATGCGCGTCGCGCCGTCCAGCATGCGCCCGCCAACGGCGGCGACCTTGCCGGTGACCTCGACCGTGTAGGTGTAGGACACCTCGGTTCCACCGTCACGCGCCTCGAGGCGCACCCGGCCCGAGCCGCGCGACGATCCGAGCGGCCCGTCGAGGCCGCCGGAAAGCGTCGCCGAGCGCGGCGCATCCAGCTCGGCAAGCCGCACGCTCGCCTGGAAGCGCCCTTTCACCGGCCCCACGCCGAGGGTGACCTCGGCCCGGTAGTCGTTGTCGCCGACCACATCGAGGCGGTGGCAGCCGGGAATCACGGCGGCCAGCTTTTCGGCATCGAGGAGCGTCTTCCACACTTCCTCCGGCGCCGCCGGGACCAGGGTGGTGCCCTCGCCGGCGAGCGCCCGCCCGGCACCTTCCGCCTTGGCGGCGGGCGCGGCGCGACCGGCCGGCGGCGCCGCTTCCTCGCCGTGGATCATGGCGCTGACGCGGGCCGGCGTCAGCGGCACCCTCACGTCCCTGACATCGAGCGCGTCGGACACGGCATTGGCGACGCACACCGGCACCGTCATGCAGTTGCCTTCGCCGATGCCCTTGGCACCGAGCGGCGTAAACGGCGACGGCGTCTCCATGTGAAGGATGACTGGTTTGGGAACCTCGCAAGCCGTCGGGCACAGGTAATCGGCGAAGGTGCCCGAAAGGAAGCTCCCGTCCTCGGCGTAGACAAACTCCTCATAGAGGGCGATGCCCACGCCCCATCCGAAGGATCCTTCGATCTGCCCCCTGACCAGCAACGGATTAATCATCTTGCCGGTGTCGTGCATGGTGACGTACTTGTCGATTCTCACTTCCGCGGTGTCCGGGTCGATCTCGATGCCGCAGTAGTCGATCTTGAACCCGTAGGTCAGGGAGGTGTTGATGCGGTCCGAATCGGAGGGTGAATCCAGCTCGGGCGGCGCCCACACTCCGATCTCGCGCACGCCGGCCTCGAGCTCGGTAGGAAGGCTGCCGGGGTGCCAGTGGGCGGCCCCAGCCGCCCGGTGAAACTTGATCGCGTTATCCGGGTTTTCGGTGGCGAATATCTGCCCCCCCCCAAAGCTCACCTTTTCCTCCGACACGTTCAGGCTCTGGGCGGCGATGGTGGCCAGCTTGGCGCGCACCTTCTGGGCCGCCCTGTGGGCGGCGATGGCCGTCGACGAGACGAAGCGGCTGGAGTAATTGCCGGACGCAATGGACCAAGCGTCCTTCTGGGTGTCGTGCTCAAGGTTGACCCTGATCTGATCGGGCTTGAGTCCCAGCTCGTCGGCGACGATCTGGGCCAGCGCCGTCCCCTGGCCCTGGCCTTGGGGCATGCAGTCGGCGGTCACGGAAACGCCGCCCAGCGGCTCCACGTTCACCGTCACCTGCGAGACCGAGCCCCCCTTGGGGTTCTTGCGACGCTCCTCGGCGGTGAGGATGGTGCTGAGGTAGCCCATGTTGGACTGGCCGGGCTCTATAACGGCGCAGTAGCCGATGCCGTAAAGCCGACCCTCGGCCCTCGCCTTGTCCCGACGCTCTTTCAGCTCCTTGAGGTCACCCTCCTCGACGGCGATCTCGAGCGCCTTGGGATAATCGCCCGAATCATAGATCGCCCCCGCCGCCGACCGGTAGGGGAAGGAGCCGGCGGGGATGAGGTTGCGGCTGATCACGTCGAGCGGATCGAGGTCGAGTTCCACGGCAATGCATTGCATCACGCGCTCGATCGCGAAGTACATCTGGGGGCAACCGAAGCCGCGCACCATGCCCGAGGGTGTCTTGTTGGTCAGCACCAGGCGGTTGGTCACGGAAAGATTGGGAATGAAGTAGGGGCCCGTCAGGCAGCCGTGCGGGCGGTATAGAGGGCCCGGCATGGGCGCGCGCAGGTAGGCCCCGTAGTCGTCCAGCTGGTCGAAGCGGAAGGCCGTCACCTTGCCGTCCTTGGTGACCGCGGCCTCCAAGTGGATCACCCGGTTGGGCGCCGCCACCGCCGCCGAGAGGTGCTCGAGCCGGTCCTCGACCCATTTGACCGGCCGCCCCACGATCTTGGAGGCGGTGCTCATCAGCGTCACATAGGGAAAGATCGCCTGCTTGACGCCGAAGCCGCCGCCCGAGTCCTGCGGCGTGCGGATGCGCAGGGCGCTACCCGAAACCCTCAGCGACCGCGCCATCACCGGATGAACGGTATACGGCCCTTGGAAGTTGGCAAGGACGTCGTACGTGTTGTTTCCGGGAAGGTAATCGGCGACGACCACGTAGCCTTCCATGGGGGTCTGGGAATTGCGCGGAAATTCGATCGTCAGCTCGACCGTGTGGTCGGCTTCGGCGAACGCCTTGTCGGGTTCGCCGTAATTGAAATTGCGCACGGAGACGACGTTGGTTCCGGCCGCCGGATGGATGAGGGGTGCATCCTCCTTGGCCGCATCCCGGGGGTCGACGGCCACGGGCAGGGGCTTGTACTCCACCTTGATATATTCGAGCGCATCCTCGGCCTGGTAGCGGTCCTCGGCCACGACCAGGACCACCGACTCGCCCACGAAGCGCACCCTCTCCACCGCCAGCGACCAATGTTGCAGGGGCAACTTTAGGACCATGATGAAGGGGTCCGTCAGCTCCTTGATTTCGTCCCCGGTGAGTACGGCGACGACGCCGGGTCGGGCCTCGGCTTCCGAGGTATCGATGGAGACGATCTCGGCGTGGGCGTGGGGCGAGCGCAGGATGGCGCCGTGCAGGGTGCCGACACGAATCGGAAGGTCGTCGGCGTATCGTCCCCGTCCCATCAGGAGGGCGGCGTCCTCCAGCCTTTCGACCGGTTGGCCCACGAACTTTTCCGATTGGGGGTGCCCTTGGGTCAAGGCTCTATCTCCCTACGAATTGAGGCTTCCCGCGCTTTTCGCGCTGTGATGCACTCGTGAGATATCTGATATATTGACTGCGGCGGCAGCACTATGGCGACAGCCCAGTAGTCTGTCAATACGCCTTCCGCGCCCCCGTCCCGACGGTAAAAGCGAGGCTACCAGGGAGCGAATAGTGGCATAAAACAGTGGTCCATGCGCGACGTATCCGGTATAGGGGCGTCACCAAAGATGGAATGTGCTGGGGGGCCGCACCATGAAGGACAACACCGTCATCGTCGACGGCACCGAGAGCTCGCCGACGATCCGCTTCGCGCCGGTATTCAACGTCGCCGCCGCCTTCATCGACCGCCACGTCGAGGAAGGACGGGCCGCCAAGGTTGCGATCCGCAGCACGGCGCGCGCCGACGTCACTTACGGGGAACTCGCCGAACGCGTCAACCGCTGCGGCAACGTCCTGAAGTCGCTCGGCATCGGCCGCGGCGAGCGTATGTTGATCGTCGTCCCCGACCTCCCGGAGTTCTTCTATCTGTTCTGGGGCGCCGTCAAGGTGGGCATCATTCCGGTGCCCCTCAACACGCTGCTGCGCGCCGCCGAATACCAGTTCCTGATCGGCGACTCGGCGTGCGCCGCCATCGTCTATTCCCCGAGCGTCGCCGGCGCCGTCGAAGAGGCTCTTCAATCGGCGGAGCACAAGCCGGACCACGCGATTCTCACCGAGGGCGCGGGCTCGATTTTGGAACTCATGGAAAAGGCTCCGGCGTCACTGGACCCCGCCCCCACCACGGCCACCGACGAGTGTTTCTGGCTGTATACCTCGGGTTCCACCGGCAATCCCAAGGCGGCCGTCCATCGGCACCGGGACCCGGTGGTAACCAGCCAGCTCTATGCTTACGGCGCCCTCGGCATGCGCGAGCACGACACCATCTTCTCGGCAAGCAAGCTGTTCTTCTCTTATGGCTTCGGAAACTCGATGACCTTCCCCCTATGGGCCGGCGCCACGACGGTGCTCAACGATCAGCGCACGAGCGTGGACATGACCTTCGACACCATCGAAGCATTCCGCCCCACCTTCTATTTCGGGGTGCCGTCACTGTATGCCCAGCAGCTCGCCGAGCTGGAAAAGAGCAAGCGCGACCTCGGGAGTTTGCGCATTTGCGCTTCCTCCGGCGAGACGGTTCCCGCCGAGATCTTCCGTCGCTGGAAGGAGAAGGTCGGGATCGCCATCATGGACGGCCTCGGTTCGACGGAGTCGCTCCACATCTTCCTCTCCGGCCAACCCGACGACTACAAGCCCGGAACCACGGGCCGGCTGGTGGCCGGCTACGAGGTGAAGATCGTCGGCGAGGACGGCAACCCCGTGAAGCAGGGTGAAACCGGCACCCTTTTGGTCAAGGGTGAGTCCTCCGCCATCTATTACTGGAACAACCCGGAAAAGACGGCGAGCACGATGCTCGGAGAGTGGTTGAACACCGGCGACGTCTACTACCAGGACGACGACGGCTACTACGTCAACTGGGGGCGCGGCGACGACATGCTCAAGGTGAGCGGCATGTGGTGCTCGCCCATGGAGGTCGAGGGCCGGCTGATGGAGAACCCCAAGGTGCTGTTGGCCGCCGTGGTGGGACGCGCCGACGACGAAGGCCTGACCAAGCCCGAGGCGTTCGTCGTGCTCAAGGATGCCAATGACGCCCGGGACGGCCTGGTCGAGGAACTGCAAGAGCACTGCAAGACGGGGCTTGCCGGCTACAAGTACCCACACTGGATCAACTTCGTCGACGAGTTGCCGAAAACGGTGACCGGCAAGATCCAGCGCTTCAAGCTGAGGGCCAGCACGTGACCGCTCCGGCTCTCCGCGACCTCCGCTAGCGACGCCCGGATGTGGTCATAGAGCGCGGCGGGCGGCACCTGCCGAGCCAACCCGGACCACACCTGGAGCGCCGGAGGCCCGTTGGCCGAAGAGCTGCGGCGGCACTGCAAGGAGACACTCGCCGGCTTCAAGTACCCACGCTGGATCAACTTCGTCGATGAGCTGCCGAAGACCGTGACCGGCAAGATTCAGCGCTTCCGGTTGCGGGCCAACGAATGATCCCCTAACTTTCGCGCGGCCGCAAACAGGGAGGACGCGATGGCTGCCAGGGGCGAGGACAAGGATAAGTACGAACAGGGCCTGGACAAGAACCCGGCCAACTATCTGGCGCTGACCCCGATCAGCTTTCTCGACACGACCACGCAAGCGTTTCCCGACCGCACGGCGGTCATTCACGGCGAAACCAGGTTCACCTACACGGAGCTGTCGGCGCGCTGCCGGCGCCTCGCCTCGGCGCTGCAAGGCCGCGGCATCGGCGTCGGCGATACGGTGGCGCTCATGGCGCCCAACGTGCCGGCGTCGCTCGAATGCCATTACGGGGTGCCGATGATCGGCGCCGTGCTCAATCCCATCAATTTCCGGCTCGACGCCGACGCCGTCGCCTTCATCCTCGACCATGGAGAGGCGCGGGTGCTCATCGTCGACAAGGAGTTCTCGGGCGTCGCCAAGGCGGCCCTGGAAAAAGTCGAAGAAAGGCCGCTGGTCATCGATATCGACGATCCCCTGGAGCCGGTCGGCGAGCTCATCGGCGAGACCACCTACGAGGACTTCATCGCGGGCGGTGATCCGGAATTCAATTGGCGGCGCCCCGACGACGAGTGGGAGGCGTTCTCGTTGAGCTACACCTCCGGAACCACCGGCGATCCGAAGGGCGTCGTCTTTCACCACAGGGGGCTCTACCTCAATACGTTCGGCATGATCGTCGAGTGGCACATGCCGGCGCACCCCGTTTACCTGTGGACCCTGCCCATGTTCCACGCCATGGGTTGGTGTTTCCCGTGGGCGGTGACGGTGCTTGGCGGCACCCACGTCATGTTGCGCCGCACGGAGCCCAAGGCCACGTTCGCCGCCATTGCCGAGCACGGCGTCGACTACATGTGCGCCGCCCCCGTCGTACTCAACATGATCGTCAACTCCAAGGCCGAGGAGCGCGCGCCCTTCGACCACTTGGTCCACGTCATGACCGCCGGTTCCTCGCCGCCCGCTCCGGTAATCATCGGCATGGAGGAAATGGGCTTCGAGGTCCTCCACACCTATGGCCTCACCGAGGTTTTCGGGCCCATGTTCGTGTGCGCCTGGCAGGACGAGTGGAAAGCCCTTTCCAGGGAGGAGCAGGCGCGCATGAAGTCACTGCAGGGCGTCCTCTATTCCACCTTCGAGGAGACGGTGGTGGCCAACCCGCCGGACTACGGGCCGGTGCCTTCGGACGGTGAGACCATGGGCGAGGTGCTGACGCGCGGCAACCCCATCCTCAAGGGCTACCTCAAGAATCCAGAGGGGACGAAGAAGGTTTTCGAGGGCGGCTGGTTCCACACCGGCGACCTCGGGGTGCGCCACCCCAACGGCTACATCGAGCTCAAGGACCGCTCCAAGGACGTCATCATCTCGGGCGGCGAGAACATCTCCACCATCGAGGTGGAAAACGTGCTCTACCGGTACCCGGCGGTCCTCGAGGCGGCGATCGTCGCCATGCCCCACGAGAAGTGGCAGGAGACGCCCTGCGCCTTCGTCACGCTCAAGGATGGCAAGACGGCGACGGAACGGGACATCATCGACTTCTGCCGCGACAACCTCGCCCACTTCAAATGCCCGACCAAGGTGGTGTTCGGGCCACTGCCCAAGACCGCCACCGGCAAGATTCAGAAATTCCAGCTGCGCGAGCAGGTGAAGGGAATGTAGGCGGCAGAGGAACGGTTCTGGCGGGTCCATCGCCGGCGAAGACCCGAACCATCGCCTCGCCCTCCGGCTCTCAGTCTCGCAATGCAAGTGACACCGTGCTACAGTGACGGTCGGCGGCTCGGATCACCAGCGATATCGCCTCGATCAAGCGCGCGGCGATACGGTGAACAAAGCGAGTGTTGAAAGTCATGCGCGAAGCCTCCCAGAGCACCCATTGCTCGGTGGCGCGAACCCTGGAGATCGTGTCCGATCCGTGGACTTTCCTGCTGCTCAGGGAAGCCTATTTCGGGGTGCGCCGGTTCGATCGCTTCAAATCCAACCTGGGCATTCCCGGGAGCACGCTGGCCTCGCGCCTGCAACGGCTGGTCAAGGACGGCCTGTTCAAGCAGGTGCGCTATCAGGAATCACCGACCCGCCACGAATATAAGCTGACGGAGAAGGGCCGCGACCTCTATCCCAGCATGCTCATCCTCATGAAGTGGGGCGACCGCTGGCTGGCCGGCCCCGAGGGGCCACCACTGTCGATCGTTCACAAGACGTGCGGCCAACCGAGTTCGGCCCTGGTCACGTGCTCCCACTGCAACCGGGAAATCGACATTACGGACGTCACTTACCGGGACGGTCCCGGCGCCGGCCACGGCAAGGGGACGGCGCGGCGTCGACTGCGGCGTTCGTCAAACCCCGACAATTTCCTGCGCGGCCGGAAGGATTCGGTGGCCCGGACCCTGAAAATCATCGGCAACAAATGGACCTTCCTCATCCTCCGGGAGGCCTTTTTCGGCGTGCGCAGGTTCGACGAGGTGAGGCGGAACCTCGGAATATCCACCAACATTCTTTCGGACCGCCTGCAGATGCTCGTGGGCTACGGAATCTTCCAGCGCCGCCAATACAACACGCGGCCGAAGCGCTTCGAGTACGTGTTGAGCGAACGGGGCCGGGACCTCTATTCCGTCATGATCGCGTTCCTGCGGTGGGGCGACAAATGGCTGGCCGTCGCCGCTGGGCCGCCTCTCATCCTGCATCACACTCCCTGCGGTCAAGATTTCGTGCCCGTGGTCGCGTGCTCCGTATGCGGATCCGCCGTGGACAATTTCGACATGGATTATATGGCGGGACCGGGCGCCGCCCGGGCGGAGACGGCCGACGGCTCGCCGCCAACCGCCGCGGCGGAGGCCCCGACCCCTCCGGCCGCCTGACCGCGGCCCGTCCCGCCGGCGGTCCCGCCGAAACAACATGCCCGCGCCTTCCACGAACCCGCCAGCCCCTCCGCCAAGGACCCG
This sequence comes from Rhodospirillales bacterium, assembly GCA_030744625.1. GTDB lineage: Bacteria > Pseudomonadota > Alphaproteobacteria > Rhodospirillales > JASLQF01 > JASLQF01. The sequence continues at coordinate 75,157 of JASLQF010000037.1, forward strand.
CTGGGGCACCGTGGTTATCTCCCTCGTCGCCGGAATCATCGCCGCCGGCCATGTGGGAAAGCTGCCGCCGGCCCTACCCATGTTGCGCGCCGAGCTGGGCCTCGACCTGGTCGCGGCGAGTTGGGTGGCCTCGGTGTTCAGCATCACGGGCATGGTCGCCGCCGTCTTGCTGGGCGCCACCGCCGACCGCATCGGCCACTGGCGTCTCTCGATTCTCGGGCTTGCGCTCCTCATCGCGGGAGGCGTCGGCGGCAGCCTGGCCGGCGGCGCGCTACCGCTTCTCGTCAGCCGTTTCGTCGAAGGCATCGGGTTCCTGGCCGTCGTCGTCGCCGCCCCTTCGCTAATCGCCCACGCCACCTACGGCCGCGACCGGCAAATGGCCCTGGGCTTCTGGGCCGGCTACTTGCCGCTCGGTGTCACCATCATGATCTTGGTGGCGCCGGCCATGATCGAGTGGGCGGAGTGGCAGGGCCTGTGGCTCCTGGTCGCGGGGCTCGCCGGGGTATGGCTCGTGGTGATGGCGGCGGCGGCACGGCGCGCCCCGCCCCACCGCGCCTCGGCCGACAGCGCCGAGCCCGTTTGGCGCAACATCCGCCTCGGCGTGTCGCGGCTCGGTCCGTGGCTGGTCGCCGCCTGTTTCGTGCTCTATGCATCGCAGCTCTACGCCATCATCACGTGGCTTCCCACCTTCATGATCGAGGAACGGGCAATGGCGGCGGGCACGGCGGCGGCGCTGACCGCCCTCGTGGTGGCCGCCAACGGCTGTTTCAGCTTCCTCGCCGGATGGCTCCTGCACCGGGAGGTGCCGCCCTGGTTCCTGCTCGCCGTATCGGGCGTCGTCATGACGTTCGCGGCGTTGGGTGCGTTTTCGGCCGGTGTCCCCGATTTTGCGCGCTATGTGTTCTGTCTCCTCCTGGCCGGGGCCGGAGGCGCGGTGGCGTCGGCGTCCTTCGCCGTGGCGCCCTCGTTGGCCCCCTCGCCTTCCCAGCTCGGCACCATCAACGGCATATTGGTGCAGGCGTCCAGCTTCGGCCAGTTCCTGGGCCCGCCGGTGATGGCGGCGGTGGTCAGCGCGTTCGGCACATGGGAAAGCGCCCTTTGGTTGATGGTGGGGGCGAGCGTCCTGCTGGCGGCGCTGGCGTTGATGGTGCGCCACTTGACGCGCGCCGCCGAGGCGTGAGGGTGGCGGGCCCAAAACGGCGAAGGGAGCCTTCCCACACGGCTTGTGCCGACTGGCCGTATCCGATAAGTTCCGTCCAGCTATGCAACGGACACAAGCCGCCCGGCGCGCGGGCGCGTGGCGGCCGTTGGCGAACGAGGAATAGAAACGCTGTCAAGCGGCCACGGCCCGTTGTGTCGAGTTTTCCACGGCACTAGTATCGCCCAAGCCTCAGGGAGGGGGGAAATCGCGACCATGTGCAAGTTCACGCTTATCGGCGGCGCCGGGACGCCGTCTCAGGTGAGCGCATGATCTACCAACAATTGATCAACGGCCTGATGCTCGGGGCGTCCTATTCCCTGGTGGCCATTGGCTATACCCTGATCTTCGGCGTCCTCGGCCTCCTGTACTTCGCCCATGGCGAGGTGTTCATGGTCGGCGCCTTCGTCGGGCTCTACCTGGTGATCCATGCCGGGGCCAATATCTACATGGCGCTCCTCGGCGCCACGATCGCCACGGCTTGTCTGGGCGTCTTTGCCGTGTTCGCCGCCGTCCGTCCGGTGAGCAAGGACTACCCCCTGGCGCCCCTGATCAGCACCATCGGGCTGACCATCGTGCTGCAGAACATAGCTACCTACATTTTCGGCGGGCAGACCGTGGCCTTTCCCGAGACCATCGAATCGATTCTTTTCCATTTCGGACCGGTGACCATCAGTTCCGTCCAAATCTTCACCCTGGCGGTGGCCATAGTGTTGATGGTGCTTCTGTGGCTGTTCATCGAGAATACCAAGATGGGCCGGGCCATCCGGGCGACGGCGGAAAACCACGAAACGGCCGCCCTTCTCGGCGTCAACGTCAACCGGGTGGTCCTTGTCACGTTCATCCTGGCCTCGGCCATTGCCGGCATCGCCGGCGTGCTCGATGGCGTCAAGAACAGCGCCATCTCGCCCTTCATGGGCCTCCAGGTCGCGATCAAGGGATTGGTCGTCATGTTGTTGGGCGGGCTCGGAAACGTGCGCGGCGCCATGGTCGCGGGAATCCTGCTGGGCATGATCGAAATCCTGACGGCGGCCTATCTCGGTTCCTCGATGCGCGATTTCTTCACCTTTGCCATACTCATCCTCATTCTGCTCTATCGTCCGACCGGGCTGTTCGGTACGCGTACGATTGAAGAAAGGTAACGCCGGACATGCTCGATGGACTCCTCGACGGGTACACGAGATCGATCCTGATCTTCACCGGGATCCACATCATCGCCGCCTACAGTTTCTATGTGCCCTTCAAGACAGGCCAGGTTTCGCTGGGTCAGGCCGGGTTCATGGCCGTCGGCGCCTACGCCGCGGGAATCTTGACCGTCAAGTTCGGCCTGCCCTTTCCCGTCGGCCTTCTCGTCGGCGGCCTGGTCACGGCGGTGATCGGTGTCTGCGTCGGCTTCCCGGCCCTGCGCATCAAGGGCATCTATCTCCTGCTGCTCACCCTGGCCTTCGCCGAGATCGTCCAGGTCGTCATCCTGACCTGGGAATACACGGGCGGAGCGCAGGGCTTTCAGGGCATTCCCTTCAACAAGTACACCCTGGAATACGTTTACGTGATCGTCGTGCTTTTGATCATTTTCTTCGCGCGCCTCGAGCGCTCGAGCCTGGGCCGGGCCATGGACTCCATCCACGAGGACGAGGCGGCGGCCGAGGTGATGGGAATCGACGTCGTCCGCGTCAAGCTCCTGGCCTTCGGCCTCGGCGCCTTCATCGCCGGCCTGGCGGGGGTTCTTTTCGCCCACCACACGACCTACGTGGACCAAGTGTCCTTCAGCATCTTGCTCGGCATCGAAATCCTGATGTTCGCGGTAGTCGGCGGCTGCACCACCTACTGGGGACCCGCAGTGGGCGCGGCGGTCTTGACCCTGTTGCCCGAGTTACTGCGCACGCTTCGGGATTTTCTGGAACTCGTCCCCCTTTCCTGGACCGATTTCTTCCCCATGAACCGCATCTACGATTTCATGTACGAGTTCCTCGACTTCGAGAACGAGAAGCGGCTCATCGTCTACGGCGTCATCCTCATCTTGATGATGATCGTGCGGCCCCAAGGCTTGATCACACGGGATACGCTCCGGCCCCTTCAGTTCCTGCAGCAAAGGACGGGCCATGTCTGAGGCCGGTAACAGCATCAGCCTCCGCGCCGATAAGCTGACCAAACGGTTCGGCGGTTTCTACGCGCTTAAGGACTTCGACATGGACGTCGCGAAGGGCGACATTCATGCCGTGATCGGCCCCAACGGCGCCGGCAAGACCACGTTCTTCAATCTGGTAACAGGGATGCTGCCCGCCGATTCGGGCCGCATCACCTTCGAGGACGAGGCGATCGACGACCCCCGCCCCTCTCGGCGCACGATGCGCGGGATCGCGCGCACCTTCCAAAACATCCGGCTCTTCGGCCAAATGACGGTGCTGGAGAACGTCATGCTGGGCCGCCACTGCCGCGCCTACCTGTCGTTATGGAAGGCCCTGCGCAACACGGTATTACATCGCCCCCTCGGTGAGGCGGAGGAAGAGCGGGAGATGCGCGGGCACGCCCTGGAAATCCTGGATTTTCTGGGCCTCTCCGACGAGCGTCACGCCAAGGCGACCGATTTGTCCCATGGGAAGCAGCGCAAACTGGAATTGGCGCGGGCGCTCGCCACGGACCCACGGCTGCTTCTCCTGGACGAACCCGCCGCAGGCATGAACCCCCACGAAACGGAAGAACTGGATGACGTTATCTGTAGTGTCCGTGACCGCGGCATAACCATCATCCTGGTCGAACACGACATGAATCTGGTCATGGGGATTTCCGACAGGGTGACGGTCCTCAACTTCGGCACCAAGATCGCGGAGGGTGCGCCCAAGGAGATCCAGGATGATCCCACAGTCATCGAAGCGTATCTGGGCGAGGATGTAAGCCTGTGACCGTATTGGCCGTAAAGGACCTGCACGCCGGCTACGGGAAGAGCGAAGTCCTTCACGGGGTCAGCCTTTCCATTGCTCGGGGGGAAATCGTCGCCTTGATCGGGGCCAACGGGGCCGGCAAGACGACGCTCTTGAAGACCATCTCGGGCCTCGTCCGTCCGACCCAGGGCAGTATCGAACTCGAGGGCACGAACATCGCCCGCCGCGCCGCCCACAAGATCGTCCACATGGGCGTCAGCCAGGTCGCCGAGGGCCGCGCCATCCTCAACAGGATGACCGTTTTGGAAAATTTGAGGATGGGAGCCTTCGTGCGCGGTGATCCGGAAATTGACCGGGACATACAAGAGAAGTTCGAGCGATTTCCGGCACTGGGTGAGCGCCGCGACCGTCTCGCCATCACCCTGAGCGGCGGCGAGCAGCAGATGCTGGCCATCGCCCGCGCCCTCATGGCGAAGCCCCGCCTGCTGCTCTTGGACGAGCCGTCGCTCGGGCTGGCGCCGATGGTCGTCACCCAGATCTTCCGTACCTTGCGGGACCTGAAGACGGAAGGCAAAACCATTTTCCTGGTCGAGCAGAACGCCCGCCAGGCCCTACGGATCGCCGACAAGGGGTACGTCCTGGAGCGCGGCAAAATCGTCATGGAGGATACCGGCGACAGCCTGCTCGACGATCCCGAGGTCCAGCGCACCTACCTCGGCAAGCACGCCGCCTGAGCGGGGCGGCAATGGGCTGACAGGAGAATACAGCCGCACCCTAATTGTCTGGTGCAATGTAGGGACATTGGGGTTAGTATCCTAATGCAATCAACCATCGTTAAAGGGAGGGTAATCAGGTGAAAATTCCGGTGAAGTTCGTAACGGCGTTGGCCGTCACCGTAGCGGCGTTCGTCGTGGCGCCGATGATCGCCGCGGATGCGGGCCAGTTGTCTGGACGCAAGGTCAGGTTAGGCGCCATGGTGCCCCTGACCGAGAAGGGGGCAGAGTGGGGACAGTCCTCGAAGGCCTCCATGGAGATCGCCGCCGAGGAGATCAACGCCGCCGGCGGCATTGGCGGCTTGCCCTTGGAGATCTTGTACTACGACACCCGCGCCAAGGAGTCCGAAGGCCTGAACATCATCAACAGGCTGGCCGAGCGCGACAAGGTCCTGGCAGTCGTCGGACCGTGCTTCAGCTCGCTGTTCGAGATTATCGCACCCCTGCTCGACCGTCTGCAGGTGGCGATGATTTCGATGTGCTCCTCGAAGCCGGGCCTTTCGGCGCTGAGCAAGTGGGCGTTGCGCAACACGCTGACCAGCGACAAGCAGTTGAAGCCTGTGGTCGCGGCCTGGGCCAAGGAGTACGGCGTCAAGAAGGCGGTGATTATTCACGATCTCGAGGACGCCGTGTCCAGGGCCGAAGGCTCCAAGATCCTGCCCGGGCTGCTCAAGGCCAACGGCATCGAGCTCCTCGACGTGCTGACCTATCGCACCAAGGACACCGACTTCTCGGCACAGATCACCAAGGCCAAGTCCCTGGGCGCCCAGGGAATCGCCTTCGGCTCCTGCTATCAGCAGGCGGCGGCCATCGCCAAGGAGGCCCACAAGCAAGGCCTGAAGGTGCCGATGGTAGGCGGCGCCTGCGCCGGGGCGCCGGGCTTCGTCACGATCGGCGGCTCGGCGGCGGAAGGGGCGTATATGTCGACCGCGGCCTGGATCGACGATCCGCGGCCCAAGGTGCGGGAGTACGTTAAGAAGATCGTCAAGAAGTACGGCAAGAAGCCGCCCTACGGCGGCCCGCGCGCCTATGACAACATCTACGCCCTCAAGGAGATCATCGAAAACTCCGGCGTCACCAACAAGTCGGGCGACCTGGCGTCGGACCGTGAAAAGGTTCGCGCCGGTTTTGCGGCCCTCAAGGGTTGGAACGGCGTCGCCGGCGAGATCACCATGAACGAGGTCGGTGACGGCGCCGGCGCCACCGCCATCCTCAAGGTGGTCAACGGCCAGTACACCAACGTCGCGAAGTAAAACGAAGTCGACGTCGCGAAAATATTGGGCGGCGGCCCGAGGGGCCGCCGCCCTTTTTCGTGTCCGGTGGGTTGGACCGGGGATGTTATTTCAGCCCGTCTTCGCCCTTGATGTCCTCCTTGGCCAGGCCCCCGACCCGGTGGTTGAGCTGGCCGCGGTTGGCGAAACAGCAGATGAGTGCGATCTCGTCGTCGTGCGGGCAGTCGTGCAAGGTCAGGGTCATGCCGTCGTAGTGCGAGCGCACGGTCAGCGCGTCCTTGTGGTTCATGGGGATATCAATGGTGACCCCGGGCCCGGCGCGCTTGGTCATCGACGAAATCCACGCCTTGCCGCCGCCCAGCGCATCCCGCAGCACGTTCCCGTATACGGTGGTCAGCATGGCCGATACGTGCTGCTGTTCGCCGCCGAGACCGGCGACGCCGCCCTTGCCGAAGCTCTCGACGGCATAGGGTTTCATGGCGTCGAGCGCCATCGTGGTGACGAGAGCGCCGATCTCGCCGCTGGCCTCGGTCAGCGCCGACAGGTCTTCCTGGTACTTCCCGGCATAGGGGTTCTTGAAGACGGCGACGACGGCGACCTTGCGCAAGGGCTCGTCCGCCGGCCGGCCGGCCTCGCCACGCATCTCCTCGATGATCGTGTGCGTCTTGCGAATTTCCACCCTTCTGTTCTCCTTAATTAAGTTTCCCGCGAGGCGCCGGATCACTCCGCCGCTTCGGCGGCGGCCTTTCGGCGGTTCACCTCTTCGGTTAGATCATAGCTGTCCAAAATTCGCTCGACCATGGCCTTCGACCCTTCCCAATCGTACGTGCGGTAGGAATTCCCACGCGTCGTGAACTGGGCGCCGGCGTAGAACATCTCGTACTGGGTGTGACGCGAGGCGAACTCGGACCCCACCGCGTCCCAGGCGAGCTTGAAAAACTTCACCTTCTCCTCGGACGACATCGTCGGCGACAGCTGCGCCTGCAAGGACCAATCCTGGATGGTCTCGTCGGCGAAGTCCTCGATGCTTGACGGCAGCATGATCAAGTTGCCGCCCGAAAGCTCGCGGAGCGTATTGATGACCTGCGGGTACATGGCCTGGGTCAGGACCTGGGCCGTGTAGACCAAGTGACGGTTGGGGACGAAGTATTCGCCGCGTTGCTCGCCTTCCGCCTCCATGGCACGCACGAAGGCCTTGACCGAGCCCGCCTGGGCCGCCAAGTGGCCGAGGATATCGCGCACGGGCGGCATCTGGGCCGTGCCGATCGCTTCCGTGATCTTGTGGGCGAGGCCGACCAGGAAACGCATCTTCACCTCTAGGCGCATCTGCGCCTGGTAATTCTGCTGGATGTGGCCGGGCGCGCCGTGGAACTGATTGCGCGCCATGTCGATGTCCCGGTAAACGAACACCCGGTCCCACGGGATCTTCGACTGGTCGAAGTGGATGACGGCGTCGTTTTCGTCGAAGCGCGACGCCAGCGGGTTGTCGAATACCGAGTACGCCGCCCCTTCGTAAGACTTTCGCGAGAGAACCTTCAAGCCTTTGTGGTTCATGGGCACGCAGAAGGTCAGCGCGTAGTCCTCGTCACCGGGCTGCAGGGGCTGCAGGCTCGACACCAGAATCTCGTCGGCCATGACGCTGCTCGTGCCCAGCATCTTGCATCCCTGGACGGTGATGCCCTCGGCGTCCTCGTCGACGACGCGAACATTATTGGTTTCCCGCTCTCCCAGCTGCCGGCCGCGGTCCTCGGGCGGGTTGATGATGACGTATGTGAGGAACAGGTCGTTGTCGCGCACGTAGTGAAAATAGTCGCGAAACGCCGCGGCGCGATCCTTGTCGTATTCCTCGAAAACGTTCAGTCCCTGGTACATGCCGGTCAACGTCGACGAGACGTGGTCCGGCGAGCGCCCCATGAAGCCGTAGTGGATCTCGGCCCACTCCACGATCGCCTCGCGGCGCTCGACCATTTCATGATAGTCGGTCGGCAGTTGCCAACACCGGTTGACGCGCTCGCCCGACGTCGGCGAGACGAAGGTCATGCGCTCCACGTTCTCCGGCCGGCACTGGTAGTCGTACATGCTGGCGAAGGTGGCGATGGAGTTCCGGAATGCGGGGTCGGTGGTGACGTCCCCGACCCGCTTTCCCATAAGGATGATTTCACGCCCATCCTTGAGGGATTTGAGATAGCTCCCCCCATCTCTCGGCATCGGTTGTCTCCCTATTCAGTGTCGGTTCGACGATCCTCCTTGGCGACGGGACGACGCCACAATAGCTGCCGCGGAAGAAGACGAGCGGTGCGACCCCCTCCGACGTTTCGAAATGCAGCACCCGTCCGACGACGATGACGTGGTCACCGGCCTCATGGAACGCGTAGGGTTCGCACTCGAATACGGCGAAGTTGGGTTGCAGGATCGGGCTCGCCATCTCCCCGGAACGGTGTCCGGTGTCCGCCCACTTGTCGGCACCCGACTTGGCGAACCACCGTGATACCTCGGTCTGGTCTTCGCGCAAGAGGTTGACGGCGAAGGTTGTCAGAGAGCGGAACGCCTCCAGGCTGCGCATGCTATTGGCCAGGTTGAAGGAGATCAGCGGCGGCTTGAGCGACACCGAGGCAAAGGAATTCACCGTCATGCCCAGGGCTTCGCCGTCCGCCGTCTTCCCGCTCACTACGGTGACCCCCGTCGGATACATTCCCAACGCCTTTCGAAACTCATCTGGCGTGAACCCCATCAGCGGCTCCTCCATCTACTCCGCGGCGTCGCGGGCGGCGGGTGCGATTTCCTCGTCGCGCTCCGCCCGGCGTCCTTGGGCAAGGTAGTTCTACAAGGCGACGGCGCGTTCTCCGTTGGCCACGAGTTCCTCGACCAGCCGCAACAATTCCTCCAGTTGTCCTGGTCCGAGGCATTCAAACTGCACGTCGTTGACCCGCCGTTGCACGGGCGCCAGCTTCCCGAGGAGGCCCCGCCCCTTGTCGGTGACACCGAGGTTGACCCTACGGAGGTCCCGGGAATCGCGTTGCTTGCGAACGAGACCGCGTTTCACCAGCTTGCCCGTCTCGACCGTGACAAACGACGGACTGAAGCGCAGGTGATCGGCCACCGTCTTGATGCCCACCGGGCCGTCCGCCTCCAGGTGGCCGATGGCGACGAGGATCGTGTACTGGAATCCGGGAAGGCCAATGTAGGCCACGTGGCCCGTGCGGACCGATTCATGGAGCGAGAAGAAAGCAAACAGCAGTTGGACGAGGCGCCGAAAACCCCTGTCCGATCCGTCGGCCAGAAGCTCGGGCCGGGATACGGTCAGCGGCGCGACATACGTCTCGTTCCGTGATGTCTCGACCAAGACCTTACCCCGGCCGTCGTCTCCCCGATTCATCGAACTGGGCCGCCTCCGCGACTTTTATGTTCGAAACTTACCTTTTAATAATAGCTATTATTCATACATATGTCAGCAGGGTTGGGAATCCGGGCGATAAAACGACAAGACCGGACTGACGCATGCCCGGTCTTGCCAGCCAATTCTTGGCAGGGTTTGTCGCGAAGGTTTAATCCTCGTCCGACCAGAACGGGATGGCGGGGTTGCGGCGCTTGTTCCAGAGCGTGTTCTTGTCCCGGAAGGCCTTCAGTCCCTTGCCCTTGTCGGCGTCGTCGACACGCCACCAGCCGTTGACCGCCGCCGTCAGTCCGAAACCCATGGCTTCGAAGCCCTGGGCCGTGTAGAGGTCGGCCTCGATGTTGCGGTTGAGGGTGAACTTGAGCTGGCGCAGTCCCTGCTGGTTCTTGGTGCGCAGGAGGGCCAGCAGCTTTTCGACCTCGGCGTCCAATTTGCCGTTGGGCACTACCCGGTTCCACAGGCCCTCGCGCACGGCGCGCTTGGCGGAATGAAAGGAGCCGACGAGGTTGACCTCCTTGCTCAAGCGGCGGCCGATCAAACGCGTCAGGCGGGTGGTGCCGCCCCACCCCGGCGTGATGCCGACATCGACCTCCGGCATGCCCCAGCGCGCCCGTTCGGTGGCGATGACGAAATCGCAGACCATGGTGATCTCCAGCCCGCCGCCGACGGCGTATCCATCGACCGCGGCGACGGTGATCTTGTCGAGCTCCTCGAGCTGATTAGCCATGTTCTGGTAAAAGCGCACCCGGTGCATGGCCTGGTTGGCGTCGCCCCAGGCGCCTCTTTGCATCTCCTTGAGGTCGTCACCGGCGCAGAAGTTGCCGCCGGCCCCCTTGATGACCACGTAATCGAGCTTCTTGGAGTTGCGGATTCTCCAGATCGCGTCGTAAAGCTCCTCCGAGAGCGCAATGTTCAAACAATTGATGACTTTCGGACGATTGAGCGTGATGTACGCGGTATTGTTCTTCTCCCGGTACTTCATGAGCTTGTAAGCCATCGGTGCTTCCTTCCCTGCTTTCCATTTGCGCCCGCCGTCAATTCGGCGATTGTCGCGCCATAGTCAGTTGCATAACTGGACTTACTATAACCAACCGGTCGCTTCCGTGCAATCCGCCGCGCCAGGAATGGACGATTTTTTTTCGGCGGCGCTCAAGCGGCGTTATGGCGGACGATGGCGATGAAATTCTCGTAGAGAACGCGCGCCGCACTGTTGAATTCGGGTAGCCGGGCCGCCGCGTCCCGCTCCAGCCTCTCCTGGGCTGACACCCCCATGATGCTCTCCAAGGCTTCCCGGTAGGCCGGTATCTTGCCCCAATCCGGCACCGTTTCCGCCGTGATCTCGCCATGGAACTGCAAGCCGTACGCGGCGGCGCCGACACGCAGGGCCTGCACCGCGCAGGCCGGATTGGACGCCAGCACCACCGCCCCCGCGGGCAATGGCGAGACCTCCGCCCCATGCCATTGGAGGCAACCGAGGATGGGCCCAAGTCCTCTGAACAGGGGATCGGCCCGCCCCTCTTCGGTCAACGCGACGTCGCAAATGCCGACCTCGGGCTCGGCCATCCTCGCGACGCCGCCGCCAACGCTGTCCGCCAGCAGCTGGTGGCCGAGACATACGCCCAGGAACGGCTTGCCGATTTTCTCGACCCACCGGCCGATCGCCTTCTTCTCGGGCACCAGCCAGGGGTGCGCGTCTTCCTCCCAGGTATCCATCGGGCCACCCATCACGATGAGGGCGTCATAGCCATCGAGGCCGGGTATCGGTTCGCCTTCATCGAGCTCGACGGTGTCCCGGCCAATGCCGTCCTCGTCCATGAAATCACGGAAGATGCCGGGATGCTCGACGTCGATGTGCTGGAAAACGAGAAACCGCATGATCGGATCCTGGAAGGCGAAACGGCCGCCGGCTAGCCGTGATCGAGCAAGAAAGGCACCACCGTCTCCCGGAATTCCTGGGCCGCCGTGTGGGGGCAGAAATGCCCTCCCCTTTCGATGACGTGAAGCGCCGAATCGGGGATGCGCGCGTGCAGTTCCTCGGAAAAATAGGGGGGTGTGGTCACGTCGTCCTTGGCCACGTGAACAAGGACGGGGACCTCGATGGAACCGAGGTCGGCGAGGCGGTCGTACGCCACGATGGCCGCCATGCGGCTCAACACGATCTCGGTCGGTGGGAAGTTGTCGACGGCGCGCCGCTCCGCCAGCCTCAACTCTTCCATATGCTCGGCGATCCACCACGGCGGATATTGGAACAGGGAGCCGTGGCGCACGTAGGCTTCCGGCCCTTGTTCCTCGAGAACGGACATGCGCGTTTCGAAAAGTCGGGCAAAGTAGGCGTCCGCCTTGGCCCAGCTCGATATCATGGCGACGCGGGACAGCCGGTCCGGGTGCTCGATGGCGATGATGGCGCCGATGCAGCCCCCGGTCGAGTGGCCGATCAACGACGCCCGCCCGATGCCCAGCGCGTCCATGAGCTTGACCACGTCATCGGCCATCTGCTCCACCGAATAGCGGATGCGCGATTTGGTGCTGCCGCCGATGCCCCGGTGGTCGAAGGTAATGGTCCGGAAGTTCCGGGCCAACTCGGACACGTGCGGCGCCCAGAAGGACGCGTAGCCACCGAGCCCGGATACCAGGATCAGCGGCGGCCCCTCGCCGTGGCTCTCGTAGTACAGTTCGGCGTCTCCGATGGATATCTCAGGCACGATGCGCGGCCTCCCCGTTCAACAAACCAGCCAACCGGGCGGCGCCACCGCCCGGTCCGTCATTTGGGATCTTTGAATACCGTGTTGCGTTCGATCTCGAGGACGTTGTCGGGCCGCGGGAAGGGCTGAGGCGCCGCCTCGCCGGCGCGGCGCGGCCGCCCCACCGCCTCGAAGTAGTCCTCAAGCCCGGCCGGCAGGATGGTGGCGATGAACCTGAGCTCGCCATCGCCCTCGTTGATGAACGTGTGCTTGACGCACTTGCCGAGGAATATGGTTGTCCCGGGGACCATCGGGTGGCGTTCGCCATCGACCACCGCGGTACCTTTGCCCTCCAGCACATATATGATTTCGTCGTTCTCGCCGTGGGCGTGCTCGCGCACGTAGCCGCCGACACCGACCGCCTGCACGCTCATGGATACGCCGCCGACACCGGTGTTCCGGGGCTCGACCTTGATGATCACGTAGCCGTTGGCTGGCTCCGGCTGCCAAAACGAGCGGCCGTCGTCCGGCTCGACGACCAGCGAGACGCCTTTCTCGCCGGCAGCCGAAGTGCCGGTCTCCGGCTTCGCTTCTTTGCGCGACGTCATATCGTCCTCCCACCTCGAGGTTGGTTCTTTAATTATGAAACGAAGCAACGGGCTGTCAATGACGTCGCGGTTGCGCGAATGCCAACGCAGGACGGCGCCTAGTCGAGCGGCGGGTAGCGAAACACCAGATGGGGGAATGCCTGCTCGGCGTGCAGACCGTCGGCGCGAATCATATGCTCCTCCACCGCTTCCATGGCCCCGAGACAGCTTGCGACCTGGGGATCGTCAAGGACGATATAGCCGCCGGGAACCATGTAGGGCTTGCACGACTCGTAGGCATACGACACGGCAGGATATGTGTCGCAATCTATGTGAACCAGCGCCGCCGAGCCGGCATCGGCGAGCAGCGCCGGCGCCGTTTCCTCGAAGCGGCCCGGGACGAACGTGAGATTGGAAAGTCCGGCCGTGGCGGCGTAGGCGATCAATTCGTCCGCATCGACGTCGTCGAAATCCCCTGGCACCACGGTGTCGATCGCCTCGTCCGTCTCGGGCATGCCCGAGAAGGTGTCGAGAGCGAAGACATTTGTGTCCGGAAGATACTCTTGGGCAACCGCCGCCATGAAAATGGCGGAACCTCCCTTGTAGCTGCCGAATTCGAAGATGTGACCGCGCTCTACCTTGATCAATCCAAAAGCGATGATCATGAACAGGTTCATCAATTTGTAAGAGGTGACGATGGTGCGGCGTTCGGCCAAGCCCATGGCTCGTTGGAAGACAGGATCCGATTGGCAAAGCTCCTTGACGTTGCCGAATTGCAGGCCGCAACCGCGGATGTATCCTTCCATGACATTGCGGCCCTTTCGCGGTTCTCTCGACAACCGGCGCAGCCCCGTCACTGCGGCTCCGATGCCGATGTTCCACTTACCCATCCTGACCTCCATCCAAGTTCCGTCTACCTCACGGGCATCGAAGAGTGGCTGACGGAGTGGCATTTACCTAAAACAACCCCCGGCGCAAAAGATTGAGGCCGACCACGATAAGGGCTCCCAACAGCAGTTTGCGGAACCGGTCCTGGTTGGCGTAGCCGCGCACCCACTGCCCGAAGCCGTACCCCAGCACCACCGGCAGGCATGCCGCGATCGACCACGCGATATTGCCCGGATGCAGGACGCCGTGCGCCCAGTAGAAGACGGCGAGCATGGACGAGCCGGAAAGAAAGATGAGTCCGATGGAGCGGATGAAGACCTCCTTCTCCAGATCGAGGGCCACCAGGTACATGGTGATGGGCGGTCCGAAGATGGTCGAAAAGCCACCCATGAGCCCGGCAAGGATGCCGGCGACGGTGCCCGCCCAACGCTCGGCGTGGCGGGGAATGCGCAAATTCGGCGTATAGAGGTTGAGCACGGAAAACGTCACGATAAGGATGCCGAGGGCGATGAACAGGTTCTCTGGCCGCGCCTCGGCGATCATGCCGGCGCTCCACCACAGGCCCATGCCCAAAGGCAGGATCACCGGCCAGAATCGTCCCACAAGCGTCCACGAACCCCGGGTCACGCCGCTTTGCAAGAGGTTGGAGGCAACGCTGGGAAGAATGACCAGGATCACGGCGGTGGGCACCTCGATCAACGAGGACATGAGGGACATCGCCACCATGGGATAGGCAATTCCGACGACGCCCTTGACGGTGCCGCCAAGCATGAGCGCGCCGAACAGTAAGGCCACGACCTCCGGCCCGAGGTTATCCACGCGACAAATACCTTGGGATGCCGAGGAGGAGGATGGCCGGGAAACAGGCAGGCGCGAACATGACGGCAACCTACACCGGCGCGTTTTTTTTGACCACCTGTGACGGCCGTCACAGCGCCGTCGGCGACAGGGGCCCATAATGCCCTTGAGATTCATCATCTCATTTCCCTCATTCCCTTATTTGGGCCGCTTCCGCGGCCCAATTTTTTTGCCCGGCGCGTCCTTTGCCCGAGGCCACTCCCCCGCGCTATAAAAGAAGTGCGCCGGCACGGGGAGAACGGGATGGAAAATTCAAGGCCTGGGTTAGATGGCGAAGGGGAAGGCGACGACGTCGTCCGCCGCGTGCTCGCCTTCTGGTTCGGCGCGCCGGACGCCGACGGCGTGTTGCCGTTCCGAAAAATCTGGTTCGAGAAATCCGACGCCTTCGACGCCCAGATCGTCGACCAATTCATGCCCGATCACGAGCGCGCCGCCAGCGGCGACCTCGACACCCTGATGTCCGGCGCCGAAGGGTGCCTGGCGCTGATCATCCTGCTCGACCAGTTCCCCCGCAACATGTTCCGCGGCGACGCGCGCAGCTACGCCACCGACGGGAAGGCGCTGCACGTGGCCCGCCACGCCCTGGCACAGGGCTTCGATGGAGCCTTGCAGGCGCACCAGCGCCTCTTCCTCTACCTGCCCCATGAACACAGCGAGAATCTCGCCGACCAAGTGCGCTACACCGCTCTCGCCCTGTCTCTCAACGACCCCGACAGGATGAAGCCCGCCCACCGCCACCGCGAGATCATCGAGCGCTTCGGGCGCTTTCCCCATCGCAACGCGGTGCTGGGGCGCCACAGCACGCCGCAGGAGCTAGCCTTCCTGAAGGAGCCCTATTCCTCGTTCTGAAGGCAAACCGCTGGCCGAGCCGCCGGCGTGTGCTAGTCTTTCCCGCCGGGAACGTGGGAGGCTATCGATGGCGATCACGACCCTCGACCACTACACGATCAACACCCTGGATCTGGACGCCACCATCCGCTTCTACGTGGAAGTCCTGGGATTCGAAAATGGCGAGCGCCCGCCCTTCAGCTTTCCGGGCGCCTGGCTCTACTGCGGAGGAAAGCCCGTCGTCCATCTGGTCGATGGCAAGGCGCCCGAGGAAGCCGGCAGCGGGGCCATCGACCACGTCGCCTTCCGCGCCGGCGGGCTCGGCGACTTCATCCGCCGCTTCGAGGATCGCGGCATTCCCTATTCAGAGCGCGATGTGCCCGGGGCCGCCATCCACCAAGTCTTCCTGAGCGACCCCAACGGCGTCACCATCGAGATCAACTTCCCTGGCGACGAGACGCCGTGACTGGGGCTGGGGAGCGCTACCCGAACTCGGGGCCGGCGGGCGCGAAGATGTTGTCCTTGCGGTCGATGGGTTGGGAGCGGCCCAGCAACATCCGCACATAGGGGCGCTGGAACTCGAACCCCGAGCCCTCGAACCACGCGACGAAGGGCGTCTGGTAATCGCAGGCGTCGATCACGGCGGCGCCTTCGATGGGGCCAACCGCATGGCGCGCCAGGGTGATCGCCGTGGCAGCGTCCTCGGCGACCACGGGACCTACTTGCGTCGCCACCAGCCCGTCGCGCGCCATCACAAACCCGGCGATGCGGCCCGAGGCGCGGGCGACGAAAGCGCTTTCCGGGGCACGGGCCTGAAGATGGTCGAGCAAGGCCCGCCGGTCGGCCCCGAAGCGCCCACTGTCGTAGGCGGCGACTTCGCCGATGTCGGCGGCCGCCATAGGGGTAATCGTGGCGCGCGTTTCCTCACCGCCAGCCGCCGGCGTCACTCGCTCCGCCCACAGGCGTTTGAGCCCGTAGACGTCCTCGAAGCCCAGGTGCTTGTAGACCTCGCGCCCGGCCGGCGTGGCGTCGAGGCCGGCCATGACGCCACGGTCGGCGAGATCGTCGAGCACCCGGCGCATGAGGTCGGTGGCGATCCCGCGGCCCCGGTGGTCGGGGGCGACCAGCACCACGCACACCCAGGCGAACCCGTCATAGGGCAGGGCCATGGCGCTGGCGACGAGCTTGCCATCCGGCGCCGTGCAGCCGAAGCCGGCGCCGTTGGCCAGCATGTAGCGCCAGTCGCTCTCCACCTGGTTCCAGCCGATCTCCGCCGACAGGGCAGCGCCGCGCCCGGCATCGGCGGACGCCAGCGCGTGCAGCCGCAGCCCGGCGGCCTTAAAAGGATCCGTCTCGGCTGTCATAAGCGGTCGGTTTGTCCAGGCTTGGCAGTCCGCGCGCCACCCAATCGGCCACCCAATCGATCATCTTCTCCAGCGGTACCCTGGGCGGGCCGAACAGCCGCGCGCATTGTTCGGTATTGACCAGCCAGCAGGCCTCCGATTCCTTGCCGGCGATTTCCACCTTCCTGCCCAGACGCTCACCGAAGGCGCGGGCGAGTGCGCGAATGGCGACAGCGCCGCCGCCCGAGACGTTGAGGGGCGACGTCGGCGCCGTGCAATGGCGGAGGCTGCGCAGGATGCGGCCATTGGCGTCACCCTGCCAGATGACGTTGGCGTAGCCCGTCGTCACGTCGATGGCCTCGCCACTGAGCACCTTGACCGCCACGTCCCAAAGGACGCCGTAGCGCGTGTCGATGGCATAGTTGAGCCGGATGATCCGCCCCATTGTCCCGTTCCGTCCCGAGAAGTATTCGAACATGCGCTCGCGACCGAGGCACGACTGGGCGTATTCCCCCATGGGATCGGGCAGTGTCGCCTCCGTCGCGCCGCCGCCCGCGACGTCGGCGAAGGGATAGACGTTGCCGGTCGACAAGGCGACGATTCGCGAATCGCCGAAGACGTCGGCGACGATGGCCGGCACCAGCGCGTTCATCGCCCAGGTGAGTTCGAGGTTGCCGCTGGTGCCGAACTTGCGCCCCGCCATGAAGATGACGTTGGGAATCTTGGGAAGCGCCGTCACCGCGTCGCGCTCCAGCAGGTCGCACCGGATGGTGTCTATGCCCCAGCCCTGGAGTTTCTCCTCGAGCCCGGGCTCGGAAAACCGCGCCACGCCGACGACGCGGCGCTCCGGCGCGGCACGGCGGGCGAGCCGGGCCAGGGTCGGCCCCATCTTGCCGCCGACCCCGAGGATCATGATGTCCCCGTCCGCGGCGGCGAGATCGGCGGCCAAGCCGGGCTCCGGGCGGCTCATGAATTCCTCGAGCGCTTCGACGTCCTCGAAGCGATCGGGCAAGGTTTCGTCGAGACTCAACTTCCCGATCCCCCGGCGATTGAACTTGCGGCGAGTGTCTCATGGCGATGCGGACGGGTCCAGCCACCGGGGGAAACCAGAATGCCTGCCCAATTGACACGGCGGCAGCCCCGGTCATAGTGGCCCCTCACTCCCACCGGGCTGGGGGCAAGCATGGGCCTGCACCGCGGCGACATTCCCGACGACGTACTCGAGGTCCTCCACCGGGGCACCGTGATCCCGGCGCACCCGCTGGCCCTCGACGCCGAGCGCAACCTCGATCCCCGCCGGCAACGGGCGCTGGCACGCTACTACCTGGACGCCGGGGCCGGCGGGCTCGCCGTCGGCGTGCACGCCACCCAGTTTGCCGTCCGCGAGGCCGGGCTCTACGACCGGGTACTGGAGCTGGCCTCGGCGACCGTCGACGATTGGGTAAACCGCCCGGTCGTCAAGATCGGTGGGTTGGCCGGTCCAACCGAACAGGCGCTAGACGAGGCTCGGCGCGCCGTGGCGATGGGCTACCACGCCGGGCTTCTCAGCCTCGCCGCCATGAAAGGCGCATCGGAAGAGGAGCTGATTACCCATTGCCGCCACGTCGCCGACGAGATACCGCTGATCGGCTTCTACCTGCAGCCGGCGGTCGGCGGCATCGGCCTCGACGCGTCGTTCTGGCGACGCTTCGCCGAGATCGACAACGTGGTCGCCATAAAGGCGGCGCCCTTCAACCGTTACGCCACCCTCGACGTGGTGCGCGGCGTGGTGGCGGCGGGGTCCGAGGACCGCATCGCCGTTTATACCGGCAACGACGACCATATCGTGCCCGATCTCCTGACCCCCTTCGCGGTGACGCGGAACGGCGAGGAGGTGCGCGTGCGCATGCGCGGCGGATTGTTGGGGCACTGGAGCGTGTGGACGAAACGCGCCGTCGAACTCCTGCAACGCATCCACGTCGCCATCGCCGAAGACCGCGTCGATGCCGACCTGCTGGCCATGGACGCCAAGGTCACCGACTGCAACAGCGCCGTCTTCGACGTCGCCAACGGCTTCGCCGGCTGCCTCCCCGGCTGTCACGAGGTGTTGCGCCGCCAGGGTCTCCTGGCCGGCACCTGGTGCCTCGATCCCGCCGAGACCCTGAGCCCCGGCCAAGCCGCGGAAATAGAGCGCGTCATGGCCGAGCACGCGGAGCTCACCGATGACGATTTCGTGCGCGAGAACCTCGAGCGCTGGCTCGCCGACTGAGACCGGACGACGGGACGCCGCAACTGTCCTTCACCCCTCGAACACCTGAAAACCAGCGCGCGGAAAGTGCACGACCACCTCACCGACGCGTGCGTCTTGGCGACGGATGGCGATGGTCTGCAAGCCGGCGGCGACAAGCTCGCCCCGCACCGGCACCCTTCCCTTGTCGTCGGGGATGACAGTCACGGGCGCGCCCGGCGACAGCCCGAGGAGTTCGTCGGAATCGGCCGGCGGCGACGGCTCGGGTTCGCTCGTCCGCGCCACCTCGAGTGCTTCGGCCGCCGTCATGTCGGTAGGGGCGCCTTCGCCGAGCGCCTCCATGCGTCCCTCCCACGCCCTCACCTTCGCGAAAGGCCCGAAGACCTGGTCGGGGGCGGGATAGAGCCTTCGCACCATCCACAGGACGAAGTAGACGTTGACGTCGGCAAGGCCCGGCTCGGACCCGAGGACGAAGCCGCGGCCGTCCGCCAGCATGGCTTCCACCCAACCCAGTTGGGCGCGCAGCTGGCCGCGATTCTGGGGCACCTCCGCCTTCATTTTCTCGATGTCGAGGGCGCCGCCCCGGTGTTCGACGCGGTCTTCGACGTAGCCGGGGTCCAGCTTGTCGGCGACGGCGCCAAATACGAGGGCGACCGCGGTGGTGTAAAGAACTTTGTCGGTCCAGAAGCCGAGACTCCAGGCCAGCCCTTCACTGCCTCCCGGAAAGAGCGTGGGCTCGGGAAAGCGCCGCTCCAGTTCGCGGATGATGCACTGGGTATCGCAGTAGACGTCGGCCCCGATCTGCATCACGGGCGTCGAACGGTAGCCTCCGGTAAGGGGCATGAGGTCGGGCTTGGGCATCCGATCCGGGATGATGACCGAGCGCCAGGCCAAACCCTTGAAGCCGAAGACGGTACGCACCTTCTGCGCGAACGTCGATTTTGCATAATGGTGATAGATGATCTCGGGCATGACACGCTCGCTCCTCGCTGATCGCCGTCAGGTGAACTCGGTGATGAAGTATTTCACTGTCTCGTCGCCGACGACGTGAGGTCGATGGCGGTGCGTGTGACCGGCCGGGATATGGACGACGTCGCCGGGTGCTATCTCCACCTCATGATCGGGAAATTCGTAGCGCAGCCGCCCGGCGATGATGTACGCGGTGTGGCCGGTCTCGCACCAGGGTCCCGTGTTGGGCGGTCCCGGACTCCGTTCCTGATAGCGCGTCGTCATGCCGCCGAGCATGCGGGCCTCCTTCACCTTCAGGGTGGCGCTGGTCTCCACCAGTGGGACCTTACTGGCACGAAAGACGTAAGGGCTCTCCTGGGAACTCATAGGGCATCTCCGCATCGTGTTGGCGAATATCCAATTCTCTGCTCTCGCCGCCGCCATGGCAATCCGCCAACAACCGGAACTTGCCGACAACGAATTCGCGCGCGAGAACCTAGAGCGCTGGCTCGCCGACCGAGAGTCCGCTCTTCAAACGGCATGCCCTCCAAACATCGCGTCGCGGCGGGCGATCATCCCGCAAGCGGGGGTCGAACCGATAACCCAGGTATGAGCGGCGTCCGCCATCGCGGACCGCGATGGGGTGTCTTCCCCTTCCCGACCGCCAAGCGGATCGGTGGTCACCAGATAGCGCGTATCGTCTCCCACCTCGGCCTCCACCTCGACAACGACCGGATGAAGGGCAACCTGGTGCTCGGCGAAACTCAAGGCAAGGTCCCGGGTCCTGAAACAGCCTGACACCACATAGGCGGCGGGATCGAGTGCGGTTTCCACGGTGCGCGGAGGACGTCGAGGGACCACCGCGGCAAGAACCGCCACCGAGTGATCGATAACCGCCGACGGCGTCTCGATTGGAGGTGCTCCCGCCGCCGTCTCGAAATCCGTCAGGACGTCCACATCGAATTCACTGGCGTCGGCGTACACGGTGTCCGAGACATCGTCGAAACAAAAACCCTCGCCGGTAAAGCCGCGCAGGATCGAGCAATCCCTTTGGGCGACCAACGACAACCCGTGGTCGGCGATCGACTTCTGCGAGATGAGAAGGCTGAAGCCGTCGGCCATCCAACCGGCAACGCGGACGGGCAGAGGCAAGGCACAGGCCTGCAGGACAAGAAGGCAAGGCAGAACGAAGCCAAGGCGCTTCATGGCCCCGTCCATTTGCCAATTGAGATGGAAAACCACTGCCAGAACTCGTATCGGCTCAAGGTCGGCAGGGTTGCATTTATCGGCGCTCGGCGCATTGACGCCGATCAATCAGGCCCGCGCCGGTGGCTCTCACATTTCGGCGGGGATCAACAGGCCGCGCCGCCGGCACCGGATTAGGGCGCCGATGATGGCCAGATTGACCACGTTGAAGGCGACGCCGGCGGCGAAGGCCGCGTCATACGACCCAGTGAGATCGTAGATGTATCCGCCGAGCCAGCCGCCGATTGCCATGCCCAGGCCGGGGAACAGCACGACCCCGGCGATGCGCCGTCCCGCCTGATGGGCCGGCATGAATTCGCGCACGATGATCGGATAGCAGGGCACGATCCCCGCGTAACCGAGCCCGAAGAGGGCGGCGACGACGTACAGCCAGACGAGGTCCTGGGTGAATATCAGCAGCGTCAGCATGGCCCCCTGCATGCAGGAAAACACGAACAGCGCTCCCAGCCCGCCCAGCCGGGAGGAGAGAAACCCGAGGCCGAAGACCCGGGTTACGAACCCTGCGAACAGCATCACCGCCAGCATCTCGGCGGCCCGCGCCGGGGCGTGCCCGAGATCGCTGGCGCGCGCCACCAGATGGGTGAGCGGCATGGCCATGCCGATACAGCATGCCACGCCGGCGATGGACAGGGTGACCTGGAGCCGCAGGACGGAAATGGCCGACGCGCCGGAGCGCCCGCCGGAGACGGCGCGTCCTGAACGGCCCTGCGCCCGCGGTCCTGCCGTCTCGCTGGCGCGACGGGGCGCGAAGGGCTGGTCGGGCGGGCGGCGGCGCAGGACGAGACTGACCGGCACCATCACGGCGAGCGCGAAGACGCCGAACCAGAAGAACGTGCCGCGCCACCCGATCTCGTCGTTGAAGTAGCGGAATATGGGGGGCCAAATGGCTCCGGCCAGGGTCTGGCCGCTGAGCACGATGCCGATGGCCAAGCCCCGGTTTCGGTTGAACCAGTGGGAGATATTGGCGGTCAGGGGCGAAAACAGGGCGGATTCGCCCAATAATCCGATCATCAGCCCAAAGGCCACGTACAGGTGCCACTGGTTGGTGGCGTGGCTGGCGACGATGGCGCCACTGCCGATCATCAAGGCGCCGAGGAGCGCCGGCTTGCCGATGCCGGCGCGGTCCATCCAATATCCCATGGCGATGCCGCCGAGGCCCTCGCCGATAAAGAAAAGGGAAAACGCGAAAGAGGGAACGCCGCGCGCCCAGTCGAACTCCCGGGCGATGGGCTTGAGGGCGACGACCAGCAGAAACAGGCTGCCGAACCCCACCATTGTCATAATGGCCGAGGCGGCGAGCACCAGGAACCGATAGTCCCTCTCAAAGCGGGCAGCGATCAGGATACCGCTTCCCCGTCCACCGGCCCAGGATCGTCCATGCCCGGACCGAAGGCCTCGCGGCCGCCGAGGAAGGTGTGGACCACCGGGATGTCCTTCAACACGTCCTCGGAACAGGTCAGGGGATCGTCCTCGAGCACCACGATGTCGCCGAGCTTGCCTGTCTCCAGCGTACCTTTCCTGTCTTCCTCCCAGGTCAGCAAGGGTCCTGTCCGGGTGATCAGGCGCAAGGCTTCATCGCGCCGGAGCCTGCTTTCACCGAGCCGGCTTTGCGAGTCCCGGTCCCAACGCACCAGCGCCTCCCACATGGTCCACAGCATGGAGTAGGGCACGTTGTCCGACGACAGGGCGACCGGCACGCCGGCGTCGAGAAGCTCGCGGATCGGCATGGCGCGGGAGCCGATCTCCTGGAGGTTGAAACGGTCGCCGGCCATGTACATGAAGTTGGGGGTGACGGTGGCGATGACGCCGAGCTTCTTCATCCTGGCAATCTGGTCGGCCGTCGCCTCGATGATGTGGATCATCACCCACCGCTTGCCGGCGATCGGCACCTCGGCGTCGATCGCCTCGTAGGCGCGCAACACCCGTTCCAGGTCGTAGCAGACCAGGCAGTTCAGGCGAATTCCCAGACGCGCCGCCAGTACGCCGATCTCGACGAAGCGCTCGTGCGGCAGGGACTGGTAGAAATGGCCGGCCCATGCCACGTAGGGGTAGTCGAGGCCGATGATTTCGGCGGCCTGGGCGTCGGCCACGTCGACGCAAATGCCTTCGGTGCGGTACAGGTCGTCGCCGCTACCCCGGCCGGCCAGGCGTCCCGACCATTGATGCAGCAGGTCGGCCATCTTGCCATCGTCGATCGAGGCGCTGGGAACGCTGAGCGGCGAATGCACCCGCACGCCGAGCTCGCCGGCCTCGCGCAGGCGGCGGTAGGCCTCGAGGATGGGCGGCGCCAGGCCGTGACCCTCGTAGATGCTGGTCGTGCCGACGGCGCTGTAGGCCCGGCTCCCCAACCGGCAGCCCGCCAACTGATCCTCGAAGGTGAGACGGGGAACGCACCGGAACAACGTGAATTCCATGACCGGCGCGTAGGTGCGGTCCAGGAAAACGCCCGTCGGCTCGCCTCCCTCGTCCTTGACGATCTCCACGTTGTAGGGGGCCTCGGTGCGCCGCGTAATCCCGGCGCGGCCGAGCGCCGCCGAGTTGGCCACCGAAACGAACGGCCGGTGCACCCACCAACCCCAGGGCACGCGGATGTAGACCGGGTGGTCGGGGGATACGGCATCGAGGTCGTGGCGGTTGGGAAAACGGCCTTCGGCGAGCTGATCGGGGCGGCTGATATAGTCGAGCTTGGGCGTTCCCAGCGGCATGAACACCACCCACTCCCCCTTGAGCGTCCGCGTCACGGCCTTCTTGACGGAGGCGACGACGTCGGCCACCGAGTGGCAGCCGGCCAGCGAATAGCCGCCCCGCGACTTGAGTCCCTCGCGGTCCATGTGGGCGTGGGAATCGAAGAACCCGGGGCACGCCGTCCTTCCGGCCAGCTCGACGATCCGCGTCGTCCGGCCCCTGCCCTCCAAGACCTCCGCCGAGGTGCCGAGCGCTGAAATCATCCCATCCTTGACGGCAACGGCCTCAGCGATCCGCGAGCCGGAATCGACGGTGATAACCGTTCCATTGTAAAGGATGAGATCGTGCTCGGGCATGGCGTCCCCCACGGCGAATGGAAAGCCGGAGCCAAAGACACCAGCCCATGAAGCTTAATCGCAACCGGCCCTCGGCGTCCTCTTTTTTTGCGCCGGACCTGGATTGGCGGGGGCACGGCCACCGCTCGGCGCCCTCATTGCCAGGCAGATGCCGCCCAAGATGAAGACGGCGCCGGCGACGTGGAAAGGCCGGATCGTCTCGCCCAGCAGGAAGACGCCCATGAGCACCGTCAATACCGGAACCAGGTAGAGAAAGGCGCCGGCCCGGTTCGCGCCGATCAGGGAAACCGCCCGATTCCACCACGAGTAGGCGAGCACGGACGCGATCAGCCCCATGAAGGCGAACGCCAGAAGGTTGGGGGTATCGAGCGCGAAGCCGCCGACGGTCCCCAGCTCCCAAGCGTAGAAAGGCAGCAGGACGAGCATGCCGAGGAGCGTGATCACCGTCAGCATGGTCATCGGCGGCAGACTCTCGGGCAGCCTCTTCAGGAGCGGCGAGTAGACCGCCCACGAGGCCACGACACCGAGCATCCAGATGTCCCCGGGAGTGAAGCGGAGCGCCACCAACGCCGAGGGCTCGGCGCGGGTGATGATGATCACCATGCCGATGAAGGAAAGGGCCAAGCCGGCTCCTTGACGCTTCGTCACGCGCTCGCGGTACATCAGGTACGAAGAGACCGGTATGGCGATCGGCATGAGGGCGAAGAACAGGCCCGCGTTAATGGCCGTCGTCGTGTTCACCGCCACGTAGAGGCAGGCTTGAAAGCCGGCCACGCCGGTCGCCGCCAGCACGAGCAGCGGCCTCCAATGGCGTCGTATGGTCGCCCGGTGTTCCCATATCCGCGGGGCGACGAAGGGCAGCATGGCCGCCGCCGCCACGCCCCAACGCCAAAAGGTCATGGACATCGGCGGAATGTCCTGGTGAAAGGCGCGGGCGACGACCACGTTTCCCGCCCAAGACGCCGTCGTCACCAGCAATAGAAAGTATGGGGAGAGCACGAAGCGCATTTTTCCAAGCCTTGTCAGTCGCCAAACGGCGCGCACGAGAACGGCGGAGAACCCTGTGATGGGCAGGGCTCGGGGATTAAGAGCCTATCCGAATAACTGGAGGCGGCTGGATTCAACGGAAGAAGGGGTTGATGATCTTGTCCATCCACAGTTCCAGTTGCTCCATCTCCGGGCTCGCCGGATGGATCGTGACATGCTCCATGCCGTGGCTTTCCAGGAACTTGAGCTTGGCCACAATATCATCGATGCTGCCAACGAGATAACAGCCTTGCAGGTGCTCCCAGTCGCGGTTGGTGCCCATAATCGTTTCCATCGGTTTACGCTGGATTGCCAGCGCTTTTTTCGAATCCGACGTATCCACCACGTAACCCGCCTGCACGTGGGCCAGTCCCAGCGTCGCCGGGTCGCGACCGGCCGAGCGCAAGTGTTCCCGCACAGTCTCGTAATCGCGCGCCACCAACTCGGTGCTGCCGGAGGCACGGCAGGTAAACACGTCGGCGTGCTTGGCGATGCGATCAAGCACGGTCTTCACCATATGCGGCCGGTCCGGTGACAACGGGTCGGGTATGCGCGAGCCCCCGGCAATCCAGACAGGAAAATACTTCGTCGGCCGCGGTTCGATGGTGACGTTTTCGAACTGGTAGAATTGGCCATCGAACGATACGTCTTCTTCCGTCAGCAGCAGTTTTACCGCATCGAGCATCTCGTCGGTGCGTCGACCGCGTTCGCGCATGGAGATGCCCATGGAAGTAAATTCCGGTTCGTTCCAGCCGGGACCGACGCCCCAGAAAAAGCGCCCGCCCGACATGTGATTCAATGTCGTCAGTTCCTTCGCCAGCAGTACCGGGTGACGGATCGGCACGACGAGGATGTGCGTCCCCAGCGCAATCTTTTCGGTGACGCCGGTGGCACAGGCGAGCACCATCAACGGGTCCAACCAGGAACCACCGTACAACCCGGGAGCGGATAGAAGATGGTCCCATACGGTGAGCGAGTCGTAGCCAAGTTCCTCGGCGCGCCTCGCCATCTCCTTGGTTATTCGGGTGGTGGTCGGATAGTCCAGCCCAGGCCAGGTGAATGACGGCAGCGTAAACCCGAATTTCATGTCGGCGGTCCCCACAAAACAGAGGAACTTAATCACCCGAGTATCGCATCATTGGAGAAACCATCAAGGCCGTGAGCGCGGTGAGGGGTTCGCCCGATACGAAGGAAGTCTTTACGTCCGGGACGCGGTCGTCACCGGCAATGGATCGTATGGGGAGAGTACAACCCAAGCCCTGTCAGTTGCCGGACCGAACGCGTGCCGCCCGCGGCACCGTGATGGTGAGCAGGATGCCAAACACGATCAAGGAGGTGCCGGCGACATGGTAGGGCTGGAGCGTCTCGCCAAGCAGCACGATGGCGAGGATGACGGCGAACACCGGCGTCAGGTGCGTGAACAGCCCGGCCTTGGCGGCTCCCACCTTGGCCACCGCGTGGGTCCACAAGGTCAGCGCGATCACCCCGCCGACCACCACGAAGGCGATGCTCGCGGCGTTCACCGCATCGACCGCGAAGCCACCGAGGGCCGCTAGCTCCCAGGCGTAAACGGGGGCGAGCATGACGGTGCCCAACGACGACAGGACGAGCAGCAGGGCCAAGGCCGGAACCCGCGCCGGAGAGCGCTGCAGCAACACCGCGAACAGCGACCACAACGCCATCCCCAGCACCATCCACAAATCCCCCGCGTTGAAGCGAAGCCCCAAGAGCACGGCGGCGTCGGCGCGCGTGATGATGGCCACCACGCCGCCCAGAGACACCGCGATGCCCGCCATCTGGCGCGCCGTGATGCGCTCGCCGTCCAACAGATAGGAGAATATGGGTATGACCACGGGCACAATGGCGAACACCAGGGACACGTTGATCGCCGTGGTCATGCTCAGCGCCGTGTAGACGCTGGCGTGATAGGCGGCGATGCCCACCACCCCCAGCACCGTCATCAGCCGCCAGTGGCGGAGGACCACGGCGCGCTCCGCCCACAGCTCGCGCCCGGCCAGGGGCAGCAGAACGGCGGTGGTCGCAAGCACACGCCAGAAAGCCATCGATACAGGCGGTATGTCGCCGTGGACGGAACGGCCGACCACGAAGTTGCCGGCCCAGCACAGCATGGTGATGACGAGCAGCAGATAAGGCGATGAGGGGATGCGCATTGTCTCGCGAATATGGCGGGTCGGTTGGACACGACCATAGCAGGTATGTATTCGCGGTTCTAAATAATCTAGGCGCGCGTAATATGGTGGCGCCAACCGGGCCCGCGATGGCGAGAGCGCGGTAAGTGGTTCGCCCAATTCAAAGGAAGTCGTTACGTCCATGGACCGCCCGGCACCCGTCTTCATCTCGAGCGACGTCTTCCGAAGCGTCGGCTACCGCCCCAACCACCCGTTGGCCATCCCCCGGGTGTCCACGGTCGTCGAGCTATGCCGCATTCTGGGCTGGTTTTCCGACGGCGCCTACGTCGACAGCCCACGCGCCACCGCCGAAGACCTGGCGCGTTTCCACGACCCCGCCTACATCGCCGCCGTGAAGCGCGCCGATGCGACCGGCAAAGTCGACGCGGAAGCGTGCCGGCGCCACCGCCTGGGCACCGCCGAGAACCCCGCATTCAAAGGCATGCTGGAGCGCGCCGCGACCGCCTGCGGCGGCTCCATCGAGGCGGCGCGCCGGGTGCTGGGGGGAGGCGTCGCCTACAATCCGGCCGGCGGCACCCACCACGGGCGGCCCGACCGGGCCAGCGGCTTCTGTTTTTTCAACGATCCGGTGCTCGGCATCCTCGCCTTTCTCGACGGCGGCCTCGGGCGCGTCTTCTACGCCGACCTCGACGCCCACCACGGCGACGGCGTCCAGGACGCCTTCGCGGACGATCCCAGGGTCTTTACCGTTTCCATCCACGAGGCACGGCGCTGGCCGCACACCGGCGTCGTCGGGGACAGAGGCGGCGGTCGGGCGCGCAACCTGCCGGTGCCGCGCGGCTTCAACGACAGCGAGCTCGACTACCTGATGGGGTGCGCCGTGCTGCCTTTGGCCGAGCGCTTCGAACCCGACGCCGTGTTCATCACCTGCGGGGCGGATTGCCTGGCCGGCGACCCGCTGGCCAGGTTGGAGCTCAGCAACGTCGCCGTCTGGCGAGCCGTCGGCCAGCTCTCAGGCCTCGCGCCGAGGACAGTGGTTGTCGGCGGCGGCGGCTACAATCCGTGGACGGTGGCGCGGCTCTGGGCCGGGGTCTGGGGCGTGTTGAACGGCTTCGAGATACCGGACCGGCTGCCCGACGAGGCCAGCGCCCTTTTGCGGGTCCTCGAGTGCGACCTCGTCGACGACGACGAAATCGAGGAAGCCTGGCTGACGACCCTGGCCGATGCCCCCCGTCCGGGCCCCGTGCGCCCCGAGATCAAGGCCTTGCCGGCGGCCGTGCTGGCCCCTTGAGGAGTGGCCCAAATTGCCGTTTGAACGGGCCGTGCAAAGCTGGCACTCTGAATATTAGAACAAAGCCAAGGAAGGCCGCATGGGCTGGTTTGAGCGCATAACCGGGATCGAGGAACTGGAGGATGCGGCTGTCGATTCCGCCCTCGTCGCCGAGTTCGAGCGCGGCAAGGCCGCCGTCGCCGCCCGTTCCATCCGCTTCTCGACACCTACCTTCAAGGAGTACGCGTCGAACGAGATGGAGGGCTGCGCCAAGAACGTTTTTCCGGCGTTCTCCATAACGGCCGGCGGCTGCGCGCTGATGTGCGACCACTGCCAGGCCAAGATCCTCGAGCCCATGATCCCGGCGACCAGCCCCGAGATTCTGGAGAGCAAGGTGCGCGATCTCATCCTCTTGCAGGATCTGCGGGGGTTCCTGCTCTCGGGGGGCTCCAACCCCAGGAACGAGATTGCCTACGAGCACTACTACCCGGTGATCGAGCGGCTGAAGCGCGACTACCCCCATCTCCGGATCGCCGTGCACACGGCGCTTCTCGACGCGCCCAGCGCCCGGCTCATGGAAAGCGCCGGCGTCGACAGCGCCATGATGGACGTGATCGGAGCCCAGGAAACCATCCGCGACGTCTATCACCTGGACCGTCCCGTGGAGGACTTCGAGGCGACGCTGGCGGCGCTCACGGCAACGTCCATGGAGGTCGTGCCCCATATCGTGATCGGCCTGCATTACGGCCACCTGCTCGGCGAGGCGCGCGCCCTGGAGATCGTCGCCCGACATCGGGTGCATGCCTTGGTGCTGGTCGTTGTCATGCCCTTCCATGCCAAGAACGGCGCCTTCGCAACACCCGACACCACGGACGTCGGCCGCGTATTCCTGGAAGCCCGGCACCGCCTCGCGGAGCGCAAGGTGTTGCTGGGCTGCGCGCGCCCCCCCGGCATGCACAAGCGCGTCACCGACGCCTATGCCGTGATGGCCGGACTCGACGGCATCGCCTTTCCCGCCGACGGTGCCGCCGCCGTCGCCGACGCCATCGGACGGCCCGCCTTTCAGGAGCACGCATGTTGCTCCGTCCGTTTCGGCGGCGACGGCAAGAAACCGCTCCTCGCGGCGTACGCCGCGTCATGACGTGCTTGAAGCGCCAAGGTTTGGAACCACGGGAAAGGCAAGCGGGGCGCCCCGACTCCGACTCCCTCGAAACCATGCGCCCGCGCGCTCCTCAATCAACGCCGGCGGCGCTCAAGAACGGCGGGCGGGTGAAAAGCACCGGCGTGGCGCCGGCCGACATCTACCGGCCCGACCACAACGTCCTGACACCGGACATGCGCTCTCCCCAATACGTACAGATGTCGACGGCGGCGGCCATCACGCTCGGCATCTCGAAGGGCCGCATGTACCGCTGTTCGTGCACGCGCTGCCTCAACCTTCTCCTGACCTATCCGGAGGGGTGCCGCGCCAACTGCGCGTACTGCGGCCTGGCCCGCCACCGCGAGGCGGAGCGCGACTACGCGGACCGCAACTTCATCCGTGTCGATTGGCCGGCGGCGTCCACCGAACAGGTCATAGACATCGTCGCCCGGCAAGGGGACGAGACCCCCTTCCACCGCATGTGCATCAGCATGATCACGCACCCTAACTCGGACGCCGATACGGTGAGCGTGTTGCGCCAATGGACTGGGCGCATCGCGCCCGAGACGGTGCCGGTCTCCATCCTTTCCAACCCCACCACCATGACCCCGGGCGACGTGCGGCGCCTGCGCGACCTCGGCGCCGACATCTTCACCGTCGCCATCGACGCGGCAACGCCGGAGATTTTCGAACGCACCCGCGGCAAGGGCGTGCAATCGCCCCACAGTTGGAAAAAGTACTGGGACATCCTACTCGCCGCCCGCGACATCTTCGGGCTCGGCAAATTCGGCGCCCACATCATCGTCGGCATGGGCGAGACCGAACACGATGTTCTCGCCCTCGTCCAACGACTCGTCGACATGGGCGGCCACAGCCATATGTTCTGTTTCTTTCCGGAAAAGGGTTCGCTCATGGACCACCTGCCGGCGACACCACGCGACCAGTGGCGGCGCGTCCAGCTGGCGCGTCACCTGATCGACTACAGGGGCGTGCGCGTCGAGCACATGACCTTCGACGGTTTGGGCCGCGTCGCCGACTTCGGGCTGCCGGCTGGGGAACTCGACGCCATCATCGCCAGCGCCATCCCCTTCCGCACCTCTGGCTGCCCGGGCAAGGAACGCGACGACGTCTCCGCCTGTGATCGGCCTTACGGAGATTCGCCGCCAAGCGATATCGCCAGCTACCCCTTCCAGCCCAACAAGAGGGACGTCGGGAAGATCCGCCGGCAGTTGGGAATGCCGCGGCCAGCCGGCTAGTGTCCTGGATCAGACATATGACACCCATACGACGGCTCTCCGAGTTCACCCGGCCAGGCGCGTGGGGCGCCGTGATGCGGGAGCATCACAAGCGCCGCGCAACGCCGCCGGTGAACTCGGAGAGCCGCCCTTCGGGTCGCGTTTCCCGCTTCCTCGGGGGCCGCGGGGGCGCCCCCCGCAGTTGCAATCGGGGGGACAC
>JASLQF010000038.1 GCA_030744625.1 Rhodospirillales bacterium
TTGTTCAAGCCGTTCGCGCGCCTCGGCGCCGAGGTCACCGCCATCGAGGGCACCGGCATCGGGCTGACGTTGACCAAGCAGATCGTCGAGCTCATGGAGGGGCGCATCGGCTTCGAGAGTACGGAGGGGAAAGGCAGTACGTTCTGGATCGAGCTGACCCTGACAAAAGGCAAACGCCCCAAGAAGGCCAAAGCCAGGGGTGCCAAGGCGCCGCCAGAGGAATGGCGTCTCGAAGCCGGCAAGGAGGGCCGCTCCATGCTCTACGTGGAGGACAACCCGGCCAACCTGCGCCTCATGGAGGAGATCGTCGAGCACATACCCAATCTGCGCATGGTCTCGGCCCACAACGCCGAGCTCGGCATCGAGGTGGCGCGCAAGTACCGGCCCGATGTCATCCTCATGGACATCAACCTGCCCGGCATGAGCGGGATCGATGCCTTGAAGGAGTTGAAGGTCATCAAGGAGACGCGCGCCATTCCCGTCGTCGCGCTGTCGGCCAACGCCATGGGGAGCGACATCAAGGATGGGCTGAAGGCGGGTTTCCACGGCTATCTGACCAAGCCGGTCAAGGTGGCCGAGGTGCTTTTCGGGATAGAGGCGGCCCTCGCCGAGGGAAACTCCCGCAAGGCGTCGTAGAAGGGACCAAGACGTTCGCGGCGCGGCAACGGGGTAAGCAAACAGCCGGTTTTTGGTATCTACCCGATTATAAGGAATTAAGGAATTAAAGAGAATTAAAGTGACATGATACTTATTTCACGGTGTGGATTAAGCGAGGATGTGTGCGGCGATCAGAGACAATTAAGTATCATGTCACCTTAATCTTTTTACCTTAATCTTTCTTAATCTTTAATCTGACCTAAACGGGTCGTGCCCTGTCTGCTCGGGGCGCCTACTGAATAAGCATTTCCTTGAACAGGACGTCGGTAACCTTGATGGGTGCCGCGGCCTTTGTCACCCGCGCAAATAAATCCTCGCGCAGCCGGTACATACCGGCCGAACCCTTTAGGTCGTCAATGCGGAGTTCGCGAACGTAGGCCTGAAAACTATCGATAATGCGCGGCATCATGCCCTCGATCGTCGGCACCGTTTCCGGGTCCCGCAATTCAAGGCTGATACGCATCTTCAGGAAGATTTTCTTACGGCCTGTCGTGTTGAGGTTCACCATAAGCTCGGGCAAATCGTAAAAGATGGCCTCTGCCTGGTCGTCGCCCCCCTCGGCTCCTTCTTCGCTACCGCCGCCCGCCATCTCGACGAGAGGATCCAGGAGGCCCATGAAGTAGGCCCCCGCCGCGCCGCCGATGACCAGTACCAAGACCACTCCGACGATGATAAGAAGTTTTCCCTTGCCGCCTTTTTTCGGCGCGCCGTCTTCGTCGTCGTCGTCGGACCCTTCTTCGTCATCTTCGTCGTCTTCGTCGTCTTCGTCGTCGTCTTCAGCCATTGTCCCAATCCGGATTTACCAGAGGCCGCTTGGCACGGCGCCGACGGTTTCCACCGCTACCCTCGAACGCCCGTTCAAAATCATACCAAACGACCCTTGCCGGCCGCAATGAGGGCCGAGGCATGCCTGAACTCATGTGAGACGGCAGGCGCGACGGTGTGGCGGCGGGACGTAAAGAGCGCCTAGCCCTTCTTCCTGAGGTCGCGCACGCGCACCGCCTTGCCTTCGGAGCGCGGCACCTCGCCGGGCGCCATGACCTGGGCGCTGCAGGTGACGCCGATCATGCCCTTGATGTGGTGCTCGACGTCCTTGGCGATGCCCGCATAATCGCCGGCGGCGACGCCGGGCGCCGCTTCGACCTCGACGGTGAGGGTGTCCATGGTGCCCTCGCGCCGGACCACGAGCTGGTAGTAGGGGGCGATGCCGGGGCGCCCGACGAGCAGCGATTCGACCTGCGAGGGGAACATGTTGACGCCGCGGATGATTAGCATGTCGTCGGAGCGCCCGGTGATGCGCATGATGCGCGGGTGGGTGCGGCCGCACGGGCACGGCCCGTCGACGAGGCGCGTGATGTCGCGGGTGCGGTAGCGCAGCATGGGCTGCGCCCACTTGGCCAGGGTCGTGATGACCAACTCGCCGGCCTCGCCCATGGGCAGCACCGCGCCGCTGTCGGGGTCTATGCTCTCGAACAGGAAGCAGTCCTCCCAGGCATGCAGGCCGTCGCGCGCCTCGATGCACTCGCTGGCGACGCCGGGGCCGATGATCTCGGAAAGCCCGTAGATGTCGACCGCCTTGATGCCGAGGCGGCGGTCGATCTCGGCGCGCAGCTCATCGCTCCACGGCTCGGCGCCGTGGATGCCGATCTCGAGGGGCAGGGCCCGCATGTCGACCCCCATCTTCTCGCCCACCTCGGCGATGTTGAGCGCGTAGGACGGCGTGCAGCCGATGATGCTGGCGCCGAAGTCCTGGAGCAGCATGATCTGGCGCTCGGTCAAGCCGCCGGACAGCGGCAATACCGTCATGCCCAGACGCTCGGCCCCGTCGTGGAAGCCGAGCCCGCCGGTGAACAGGCCGTAGCCGTAGGCGTTGTGCAGGATGTCGCCGGGGCGCGCGCCGGCGCAGGCCATGCAGCGCGCCATCAGATCGGCCCACACGTCCAGGTCTTCACGGGTGTATCCGACCACGGTGGGCTTTCCCGTGGTTCCCGAGGAGGCGTGGAAGCGCGCCACGTCGGCGCGCCCGACGGCGAACATGCCGAGCGGATAGGTGGCGCGCAGGTCTTCCTTGACGGTAAAGGGGAAGCCGGCGTAGTCGTCGAGGCTCTTGAGGTCGCCGGGCTCGATGCCGGCGGCGTCGAGGCGTTCGGTGTA
Source organism: Rhodospirillales bacterium (assembly GCA_030744625.1). Classification (GTDB taxonomy): domain Bacteria; phylum Pseudomonadota; class Alphaproteobacteria; order Rhodospirillales; family JASLQF01; genus JASLQF01. Next base: position 2,812 of record JASLQF010000038.1, read on the forward strand.
GAGGGGCACGTTGTCGTAGGCGTGCTTGACGATCTTCTTGAGCTTGGCGAGCTGCAGTTGGGCGAGCTGATCGCGACCCATGGTCTCGATGTCCGGCGCGAACATGTAGGTATCGCCGCTCTTGGCATTCATGGCCGACTTCCTTCACCGTTGGGGTGACAGGCGAATTGTCCTGATATATCTTGTCGGTTCAAGTGCGATGGCGTGAATTCCCTGGTATTTCAACGGATTTTAAGCGTTCGCTATCATGCTCGCCAGACGGCGGTCCTTGACACAGGTCAATGGCGCCAAGGCCCGGCCGGCGGCGCGGGGAGGGGGGTGAAGTGGCTGAAGACAACAAGCCATTTTCGATGACGCGGATCGTCAACTGGGGCGATTGCGACCCGGCCGGCATGATCTACACGCCGCGCGCCATCGATTACGCCATCGAGGCGGTGGAGGAGTGGTACCGCGAGGTGGTCGGCATCTCGTGGATGCACATCAACTTCACCATGGGCACCAGCCTGCCCACGGTACGCGTCGAGTGCGACTTCATCCGCCCGCCCTATCCGAGAAGCGAGATCGACATGCGGGTGCGCGTCGAGAGCCTCGGCAAGAGCTCGCTGACCTTGCTCATCGACGGCCTCAACGACGACGGCGAGCCGTACTTCAAGGTCAGGCTGGTGACCTGCTATATCTCGCGCGGCGAGTTCAAGGCGGTGGACATCCCGGGCGAGGTCCGCGCCCCCATCGCCGCCTACCAGGCGGCCTGCGGGGATTAAGGAATTAAGGTGACATGATACTTAATTCCTCAAGATAGTTAAGTATCATGTCACCTTAATTCTTTTAAATCACCTGTTTCAGGCATCGGGAAATTCCTCGTAGATGCCGATCTTGCGTTGAAGTGGCGCGTCGTCGACGTGAAAAAGATAGGCCGGCTCGTCGTTGGATGCGTTGCGGTGGACGACGCGGGCGTGGGTGGGCACGGCCAGGGTGTCGCTTTCCCCCCAGGCCAGGGTCTCGCCGTCGATCTCCGATTGGCCTTCGCCTTCGATGACGTGAACGACCGAGCTTGCCGAGCGCCGGGGCGGGCGCGCCTCTTCGCCGGGGCGCAGCATCTGGGCCGAGAAGCCGAGGGTGGGCAGGCACTCGGCGCCGGTCTCGGGGTTGACGTAGGCCAGTTGCACGGCCTCGCCCGGCGCCTGGGCCGGGGCCAGGTCGGCGAGCGCCGCGCGCACCTCGTTCCACGGATAGCGCACCAGCGGATAGGCGGGGCGCGGCGCGTTGAGGGAAGGGTAGGGAACAAGGCCGGCGCGCCGGTAGCGCGTCCGCGAGGCGTCGGCCATGTTGTTGTCGTCCTGTATCGGCCCCTCGATGGCGTAGGAGGCCTCCAGCCCGTAGATGAGCATGAGGTCGAGGGCGTCCAGCCACACCACCGGGCCGGCGCCGGAATTACCGTGGTCGTGCCACGTGCCGGCCGGGGTGAGGATGAGGTCGCCCTTGTTCATGATGCACTTCTCGCCCTCGACCGTGGTGTATCCGCCCTCGCCCTCGATGACGAAGCGGACGGCGCTCGGCGTGTGCCGGTGGCAGGGCGCCGTCTCGCCGGGCAGGATGAGCTGCAGGCCGATGTAAATGGACGGCGTCGCCATCATTTTCTCCAACCCGAGCCCCGGGTTGGAGAACACGAGGACGCGGCGCTCGGCCTTTTCCATGGGCGTCAGCTCGCCGGCGCGCAGCAGATACGGCCGCACCTCGCCGTAGCGCCACAGACAAGGCCGCGTCTTGCGTTCAGGGATGCCGCGCGGCAACAGGGCATGCAGGTTCGGCCACAGGGGCGTGACGCTCATGGCGCTCAATTCCTCGACGTAGTCTTCGGGCAACTCGTCGAGGGTCCCAAGCCGTGGCTTCATGGCCGGCCTCCCGTCCGCGTCATCTTTCCGTCTCCCCAAGCGGCGGGAAATGTAGCGCATATCGGGCGCCCGTTACAGGTCGGCTTCGCCGTCACCCGAAGTAGCGGAATACCATGAATGCGCCCGACAGGGCGAACACCCAGGAGACAAAAATAGACAAGCTGGCCAGGGCTTGGTTTTGGATGAGTGGAGCCAGGAAAGTAACCAGGAGGACGACCGCCGCGATGGCCACCAAGATGTAAGCGACGGGCTCCATCCGCGGTCCGATGTCGAAGCGCTCATTCGCCACCGCCAACGCCGCCAGCGTGGCGGCGATGGCGACGATGCCGACGAGGATGGCAAGGCCGACCTTGAGGTCCGACCGCTGTCCGCCGAGGAAGCCGTCGTCGCCTAAGTGTTTGCCGTGATGGACCAGGGCCATGGGGGTTCCTCGCCTGCGGTCGCCGGGGCGCTGGCGACCAGGGAAAGATACCCAACCAAGGTCCACTATACGCCGATTCTCCCGGCGCGTCAGGTCCTGAGTCATTCCCGTGGGCGGACAGGTCGTGTTCTCGTGAACGACGTATCGATTGGGTGTCTTCTCGGTGCAGCGTCGTCGATACGCCGCGGGACATCGACATGAATTTTCTTTACACCGGCGGCTAATCCTCGATTACTGGTGCGGAACCGGCGAGGATCTGGCGCATGTCGTGCGCCACGTGCCGCTACAAGAGATCGGCCACCATTTTGGTTGTCCGAAGCCGACAAGGAAGCGATTGAGTGGGAGGCCGGCTGATGGCGTCTATCAAACCTCTGACCGCGGGCCAACTGTACGCCGCGTGCGATACCAAGCAGTTCGACTTCCGCACGACCGACAAGCTGCCCCCGCTCGAGGAGTTGATCGGCCAAAGGCGCGCTGTCGAGGCGGTCTGTTTCGGTATCGCGATCGATAGCGACGGCTACAACGTCTATGCCCTCGGCCCGCCCGGGACAGGAAAAAATACCCTAGTCGGTGAATTCCTTTCCCGCCAGGCCGAAGGCGAACCGGTACCCGCCGACTGGTGCTACGTTCACAATTTCACCGACGCGAGCCGGCCGACGGCGCTGGAATTGCCGGCCGGCCGTGCCCGGCCGCTGGCGCGCGACATGGACAAGCTGATCCTCGATCTGCGCGCGGCGATTCCTTCGGCCTTCGAGAGCGACGCCTATCGTGAGCGCAAGGAGGCGATCGAGGAGGAATACAAAAAACGACAGGAGAAGGCGTCGGAGCAACTGCGGAAGCGGGCCGAGGCGCAAAACGTCGGGTTGGTGCGCACGCCGGTCGGGCTCGGCCTGGCGCCGCTCAAGGATGGCGAGATCATCAGTCCCGAGGTGTTCGAAAAACTGCCCGAGGCCGAGCGTGAGGCCTACTCTGCCGCGATCGAGGCCTTGCAGCAGGAACTGCAGGAGAGTCTGGATCAGTTGCCGCAGTGGGCGCGAGAGATGCGCGAACGGATTCGCGAACTCAATCGCGAAGTCGCGAAGTTAGCGGTCGAAAACTACCTCGTCGACTTCAAGAAGGCCTACGCCCAACTGCCTAACGCGCTGGAATGGCTCACGGCGATCGAGGCCAACCTGATCGACAACGCCGACGCCTTCATCGCCGCGGGCGATATGGGTGAAGCGGCTATGATGAAACCCACGACCCAGGGAATGGCAGACGGACCATCGTTCCGGCAATACCGGGTCAACGTGTTGGTCGACCGCACCGACGACACCAGGGCGCCAGTGGTCTACGAGGACAACCCGACGGTCGGCAACCTGATCGGCCGGGTCGAGCACCAGGCGCAGCAGGGCACTTTGATCACCGATTTCAACCTGATCAAGGCCGGCGCGCTACACACGGCGAACGGCGGCTACCTGGTCGTCGAGGCCCACAAGGTACTGACTCAGCCGCTCTCGTGGGAGGCGCTGAAGCGGGCGCTCCGCGGACGCGAAATCCGCATCCAATCTCTCGGACAGAGTCTCGGCCTGGTCGACACGGTGTCGCTCGACCCCCAACCGATACCGCTCGACGTCAAGATCGTGCTGACCGGCGACCGAATGCTGTACTACCTGCTCGCCGCCTACGACCCGGACTTCCTCGAACTGTTCAAGGTCCAGGCCGATTTTGAGGAAACCATGAATCGTACGCCCGAGAACATGCAGCTCTACGCCCGGCTGCTCGGTACCATCGCCCAGCGGGAGGATCTGAAGCCGCTCGACCGGGGCGCGGTCGCCCGGATCGTCGAGCACGGCTCGCGCGTCGCCGGCGACAAGGAGAAGCTGACGACCCACATGCGCAGCATCGCCGACCTGGTGCGCGAATCCGCCCATTGGGCGGGCCAGGCCGAGCATAAGGCGGTCAAGGCGGAGGACGTACAGCGTGCGATCGACGCCAGGGTCTACCGTTCGGATCGCGTGCGCGAGCGGGTCCAGGAATCGATCCACGAGGGCATCGTGCTGATCGACACCGCGGGTGAGCGGGTCGGTCAGGTCAACGGGCTCTCGGTGCTGCAGCTCGGAGACTTCGCGTTCGGCCGGCCGAGCCGCATCACCGCCAGGGTCCAGCTCGGCCGCGGCCGGGTCATCGATATCGAGCGCGAGGTCGAGCTCGGCGGGCCGCTGCACGCCAAGGGGGTGTTGATTCTCTCCGGCTTCCTCGGGGCACGGTTCGGTGCCGAGCGGCCCTTGGCACTCGTCGCCAGCCTGGTGTTCGAGCAGTCCTACGGCGGGGTCGATGGCGACAGCGCGTCCTCGGCCGAGCTCTACGCGCTGCTGTCGGCGATCGGCGAGGTGCCGATCAAGCAGTCGCTGGCGGTCACCGGCTCGGTCAATCAGCACGGCATCGTCCAGGCCATCGGCGGTGGCAACGAGAAGATCGAGGGTTACTTCGACATTTGCCGGGCGGCCGGGCTCGACGGGTCGCACGGGGTCCTGATCCCGGCCTCGAACGTGCGCCACCTGATGCTGCGCGGCGACGTGGTCGAGGCGGTCAAGCGGGGCCTTTTCAAAATCTATCCGATCGAGACCATCGACCAGGGCATCGAGGTGCTGACCGGCCTCGAGGCGGGCGAGCGTGGCAAGAACGGCGCCTATCCCAAGGGCACCGTCAACGCCCTGGTCGAGGCCCGTCTGCAGGGTTTCGCCGACAAGGCCCGCGCCTTCGCCAAGTCGAACGGTGACGACAACGGCGGAAACGGGGAGACCGAAGCAAGCGATTAGGCCGGCGACCCGGCTCCGAAGCCGCGGGCGCACCTCGGCTTCGAACCATGGATTGCGTTTGAGCCATCCGATGTTCCGCTGGAAATCTACTTCGGCCCGAAATCGGATCGTATATATGTGACCACGGCCAATCCCGGCCATTTCCATATCTTCGATATCGGCAAGGAACCGGCCAAGCCCAAATTGCTGAAGACCATCAAGACGGCGCCGGGCGCCCTTCACTTAGACCTCGTGCCGCGCCACCGCCTTTTCGTCCCATTCGATGCCGGTGCCCGGGGTTTCCGGGAAGACGAAGTCGCCACCCTCGATGGTCACCGGACGGGTGAGCACCTCGGCCGCCAGGTCGAGGTGTTCGAGCCAGTGGCGGGTCGGGGTGATGGCCAGCAGATGGCCGCTGACTTCGGGGAAGATGTGGCTGGAGACGGGCAACCCGTTGGCCTCGGCAAGGGCGGCGGCCTTGAGCCATCCGGTGACGCCGCCGATCTTCATAACGTCGATCATGGCCAGATCGGAGGCGCCGGCCGCGACGCATTTGGCCATGTCGGGCAGACCCCACCAGTTCTCGCCCATCTGGATGGGGGTGGCGGTCTCGTCGGCGATGGCGGCGTGGCCCTCGAAATCCTCGGCCACGGTGGGCTCCTCGATCCAGTGCAGCCCTTCGTCGTCCAGTGCCCGCGTCCTGGCGACGGCCTGGGGCACCGAGAGCGACTGGTTGTAATCGACCATGACGGCCATGGCGTCGCCCACGGCGCTCCTGACGGCGCGGATGACGGCGAGGTCGGTGGCGACGTCGGCGTGGCCGATCTTCACCTTCATCGCCCGGAAGCCCGCCCCGGCGGCTTTCTCGGCGGCCTTGGCGGCCCCCTTGGCGTCCACCATGCCGTAGCTGGCATAGGCCGGTATGGGCTTCGGCGCACCGCCGAGAAGAGACACCAACGGCAGCCCCGCCGCCCGCGCCAGGGCGTCCCAGGCGGCCATGTCGATGCCCGCCATGGCCATGGTCATCAGGCCCTGAACGCCGAGCAGGCGGAACCTCTGGCGCAGCTTGGCGTCGATCTCGAAGGGCACGACGGCATCGCCGGTGAGCGCCGCGCCGATGTTGGCTGCGGCCTGGGCGGTTGGTTCGAGGGCGTCCGGCGTGTAGCAGAACAGGTAGCTCGTGCCGCATACCCCTTCGGTGGTGAGCAGATCGAGCAGCACCAGGGGCGCCGTCAGGATTTCCCCGCTGGCCGTCTTCAGGGGCTCGGCGAGGGGCACCTGCACGGCGCGAACGCGGACCTCGCGGATGGTCAGGTTATGGGCGGGGACCATTTTGTCTCGTTCATTCGAAGGGACGCGGAGGACAGCGCCCGGTTATTGAAGTCTGGCAAGTATCTCGACCAGGGATTGCGGCTCAATCGGTTTTGTAATGGAGCCAAGGACGTTGATATTCCGATACTTGGCCAACGCTTCGGTAACCGCCAGCGTTTCCTCCTCCGCCACGCTGACCAGGATGACGGCGCCTTGATATCCCCGATCCGCCAGATGGCGCAGCAGTTCCACCCCTCCCATTTCGGGCATGGAGAGATCGACCAGGAGCACGTCCAGCGGTGGGTCCGCGGACTCCAATCGGGCGAGCGCCTCGACCCCGTTCGAAACGGTCTTGATGTTCGTTGCGCCAATCTTCTCCAGGGCCAGTACGTTGAGCTTTCGGCTGATCATTTCATCTTCAATGACCAGGAACGAGAGCGAACCGATCTCTGGATTGGCATCGTCGGACATGGGTGGGCCCATATTTTCGGAGTGCGTCCTCACGGATATTTTCCATGCGGGCCGGCTTTTATGAACCTACACCCTAATCGTTCCCGCGTTCCGCCGCCACCTTGGCCTCGATGCGTTGGCGCAATTCCCGGCGCAGAATCTTGCCGACCGGGCTGATCGGGAATTCATCGACCACTTCGAGCCTTTCCGGCAGCTTGAACTTGGCGATCTTCTTGGACATGAGGAACTCGCCGAGGTCCTTCAGGCTCCACTCCTGGCCGGCCTTGAGGATGACGAAGGCGCAGGCCTTTTCGCCGAATATCTCGTCGGGCATGGCGACCAGGCAGACGCTGTCGACCTTGTCGTTGGTGAGGATGAGGCTCTCCACCTCGTCGCAGCTGATTTTTTCGCCGCCCCGGTTGATGAGGTCCTTGCGCCGGCCCTCGGTGAAGATGTAGCGCCCGCGCCTGCGCACGATGTCGCCCATGCGGTAGAAGCCGTCGTCGGTGAAGGCGGCGGCGTTGATGTCGGGGGCCTTGTAATAACCCTGAATGGTGTAGGGGCCGCGCACCACCAGCTCGCCGGCGTCGCCCTCGGCGACCTCGTTGTCGTCGTCGTCGAGCACCTTGATCTCGTCGTCCGGGCACATCGGCGCGCCCGAGCTGTGGAGGAGAAACTCGTCGGCGTCGTCGAGGCGCACCATGTTGAGGAGGCCCTCGGCGGTGCCGTAGATTTCCTGGGGCACGCAGCCGAACATGTCACGCAGGCGTCGCCGCAGTTCGGGGGCCAGACGCGCGCCGCCGTTCTGCACGACCTTGAGGGCGCCGAGGTCGTAGCGCCGCGCCGCATCCGAGTTCACCCACTTGGTGATCAACGGTATGGCCGCCGCGATCACCGTGGCGCCTTCCGCTTCGGCGAGGGTGAACACGGTCTCGGTGTCGGTGCCGGTGGCGATGGCCACCGTGCCGCCTTGTTCCAGGGTCGCCATCATGCCCGGCGAGCCCAGGGAATAGTTGTGGGCGAGCGGCAGGACGGCGAGGTAGACCGTGTCGCCGTCGATCCCCGCCACCCGGCCGCTTTGCTTGAAGTTGTAGACATAGTCGTCGTGGGTGCGCGGGATGAGCTTGGGCAGCGCCGTGGTGCCCCCCGACAACAGCATCAGCGCCACGTCGCCCGGGTCGGGATGGCGTTCGTCGAGGAGGCGGCGCAGGTCCGCCGCGTCGACCGGCGCCTCGAGCATGTCGCCCAGGGCGATTTGACCGGCCGCCGGCGTGCCGGCGACGAATACGTATTCGAGGCCCCGGGCCCGGCCCCGGACCTCGTCCGCCATCTCCCGGTAGTCGAAATCGCCGACGGACTCGGGAATGAAATAGCCGACGGCGCCCGAGTGCCCGACGAAGTGCCGAATCTCGGTCAGCCGGTGGGCGCGCAGCGCCATCACCGGAATGACGCCGATTTTGGTCAGTGCCAGGAACACATAGACGAACTCCAGGGTGTTGGGGAGTTGCAGGACTACCCGGTCGCTGGGCTTCAACCCGGCCTTCGCCAAGTGGTAGGCGAGGCGGTCGACGCGCATCCCCAGATCGCGGTAGGTGATGCGCTGGGCGCCGAAGACCAGGGCCTCGCGGTCGCCGAAGCGCTCAACCGAGGCGTCGAGGACCCGCGACAGGGTGAGGCCTTCCCAATATCCCTTGTCGCGGTAGCGCCGCGCCAGGCCGGCCGGCCAGGGGGTGAAGCCTTCAAGCATGTTCGGGGACTCCAAAGCGTGTCTCGAAGGACGCCGTGAACCGCGGCGCCATTTCCTTGAGGCGCGCGTGGGTCACGCGGCCGCTGCGGGTCATGTAGTCATAGGCCAGCTGGTACGCCTCCAGGCCCATCTTGCCGGCCAATTTCTCGTACCAGCCGGAGCTTTTCGCGGCCGCCGCCTGCAGTTTCTCGACGATGGGGCGCCGTGCCGCCTCGAAGCGGGCGAGGGCGCCGGGCACGTCGGCCCACGTGGCACTTGCGGCGCCGGCCTCATTGAAGGCTTGGTAGAGCGCCACCGCGTCTTCCATGGCGAGGCGTGTTCCCGAGCCGATGGAGAAATGGACGCTGCGCAGGGCGTCGCCCAGGATGACGACGTTTCCCGTCGACCAGTTTTCGTTGGTGACGAGCGCGAAGCGCCGCCATGAGGAGTTGTTGGAGATCAGGGAATGGCCGTCCAGGTCCGGGGCGAAGAGGCGTTCGCAGTAGGCGCGGCTGGCGGCGTCGTCCATGTGCCGCAGGCCGGCCCGCCGCCAGGTCTCTGGATCGCACTCGACGATGAAGGTGCTCATGTCGGGGGCGTAGCGGTAGTGGTGGGCGACGAAGGAACCGTGCCGGTTGGCGCGAAAGGTCAAGGTCAGGGTATCGAACACCTGCTTCGTTCCGTACCACACGAACATATTCTTCAGGGATTCGATCCTCGGCCTCAAGGCGTCGGCGTGGAGGTCCCTGACCCGGGAGTTTATGCCGTCGGCGCCGACCATGAGGTCGCACCCGGCGAAGGTGTCGAGGGAATCGATCTCGCGTTGGAAGTCTATATGCACCCCGGCTTCCCGGCAAAACCCGTGCAGCAGTTGCAGCAACTTGAGGCGCCCGATGGCGGAAAATCCGTTGCCGTCGATGTTCACCACCTCGTCGCGGTGGACGATGCGCTGGTCTGGCCACGCTTCCATTTCCGACGTCAAGGCCGCGAAGGTGCCGGGGTCATCCCTCTCGAGGAAGCGCAGCGCCTTCTCCGAAAAGACGAGGCCGAAGCCGAAGGTGGAGTCCGGCGGGTTGCGCTCGATGACGCGGACGTCGTATGCGTTGTGGCGCCTCTTCATGAGAAGCGCGAAGTAAAGGCCGGCTGGTCCCGCTCCGACAATTCCGATGCGCACGTGTGCTCTCTGTTCGCTACTGTCCAGGCAACAATAGTAGTTTAGTGGATAAAATCTAACATATGGTACCCATACGATCCCCTATCCCGGTGGAGAGAGGCGCGGCGAAATGAGTGTTCGGCATTACGACTGGCTGGCGTACCACGCGGGGCGGACGCCCGGCAAACTGGCGCTCGTCGATCTCGAATCGGGCCGCCGGTTCACCTATGGCGAGTTCAACGCGCGCGCCGGCCGGCTGGCCCATTTCCTGGCCTCGGGCCTTGGGCTGTGCCGGGGGGATCGTGTCGGCATCCTGGCCCGCAACTCGTCCGACTTGTTCGAGATGCAGTTCGCGTGCGCCAAGCTCGGTGCCATCTTCGCGCCCTTCAACTGGCGCCTGACGGCGGCCGAGCTCGAGTACATCATTGGCGACGTCGATCCCAAGGTGGTCTTTCACGGCCCGGAGTTCGCCGAGGTTTTGCGGGACCTCGGCAAATCCCTCGGCGTCGAGCACTTGGTGGAGACCTCCGGCCTCGGCGGTGCAAGCCCCTACGAGGACGCGATTTCGGGGACCGGTGAAGAGGCCGCCCCCGCCGAGGTCACCCACGACGACATCTGGACCATCCTCTACACCTCGGGCACCACGGGGCGTCCCAAGGGCGCCATGCAGACCTACGGCACGATATTCTATAACGCCATCAACGTGGCGCAGACGACCGGGATCACGTCGGCCTCGGTCACCCTCGTGGTCTTGCCCCTGTTCAGCACGGGGGGGCTCAACCTATACGCCAACCCAACCTTCCATGCCGGCGGCACGGTCCTGGTGATGCGCCAATTCGAGGCCGGGGCCGTGCTGTCGGCCCTGGGCGGCGCCGGCCCCGGAGTGACCCATTTCCTCGGGGTGCCGGCGACCTATCTTTTCATGAGCCAGCATGCGGATTTCGCGCGCACCGACTTCTCCCGCTTCGAATTTTGCAGCGTTGGCGGGGCACCAGCACCGGTCGCCCTGCTTGACACCTTCGCCCGGCAAGGCCTCGATATCGTCCAGAATTTCGGCATGACCGAGGCCGGTCCCTGGACCATGCAGCAGAACGCCGACGGCGCGCGCGTCAAGCCCGGCTCGATCGGCAAGCCGGCCATGCACGTCGAGGTGCGCCTCGTCGATCCCCAGGGACGCGACGTGGCGCCGGGCGATATCGGGGAGCTGTGGTTCAAGGGTCCGATCGTCATTCCCGGCTACTGGCGGAGGCCGGACGCCAATGCCAAGTCGTTTGCCGACGGCTGGCTTCGTAGCGGCGACGCCGCCCGCGTGGACGCGGACGGCGACTATTACATCATGGACCGCTGGAAGGACATGTTCATCTCGGGCGGCGACAACGTCTACCCCGCCGAGGTCGAGAACGCCATTTCTGCCCACGCCGCCGTGCTGGAGGCCGCGGTCATCGGCCGGCCGGACGAGCGCTGGGGCGAGGTGGGCCACGCCATTGTCCGCCTCAAGGACGGCAGGAGCGCAAGCGCCGAAGAGATCATCGGCTCTTGCGGCGAATCACTGGCCCGCTACAAGATCCCCAAGTCCATCGAGTTCGTCGAGGCGCCGCTGCCGCGCACGAGCAGCGGAAAACTGCTCAAGCGCACCCTCCGCGAAGAGCGAAATATCTGAAGGCCGGGGGGCGCTACTCGTCTATTTCGATTTCGTTTTGCGCCGCCATGATCCTGACAACTAGGGCGATGTCCTCGACCGAGCCGGATTTAAACTTTACCGCGATGCCTTCCTCGGTAATACGCATGACCTCGCCCTGGAGGCTGCCGATTTCGTCTATTTCCAATTCGAGCACCTGGCCCACCTTGAAAGGATGCTCGATCTTGCCCAACGGATTGACGAACTCCAAGGCGCAGCCGCTCGCTGAAATGTTCTTCAGCAACCCGCCGCGCGCCTCGTCGCCGTCCTTGGCAAACGCCATCCGGCTAAGGTCTACACGCACTCTGTCTCGTGATTCCTCTGTCATGACGCCATCCTCGATCGTCCTTCGAATTAAATGGAACTTACCCCGGACGGGCTCCTGTGTCCCGCTTTGCGGCGATGTAGAGCCATACCGCGAAAACGGCGAGCAGCCCGGCCAGGACCACGGCGACGCGCAGATCAGGCCACAAAAGCCCGAGCGCGATGATCCCGAGCGCGCCGCGCTGCACCGCCGTCAGCGGCCGGAACAGCCAGCCGACGACGGCTGCGCTGATGGCGATGAAGCCGGTAAACACCATCAACAGGCCGGACAGCGTGTCGCCCAGCGTTCCCACCAGCAACAACCCCGGATGGAGTACGATGGCATAGGGGATGATGAACCCGGGAAGGGCCAGGAACATGGCTTGCCAGCCGGTCGCCGAGGGCGACGATCCGGAGATGGTCGCCGCCGCGTAGGCCGAAAGGGCGACCGGCGGCGTCAGCATCGACATCACCGAGAAGTAAAGAACGAAAAAGTGGCCGATCAGGGGCTCGAGCCCCAGGTAGGTCAAGGCTGGAACGATGAGGACGGCACCCATGATATAGGCCGAACTCGTCGGCATGCCGGCGCCGAGAATAAGCGTCGCCACCATGGCGAGGCCCAGCATCGCCGCGATGTTGCCCCCGGAAAGGGCGACGACGATGGATGTGAACTTGGTGCCGAGCCCGGTGAAGGCGATGACGCTGACGATCAGGCTGGCGATGGCGCAGGGAATGGCGACGTTGACGCTGCGTTCGGCGGTGATCACCAGGGAATTCAAAATCGCCACCGGGCTGGTCCGGCTGGAACGGCGCAGGGTGCCGACCACCACTGATATGACGATGGCCTCGATCGTCGCGGCGGTGACGTCGAACCCCGATACGATGCGCCAAGCCAACCAGAAGAGCGGCACCAACATGTGCCCCGAGTGCTTGACAGTGTCGGCGATGCCGGGCACGTCGCCGGGGTCGATGACCGCGAGCTTGCTGCGCCGCGCCTCGAAATCGACGGAGACGAGCACGCAGGCGAAATAGAGAAGGGCCGGAATGATCGCCGCGATGATCACCTCGCTGTAGGGCATCTGCAGGTAATCGGCCAGGATAAAGGCCGCCGCACCCATGATCGGCGGCATGAGCTGGCCGCCGGTCGAGGCCACCGCCTCGACGGCGCCGGCGAAGCGGGCGCCGTAGTTGATGCGCTTCATGAGCGGAATGGTGAAGATGCCGGTGCTCATGACGTTGGCGACGGCGCTGCCAGAGACGCTGCCCATCAAGCCCGATGCCAGGACGGCGGTCTTGGCCGGCCCGCCCACCCGGGCACCGGTCAGGGACAGGGAGATGTCGATGATCATGCGCCCGCCGCCGAAGACCTCGAAAACGGCGGCGAACAGGATGAAGTAGAACACCAAGCGCAGGGAGACGCCGGTCGGTATGCCGAAAACGCCGTCCAGGGTGAGAAACTGAATGTCGATGAATTCGGTGAAATTAGCCGCGTTATGGCCCAAAAGGCCGGGCAGGTTGGCGCCGAAGAACTGATAGGCGAGGAATACCACCGCCAACGACGTCAGGCCGACCCCGAGGACACGGCGCGATACCTCGATGAGCAGGACGAGCAGGATCAAGGCGCCCGCGTAGTCCCACGCCATCACCGGATCGAGCCCGGAAAAGCGGTCGTTGATGCGCCCCAGGTCGAGGGCGATGATCACCGGCGGCATCAGCGCCAGGGCGGCCAGCCCCAAGTTGAGCCATCGTGCTGGCCGCCCGTACTCGCGGCTCGTCAGCAGCAGCGCCAGCGCGGTGGCGAAGGAAACATGGGCGCTGCGCTGGATGAGAATGTCGACGTAGGGCCAGATCGCGGTGGCGATCTGGAAACCCGACCAGCCCAGACCGACGAGCCCGGCGGGGGTGGCAAGCACCCCCCACGCCGGGCTGTCTGGGGCTGTCCCCGTGTCGGCCGTCACGTGACGCGGGCGCGGGCTTACTTGAGCCAGCCCTTCTCCTTGTAATAGCGCGCCGCCCCGTCATGAAGAGGCAGGACCACGTTTTCCGGCTGCCAGCCGTTCTTGGCGCAATCGAAAGTGGACAACGCCTTGTGCACCGCCTTGAAGCGGTCCTGGTTGTCGCAGATCGCCTTGACGGTGGCATAGGCCAGATCGTTGGACATGGCGGTGCTGGTAAACAGCAGCGTGCTGGTGCCGGGATAGGTGACGTCCTTGTCCTGGCCCTTGAAGGTGCCGGCGGGCAGGCCGGCCGCCGGCCACCCAGCCTTCGTCATGTCGTCGAGGGTGCTTTGCGACGGCTGCAGGAAACTCAGCGAGGTTCCCAGCGCGATATCGGTGAGCGCAGGATGACCCCGGGTCACGGAATGGATCCACAGATCGGATTTGCCCGAACTCAGCGCCGATTTGACGACGCCGAACGAGCCGACCTTGTCGTAACGGCCGCCGCGTCCCGAAACGTCCTTCTCCGAGGCCCCGGCAAAGCCCAGAAGCTGCTCGCCGCCGAAACCGCCGGCGCTGCCCTTGCCGCGCAGCACGACCTTCAGGTCGGGGTGGCGCTTGATGTAGCCGGCGAGGTCCTTGGCCTTGTCGTCGCGCAGCGCGACAACGGCGAGATAGTACTGATCGAAACCGCCGACCAGGGCACGCAGGTTGGTCATCGGCTTCTTGTAGGCGATGATGCCGTCCCTGGCCCAGCCGTTGACCGACGCGAAGCCCAGCGCCATGTCGAATTTTCCGGCGGCGACGAGCAACGGGCTGCTGGTGCCGCCGCCCTTGGGCGGCGCGTCGACGGTCGAGCCCTTGGGCAACACCTCGCGCAGCAGATCGGCGATGCGTGTGGAATAGGCGAACCAGCTCGACTTCTGGCTGAACGAGCCGATGGAGAGCTTGACCGGGTCCGCCGCCCGGGCCGGCATGGCGGTGACGTACAAGGCGGCGAGCGCCGCCGCCGCAATCAAGGATAACCTGTTCATGGAGACCTCCCTTACTTATTTGTTCAGTTTGCGCGCGTGACCTCGAGAAACGCGCGATTCCGGCATATCTGGTGGAAGAATGCCAGATTCGGTGCGCGGCCACCACCGGGGATTTTGGCGCTCCAAGGCCCGGAATGCGCCGGCAGTTTAGAGCGCGACTTCGTGCTAATCCATCGAGGTGGTTTGCAACGGGGGAATATCGTTATGAACGCCAAGGCAAGGAGTGGCGACGACGCGACCCACCGCGACCTCCACCATGCCTTGAACTACTGGCTGGACCGCGTGTACGACGAGGACGCGTAGCGCGGCACCCCTGAAAACGCCACATTGTGTGACCAAAGTCACACCCGCGGGGGCTGAAATCGACACCCGTTGTGACGGCGGTCACTGTCGAAATCGGGTAAACGCGTTTACTGTTATTGATCTGCTCGCCTTCCAGAATGAAAGGCCAGTCCGGTGACCACCCTACGCATCGAAGGACCATTCGATATGGAGCACGCGGCCGGTTGGCGGCGGGCCATCCTCCAGTGCCTGGAACCGCGCCAGGACCTGGAGATCGACCTTTCCGGCCTGACCCGCATCGATGGCTCCGGATTGGCCAGCCTCGTCGAGGCGTTCCAAACCGCCCGCCGCCGGGGCTTCGACTGCACCATCAGCGGCGCCAGCGACGCCGTCCGCCGCATGGTCGAGCTGAACCGCCTCGAAACCGTCCTTTCGCTTACGCGATAACGGGTTTTTTGCCGGCCGGCCGCTTGGGGCGGTCGCGATCGATCAGGAGATCTTTCACCGGCACGAACTCGGGCAGCGGCGTGATCGTCAGATCGCCCTTGACGGGGGTCGTGCAGGCGTAATCGGTTTCGCCGTTGATGCCGACGTCGCAC
>JASLQF010000039.1 GCA_030744625.1 Rhodospirillales bacterium
GGGTCGGGGCTGAAGGTCATCAGGGTGCCCTGGCCGGCCTTGCCGGTGATCTTCCAGTACTCGTCGGTGACCAGCGCGTCGCCCGAGATGAGTTGCGGCTTGTAGCCTTGCTCGTGGGCCTGACGGATCATGAGGCCCGCCTCGGTGTGATAGCCGCCGACGTAGAAGGCGTTGATGCCGGCGCCCTTCATCTTGGAGACGATGGCGGAATAGTCCTTCTCGCCCGCCGTATAGGCCTCGTACATGGCCTGTTTGCCGCCGCGCTTGTTGTACTGCTTCAGGGTTTCGTCGGCGAGGCCCTTGCCGTAGGCCGTCTTGTCGTGCAGGAAGGCGATCTTCTTGCCCTTGTAGCTCTCGAAGAGGAAATCGCCGGCGACGATGCCCTGTTGGTCATCGCGGCCGCACACGCGGAAGACGTTGTCGCCACCTTCCTCGGTGAGCTTCGGGTTGGTCGAGGCGGGTGAGATTTGCACGATGCCTTCCTCGGTGTAGACCGAGGACGCCGGGATCGAGGAACCGGAGCAGAAGTGTCCGGCCATGAAGACGACCCCGTCGCTGACCATCTTGTTGGCGACGGCCACGGCCTGCTTGGGATCGCAGGCGTCGTCGCCGACGGAGAGATTCAATTTCTGGCCGAGCACGCCGCCCTTGGCGTTGATGTCCTTGACCGCCATCTCGGCGCCGCGCCTCATCTGTTCGCCGAAGGACGCGTACTGTCCGGTCATGGGGCCGGCCGTGGCGATCTTGATCTCCGCGTTGGCCGCCGTGACGCTTGCCACGGTCAAGGCGGCCGCGGCTATGAGTGCAGTTTTAAGATTTCGCATGGTTATTTTCTCCTCCCTGGGAAACTCGGTTGGCGAACGCAAGTCGACTGGATTGCCAACCACAAAATTTGCGGCCACCGAGCCTCGGTGGCCAAGCATCTAGGTTATCACGCCAATGCATTGAAACAAGTCCCTAATCTAAGTCTTCGCTCCCGGTCTCGCCGGCTTCGTTATTCCACCGCCGCGGCACTCGCCGGTCAATCGCCGCCGACGCCCTTCCGGCGCCATCCGAACAGGCCATCGGCCTCGTAGAGCCAGGGATATTGGGAAACCAGCTTGCGCGCCTTTGTGACGCGGAAGGCGATCAGAGACATGATGGTGAGCACGGCGGTGTCGATGAGATATCCGCTCAGGGAAAGCAATTCGCCCTCGAACAGGGCGAAGGTCAGGAAGCGGTCGGCGAAGCCGAGCAGGGCGCTGTAAAGGAAGACGTGAGACAGCGGACGCCACGTGTTGGCCATGGCCTGGCCCGTCACACAGGCGGCGAAACCAATGATGACCACGGTGACGCCGAAGAACACCTGATATGACGTGCCGAGCAACGATTCCATCGGTTTTGCCCCGTCGCTTCCTGTTTAGTGACCACCTTCGAGATAGGCGGCGCGGATTTCCTCGTTGGCCAGAAGCTCCTTCCCGGACCCGGTCATGAGGATGCGGCCGTTGGCCATCACGTAGCCTCGGTGTGCCAGACGCAGCGCGTGGTAGGCGTTCTGTTCGACCAGAAAAACGGTGACTTTCTCCCGTTCGTTGATTTCCTTGATGACGCCGAATATCTGCTTGACCAGTATCGGCGCCAAACCGAGCGAGGGCTCGTCCAACAACAGCAACCGCGGGCGGCTCATGAGGGCGCGCGCGATGGCTAGCATCTGCTGCTCGCCACCCGACAAGGTGCCGCCGCGCTGGCCGCTGCGCTCGGCGAGGATTGGAAAGAGCGCGAAGACCCTGGCCAGATCTTCGTCGAAATACCGTTCTTCGCTGGTGGTGGCGCCCATCTGGAGGTTTTCCAGCACCGTCATGCGCGGGAAGATTCGCCGTCCCTCGGGCGCCTGGGCGAGACCCATGTGGACGATTTCATGGGTCGGCATGGCGGAGATATCCGTGCCGTCGAAAGCGATCCTTCCCCGGGCCGCCCGCGGATTGCCGCAAACGGTCATCAGCAGGGTCGATTTCCCGGCGCCGTTGGCACCGATGAGGGTGACGATCTCGCCTTTCTCAACCTCAATGTCGACGCCCCTCAGGGCCTCGATGTTGCCGTAAAAGGTGTGAACCTCCTTAATGCTGAGCATCGCCGTCATGGCGAGGCGCCCTCCTCGGGCGGCAGGTCCTCGTCCTCTTCCTCCTCGCCGAGATAGGCACGGATGACGTTGGGGTCGGTGCGCACGAATTCCGGGGTGCCATCGGAGATCTTCTTGCCGTAGTCGAGCACCACGATGTGGTCGGAAATCCCCATGACCACGTTCATGTCATGCTCGATAAGCAATATGCCGATGCGGTGCTCGTCGCGGATGAACAACAACAGCTCGTTAAGCTCGCCCGATTCCTTGGGGTTGAGCCCGGCCGCCGGCTCGTCAAGGCACAACAGGACCGGGTTCGTGCACATGGCGCGGATGATCTCGAGGCGCCGCTGGTCGCCGTAGGGCAGGTTGCCGGCTTCCCAATCGGCGCGGTCCTCGAGCCCCACCCGGTCCAGCCAGTAACGGGCCAACTCCACGGCGCGCCGCTCCCCGTCGTGGTAGCGGGCCATGCCCAGAAGTCCGGCGACCGAGTACCCCGAGGCGCGCATCAAGTCGTTGTGTTGCGCCACGACCAGGTTCTCCAGGACCGTCATCTGGGCGAACAGGCGGATGTTCTGGAAGGTGCGCGCGACACCGGCCTGCCGGGCGATGATGTGTCCTTCTATGCGCTCCAGCAAATAGGTGCCCTTCGGGTGATGGAGAGCGAGGCGCCCGACGCTCGGCTTGTAGAACCCGGTCAGGCAGTTGAAGACCGTGGTCTTGCCCGCCCCGTTCGGTCCGATTACCGCGGTGATCTGCTTGTCGGCGGCCTCGAAGGAGACGTCGTCGATGGCAACCAAGCCGCCGAAGCGCATGGTCAGGTGCTGAACTTCGAGGAGCGTCGTGTCGGTGGCGGCGTCAGTGGCGCCTGCGGCGTTTGTGGCTTGGGCACTCATCGCGCCGGCTCCCCCTCCGCTTGCGGTGCGTCCGGCCCGTCGCGTGGCGGCAGACGAAGGGTTGGCTCGCGGTGCGCCAGGAGGCCAGCCGGCCGCCATACCATGATGATCACCATGGCGGCGCCGAAGGCGAGCATGCGGTATTGCTGCAGTTCGCGGAAGAACTCGGGCAGGCCGATGAGCAGGATGGCGGCCAGCACCACGCCGAGCTGGCTGCCGAAGCCGCCGAGCACGACGATGGCGAGGATCACCGCCGATTCGATGAAGGTGAAGCTCTCGGGGCTGATAAACCCCTGGCGGGTGGCGAAGAAGGAACCCGCGAAGCCGGCGAACATGGCGCCGATGCCGAACGCCGTGAGCTTGGTGTTGCGCGGGTTGATGCCGAGCGAACGGCAGGCGGTCTCGTCTTCGCGCAGTGCCTCCCAGGCGCGTCCCACCGGCAGCTTGCGGATGCGCAGGGTGAACAGGTTGGTGATCATGGCCATGATCAGGATCAGGTAGTAGAGGAAGATGATGCGGTCCAGTGGCGTGTAGGTGAGGCCGAAGAATTCGTGAAAGGATTGCGTCCCCTCCGCCGGATTGCGCATCAGGGAAAGGCCAAAAAAGGTGGGCCGGGGGATTTTGGAAATGCCGTCGGGACCGTTGGTGAAGTCGTACCAGTTGAGGAGGATGATCCGCACCATCTCGCCGAAGCCAAGTGTCACGATGGCGAGATAATCGCCGCGCAGGCGCAGCACGGGAAAGCCCAAAACGACGCCGGCCAAGGCGGCCATTGCGCCGGCGAAAGGCAGGCAGACCCAGAAACCAAGATCGAAATTCGTCGCCAGCAGCGCGTAGCTGTAGGCGCCGACCGCGTAAAACGCCACGTAGCCGAGGTCGAGCAAACCGGCCAGGCCGACGACGATGTTGAGGCCCCAGCCGAGCATGATGTACGTGATGACCAGGATTACGATATCCATGAACCAGCGGTCGGCGATGGGCAGGAAGGGCAGGATCAACGCCGCCACCAGGAGGACAGGTCCGGCGAAGCGCCCCACCCTCTGCACCTTGGCTCCGAAGCGGTCCATGGCTTCCTCGCGCGCCTCCTCGCCAACGTCGCCGGTTTCGTGGAACAGCAGCCAAGTGGCACGCCCGGCCAGGAAAAGGGCCAGGACGATGATGATCCAGTTGACGACGAAACCGGGAAACGGCAGGAAGCGCCCCCATCCGGCGCCCGGCGCGAAGGCCACTTCCAGCAGCATCACGGCCAGGAAAAATGCGGCGAAGGGTCCGGCGATGAGCAGGGCCGGCCGCGGCCGGCCCTGGCGCAGCAGGATGAGCACGACGCGCCCGACGAAGGCAATTACCACGGCCGCCGCCACCGACCCGAAACGCAGCAAGATGTCGACGCCGCCGGGAACGTCCTCGGTCTTGAAGCCGACGAGACCGAAGGCCAGGCCGAAGACGACGAGCGCCGTGAGTCCGGCCTCCTTGAAAATCGCGCCGGTGTCGAGGGGCGCCATCGGTTTTGCGCTGTCCACGGCCATCGCCTAGACCTTCTCGATATCGGGTTTGCCGAGGAGGCCGGTGGGGCGGAAGATGAGCACGAGAACGAGGATCGAGAACGCCGCCACGTCCTTGTACTCGACGGTGAAATAGCCCGACCAGAAGGCCTCGATGAGGCCGATCAAAAGTCCCCCCAGCATGGCGCCCGGCATCGAGCCGATGCCGCCCAGCACGGCCGCCGTGAAGGCTTTGATGCCGGCCAGGAAGCCGATGTAGAAGTCGATCACCCCATAGTTCATGAGGAAGATCATGCCGGCCACCGAGGCCAGCGTGGCGCCCATGACGAAGGTGAGCGAGATGGTGCGATCGACGTCGATGCCGATCAGCGAGGCCATGCCGAGGTCCTGCTCACACGCCCGCTGGGCGCGGCCAAGCGCCGTGCGCCCGATGACCTGGGTGAATATGATCATGAGCACGATGGTCACGATCCAGATGAATATCTGTAGGTAACTGACGCTGACCGAGAAGTCGCCCCGGCGCATGAACTGGAACCCGCCGCTGATCACCGGCTGCAAGGGTTTGATGCGGGCACCTTGCAGGAGTTGCACGTAGTTCTGCAGGAAGATCGACATGCCGATGGCGGTAATAAGGGCGGCCAGCCTGGGCGAGCCACGCAGCGGCCGGTAGGCGACGCGCTCCAGCGCCCATCCGTAAATGGCGGTCAGGACCATGGTGAAAATCAAGACGATTACGATGGCCAGCGGCACCCAAGTGATGCCCAGTACCCCAAGGAACAGAAAGGCGATGAAGGCAACGAAGGCGCCGATCATGAAAATTTCGCCATGGGCGAAGTTGATCATGCCGATGATGCCGTACACCATCGTGTAGCCGATGGCGATGAGGCCGTAAATGGAGCCCAGCGTGAGACCGTTGACGAGCTGCTGCGTGAAATATTCCATCGAGCGTTCGATCTCTCCTCGGCCAGCCGCCGGCGCGCGGCGTCAGGGGACGGGGCGTTAGAACATTCAAGAATTCGGGGTGTTGGAGGATTGGGCGATGCTCGCCCTTAGCCTGCCCCAGTGAGATCGTTCTTTGCCTCCCACGTCCTTTTTTTTCGTGGGTCCCGGCCATGGCCAAGCCCTTTTGGACCCTACCCCAAGGTTCTTGAGTGTCAAGTTTAAAGCAGCCTGGAAAAGGGTCTAGCGCCGGCCCGCTCGGTCGGAGTTCCTGGCGGCGCGGAGACGCTTGGCGATGACGTAGACGAGTTTGCGGGTGGCGACGCGCTTAAGCATCTCTTGGCTGTAACGCGGGTTGCCGACCATGGAAACCTCGATGTTGGTGTCCGGGTCGATGGCCGTCACCTTGAGGAATTTCCCGATCCGGCGGAACTCGAACAGCACTTCCCGCAGTTGCACGCCCTTTTGTGCCACGATTTCAATTCCCGTCCGCGAAGCCCGGCGTTCGCCGTCCCCGGCGCCCGGCTAATTCTCGCCGCATCGGGGGGGCGGTGGCAAGCGGCGCGATGAGGGCTGGCCGAGGCTCAGGGAAGCACCAGGTCGCCGCCGTCAAGGGGCGCGAAGCAGGCCTCCACTTCGGCGTCGTTGATCTCGGCGAGGCTGGCAGGCCGCCACTTCGGCGTGTCCCCCTTGTCGACGAGGATGGTGCGAATGCCTTCCAGGAAGTCACTGCGGCCGAGCATGCGCGTGCTTAGCCGGTTTTCCATGATCAGGCTGTCCTCGACGCCCATGCCACGCCCGGCACGCAGCGCGCGGAAGGTCAATTCGAGGCTGAAAGGGGCCTTCCCGGAAAGGGTGTCGACGGTGTGGGCGGCCCAGTCGCTTTCCTCGTCCTCGAGGGCGCCCACGATCGATGCCACCGAACTCTTCGAGAAGCAGCGCTCGATGGCCTCTTCATGAGAGGGTAGCGTCGGCGCTCCGGCATCCTCGGCGAACTTGGCGGCAACGTCGTCGGGAGCGTCACCGCCGGCCAAGTCCCCGATCAGGTCAGCGAGACGCTCACTCGGCACATAGGCGGTGGCAAGTCCCATGTACAGGGCGTCGGCGGCGGTGATGCGGGTTCCCGTGAGGGCCAGGTACATGCCGGTCTCGCCGGGGCAGCGGGGCAGGAAATAATGGGCGCCCCCGTCGGGATGGAACCCGATGCCCGCTTCCGGCATGGCGAAGCGCGTCCGTTCGGTGGCGATGCGGTGCGACGCGGAGATGGCGAGGGAGCAGCCGGAACCCATCACCACGCCATCCAACAAGGCGACACTCGGCGTGGCCAGGGTCCGCATGCGGTAATTCATGGCGCAGGCGGCGCCAACCATGGCAAGCGGAGTTTCGAAGTCGCCTTGCGTCAACGCACCATGCAGCGCGTGGAGATCACCTCCCGCCGAGAACGCCTTGTCGCCGGCCCCCTCGACGACGATCGAGGCGACCGCCGGGTCGTCGTCGAAATCGGAGATCGCGGCGTCCAGCGCCCGCCACATTGCCACGTTGATCGAATTGAAGGCGTCCGGGCGGTTTAGGGTAATGCGGCCGAGTTGCCCGCGTCGTTCCGCCAGGACTACCGGTTCATCGTCCACAGGATTCATGTGACATCTACATGTGCCGCCGGTATTGGCCGCCGGCCTCGAACAGGGCCTCGGTGATCTGCCCCATGGTGCAGCAGCGCACCGCGTCCATCAAGACGGCGAAGACGTTGTCGCCATCGGTGGCGGCCTTCTTCAGGCGCTCGATCATGGCCGGGGCTGGCGCCGCGTGGCGCGCCTGAAAGTCGCGCAGGCGCCGCAACTGCTTCTGCTTCTGCTCTTCCGTCGAGCGCGCCAGCTCGGGCGTCGGCGGCGGCCCTTCCGATTCGGCGTCGAGGAAGGTGTTGACACCGATGATGGGCAGCGTGCCGTCGTGCTTGCGGGTCTCGTAGTAGAGGGACTCGTCCTGGATCTTGCCGCGCTGGTATCCGGTTTCCATGGCGCCGAGCACGCCGCCGCGCTGGCTCAGGCGTTCGAACTCCAGAAGCACCGCTTCCTCGATCAGATCCGTGAGTTCCTCCATGATGAACGAGCCCTGGCTGATGTTCTCGTTCTTGGCGAGGCCCCATTCCCGGTTGATGATGAGCTGGATGGCCAGCGCCCGGCGCACGCTTTCGCCGGTCGGCGTCGTGAACGCCTCGTCGTAGGCGTTGGTGTGCATGCTGTTGCAGTTGTCGTAAATGCCG
The DNA here is from genome assembly GCA_030744625.1 of Rhodospirillales bacterium. Lineage (GTDB taxonomy): Bacteria > Pseudomonadota > Alphaproteobacteria > Rhodospirillales > JASLQF01 > JASLQF01. The sequence goes on from JASLQF010000039.1 coordinate 7,696, forward strand.
ATCAATGCCTGCAGGGTGGTACGGATATCGTTGAAGGCTATCTCCTGGGTATGCAGCGAGCGGCCCGAGGTCTGGGTATGGTATTTCAGCTTTTGGCTGTGTTCATTGGCGCCGTAGAGAAAGCGCATGGCGACGGACCACACGCGGCGCGCCACCCGCCCCATGACCGAATATTCCGGGTCCATGCCCATGGAGAAGAAGAAAGACAGGTTGGGCGCGAAGTCGTCCACCTTCATGCCGCGCGCCAAGTATGATTCCACATAGGTAAAGCCGTTGGCCAGAGTCAGTGCGAGCTGCGTGATCGGGTTCGCCCCGGCCTCGGCGATGTGGTAGCCGGAAATGGAAACCGAATAGAAATTTCGCACCCGGTTGCGTATGAAATACTCCTGCACATCGGCCATGAGCCGCAGCGCGAACTCGGTCGAGAAGATGCACGTGTTCTGCCCCTGGTCCTCCTTGAGGATGTCGGCCTGCACAGTGCCGCGCACTGTCTCCAGGACCCATTCGCGGATCTTGCGCTCCTCGTCGTCGGTGGGGGGACGGGCGTTGTCGGCCTCGAACTTGTCGAGCTGCTGGTCGATGGCGGTGTTGAGGAACATGGCCAGTGCCATGGGCGCCGGGCCGTTGATGGTCATGGACACCGATGTCTTGGGGTGGGCGAGGTCGAAGCCGTCGTACAGCACCTTCATGTCGTCGAGGGTGGCGATGGAGACGCCTGCGTTGCCTACCTTGCCGTAGATATCGGGGCGCTCGTCGGGATCGCGGCCGTAGAGCGTCACCGAATCGAAGGCCGTGGACAGGCGCTTCGCCTCGGCGTGGGCGGAGAAGAACTTGAAGCGTTCGTTGGTACGGAAGGGATCGCCCTCGCCGGCGAACATGCGTGTCGGATCCTCGCCCTCGCGTTTGAAGGCGAAGACTCCGGCGGTGTAGGGAAAGCTTCCCGGCACGTTCTCCTTCAAAAGCCATTTGAGGATCTCGCCCTCGTCCACGTATCCCGGAAGGGCGACCTTGGGAATCTTGGTTCCCGCCAAGGTGGTGTGGGTGAGATCGGTGCGGATTTGTCTGTCGCGGATCTTCACCACGTATTCCTCGCCGGCGTAGCTCTCCTTGACCTTGGGCCACATGTCGAGAAGCTTGCGGCAGCGCGGGTCCAGCGCCGCCTCGCGCTCGGCGACAAGGGCGTCCAGGTGCCCCGCCGCCTGGCCGCTCTCGGCGAGCATGCGCATCGATTCCCTCAGCTGCTGGCCCTGGCGCGCGACGCGCACTTGCCCTTCCGCCGTCTTGTGATAATCGCGCACGGCGTCGGCGATTTCGGTGAGATATCGCTGGCGGTCCGGTGGCACGATAGCGGCATCCGGTTGCGAGTAACGCGCCTCGACGGATGGGATGGCGCATTCGAATCCCCCCAACCCCTTGGCGGCGAGACGGCTGAGGATCTCCTGGTACAATGCCGTCACCCCAAGATCGTGGAAACGCGCCGCCATGGTGCCGAAGACCGGCATTTCCTCGGGCGGCGTCGCAAAGGCTTCGCGGTTGCGCTGTACCTGCTTGCGCACGTCGCGTAACGCGTCCATGGCGCCCCGGCGGTCGAACTTGTTGATGGCGACGACGTCGGCGAAGTCCAGCATGTCGATCTTTTCGAGCTGGCTGGCGGCGCCGAACTCCGGGGTCATCACGTAGAGCGAAAGATCGGCGTAAGGCACGATTTCGGCATCGCCCTGCCCGATGCCCGGGGTCTCGACGATCACCAGGTCGAAGCCGGCGGCCTTGCAGGCGGCCACGAAATCGGGCAGCGCCGCCGGCACCTCGCGGCCCGCCCCGCGCGTCGCCAGCGAGCGCATGTAGACGTTGGGCGCCGAGATGGCGTTCATGCGGATGCGGTCCCCCAACAGGGCGCCGCCGGTCTTGCGCCGGGAGGGATCGATGGCGATGACGGCGATCCTGGGCTCATTGCTGTACAGCCGGAAGCGGCGGATCAACTCGTCGGTGAGGGACGACTTCCCGGCACCGCCGGTGCCGGTGATGCCAAGGACGGGGACGCCGGAACGGGCCTCGGCGGCGGCGGCAATCAGCCGTCGCCTGGCGTCGTCGAGGGTGCCTTGCTCAAGGGCGGTGATGACGCGCGCCAGGGTACCGTGGTCGCCGGCATCGAGGTCGCCAAGACCGTCCGGCAGATCGCCGGCGAGATCGGCGGCGGCGCGCTTCATCATGTCCCGGATCATGCCCTGCAGCCCCATGCGCTGGCCGTCATCCGGCGAATAGATGCGCTCGACCCCGGCCTCCTGGAGCTCACGGATTTCCTCGGGCACGATGACACCGCCGCCGCCGCCGAAAACCTTGATGGCGGGGCGGCCGCGCCGGCGCAGCTCATCGAGCAGGAACTTGAAGTATTCGATATGACCGCCCTGATAGGAACTGACGGCGATGCCGTGGACGTCCTCATCGATGGCCGCCGTCACCATTTCGTCCACCGAACGGTCGTGTCCCAGGTGAATGACCTCGGCGCCGGCCGCCTGCAGGATGCGGCGCATGACGTTGATGGACGCGTCGTGGCCGTCGAAAAGGCTGGTCGCCGTGACGAAGCGTAGCGGATGGCGGGTCTTGCGGGATTTGCCCTTGGCGGGCTTGCGGCCCGGCTTCTTGAGGGCTTCGGGAGCGACGTCGTCGGGCACGGTACCTCTCCCAGGCTTGGCGGTCGGCGGATGGCCATTGTCCCCCCACAATGCGTGGGGCGCAACAGACAGGCGCGCCAAGGGTAGTTGACGTTTACGTAAACGTCAACTACTTGTGTCGGTTATTTCCCTTCCCGGCCGACGGTAACCGCGACCAAGCCCCAAGAAGGCTATTGGCATTGCCGGCGTAAGCGATATTGTTGACCGGGAGCATTCACCTCGTAACTCGATCGGTGCACCATGGAACGGATCAATCTCATTCGCCGCGGCGCCTTTCCCCAGACGCGAATGCGCCGCAACCGGCGCGACGCCTGGACGCGCCGCATGGTGGCGGAACACACGCTCGTCGCCGATGATTTTATCTGGCCACTCTTTGTCGTCGACGGCGCCGACGAAAGCCAACCCGTGCCCTCCATGCCGGGGGTCGATCGGTTGTCGGTCGACCTGGTGGCCGACGCCGTGGGCGAGGCCAAGGAGCTGGGAATTCCGGCGGTCGCCGTCTTTCCCTTCACCGACGAGTCGCTCAAGACCCCGGACGCCCGTGAGGCCTTGAACCCGGACAACCTGGTGTGCAAGGCGGTGCGTGCCGTCAAGGCGGCCCACCCGGATATCGGCGTCATGTGCGATGTCGCCCTCGATCCCTACAACAGCGACGGCCATGACGGCCTGGTCCGGGGCGACTACGTCGTCAACGACGAGACGCTGGAGGTGCTGTGCAAGCAGGCGGTGGTACAGGCCGAGGCCGGGTGCGACGTGGCGGCGCCGTCGGACATGATGGACGGAAGGGTCGCCGCCATCCGCCGCGCTCTCGATGGGGCCGGTTTCGAGGACGTGCGGATCATGGCTTATTCCGCCAAGTACGCGTCGGCCTTCTATGGGCCGTTCCGCGACGCCGTTGGCTCGGCGGGCGCCCTGAAGGGTGACAAGAAGACCTATCAAATGGACCCGGCGAACAGCGACGAGGCATTGCGCGAGGTGGCCCTCGACATCGACGAGGGGGCCGACATGGTGATGGTCAAGCCCGGCCTCCCCTATCTGGATATCGTGCACCGGGTCAAGGAATCCTTCGGCGTGCCCACCTTCGTCTACAACGTGAGCGGCGAGTACGCCATGCTCAAGGCCGCCGCCGCCCAGGGCTGGCTGGACTATGATCGGGTTCTCATGGAAAGCCTGATGGCGTTCAAGCGCGCCGGTGCCGACGGTATCCTCACCTATGCCGCGGTGGAGGCGGCGAAGCTTCTCAAGAGCGGCTGAATGGGGGTGGCGCCAGGGCGCCCCCCCGACCCTTATTGTTCGGTCAGGTTCAGCAGATGCCCGACGTCGAGGACGACCATGAGGCGGTCGTCCAGCCGATAGACGCCGTTGGCGAAATCACGCCACAGGGGATCGAGCGTACCGGGGTTGTTCTCAAAATACTCGGATGACAGCCCGATCACGTCGCCCACGGTATCGACCAGGAGCGTGTAAAGCTCGTTTTGGTGTTCCACCGTGACGCCCATGTTGTTGAGATCGACCGGGCGCCCCCCCAGGCCGAGCCGTACGCGCACGTCGACCACCGTGACGATGCGTCCGCGCAGATTGATCGAGCCCTTGACTTCCGGCGGCGCCAGGGGGACGGAAGCGATGGCGTCGGGCGTGAGGATGTCCTGCACGCCGAGGACCGGAATGCCGAACATCTGGTCCTCGATGATGAACGTGACGAAGTTTTCGACGTCCTTACCTTCGTTGCCGGTGATGTAATCCAGCTCTTTGGATTCGGAGGTTGTGACGAGATCGGTCATGGCCTTGTTCCGAAGTTGTGATCTGTGCAGTCTTGAACGGCTTCGACGCCAACACCTGTTTGACGTATCCTTAATGGCATATGGGGTGATTTGCGCCGTTGACCAGGATTATTTTCTAATTGCCGTGGCCGCGAGGTGCGATCAGGGATGCCATGACCATAACCGTTGAAGACATTCGGGCCGCCGCCGTCCTCTTGGCCGGAGAACTCGTGCGTACGCCCTGCGTCGTATCGCCGGCGCTATCCGAACTGACCGGCGCCAGCGTCGTGCTCAAGCTCGAAAACCTGCAACAGACCGGCTCCTTCAAGCCACGCGGCGCGCTGGTCAAGATGAACAGCCTGGACGCCGCCCAGAAGAAGGCCGGTGTGGTTGCCGCCTCGGCGGGAAATCATGCCCAGGGCGTGGCTTTTCATGGCCGGCGCATGAACATCCCGGCGATCATCGTCATGCCGACGGCGACGCCGTTCAACAAAGTATCGCGGACCGAGGCCCTTGGCGCCCAGATCGTGCTGCACGGCGACACCCTGAGCGAGTGCCGCGAGCACGCGGTGCGGCTGGCCGACGACAAGGGATGCGAGTTCATCTCGCCCTACGACGACGAAAAAGTCGTTACCGGCCAGGGCACCATCGGACTGGAAATGCTGGAGGACCACCCGGATATCGACATCCTCGTCGTGCCCATCGGCGGCGGCGGCCTGATCGCCGGAATCGCCACCGTGGCCAAGGCGTTGCGGCCCGGAATCGAGGTCGTTGGCGTGCAGGCCGCACTGTTTCCCTCCATGTATCGGGCCTTGCGCGGCGAGGCATCGGCGGGCGGCGGCACCACGGTGGCCGACGGCATCGCTGTCAAGTCGCCTGGAATAATCACAAAACCCATCATCGAGGACTTGGTTTCGGATGTGCTGCTGGTCGACGAACCGGCCCTGGAACAGGCCGTGCAGACATATTTGGAGGTGCAGCGCATCGTCGTCGAGGGGGCGGGCTCGGCGTCCCTCGCGGCGCTTGTCGAGAATCGGCAAAGGTTCGCGGGCCAAAAAGTCGGTTTGGTCGTCTCCGGCGGCAACATCGACTCCAGGTTGCTCTCTTTCATCCTCATGAGAGGGCTGGTGCGCGAGGGGCGTCTGGTTAGCCTGCGCATAGAGATCACCGATACGCCAGGGGCGTTGGCCAAGGTGACCGGTCTTGTCGGAGAGAGCGGCGGCAACATCGTCGAGGTCTACCACCAGCGCTTGTCCCAAGACATTCCCGTCAAGATGACCGAGGTGGACGTGGTGGTGGAGACCCGCGATATGGGGCACGTGCGCGCACTCCTCGATATCCTCAACCGGAAGGGCTTTCCGGCTCGGCTGCTGAGTAGCACGGCGCTCGACGCCGCGGGCTAATCGGGCTGGCTTCTAGTGCAGGCGCCAGACGAACAACCGGGTGCGTCGGCGGTCCGGGACTTCGACGATCTCGTCGGCGGGCGCGCCCGGAACCTCGAAGCTGTTGCTGATGAACAGCGACCCGGGCCGCATCTCGGCGCACGCCTTGCGGTAAAGGGCTGGCATCGGTTCCGGCGACAGGAAGCAATACACCACGTCATAGGGGGACAGGTCTTGCTTCCAGAAATCGCCGTACGCCAGGCGCACGTTTGCCGGCCCCAATATCCGCAGCCGCAGCCATGAGAGCGCGAACAACAGGGGCGCCGATTCGATTCCCGCGAACCGGCCGCGCGGCCGCTGTCGGGCCAGGTGCGCGAGGGTACCGCCGAGGCCGCTGCCGACGTCGAGGAAGGCGATGCCGGACCGGTCCGGCAATAGCCTGGCAAGGGCCGACCACGTGAGCCGGTTGCTCAGGTAGAGCGGTACCCGTTCGCGGGCGGAATTCCAGAAAACCAGGAGCAGAACGAGGAAAAACGCCAGATATACCCACGCCGGTACGGGCAGCGTCGTTGCCGCGGCGGCGGCTGGCGGCAGCGCGATGTGCAGGGGAATCCACCAGTTGGCCAGCCCGAATCGCGCGCCGAGCAGGGCCGCCACCGCGCCCTGGGCGGCGAGCATGGCGAGCAGCGGAAACCGCACCCCAGCCGCAGCCGCCAGGAGGGCGGCCGCGCCGAAGACCAAGGCGGCCGCCAGGAGTTGGGCCAGGAGCGCTATGATCAGCGGGGGGAAGCGCCGGTTTGGGGCGTCGCCGGTGGGGGGATGACCCCGCCGGCGGGGGCTTAGAATCCTAGGCATGGAATCCCCGACCCGGTCAGGGCTTTCCCTGAAAACACGAAAATAAGCGAGAATTCCTGGAAAGACATGGCGCTATGAATTAGATATCGTAATCGAACGGAGGCTTGGCCGGTGATCATAAGGCCCGCGTAACTTTCCAGCCTTGCGCGCCTGCCGGAAACTTGATAGCCGACGACGGCAAATTATAACGTTCGGGTTACCCATGACAAAGTGCTCGTATAGACGCATTCGGCCGTCATAAGCGTCACCAGGAACCGTCATGTTTTTCATCATCGGGTTTCTTGTCGTCATTGGCAGCGTCATCGGCGGATACATGGGCGCCGGCGGCCACGTCGACGTGCTTTGGCAACCGCTCGAGTTCGTGATCATATTCGGGGCCGGCATCGGTGCCTTTATCATCGCCAATTCCAAGGCCGTAATGGGCCGGACACTCGGGTCCTTCGGCGCCCTGCTCAAGGGACCCAAGTACAACGCCGCCGCCTATCTGGAGCTTCTCGGCGTGCTCTACGCGGTCTTCAGGCTGGCCAAGACCAAGGGCGATCTGGCCCTGGAAGCGCACGTGGAAAAGCCCCAAGAAAGTGCTCTTTTCACGCAGTTTCCCCTTTTCATGAAGGACCATCACGTGGTCGATTTCGTGTGCGATTACCTGCGCCTGCTGACCCTGGGCGCCAGCACTTCTCACGAGGTCGAGGCGGTGATGGACGAAGAACTCGAGGTCCATCACGGCGAGGACCACGACGTCGTTCACGCCGTCCAGGTCTTCGCCGATTCGGCGCCGGCGCTGGGCATCGTCGCCGCCGTTCTGGGCGTCATTCACACCATGGGTTCGATCACCGAACCGCCCGAGGTCCTGGGCCATCTCATCGGCGGCGCCCTGGTCGGCACCTTCGCGGGAATTTTCGCTTCCTACGGATTATTCGCGCCGATGGCCAGTTCCCTGCAGCAGACCTTCGACGCCGACTCCCGCTACCTGATGTGCATAAAGGTGGGAATCGTCGCCCACATGCAAGGTTACGCGCCCCAGGTCTCCGTCGAGTTCGCGCGCAAGGCCCTGTCCTCCAACGTGAGGCGCAGCTTCACCGAAGTGGAGGAAATGGTGCAGAATATAGGCGACGCCGGGGGAGGAGGCTGAGCCATGGCCGACACACCCGGACAGTCAATCATCATCAAAAAGGTCAAGAAGGTTGCCGGCGGTCATCACGGCGGCGCCTGGAAGCTCGCCTACGCCGACTTCGTCACCGCCATGATGGCCTTCTTCCTGATCCTGTGGTTGCTCAACTCGGTCACCCAGGAGCAGTTGGAAGGCATATCCAACTATTTCGCCCCGGCCAGTACCTCGGCGACGACCAGCGGCTCGGGCGATGTGCTGGCCGGGGCCACCATGTCGGCGGCCCCGACCGCCATGATGGCGGAATCCACCAGCCCCTCGGTGACCGTCGACCTGCCGCCGCCGAAGGCGGGCACGGGTCCTTCCGACTCGGATGAGCAGAGCGAGGACTCATCGGGGAGCATGTCCGAGGACGCCGCCGAGGAAATGATGCAGAAGATGGAGGAGGAGCAGTTCCAGGAAGCGGAGAAAACGATCCGCGAGACCATCGAGGGCCTGCCCGAGTTCCAGCAACTTGTCGAAAGTCTGGTCATCGACAGCACCCCGGAAGGCCTGCGCATCCAGATCGTCGATCAGGACGGCCTCGCCATGTTCCCGAGCGGCAGCTCACAGATGCTTGACCACACACGGAAAATGATGAAGCTGGTCACCAACGTGGTCAAGGGAATGCCCCAGAACATAGCTATTACCGGCCACACCGACGCCCGAAAGTTTTCGGGCGGTGAACGCGGTTACTCGAATTGGGAGCTGTCGGCGGACCGCGCCAACGCCAGCCGGCGCGCCCTGACTGATTTGGGCGTGGATCCCAAACGGCTCGCTCGGGTGGTGGGAATGGCGGCCCAGGAGCCGTTCGTCTCGAACGAGCCCAACAGCGCACGCAACCGGCGCATCTCCATCGTTCTTCTGCGCGGCACCGGCGACCAGAAAGCGCCGCCGCCGGAAGGGGCCGAGGCGGGCAAAGAGGCGGCCAAAGAGGCGGCCGAAGAAGCAGCCGAATAGGGAACACGCGATTCGTCGTTTCCGGGAAGCGGGTTCATGGACCACAAGGCGCTTTCCAGCACCCAGTTTTTCTTCGCCACGCCACCCCTGCCCTGTCCCTATCTGCCGGACCGGGTCGAGCGCCGGGTGGTGACGGAACTGGCGGGACGTCAGGCCGGCCGCCTCAACGAACGCCTTTCCCGGGCCGGCTTCCGGCGCAGTCACCGCATCGCCTATGCGCCGGCCTGTCCCGGCTGCGCCGAGTGCCGGGCGGCGCGCATCGTCGCCGATGCCTTCACGTTGTCGCGTTCCCAGCGCCGCGTGTGGAAGCTCAACGCCGACATTATCGCCCGCGAGCCGCCCCTGGCCGCCACCGAAGAGCAGTATGGGTTATTTTCCGCCTACCTGGGGTCGCGCCACGGCGACGGCGACATGGCGCGCATGGACTTTCTCGATTATCGCTCCCTGGTCGAGGAAAGCCCCGTCGATACTGTCCTGGTTGAGTTCCGGGATGCCGGGCGGCGGCTCGTCGCGGGCTGTCTCATGGACCGCCTCGATGACGGTCTGTCCGCCGTCTATAGTTTTTTCGACCCCGCGTTGAGGCGAAGAAGCCTAGGCATATACATGGTTCTGTGGCTGGCCGAGCAGGCGAAAATCCGAGGACTGCCCCATGTTTACCTGGGGTATTGGATCGCCAATTGTGCCAAGATGTCCTACAAGGCGGCCTTCCACCCATTGCAAGTATTCACGGTGCAAGGCTGGCACCTCCTGCGGGCGCCGAGGAAATCAGACAAGTCTAGGAAATAGAAGCGTAAATCGCGGCCAATGTTGTGCTCGCGGCGCAACCATTATAACCTCTGCCGACGGCCTTCCAGAGTGCGATTCCCATAGGGAGCGATCAACCCATGAAGCGGCGTCAATTCCTCAGGAGTTCGGCGGCGGCCGGTGCCGTCGGCGCGGCGGCGCTGGCCGCGTCCTCTTTCCCCAAGCCGGCTCTTGCGCAGGGGCTCAGGGAATTGAGGATGGTGACGACATGGCCCAAGAACTTTCCGGGGCTGGGAACCAGCGCCGAGCGTCTGGCGAAACGAATTACCTCGATGTCCGGCGGCAGAATCGTGGTGAAGGTGTACGCGGCCGGGGAACTGCTTCCGCCATTCGAGTCCTTTGATGCGGTATCGGGCGGCTCGGCCGATATGTACCATGCGACGGAGCACTACTGGCAGGGAAAGTCCAAGGCCTTCAACTTCTTTGCCGCCGTTCCCTTTGGCATGACCGCCACCGAGATGGCCGCCTGGGTCGAATTCGGGGGCGGTCAGGCGCTGTGGGACGAACTCGCCGCCGGCTACAACCTGAAGCCCTTCCAGGCAGGCAACACGGGTGGGCAGATGGGTGGCTGGTTCAACAGGGAAATCCAAAGCATCGAGGACTACAAGGGACTGAAGATACGCATGCCGGGCCTCGGCGGCGAAGTGCTGCGCCACGTCGGCGCCGCCGCCGTCTCGCTGCCGGGTGGCGAGATATATTCGGCCTTGCAATCGGGTGCCATCGACGCCACCGAATGGGTCGGCCCATGGAACGACTTGGCCTTCGGTTTTTACAAGATCACCAAATTTTATTACTACCCGGGTTTCCACGAGCCCGGGACGGCGCTCGCCTGCGGCATGAATCTCAAAATCTGGGAAGCCATGTCGCCCGAGGAAAAATCCCTCGTCCACAGCGCCATGCAGGCCGAGAACGGTGTGGTGCTCGCTGAATTCAACGCCCACAACAGCGAATCCCTCGACGTGCTCAGGAACAAGCACAAGGTGCAGGTGCGTCGCTTCCCGAACCCGGTGTTGGGGGCCATCGGCCAGGCCGCCGGCGAGGTGGTCAACGAGGCCGGCACCAGCGACGCCACGACCCGGAAGGTCTACGAGAGCTTTCTCGAGTTCCGCAAGAAGTCCATCTCGTGGACCAAGCATTCCGAGCAGGCGTTCTGGGGGGCGCGGCTCCTCCCCTTCAAGTACGGCTGAGAGCGTCGTCAGCTTTTGTAGCGGCCGACCAGGACCCAGCCGTAAGGCATGACGGCGGCGGCCAGCGCGATCTTCGCCGCGGCGCCGGCCAGAAACGGCGTCAACCCGTTGGCGACGGCGGCCGACAGCCCGGCCGCCAGGGCGATCCCCTTGGCCTGCATGAGGAAGACGCACAGCCACGCCACCCCGGGGATGAAGATCAACGCGGTGCCCAGGGCCATGGCGAACAAGGTGGCGGGGATGGTGCGGTCCCATCCGCGCTCTGCCAGCCAGCCGACGAGCATCGCCGCCGCCACGAAGCCGAACAGATAGCCACTGGTCGGCCCGGCGAAATAAGCCAACCCCCCGCCCCGCGAGAAAACGGGCAGGCCGAGCGCCCCTTCGGCCAGATAGAGAAGCACCGTGGCGGCGCCCAGCCGCCAGCCATATGCGGCACCGATCACCAGGACGGCGAAGGTCTGCATGGTCATGGGCACAGGCCAGAACGGGACCTGGATCTTGGCCGACAGGGTCAGCAGCGCCGAGCCCGCCAGGGCCAACACCGCCATACGCACCAGCCCGCCGGAGAAACGGGCCCCGGCGGTCGGCCACAGAGTGGCGATCAGCGTCGGTTGGATGGCGTGTGAAGCTTGCATGTCGGCATCTCCCCAATCGACCGGCCCCGGCCTCCCCTGGCTTCCCCGGGCCGTGAGCGCGGTGTCTTTGTTTACCAGCCTTGGCGTGTCAGGTAAATCGGTTGGCGCGCGGAAACCCCTTGGGCGGCAGGTGCCCGGCCTGGGCGCGCTTGCCGAGCCACGGCGCGATGTCGCTTTCCGTGCGCTCGCGGGTGCCGCTCCGCCATGCGAGGCCCTCGGCCAGGGCGAAGGTCTTGGTGTCGGCCAGCCCGCCCTTGCGGTAACGCTGCAGGATGACGCCGCGGCCGCGGCCCATTACCGGCAGCTCGTCCAGCTTGAAGATCAGGAGCCGGCGGTTGTGCCCGATCGCCGCCACCGCATCGTCGCCCTCGCCCACCGGAACGCAAGCCGCAGCTTCGCGGCCAGCTCCCAGGTTGAGGACCTGCTTGCCGTTGCGCGTCTGGGCGATGACGTCGTCCTCCTCGACCAGGAATCCGTGGCCGCTGTCGGCAGCCACCAGCAGCCGGCGCCCGGGCCTATGGATGAACATGTTGACCACGTCGTATCCGTTGCCGAGGTCGATCATCAGGCGCAGCGGCTCGCCGTGGCCGCGCCCTCCGGGCAGCCGGCCGCAGCCAAGCGTGTAGAAGCGCCCGTTGGTGGCGAAGATCACCAGCTTGTCCGTGCTCTGGGCGCGGAGCACGAAGCGCCCCCGGTCGTCTTCCTTGTAGGAGACCTCGGCGGCATTCTCGATATGGCCCTTGGCGGCCCGGATCCAGCCCTTTTCCGAGCACAGCACGGTGACCGGCTCGCGCTCGATCATATCTTCCATGGAAACGACGACGGCGGTGGGCGCGTCGCCGATCTCGGTGCGCCGGCGTCCCAGCGCCGTGCGTGCGCCGAAGGACTTTTTGATGGCGCGAATCTCGTCGGCGATGGCGTCCCAGCGCCGCTTTTTGTCGCGCAGGAGGGCCTTGATTTGCTTGCGCTCGGCGCTCAAGTCGGCGTGCTCCCGTCTGATCTCGATTTCCTCGAGCTTGCGCAACTGGCGCAGGCGCATGTTGAGGATGGCCTCGGCCTGTGCGTCGCTGAGCTTGAAGGCGCGGATGAGTTCCGCCTTGGCGTCGTCCTCGGCGCGCACGATGCGGATGACCTCGTCGAGGTTGAGGTAGGCGACGATCAGGCCGTCAAGCACCTCTAGGCGGCGCTCGATGCGCTCCAGCCGGTGGTGGCTGCGGCGTTTCAGCACTTGGTGGCGGTGATCGAGAAAGGCGGCGAGCACCTCGGCAAGGTTCATGACCCGGGGCGTGTTGTCGGCGTCCAGGACGTTCATGTTGAGCCCCACCCGAACCTCCAGGTCGGTCAGGCGGAATAGCTGCTCCATGAGCATTTCGGCGTCGATGCTCCGGTTCTTGGGCTCGAGCACGATGCGCACTTCGGTGTCCGATTCGTCGCGCACGTCGGCCAGCAGGGGAAGTTTCTTGGCCGCCAGGAGTTCGGCGATCTTCTCGATGAGCCGCTCTTTCTGAACCTGGTAGGGGATTTCCGTGACCACGATCTGATAGAGACCGCGGCTCAGCTTTTCCTTGCTCCATTTGCCCCGCACGCGCAGGCCGCCGCGCCCCGACGCGTAGGCCTCGACGACGGTGGCGCGGTTCTCCACCAAAACGCCGCCGGTCGGGAAGTCGGGCCCGGGCATGAAATCGACGAGCTTGGCGATGGTCGCGTTGGGGCGCTTGATCAGGTGCAGCAGCGCGTCGCAGATTTCGCCGGCGTTGTGGGGCGGGATGCTGGTCGCCATGCCGACGGCGATGCCCGCCGCCCCGTTGGCGAGCAGGTTGGGAAAGGCGGCCGGCAGCACCACCGGCTCGCTGTCCTCGCCGTCGTAGGTTTCGCGGAAATCGACGGCGTCCTCGGATATGCCCTCGAGCAGGGCCCAGGCGACGTCGGTGAGTCGCGCCTCGGTGTAGCGCATGGCCGCCGCGTTGTCGCCGTCGATGTTGCCGAAGTTGCCCTGGCCGTCGACCAGGGGATAGCGCACGGCGAATTCCTGCGCCAGACGCACCAAGGTGTCGTAGACGGCGGTATCTCCGTGGGGATGGTACTTGCCGATGACGTCACCGACCACGCGGGCGCACTTCTTGAACCCCGACTCCGGGTCGAGCTTGAGCTGGCGCATGGCAAACAGCAGACGGCGGTGCACGGGTTTCAGGCCGTCGCGCACGTCGGGCAGGGAGCGTGCCTTGATGGTGGAGAGCGCGTAGGACAGGAAACGCGTGCCGAGGGCGTCGGCGAGGCCGGTTTCGCGGATGTCGCCGGCCGGTGCTGGCTTGCTCATGCGGTCCCTTGGGCTAGAGGGTGGAACGGATAGTCTCCACTACATATAGTATCCGTTTCTCAATCCAGGTCAATCAGATGTGCAATTTGTAGTCCCGACCAAACTCGCCTCGGGGCGGCGGCGGCGTTATGCTGGCCCCGGACCGAGAGGAGACATGCCATGCCCATGCCCGAAGACGTGCGCGAAATTCTGAGTGATCCGATCGCCGTCGAGCTGTTGAACTCGCGCATTCCCGCCCGCCTCGCCTACCGGGGTGCCGAAGGTGCGCCGCGCGTCACGCCGATATGGTTTCACTGGAACGGCGAGGCCCTTATCCTGGGCACCGGACCGGCGACCCACAAGGCCCGTTCGCTCAGTCGCCATCCCGCCGTTGCGGTCACCATCGACAGCGAGCGCCCGCCCTATCGCTCGTTGCAGATTCGCGGCACGGCGAAGATCGACATCGTGCCCGGCATCCCGCGGGAGTACGAGACGTCGGCGGTGCGCTACTACGGCGAGGACGTTGGCAATAGATGGGTGGAGCGAATTCGCGCCTCCCGCGACGAGACGGCGCGCATCGCCATCGAGCCAGAACAGGCGCACCTGACGGTCATGGAGCGCTGGCTGCCCGATCTGTTCAAGGACCTTCCGGCGGAACTCAGGGACCCGGCCTAGGGCCGGCATCGGCGCCCAGGCGATCGGTCAGCCGGCGGCGCGCCGCCGGCAGTGCCTTGCCGTGGGCGGCGAAGACGTGGCGCTCCAGGAAATAGCCGGTGAGGCCGAGGCCGTCCGATATTTCCGCGGCGCCCCCTTCCATGCCCTCGTCGAGCAGGAAGGGCGGCAGGGGCAGGAGGACGTCCTTGTAGGGCTCGCCGGCCGATGCCGAGACGGCGCGCCCCGTCTTCGGCGACACGTAGACGAGGTCGTCGTTGCTCCCCGTCGCGGCGCAGCGGCTCAGGTCGAGCCCGAAACCGAGCTCGCCGAGCATGCCCAGTTCCCACTTCACGTAGACGGAAGGCCAAGATCCGCCGACCAGCGCGTCGAGCAGCGCGGCGAGCCCGTCGAAGACCGCCGGGTGCGCCTCGCGTTCCGGCAACGCCGCGTCGGTGACGGCACAGGCCGCGCTGAGGGCGGCCAGGCGCGGCGCGTCATGGAGAATCTCGGCGGCGTGGGCATGGGCGAGCTCGCAGGTAAGGGTGCCCAGGTGTTCAGGCAGCCGCGCCCGCCAGTGGGCGTGCACCAGATTGCCCGGCTGCAGGACGCCTCGCTGGCGCCTGCCGGCGCCGCCGCGCACCAGCCCGGCGTGGCGCCCCTTCTGGCGGGTCAAAAGCGTGACGATGGCCGACGTCTCGCCGTGCTTGCGCGCCGACAAGACAATGCCGTCGTGGGTCCAGTCCATGGGGGCAGTTTAGCGGATGGGGCGGTGCCGCCCCTAGTGCCAGCTTCTAATGAAGTGTGTGCAACGCCCCTTCAAGCCCCGTGCGCGTAGCCGCGCTTATCGAAGTATTGCTGGTGGTACTCCTCGGCCATCCAGAAATCCGGGGCCGGCGTGATCTCGGTGACGATGGGGTGGCTGAACCTGGATGCCGCCTTTTTCACGGAGGCCAGGGCCGCCGCCTGTTGCGCCGGGCCGTGGGTGTGGATGGCCGAGCGGTACTGGGTGCCGATGTCGGGCCCCTGGCGGTTGAGGGTGGTGGGGTCGTGGATGCGCCAGAACTGCTCGAGCAATTCCTCGTAGCTCACCTCGGCCGGGTCGAAATCGACGCTGACCACCTCGGCGTGGCCGGTGGTGCCCGAGCACACGTCCTCGTAGGTGGGATTGGCCAAGGCGCCGCCGGCATAGCCGACCGCCGTGGACGCCACCCCCTTGACCTTGCGGAAGGCCGCCTCGACGCCCCAGAAGCAGCCGGCACCGAACGTCGCTTTTTCCATCCCGCACCTCGCTAATCAGTGGGCACCGCCCCGCTTCCCAGCCATGATATCACGAAGCGTTCGCATTGCCACGCCGGCGCCCTTTTTCCGTGGATTCGCGGCGCCGCCTCCCGGATACTTCCGCCCTGAAACCATAATAATAGAACGAGGATTGCGCCCGTGCCCTACCACCACCTGCTCGCCCCCCTCGACCTCGGATTCGTGACCCTGCCCAACCGGGTGGTCATGGGCTCCATGCACACCGGCCTCGAGGAAGTGGCGGACGGCCAGGCGCGTCTTGCCGTATTTTATGCCGAGCGCGCCCGCGGCGAGGCCGGGCTCATCGTCACCGGCGGCGTGGCGCCCAATGCCGCCGGGCGCTTCACCGAGGCGCCGGGCTCCCTGACCGGCGGCGACCAGGTTGCGGGCCACCGCACGATCACAGAGGCCGTGCACGACGCCGGCGGGCGCATCCTCATGCAGGTCTGCCATACCGGGCGCTACGGTTACCACGCCGACATCGTGGCGCCCTCGCCCCTCCGATCGCCCATCAACAAGGAGACGCCCCGCGAACTCACCGCGGACGAGATCGAGGAGACCATCGACGACTTCGCGCGCTGCGCCACCCTGGCCCGCGAGGCCGGCTACGACGGCGTCGAGATCATGGGCTCCGAGGGCTACCTCATCACCGAGTTCGTCGTCCCCCACACCAACAAGCGTACCGACGACTGGGGCGGCCCCTTCGAGAACCGCGTCCGCTTCCCCCTCGAGATCATCCGCCGCACACGAAAAGCCGTGGGCCGCGACTTCATCATCATGTACCGGCTTTCGGTGATCGACCTCATCGACGACGGCAGCACCGCCGACGAGACCGTGCGCCTGGCGCAAGAGGTCGAGAAGGCCGGCGCCGACATCATCAACAGCGGCATCGGCTGGCACGAGGCACGCATCCCCACCATCGCAGCCCCGGTGCCGCGCGGCGCCTTCGCCTGGGCGACGCGCCGCCTCAAGGGCAAGGTCGGTGTGCCCCTGGTCGCCAGCAACCGCATCAACACCCCTGACAAGGCCGAGGAGATCATCGCCGGGGGCGACGCCGACATGGTGTCCATGGCGCGGCCCTTCCTGGCCGACGCCGAGTTCGTGGCCAAGGCGGCGCGCCGCCGGGGCCACCTGATCAACACCTGCATCGCCTGCAACCAGGCGTGCCTGGACCATTATTTCGAGGGCAAGGTGTCGACGTGCCTGGTCAACCCGCGCGCCTGCCAGGAGACCGAGCTGGTCATCACGCCGGCGCAAGAGCCCCGAAAAATAGCCGTCATCGGCGCCGGCCCAGCCGGCCTGCCGTGCGCCGTCACCCTCGCCGAGCGCGGCCACGCGGTGACTCTTTTCGAGGCCGCGGCGGCCATCGGCGGCCAGTTCAGGATCGCCCGCAACGTGCCTGGCAAGGAGGAGTTCGGCGAGACCCTGCGCTATTTCGCGAACCGCCTCGCCGAACTCGGCACGGACGTGCGCCTCGGCCACCGGGTGGTGGCGGCGGAGTTGATCGAAGACGGCTTCGACGACGTGGTGCTGGCCACCGGCGTGGCGCCGCGCCGCCCCGACATCGAAGGCATCGGCCATGCCAAGGTGGTGGGGTATGCCGAGTTGCTTACGGGCAAGGCGGAGGCGGGCCGGCGCGTCGTCCTCATCGGTAGCGGCGGCATCGCCGTCGATGTCGCCGTCTACCTGCTGGAATCGGGCCGGAGCGCGCATCTGGACGCCGACGCCTTCCGCGCCGAATGGGGCATCGCCCGCGACCCGGTGGACCATGAGCCGGCCCACGACATCACCTTGATGCAGCGTTCGCCGGGGCGCATGTCGGCGCGCCTCGGAAAAACCACCGGCTGGATCCACCGCATGGTCCTGCAGAAGGCGGGCGTGCGGCACATGGCCGGGGTCGCTTACGAGCGCATCGACGACGCCGGCGTCCACGTCACCGTGGATGGCGCGGCACACCTCGTCGAGGCCGACACGGTGGTCAATTGCTCGGGACAGGAGCCGCTTCGCGAGCTTTTGCCCGATCTTCAGGCGGCGGGGATGAGCGTCCACCTCATCGGCGGCGCCGAGCGCGCCGCCGAACTCGACGCCAAGCGAGCCTTCGACGAGGGCACGCGGCTGGCGGCACGCCTTTGAGGCGATCCATCACGCCGGGCGATGGACGGAAGGAGCGCGACAGGATAACGTTGGCTGTCTTCCGCGACCCACAGGGAACATAAGGAACAGCGGCCATGTCTCCTCGTCTCGATTACGCGTCCGTGGCGCCGGAGGGCCGGCAGGCCCTGGTCAGGCTCAAGTCTTATATCGAGAAGTGCGGTATCGACCCGAAACTGCGCTTCCTCATCGAGATCCGCATCTCGCAGATCAACGGCTGCGCCTTCTGCGTCGACAAGCACTGCGAGGAGGCGCGCGCCGTCGGCGAGACCCAGCAGCGTCTCGACAACCTGGCCGTCTGGCACGAATCGCCCTTCTTCGACGCCCGCGAGCGCGCCGCCCTCGAATGGGCGGAATCGGTGACCCTGCTTGCCGAAACGGGGGTTCCCGACGAGGTCTACGAAGAGGCGCTCGCGCATTTCTCTGAGAAGGAGTTGGTCGACCTCAACTTCGTGGTCATCAACATGAACGCCTTGAACAGACTGGGCGTTACCTTCCGCAAGCAACCGGAAGCGCGCTGAGAGACAAGCGTCGGGGAGCCGCAGCATTTCGTACAAGAACCCTTAAGGAGAAAGTCCGATGCCGACCGCCGAAATCCGCAAGATCGTCGTCACCGTCGAGGAAACCTGCCGCGAACTTGACCGCGAGATTGCCCCGCCATCGCGCAAGGCGGTCGCCTGCGCGGTGATCAACAACCCTTGCGCCGGAACCGCGGGCCTCGACCTGGAGCCGCTGCTGGTCATCGGCTCCGAGTTGGGCAAGCTCCTGGGCGACCGCGCCGTGGCCGCCCTCGGCGTCGCGCCCGATGAGATCGCAAGCTACGGCAAGTCAGCCATCGTCGGCCAGAACGGCGAACTCGAGCACGCCGCCGCCCTCCTCCACCCCACCCTCGGCAAGCCGCTCCGCGAAGCGGTCAAGGAGGGCAAGGCGATCATCCCGTCCTCGAAGAAGCGCGGCGGCCCCGGCACCGAGATCGACGTGCCCCTGCACAACAAGAACGACGAGTGGAATTTCGACTATTTCGATGCCGCCCAGGCGCGCGTCTCGGATGCTCCGGGCGCCGACGAGATCGTCGTCGCCATCGCCGTCACCGACGGCGGGCGGGTGCTCGCCCGCATCAAGAGCAAGCCCAAGACGGAAGTCGGGGCCGGCTAGGGGGATATCGCGCTAGGGGCTATCGCGACAGAACATCGCGCAGCGCTTGACGATCCGCCTTGCCGGTGCGGCCCTGGGGAAGGGCGGTGGCGATGTGGACGGCGTCGGGGACCTTATAGCGCTCCAACCGTTGGCGCCCCCACTGGCGGAGACTGTCGGGCGTCGCCTTCGCCCCGGCGGCGAGGACGACCATCAGGTGGACGGCCTCGCCCTTGAGGGGGTCCTCGATGCCAGTGGCCAGGGCGGCGGTGATTTCCGGGTGTTCGAGGAACGCCCGCTCCACTTCCAGCGGCGCGACCTTGTTTCCGCCCCGGTTGATCATGTCCTTTCGGCGGCCGATGAGCTGCACGTCGCCCGAATCCAGCCGGCGCGCCAGATCGCCGGTCCGAAAGTAAGCGCCGTCGAAGGCTTCCGCCGTCAGCTGTGGGGCGCCGAAATAGCCGCGCATCGCATAGGGCGAACGGATTTGCAACTCGCCGTCCGACTCGGAGATGCGGTAGTCGATCCCCGGCCCCGGCTGGCCGATGGTGCCGGCGGCGGCCTCGCCGTCCTCGGGCCCGACGATGAAGTCGGTGGTCGCGGTTTCCGTGAGGCCGTATATGTCCCAGGTCTTGGCGTCGGGCCATCGATGGCGCAGCCACCGGCGCAGCGGCGCGTCCAAGACCTCGCCGCCGGACATGATGGCACCCGCGAAAGACGCCGCCCCATCCGTCCCACCCCGTTGCCGAAGCTGGCGCAAGGCGCGCATCATCGTCGGAACCATGGCGACGCGGGTGATGCCGCCTTGCAGTGCTTCGAGGAAGCACTCGGCGTCGAATTTTTCGTGAAACACGACCGTTCCGCCCTTGAGCAGGGTCAGCATCGCCACCCATTGCGCGAAGATGAAGGAGAGCTGCAAAACCTCCAGCACCCGTTCGTCGTCGGAATAGTGGAGCACGCCGTCGATCATGCGCAATTTCGCCAGGTAGGTTTGGTGATCGTGGACGACACCCTTGGGCTCCCCGGTGGTGCCGGAGGTGAAAATGACCCACGCCGCGTCCCTCGGCATGTCGGGGGGGGGCGGGCCATCCGTTTGCAATCGGCGGACCGGGCCTTCCGTCTTCAGGGTCGCGGCGACGTCGATATCGGCGCGCAAATTGACCACCGATGGCGCCCCGATCTGCCGCTGCAGACGATCCACCGCCGGCGCCGGCGTCGTCCTGTGGACCGGGACGACCACGCCGCCGGCCCGCCACACGGCGAAGAAGGCGACCATGTCCCGCGCCCGGTTGGAAACGGGCACCAACACCGCTTCGTCGCGGCGGTGGCCGGCCGCCGTCAAGCGGTCCGCCACGCGGCCGGCTTCCGCGTCCATCTCGGAAAAGGAAATCCGCTCGTCCTCGTCCTCGAGCGCCGAGCGGCCGGGCGGCGCGGCGGCGCAGGCCGCCCCCAGCGCATCTTCCAGCCTGGCGGCGGTCATCCGGCGTCGAGACCGAAGGGCTTCAACAGCCCACGGCTGATGACGAGGTTCTGGATTTCGGTGGTGCCGTCCATATAGTGGGCCAGCTTGGCCGCGGCCAAATGGCGCGCCGGCGGGTGTTCCATCAGGGACCCGGCAGCACCCATCGCCTGCATGCACTGGGATATGCCGTCCAAGGCGACGCGGCTGGCGAATTTCTTGGCGTGGGCCGCCGCCACCGCCGCCGTCTCGCCGCGATCGAACGCGTCGGCGGCACCAAAGGTAAGGAGGCGCGCTGCCTCGAGATCGGTCGCCACATCGGCGAGCTGCCATTGCAATCCCTGAAACGACAGCACCGGTTTGCCGAACGCCTGGCGCGTCGCCGCGTGGGAAAGCGCCGTCGAAAGACTTGCCCCGAGAATGCCGCAGCACATGGCGGCGGCGAACATGCGGGCCTTGTCGATGCCGTCCATTGCCGCCTTGAAGCCCTCGGGCGGGCCCAGCAGCATGCTTTCGTCTGGGACCGGGCAGTCCTCGAAGCGCAGCCCCGACAGGCCGAGGGCGTGGCCGCCAAGCATCTCGTAGGGCGGCGTCCGGGTCACTCCGTCGCCGGTGGCGTCGACCAGGAAGGCACCGATGCCGCGCCATCCGGCGGATGCATCCGTCTGTGCGTAGACGACTAGAACATCGGCGTGCGTGCCGTTGCTCACCCACGCCTTTTCCCCGGAAATGCGCCATCCGCCGTCCACTTTCAACGCATGGGTCGTGATGGCCGCGGCGTCGCTGCCGGCGTCGGGCTCGGTCAGGCAAAAGGCGCCGATCCGTTGGCCGCTCAACATGGAGGCGGCAAGGCGTTCGGCCGGCGCGCCGGATCCGTGGCGCTCGATGGCGTTGAGCGCGTTGTTGTGAACCCACAGGCCGAACGTGATGGCGAGGCAGGCCGAGGACAATTCCTCGAGGACGCGCACCGCGACCACATGGCGCGCCTCCTTGCCGCCATGGTGGCGCGGCACGAGAACGCCCGTCAGGCCGGCCTCGGCCGCCGCCTGGAACACATCGCGCGGAACGTGGCGCGCCAGTTCCCATTCGGCGGCGTGGGGCGCGATGTGTTCGGCGGCGAAGGCGCGCGCCGCGTCGATCAAGGCGCCTTCCTCCGCGTTCAATTCCAGGTGCATGGCAATTCCTGTCTCCAGCCGGGAGGACGAAAAAGATTGACGCCGAGAAACCATATCAAAATCAGCCCCTCGTTCAATTCATGCCTGCCTGGCGATTCAGGGCAATCCCATCGCGGACATCGCGGGGAAGTTCGAACAGAAACCCGTGGCCGACCATGCCGATGGCGCGGCTTTCGGGACGAACGGCTCCAGAGACCAGTTCGTCTGCCGGCATTTCGGTATCGGGGAAGCCACCGGCGATCAACCATGACGTGGTCGACTGGCCGGACGACGTCGGATTGATCGGGATCACCGCGCCCGCCGAGTACGGCTCCCATGAAACCGCGGTCGAGGAAGCGGCGGGAGCCGGCGCTCGGCAGAAGCGCGGACGGGCAGTGCCCGCCCTTATTTGAAATATAGCGTGTAGGCGAATTCGTTGCCGCACTCGGGACAGGTGAGGTTGTAGCCGACGAAGTACTGGTCCTCGCGGTGGAATACGACGTCGCTGTCCTGGCTGATGCGGTGCTCGCAGCGCGGGCAGTCGACGCCAACCAGCTCCTTGGGAAGGCTCGCCGCCCGCTCCTCGAGGCCGCTATCTTTTTCGCCCATGGATGGTTCTCCTTGCCAGTTTGGGCACGGGCGACTACGGCATTACCTTGAGGGACATCACCTTCTCGATCTCTTCGTCGCTCCACCAGTGGCGCATCATCCCTTCGGACGTTCCGATGTACTCCTTGGTGGGCTCGATCCCGTAGTTGCCCCACTTCTTGTTGACGTCCAGGCACCCTTGGGTGGCGGGCCGCGTCGTCGGCGGGAACTTGAGCGGAACCCCCTTGCCCACTCCATCGGAGCCCCAGATCTCGCGGGGCGGCCAATGGTAGGGACGGGTCGCGTCGATGAGGACGCGATCCTGGAAGCCCTTCTCCTCGGGGGGGATGCGCGGGTCGAGGCGCGAACCCCGGTGGTTCTTCCAGACCTTGATGTCCTCGCTGGCCCGTGTGCGCCAAGCGATCGACCAGTTGACCATGTCCATGTTCCAGGGGTCGATGTCCTCGTCGACGACGACGACGTGCTTGTACGCCCACACCGCCGCCTTGGAGCCCCAAATGGCGCTGGCGATGACGTCCGCGTGGCCCTCCATCAACGGCTTGATGGAGACCACGCACATGCCGTAGCCGCAGCTGTCCAGGGGCATCGCCACCTCGATGACTCCCCTGACGGAGTTGCGCTCGAGGACGTCCCAGGCGAAGGCGGCGTGGCCGAGCGCCAGGGTCATGTGGTCCTCGTTGACCGGGTGGCCTTCGAGTGTGCCGCGGAAGATGGGGTCGTCGCGGTGGGTGATGGCGCGGGTGCGGAACACCGGTTTGGGGCTGGCCACGTTGCCGTAATAGCCCGGATACTCGCCCGCCGGACCTTCCATCTTGCGCTCCTTGGGGTGGATGGTTCCCTCGATGACGATTTCAGCGTTGGCGGGAACTTGAAGGTCCACGGTCTCGCAGGACACCACGTCCACGGCCTTGCCGCGCACGGCGCCGGCGATCTCCAGCTCACTTATCGGGTCGACGGTGGGACAGCAGCCGAGGAAGGTGAGTGCCGGCTCCTGGCCGATGACGACGGCCGCCTGCATGGGTTCGTCGGAGACGAGGTGCTTGAAGTAGTGTTCGCCGATGTGCTGGTTGGCCGGATCGAGCTGGATGCCGAGTTCCGTCTTGGAGTGCAGCATCATGCGGTACACACCGGCGTTTACCCAGCCCGTGGCGGGATCCTTGGTTATCACCGTGCCGAAGGAATTGAACAGCCGCCCGCCGTCGCGCTCGTTCCAATGCGGGGTCGGGAACATCTCGAGGTCGACGTCGTCGCCCGTGATGATGTGGTCCTTGACCGGACCCGTCTTGACGACGCGCGGCGCGATGTGAGCCGACGTGTCGGTGATGCGATCCTTGACCGTGCGCAGGATCTCGCCGCGGCTGGTGTTGCGGGGATCGAGCCCCAGCATCATGGCGGCACGGAACCACGAACGGAAGGCACCGGCAAAGACCTTGTTGGGCTTGGGGGCCTTGTAGTCCTTGATGTTATCGAACATGAGCGCCGGCGACGCATCGCCGTAAACGTCCCAGGTGCGCCGCACGATGGAGCCCAATTCGTACTTCCAGTCGACCTCGCCCTGCACCCGGGTCAGTTGCCCTTCGGCCTCCAAGGCGTCGATCCATTCGCGAATATCCTCGTAAGCGACGCGTGTGTCCCCGGAAGCCGCCTTCGATTTCGGTTTAGCTGTCTTGGTTGTCATGGATCACTCCCCTGGATGGTGTTTTCTCTGGATACGTGCCGCCGCGACGCCAAGCGACCCACTTACACCTTGCATGGGCCGTCTGAACACGATCTTGGCCGGGGCGGATACTAGGAGCGCCCCCGGCCCCCCTTCCTTGACTTAGGTCAAAAAGAGGCGCCGCCCCCCTATTCTTCCTGTTCGTCGATAACCTCGCGGGCGATCTTGAATCCATCGAGGCCCGCCGGCACGCCGCAGTAGACGCTGACTTGCAGGAACACCTCCTGGATTTCCTCGACGGTGCATCCGTTGTTGAGGGCGCCGCGCACGTGGAGGCGCAGCTCGTTGGGGCGGCCAAGGGCGCACAGCATGGCGAGGTTGAGCATGCTGCGCGTCTTGTGGGTCAGCCCCGGGCGATTCCAGATGTGGTCCCAGCAGTACTCGGTCACCAGTTCCTGGAAGGGCATGGTGAAGTCGTTGGCCTGGGCCAGGGAGCGCTCCACGTAGGTGTCGCCGAGCACTTTCTTGCGGGTCTTCAGGCCGTTTTCGAATCGTTCGCTTGTCACGGTTCTCTTCCTTTCTTTGTGGTCGTGAAGTTTTACGGAAATAGTTTGGCCTCGCTCTACGCCTTGTAATCGAGACCGAGGTCGCGGTAACGCTCGGGGTCTTCACCCCAGTCCTTGCGCACCTTGACGAACAGGAACAGGTGCACGCGGCGCTCGAGAAGCTCTTCGAGCTCGGTCCGTGCCGCCTCGCCGATGGCCTTGATGCGCGCCCCGCCCTTGCCAAGCACGATGGCCTTCTGGCTGGGGCGCTCGACGAATACCGATACTTCGACGCGCACGCTGCCGTCCTTGTTCTCCTTCCAGGATTCGGTTTCCACGGTGGACGCGTAAGGCAATTCCTGGTGTAGCTGGAGATACATCTTCTCGCGTGTGATCTCGGCGGCGAGCAGACGGCCCGGCATGTCGGAGAGCTGGTCCTCGGGGTACAGCCACGGCCCTTCCGGCACGGCGCCGGCCAGATGGGCTAGAAGGTCGGGCACGCCGCTGCCCGTCTTGGCCGAGACCATGAAGGTATGGATGAAGACGCCGCTGTCGTCGAGGGCGGCGGCGAGCTTGAAAAGGGCTGTTTTCTTGACCGCATCAACCTTGTTGAGGGCAAGGATGGCCTCGCTGTCTTCCGCCTGCAGGCGCTTGACGATGGCACGGGTGTCAGCGTCAAGGCCCGCGGCGCTATCTACTAGTAGAAGAATCAAGTCGGCCTCCTGGGATCCACCCCAGGCCGCCGCCACCATGGCCCGGTCCAGTCTGCGCCGCGGCTTGAAGATTCCCGGCGTGTCGACAAGCACGAGCTGGGTAGCGCCCTCGATGCAAATGCCGAGTACGCGGGAGCGCGTCGTCTGCACCTTGGGGGTGACGATGGAAACCTTGGCGCCGACCAGGCGGTTGAGCAGGGTGGACTTGCCGACGTTGGGGGCGCCGACGATGGCGACGAAGCCGCACCGCCGCGTCCCCTCAGCCATCGTCGCCCGCCTTCCCGAAGGCATCGAGCATGGCCTTGGCCGCGCCTTGCTCGGCGGCGCGCTTGGAGGAGCCCGCGGCCCGCGCCGGGGGGCGCCCCTCGACGCGCACCTCGATGGTGAAGGTGGGGGCGTGCGCCGGGCCCTGGCGCTCGACGACGGCATATACCGGCAGCGCCAGACCTTGCCCCTGGGCCCATTCCTGCAACGTCGTCTTGGCGTCGACGGGCGGCACCGCGTCCTCGGCCATCAGGGGTCCCCAGCGCGCCCGGACGAAATCGGCGGCGGTCTCCCAACCGCCATCCAGGAACAGGGCGGCGATCACCGCCTCGCAGGTGTCGGCGAGCAGGTTGGGATTTTCACGGCCGCCGGCCTCGTCTTCCCCTTGCCCCAGGACGATGTGCGGGGCGAGGCCGATGTCGACGGCGATCCGGGCCAAGGCCTCGCGGCGCACCAGGGCCGTAAATCTTTTTGCCAAGGCCCCCTCGTCCTCGTCCGCGAAGCGTTCGCAGAGCAGGTCGGCGACGGCCAGCCCGAGCACCCGGTCGCCGAGGAATTCCAGCCTTTCGTTGGTGTGGCTGCGCCCGGACTGGTCGTGGGCCGTGCTGGAATGGGTCAAGGCCAGGCGTAGGAGCTGGCGTCGGGTAAAGCGATGCCCCAACGTCTTTTCGAGACGTTCAAGCTGGTCGCCCATGGTGCCTCAATTCAAGCCCGAGAAGATGCGGCCGAAACGTATGGACGACGGCCATTTCCAGAACTCCCAGACGCTGCCGTCGATGGAGAAGAACAAGAACTCGGCGCGTCCAACGAGGTTTACCATGGGCACGAAGCCGACGTCGCCAAACCGGCTGTCGCTCGATCGGTCGCGGTTGTCGCCCATGGCGAAGTAATGGCCCGCCGGCACCGTGTAGACGGGCGTGTTGTCGAAGGGGCTTTCGTCGGTCACCTCGAGGATGGGATGTTCGCGCCCACCGGGCAAGGTCTCGATGTATTGCGCGATGCGCGTCACCCTGCCGTTCCCGTGCCGGGTGACGAAGTCCTCGACGCGCCGGCGCTTCACCGGCACGCCGTTGATGTGAAGGATGCCGTCTCTGAGCTGGATGCGGTCGCCCGGCAGGCCGATGAGGCGCTTAATATAATCGGTTTGGTTGTCGCGGGGCAGCTTGAAGACGGCGACGTCGCCGCGCTGCGGCTCCGTGAAGGCGATGCGCCCGTCGATCAAGGGCAGGCTGAACGGCAAGGAATGCCTGCTGTAGCCCAAGGAGAACTTGGATACGAACAGGTAATCGCCGACCAGGAGCGTCGGGATCATGGAGCCAGAGGGGATATTGAACGGCTCGTAGGCGAATGTGCGCACGACAAGCGCGATGGCTGCGGCGTAGAAGGCGGTCTTGATCGCCTCCCGATAGCCGCCTTTCTTATCTTTTGACATTAAGTTTTATTTTTATCCTTTTGAAAAAACAAACTTCTTTGGGGTTCTTTTGGCTTGAGGCCCGACGATGAAGCCAGCCCAAGCCCATCCTGTCAAGCCATATCGCCGGCCCTCTTCATGGGGGTCGCGGGTCAGGGCTTGGGCACCGCCAGAATTACCACCATGGCCTGGGCGAAGAAGGATTCATCGGTCAGCGAAATGTCGATCTGGGCCGTCGTGCCGGGTGGCGTCAGCTCCTCGAGGCGGCGCTTGGCTCCCCCGGAAAGGGTCAGGAAAGGCTTGCCCGATGGCAGGTTGTCGACGCCGATGTCGCCCCAGAAGACGCCGCGCCTGAAGCCGGTGCCCAGGGCCTTGGCGCACGCCTCCTTGGCGGAGAAACGCTGCGCGTAGAGGGCGGCCGGATTGGGGCTGCGCGCGGCGCGCGCCCTTTCCGTCTGGTTGAAGACGCGGTCGGTGAAGCGGTCCCCGAAACGTTCGAGGGTGCGCTCGATGCGGCGGATGTCGACGAGGTCAGTGCCGATGCCGATGATCATGGTGAGCGCTGGTCCGGGGGCGCCGTCAGGCGATCCGCTGGCCGGAAGTTTCGGCCCGCGCCTTGTCCATCAGGGCCCGCATGCGCTTGATGCTGCTCTCCAGCCCGCCGAATATGGCCTCGCCGATCAGGAAGTGACCGATGTTGAGCTCGACGATGGTGGGGATGGCCGCCACCGGCCCCACGGTGTCGAAGGAAAGCCCGTGGCCGGCATGGCATTCGAGGCCGATATTTTCGGCATGGGTGGCGGCCGTAAGGATGCGCTCGAACTGGCGCGCGTCGTTCGCCGCTTCGCAGTAGGCGCCGGTGTGCAGTTCAACCACGGGGGCGCCGAGGGCCAACGCGGCATCAAGCTGCGCGGGTTCCGGTTCGACGAACAGGGAGGTCCGGATTCCGGCCTCGCCGAGGGCTTCGACATAGGGCGCCAGGTGTTGACGGCCGGTGACCGCGTCGAGGCCGCCCTCGGTGGTTCTCTCCTCGCGTTTTTCGGGGACGATGCACGCGGCGTGCGGCTTGTGGCGCAAGGCGATCTCCAACATCTCCGGGGTTGCCGCCATTTCCAGGTTGAGGGGCACGGTGATCTCGTGGCTGAGGCGGCTGATATCGTCGTCGGAGATATGGCGGCGGTCCTCGCGCAGGTGCGCCGTGATCCCGTCGGCGCCGGCCCGCACCGCGAGCTTGGCGGCGCGCACCGGATCCGGGTGGCTGCCGCCGCGGGCATTGCGGATCGTCGCCACGTGATCGATGTTCACACCAAGACGCAAATGGTGATTCATGGTTTGGTCTCCAATTTGCCGCGCCGTTGCCGCGGCGCCCGCAGGTGGGGCCGACGATGCTGATAGGCCGCGATCGCTTCCCTCAACGGGAGATAGAAGACGAACCAGACGACGATGGCCGTCGGTATGCCGCCGGCCAGCATGGGCCAGAGTACCGGCCAGGCGATGTTCCAGTGATAGGCAAAGTCGGCGCGTAGGAAGGCCTCCATCATGGCGGCGAACTGGGCGCCGAAATCCATCGAATCGGCGCTCCTAGTCGCTTCTCCGGCACCCATCCAGTTACCGAGATTGTAAACCCACACCCAGATGAAGGGAAAGGTCCAGGGGTTTCCAACGGCGGTGCCGATGGCGGAAGCCAGTATGCTGCAGCGCATGGCCCAGGCCAACAACGCCGCCATCACGAAATGCAAACCGACGAACGGCGTGAACGAGACGGCGGCGCCGCACGCGAAACCGCCGGCGATGGCATAGGGCGTCCCGGGCAGCCGGCGAATTCTGTGCAGCAGGTAGTGGGTCGAACGCAGCCATCCGGAGCGCGGCCACAAGAGTTGCCGCGCCCGCTGGAAGAAGTTCAAATTCAACCGACGTCGAAACATAAGGTGAATATATGACAAACGGGAGCCAACCGAGAAGCCCAACGTTCACGGGGCGCCACGCCGGTGTCTGGCTCCTTGGCCGCCGGTCCGTTCAGCCGCCCGCCCGTTGCACGGAATTGATGACCGACGTCGCGCGCAAGGCCGCGATGATATAGGTGAGGTGTTGCACGTCCCGCACCTCGATATCGACCGTCATCTCGAAAAAATCAGCCGAGCGGTTGGTGATCTTGAGGTTGCTGATATTGCCGTCGTTCTTGGCGATGACCATCGACAGATTGCCCAGGCTTCCCTGTTCGTTGGTGACGGTGAGCTGGACCCTTCCCACGTGGAGGTCCGGCTGCTCGCTTTCCACCTCCCAGGAGACGTCGAGCCAGCGCTCCGGTTCGTCGGCGTACCCGACCAGGATGTCGCAGTCGATGGTATGGATGGTCACTCCCTTGCCCGTGGTGACGATGCCGACGATGCGGTCTCCGGGCAGCGGGTGGCAGCAGCCGGCATAGTGCATGGCCATACCGGGGATAAGCCCCTTGATGGGGATGGAGGCTTCCTTGGCCTTGTTCTTCTTGCGCCGCGCCCGGGAAAGGGGCACGACGTTCCAGCCCCTGCCCTTCTTCTTGGTGCCGGGGAAGACGGCTTCCATGACCTCGCGGCCGGTGTAGTGGCCGGCCCCCACCTTGGCGCAGAGGTCGGAGGTGCTGTTCGCCTGGAATTTCTTGAGAACCTCGTCAAGAGCCTTCTCGGAGAAATTGTAGCCTTCCTCCGCATATGCCTTCTCGAGGATGGCGTGGCCAAGCTTCAGATACTGATCGCGTTCCTTCGATCGGACGAAACGGCGGATGCGGGCGCGCGCCTTGCCGGTCACCACGAAGCGTTCCCACGTGAGTGACGGTGTTTGCGCCTTCGACGTGATGATTTCCACCTGATCGCCATTCTGAAGTTGAGTCCTGAGCGGCATCATGCGCCCGTTGACCTTGGCTCCGGCGCAGGTGTCGCCTACCTCGGAGTGGACGGCGTAGGCAAAATCCACCAGCGTCGCGCCGCTCGGCAGATTGATCAAATCGCCCTTCGGCGTGAAACAGAACACTTGGTCCTGGAACATCTCGAGCTTGGTGTGTTCCAGGAACTCTTCTGGCTCGGTGGCGTGCTCGAGGATATCCAGAAGTTCCCGGAGCCAACGGTATTGGCGGCCGTCGGTCTTGTCCGTGCCCTGCTTGTACTGCCAGTGGGCGGCGACGCCGTGCTCCGCCACCTCGTGCATTTCACGGGTGCGGATCTGCACTTCAATGCGGTGGCGCTGGGGCCCGAAGATGCTGGTGTGCAAGGAGCGGTATCCGTTGGGCTTGGGGGTGCTGATGTAGTCCTTGAAACAGCCTGGCACCATGGAATAGGCGCCGTGGATGACACCCAGTGTCCGATAACACTCTTCCTCCGTCTCGGCGATGACGCGAAACGCCATGATGTCGGATAGCTGTTCAAAGCCCACGTTCTTGTGCTGCATCTTGCCCCAGATCGCGTAAGGGGATTTCTCGCGCCCCGAAACCGCGGCCTTTATGCCCGCCTCCACCAACGTGTTCTGCAGTTCGATGATAACGCGCGACACCAGATCGCCACCCTCGGCGCGCAGGAATTCCAGCCGCGCCAGAATGGACTCGCGGGCGTCCGGATTGAGTTCGGTGAAGGCCAGGCCTTCGAGTTCGCTTTTCATTTCCTGCATGCCGATGCGCTCGGCGAGCGGGGAATAGATTTCCATGGTTTCCAGGGCGATGCGCCGCCGGGTGTCGGGATTTTCTATGTGATGAAGGGTGCGCATGTTGTGCAGCCGGTCGGCCAGCTTGACCAGAAGGACGCGGATGTCCTCCGACATGGCCAGGAGCAGCTTGCGGAAGTTCTCGGCCTGGCTGGCATGATCGGATTGCAGCTCGATGCGCGTCAGCTTGGTGACGCCATCGACCAGCCGCGCCACGCCTTCGCCGAACTGAGATTCGATATCGGCGAGGGTAGCCGGGGTGTCCTCTATGGTGTCGTGGAGCAACGCCGTGATGATGGAGTCGCCATCCAGCTTGTATTCGGTGAGGATGCCGGCGACCTCGAGCGGATGGGAAAAATAGGAGTCGCCCGAGGCCCGCTTTTGCGCGCCGTGGGCCTTCATGGAAAAAACATAGGCGCGGTTGAGGGCATCCTCGTTGGCGCCTTTATCATAGCTTTTGACCCTTTCGACCAGCTCGAATTGCCGAATCATGGGCCTTCTCCTCGGTGCCCGACCGGCGAGAGGCGATCGAGCCATGGGACTCCGGTAGCGGTTCTCTCCCCCTCCCTTGCCACGAAACGGCGCCGCCGTTAGCCCTCGCCGTCCTTGACGTCGTCCGTGTCGGTTTCTTGCGGCGTTTCGTCGGCCGTCGGCGCGTCTTCGGCGTCGTCGGCGGCCGCCGCGTCCGTGTCCGCCGCGTCAGCGGCCTCGCCCTCCGTCACATCCTCGGGCAAACCCTCTTGCTTGGCGTCCTCTTCCATGGCGCCGCTGATTTCCTGCTGGATGGCGAGGAGGTCCATTTCCTCCTCTTCCGGTTCGTCGATCTCGATGTGCTTCTGCAAGCCCTTGACGACGGTCTGCTCCAGCTCGCTGGGATCGACGGTTTCCTCGGCGATCTCGCGCAAGGCGACGACCGGGTTCCTGTCGTCGTCACGCTCGAGCGTGAGCGTCGAGCCGGCGGAGATGGCGCGCGCCCGTTGCGCCGCCATTATCACCAGATCGAAGCGGTTGGGAACCTTGGTGATGCAGTCTTCAACCGTTACACGAGCCATGAATTCCTCTCAGACATCAATTCGGGAACCCTGTTAATATATTTTGCCGCAGTGCAAAAGCAACACTCTCATGGCTTGGCCGGGAATATTTCGTCCACTAGGACTCTTCCTCCAATGGTTCGGCGACCTGGTCCGGGGGAAGGGCGGCGATGAGTTCGGCGACGCTTCGCCCCGAAACCGGATGGCGCCAATCGGGGGCCACTTCGGCCAGGGGGAGCAGCACGAAAGCGCGCCCGTGCAGGCGGGGATGGGGTACGACGGGGCCATCCGCCGCCGAAGTGACCAAGTCGCCATAGGCCAGAAGGTCCAGGTCCAGGCTGCGCGGCGCGCCGATTTGGCTTGTATCGCTGCTGCCGCGCAGCCTTCCAAAATCGCCCTCGATCCGATGCAGAACGGCAAGTGCTTCGGCGGGAGATAGGTGTGTCCTCACCTGCGCCACTCCATTGACGAACCACGGTTGCGGCGAGCGCGGCACGGGGGCGCTTCGATACCAGCGCGATCGGCGCACCACGGCGAGACCGGCCTCGGTCATGGCGGTGAGGGCGGCCTCGCAGGTGGCGCGCGGCGGGCCGGCGCGCCGGCTGTCCAAGTTCGCCCCGATACCAACGAGAATCAAGATTCCCTTCCCGGCTCCCATGTCTAGCCCTTGCGATGGGGGGGACGCGCGATTAGCTTATTGTCCATGGGTATGACCGTCGCAGCCCACGCGGAGAGGGCCGACGGCGCCGTCCTTGGCCACTTGAAGCCTTTTTCGGACCCATGAATATTTGAAGCAAAAAATTTGACCTAAAAGGAATATTTACCATGAAATTCAAAGCGAACGAACGGATTGCCCTGTTCATCGACGGCTCAAATCTGTATGCCGCTGCCCGAGCCCTCAATTTCGACATCGATTACAAGCGGCTCTTGGAACTGTTCAGCAACCAAGCCTACCTTGTGCGCGCCTTGTACTACACCGCCCTGATCGAGGACCAGGAATACTCGCCGATCCGTCCCCTGGTCGATTGGCTCGATTACAACGGCTACACCATGGTCACCAAGCCGACCAAGGAATTCACGGACGCCTCGGGTCGACGCAAGATCAAGGGCAATATGGATATCGAGCTCGCCATCGACCTCATGGAAATGGCGCCGAGCCTGGAACATGCCGTTCTTTTCTCTGGAGACGGCGACTTCCGCCGGTTGGTCAAGGCCGTGCAGAGCAAGGGCGTGCGGGTCACCGTGGTCAGCACCTTGCGCTCGCAGCCGCCCATGGTGGCTGATGAGTTGCGCCGCCAGGCCGACGTATTCGTGGAACTGCAGGACCTGCAGACGCACATCGAACGCCAGTCGCGGGGCGAGGAAGAGAGCGGCGACGACCGGTACGACGATGCCGATTCCGAGCTGCAGACCGTCTGAGCCATGATTGGCCGGGGGAATACCCCCCTCGCCCTTCCGCTCCGCGATTGCCCGTTGTGCCCGCGGTTGAGAGAATTCCGAAACGCCAACCGCGCCGATCACGGCGATTGGCACAACGCCCCCGTCGCCTCGTTCGGCAGCGATGACGCGGCGTTGCTGATCGTCGGGCTGGCCCCTGGCTTGCGCGGCGCCAACCGCACGGGCCGGCCATTTACCGGCGATTTCGCCGGCGACCTTTTGTATTCAACCCTGCTCGCCTTCGGTTTCGCGGAGGGTACGTACGCCGCCAGGGCGGATGACGGCCTGCGGCTTTCCCGGTGCCGCATCACCAATGCGGTGCGTTGCGTGCCGCCGAAAAACCGTCCCACCGGCGCGGAGGCCACGGCCTGCCGCCCCTTTCTCCAGGAGGAAATAGGATCCCTCGCCAACCTGAGGGTCGTGCTGGCCCTGGGCACCCTGGCCCATGGAGCCGTGTTGGCAGCCATCGGTGAAAAAAAAAGCGCCTGGCCGTTCCGCCATGGCGCCGTGCACCAATTGCCCCTGGAATGGGCGTTGGCCGACAGCTATCACTGCTCGCGCTACAACACCAACACCGGCCGCCTGACGGAGACGATGTTCCACGCCGTTTTCGCCGACATAGCCCGAATTCTCGGTGCCTGAGTCCGCTTAGTGCTCCCCCTCCTCCTTTTCGGGGTCGAGCAGGCGGTGCAGGTGCACGACGACGTACTTGACACGGGCTTCGTCGACCCGCGCCTGGCTCGCCCCGCGCCAAGCCTCCAAGGCGGTCTTGTAGTCGGGATAGATGCCGACGATATCGAGATTGTCGGAATCTGCGAAATCGACGCCCTGGGGGTCGCGGACCTCGCCGCCGAAAACCAGATGTAGAAGCGGATTCGCCATACCTAGTCCTCCACGTTGGCGCCTGTGTGTGTCTTCCGAGCACTTGGGAAGGGGCGCCGCCGAATCCAACCCCGTGTCTTGGTTTTTGTCATCTTGGTTGGGATGCTATCATGAGGACATTGAAGATTTCCGCCAATGAGGATTTTCGGATGATTGATCTTTACACGTGGCCGACGCCCAACGGGTTCAAAGTATCCATCATGCTCGAAGAGGTCGGGCTGCCCTACAACGTGGTCCCCATCGACATCACCAAGGGCGACCAATTCGACGCCGATTTCCTGAAAATCAGCCCCAACAACAAGATGCCGGCCATCGTCGACAACGACGGCCCGGGGGCCATGCCCTATTCGCTCTTCGAATCCGGGGCCATCCTCATGTATCTCGCCGAGAAGACGGGGCGGTTCATGCCCGCCGACATGGCTCCGCGCTATCTGGTCATTCAGTGGCTGATGTTCCAAATGGGCAGCATCGGTCCCATGTTCGGCCAGGCCCATCACTTCCGCACGTACGCGCCCGACAACCTTTCCTACGCCATCGATCGCTACACCAACGAAACGGGGCGGCTTTACGGGGTCATGGAGCACCGGCTCGGCGAAGCGGAGTATCTGGCCGGCGAATACTCCATCGCCGACATGGCGGTCTTTCCCTGGACCCGCGGCCACGAGCGTCAAGGCCAGAGCCTCGACGACTTTCCCAACCTCAAGCGCTGGTTCGAGGCGATCAGTGCCCGGCCCGCCGTGGAGCGCGGCCTCACCGTCCTGGCCGATCGGCGCCGGGAAAATTGGCACAAGGACGAGGAGGCATTCTCCATCATGTTCGGCAAGAATCAGTACGCGCGCCGGCAAACCGGCGCTCAATAATTCTTGAAAATCCAGGCTTCGGCCCCATATTTAACGAAGTCGAGTATGGTCTCGACACCACATGGGCCGGTTCGCTTCATGCTTGGCGGCAAGGCGTAACAGGACGGAGCTTTATACGTGCAACACACCAATAATCTGGCCACCGCGGCGATACGGTTAGCAGCCGGTCCGCTATTTTTCGGAGTCCGATGAACATGTCGCGGCAGAAAGTCTGGCGCACTGCTCACTCACTGATCAAGCGCTATGGAAAAGGGGCGATCATCCACGCGGCGTTGCAGATGGAGGAGTTTTTCGACGAAGGCGATTTCCAGGAAAGCGTTGCCTGGGAGAGTGTCCTGGAAGCCCTCGAGGAATTGTTTTCCGAGGACGTTCCGGCGAACGCGGTCATTCATTGAAACCGCGCCCGGCGTCGGGGCGCGGCTCACATCAGCGGATTACGGGTCTTGAGGCCGGGGAAGCGGGAGAATTCCCGGTCTCCGGTCCATGGTTCGCTCACGCCATGGCGCTCCGCCCTATCCCTTGTCGCGCATGAGCCGGGCCTTCTGGCGCTTCCAGTCGCGGGCCTTGACGGCGGCGCGCTTGTCGTATCGGTGCTTGCCGCGCGCCAAGGCCAATTCCACCTTGGCCATGCCCCGTTTGTTGAAGTAGACGGCGAGTGGCACCAGCGTCATGCCGTCGCGCCGGACGGCGGCGATGAGCTTCCTGATCTCGCGCTTGTGCAGCAGGAGCTTGCGCGGGCGCCTGGGCTCGTGATTGAAGCGGCTGCCCGCCAGGTACTCCGGGACATGGGCGTTGAAGAGGTATAGCTCGCCCTCCTTGTCGCCGGCGAAGGCTTCGGTGATGGTGGCACGGCCTTGGCGCAGGGACTTGACCTCGGTGCCGGAAAGGGCGATTCCGGCCTCGAAGGTTTCCTCGATCTGGTAGTCGTGGCGCGCCTTGCGGTTGCGCGCCACGGCATTCCCCTTCGCTTGAACTTTGCGTGCCATGGCCTTCGTGCCAAGCGATATACGGGGTCGGCCGCGGCGCCCCCGAGCTTAGTTGAGGAGCCCGGCACCGACCATGGCGTCCTTGACCCGGGCCTTGCTGGCGTCGGCGATCTCGCAGATAGGCAGACGCGTTTCCGCCGAGCACTTGCCGAGCAGGCTGGCGGCGTACTTTACCGGGCCCGGACTGGATTCGCAGAACAGGGCCAGATGAAGCGGCATGAGCCGGTCCTGAAGCGTCATCGTCGTCGTCAATTCCCCGTCCCGCCAAGCGCGATGCATGTCGGCACACATCCTAGGCGCCACATTGGCGGTGACCGAGATGCAGCCATGTCCACCGGCGGCGAGGAAGGGAATGACCGTGGCGTCCTCGCCACTCATCTGGCAGAAGTCGCTGCCGATCGTCATGCGGGTTTGCAGGGGACGGGTAAGATCGGCGGTGGCGTCCTTGACGCCGACGATCCTGGGCAACCCGGCGATGCGGGCCATGGTCTCGACGGACATGTCGATGACGCAGCGACCGGGAATGTTGTAGATCAGGATGGGCAGTTCGGCGGCGTCGTGAATCGCCTTGTAATGCCGGTAAAGCCCCTCTTGCGTCGGCTTGTTGTAATAGGGCGTCACCACCAGCGCGCCATCGGCTCCCGCCTCCTTGGCGTGGCGGGTCAGCATGATGGCCTCATCCGTGGAATTGGAGCCCGTGCCCGCGACCACCGGGACCCGGCCGTCGGCCACCTCGAGGCAGACCTCGATGACACGCATGTGCTCGTCGTGGCTGAGGGTGGCCGATTCGCCGGTCGTTCCACAGGGGATCAGACCGTCGGTGCCTTCCTCGACCTGCCAATCGACGAAGGCGCGATAGGCGTCCTCGTCCACCTTGCCGTCCTTGAGCGGCGTAATCAGGGCGACGAATGAACCCTGGAACATGGCTTCCTCCCCCATTTTTAATGGTTTGGTTTGCCGACCATACTCCCAACCGGACGATATCGGCAAGCGGCGCCCCCGCCCCGGCTTGTCGATGCGCCCTTCGGCGCGTACAGTCACGCCCAGGCAAGCGCGCCGGGACTGGCGCGATGCCGGGAAAGGCAAGGATTGTCCGGTCGGTTGACAAGCGCGCTACTGGTGGTCTTGATGGCGGCCCTTCCGTTGGGAAACGGTGCCGCCGCCGGCCCCTTGGCGCCCCAGGACAGCGCCGCCGCCAAGGCCGTCATCAAGGCTATAAAGGCGGGAGACTGGAAGCGGGCGCGGCGCGGCGCGGCGCGCATCAAGGACCCCGTGGCGGCGAAGCTCTTCCACTGGCTCGACCTTACGCGTGACGGTTCTACCGCGTCCTTCGGGCGGATCGCGGGGTTTCTCTCGGAGAATCCCCAGTGGCCGAAGCGATCCCTTCTGCTGCGGCGAGCGGAAGAGGCATGACCGACAATATGCCCGCCGAGGACGTCCTCAATTGGTTCAAGGATCGCCAGCCTGCCAGTTCCGACGGCCAGGTCCGGTATGGCGCCGCCTTGCTGGCCAGTGGCCAGGAAAAAGCGGGCCGCGCGGCTCTCCGCGCCGCATGGGTCGGCGGAAACTTCAGCAAGCGCCCGGAACGGCGCTTTTACAGGCGCTACCGCAAGTATTTGACGCGCCTGGACCACATCGAGCGTCTCGACCGCCTCATTTGGCGAGGCCGCTATTGGCCGGCGCGCCGCATGTTGTGGAAAGTCAATGCCGATTGGCGCGCCTTGTCCGAGGCCCGCCTCATGCTCATGCGCATGAACGGAAACGTCGACCGCGCCATCGAGCGGGTACCGGCCGCGCTCAAGGGCCACCCCGGCCTCGTTTACGAGCGTCTGCGCTGGCGCCGGCGCAAGGGCCTGGATACGGCGGCGGCTCTACTTGACGGGGTGCCGGCCGACCCCGCGCATGCCGAAAAATGGTGGCGCGAGCGGTCCATCCTGGCGCGCCGCGCGCTCGCCAAGGGACATATCTCGGAGGCCTACCGCCTGGTCCAGGAGCATGGGCTGGAAGAGGGACCGGCCTTTGCCGAGGCGGAATGGCTGGCCGGCTGGATCATGTTGAGATTCCTCAATGAACGCGCCACCGCTTTCCGCCATTTCAAGGCCATGTTCAAATCGGTCACATATCCCATAAGCCGCGCCCGCGGCGCCTATTGGGCGGCCCGCGCCGCGGAAGAAGCCAAAAAGAAAAAGCTGGCCAAGCTCTGGTACCGTTCGGCGGCGCGCTATTCCACCACCTACTACGGCCAGCTGGCGGCCGCCCGTCTGGCGCCCGGGAGCACCACTAAGCTGGCGCCCGACCCCGAGCCCAGCCCCAAGGAGGCGGAAGCCTTCGCCAAGCAGGAACTCGTGCGCGCCTTCGAAATCCTGAACATGCTTGGAGAACGCGAACGCCTGCGTCCCTTCATCCTGCGCCTCAGCGAAATACGGGAAAGCCCGGCCTGGCAAAAGCTGACGGCGGATCTGGCCCGCGCCCACCATCGTCCCGATTTGGCGATTGCCGTCGCCAAGAAGGCGAGCCGCGCCGGCCGCGACCTCATCATGGCGGGTTATCCCACATTGTCCCTGCCCCCGGTACGACTCGGCAAGCCGCGCCTCGAGGTACCCTTGGTGCTGGCCGTGGTGCGCCAGGAGAGCGCTTTCCAGCCCGAGGCGCAAAGCGGTGCCGGGGCCCGCGGGCTGATGCAGTTGCTGCCACGCACGGCGCGCGACGTGGCGAAGGAACTCAAGGTCAAGTACGCCCGCCACCGGCTGACCACCGATCCCCGCTTCAACCTCAAGCTCGGCCAAGCCTATCTGGCCAGTCTACTGAGTGCGTTCGAGGGTTCCTATGTGCTGGCTCTTGCCGCCTACAACGCGGGACCGGCGCGGGCGCGCCGATGGATGCGCATGCACGGCAATCCCCGGGACGCAACCATCGACGCGGTCGACTGGATCGAAATGATCCCCATCGAGGAAACCCGCAATTACATCCAGCGGGTGATGGAGGGCGTCCAGGTATACCGGGGCCGGCTCAACGGCTTGGAGGTGGCTTTGAGCTTGGAACGCGACCTCAAGCGCTGACACCGGCCGCGGCTGGTCGGGGACGCATAAAGCGAGGCAGTCAAGCCTTTTCTGCAAGGATCAGACGGGGAGGAAAAAATGTCAGATGCCGCATCCTTGGGGAACGCCGGGGCCTGCGTGTTCGATGCCTACGGAACGCTGTTCGATTTTGCCGCCGCCGCGGACCGCTGCCGTGACGACCTGGGGGACAAGGCCGATGAACTGAACATCCTGTGGCGCGCCAAGCAGCTCCAATACACGTGGTTGCGCAGCCTCATGGGC
Source organism: Rhodospirillales bacterium (assembly GCA_030744625.1). Taxonomy (GTDB): domain Bacteria; phylum Pseudomonadota; class Alphaproteobacteria; order Rhodospirillales; family JASLQF01; genus JASLQF01. The sequence goes on from JASLQF010000039.1 coordinate 46,629, forward strand.
GAGTACGTGGAGTTCTGGCAAATTACCGGCGACGCCCTGGATTACGCCATGGAGAGCCTCGGCATCGAGGACGCGGCGTTGCGCCGGAAACTCATGGATCTCTATCTCAAACTCGACACCTTTCCCGAGATCGAGGATATGCTGGCCCGCCTCAAGGATGGCGGAATGAAGACGGCGATCCTTTCCAACGGCTCGCCCGATATGCTGAAATCGGCGGTCGAGGGCGCCCAGTTGGGTGAACTGCTGGACGCCGTGATATCCGTCGACAGCCTGCGCATCTACAAGCCGCACCCGAGCGTTTACCAGCTTGCCGTCGATGCCCTCGACGTGCCCGCCGATCGTATCTGCTTCATGTCGTCCAACGCCTGGGACGCCAATGGAGCGGCGGCCTTCGGTTTCCAGGTGGTGTGGTGCAACCGCTATGCCCAAAAATCCGAGCGGCTTCCCGGGGAGCCGGTGCACATGATCACCACCCTGGCGGAGCTTCCGGCTCTGCTCGACCTGTGAGCGGGGGCGCGTCAGGCTCCACCGGAGGCGAGGGCGAACCCGGTTACCGGGAGCGCGCCTTCACGTCCCAGGACGGGCTTCGCCTCTATTTCAGGGATTACGGCGATCCACTGTCGACGGCGACGCCTGTTCTCTGCCTGAGTGGCCTGACACGCAATTCCAAGGATTTCCACCATATCGCCGCGAGGGTGTCGTCGGAACGCCGGGTACTGTGCCTCGATTACCGGGGCCGGGGGCGTTCCGAGTACGATGCCGATTGGCGCCGTTACCAGGCGCGTACCTACGCCGAGGACGTGCGCCACCTCCTGGCCGTCACCAACGTGCACAAGGTGGCGGTTATTGGCACTTCTCTCGGCGGCGTGATGGCCATGATCATGGCCGCCGCCATGCCGTGCGCCCTGGCCGGCGCGGTGATCAACGACATCGGGCCCGAGATCGAGGGCAAGGGTTTGGCGCGCATCATCGCCTATATCCGGAATATTCCCCCCCTGCCCGACTGGGAGGCGGCGGCGCGCTACATGCAAAAGACCCTGCCCGACTTCGCCGCCGCCGGAGAGGACGGCTGGATGAGCTTGGCGCGTAACACGTTCCGACAAGGCGACGACGGGCGCCTGTACCCGGACTGGGACTCCAATTTGATCAAGCCGTTGCGCGACCGGGACGGCGGCGCAAGCGTCGATCTGTGGCCTCTCTTCCGGGCGCTTGGGCGGATTCCGTTGCTCGCCATTCGCGGCTCCAGGTCGGACGTGCTGAGCGAGGACACCTTCGAGCGCATGGCCGCAGAAGTGCCGGGTCTGGCGCGCGTCACCGTGCCCGGCGTCGGGCACGTGCCCAGCCTCGCCGAGCCAGAGGCAGCGGAGGCCATCGATGCCCTCCTCGCACGCGCTTAGGCTGCCCGAGGCGGCCGACGTCGAGGCGGCGGCGGAGCGCCTCCGGGGCCAAATCGTCACCACCCCGCTTCTCGAATCGGCGGCCCTCAACGAACGGCTCGGCGGGCGGCTTCTGGTCAAGGCGGAAATGCTCCAGCGCACCGGATCCTACAAATTCCGCGGCGCCTTCAATCGGCTGTCGAGGCTGGACGGGACGGAGCGCGGACGCGGTGTCGTCGCCTATTCCTCGGGAAATCACGCCCAGGGCGTGGCGGCGGCGGCGCGCGCCCTGGACATCCCCGCCCTCATCGTCATGCCCAGTCGCGCGCCCATGGTCAAGGTGGAGGGCACGCGCTCGCACGGTGCCGAGGTGGTGTTCTACGACGAAGCCTCGGAAAGACGGGAAGAGGTGGCCGAACGGTTGGCCGGCGAACGCGGAGCCACCCTGGTGCGTCCCTATGAAGACGCGGAGGTGGTCGCCGGCCAGGGCACCGTTGGCCTCGAATTAGCGGCCCAGGCCGGCGCGGCGCAAGCGGCTTTGGACGCCGTGCTCGTCCCTTGCGGCGGCGGCGGCCTTGTCGCCGGCACGGCCCTTGTCCTCGCCAAGGTGTGTCCCGCCGCTGAGTTGTGGGCCGTCGAGCCGCAGGGTTTCGACGACACCCGGCGCTCGCTGGCGGCCGGAGAGCGCCTCGAAATCGCCCCCGGCGCCAAGTCCTTTTGCGATGCCTTGCTGGCACCCACGCCCGGCAAATTGACATTTGCCCTGAACCGGCGCCTGCTCGCCGGCGGCTTGGCGGTGGATGACGCCACGGTGGCGGCGGCCATGCGCGATGCCTTCACCTACCTCAAGGTGGTGGCGGAACCGGGAGGCGCCGTGGCGTTGGCGGCGGCCCTTTCGGGCGCCTTCGATTGCCGGGGAAAGACGGTTGCCGTGATATGCTCGGGCGGTAACGTTGACCCCGAGGCCTTCGGCAAGGTGCTCGGCGAGACTGCGTGACGAGCCGCCAGCGCCGATTAGCTGGCGGCGACTTTCTTGGGATCGGCGTCGCTCTTGCCCGTATCGGGGTCGCGCCCCGCTCCCGAAGCGGCTGGCTTGGCGGGGGTATCGGCACCGCCCGCACCCTTGACCATAAGGCTGACCGGGGTATCGGCGCGTTCCTTCTTGGTATCGATGCGCTTGCAGTGGCCTTCGAGGAAGGCCCCCTGCTCGGTGGACAGGTTTTCGTGCAGGATGTTGCCGACAACGCGGGCTGTGCGCGCCAAGCTCACGGTATGGGCCTGGATCTGTCCGTTGACGGTGCCGTGGACGCGCACTGATTCGGCGATGATCTCGCCTTTGATTTTGGCGCTCTCGCCGACCAGCAGGGTATTGCACCGGATATCGCCATTGACGGTGCCGTCGATCTGGACCTCGCCCTCGCCTTTGAGATCGCCGGCGATTGTAAGATCGTCGCTGATCAGTGAAGGCGGCACGGACCGGGGCGGAGCCGCGGATTGCCGAGGTGTCGCCGCACTTTTCCTATTCTTGGAAAACATAACGTCCTGCCTTTATGAACTTCATGGGATTCTTGGGCCGGTTCTTGAAGACGACCTCGTAGTGCAGGTGTCTTCCGGTGCTGCGCCCACTGTTGCCGAGCAGGCCGATCTTTTGGCGGAACTTGACTTCCTGGCCCTTCTTCACGAGGGTCTTGTTGAGGTGCCCGTAGCGGGTCTTGATGCCCGCGCCGTGGTCTATTTCGATGAGCCTCCCGTATTTTCCCTTCCACCCGGCGTAGGTGACGACGCCGGGTGCCGTGGCGAAGACGGAGGACTTGAATGAACTCCCCAGATCGACGCCGTAATGCGCCGCCCACCGCTTGTTGAGGGGGTCGCGCCGCTTTCCATAGGCGCTGGTGATGTAAAAATAGTCAAGCGGCGCCGTCAACGGCAGCCTGCGAATCACGGTCTGTAGCGCTTCCCATCGATTGAGGCGCGTATCCAGGTTCTCAAGCTCGACCCTCAGGCGATCGCCGGGCAAGCCATCGGGCTTGGCCTCGATGAAGGGACCTCCCTGGCCTTTGGCCAGGGAGGCGTCGGCCTTGAGAAGGCGATTCACCTTCAACCCCGCGATACTCACCACCTTCTCCATGTCGTCGATGAAGGCCGCGGTTCCCTCGGCGAGACGCTGCACGGATTCGACCTGATCCACCTGCAGGTCGGAGAGGCGGGTTTCCAATTGCTTGATCTGCCGCCGCATCCGGTTGCTGTTGAAAATCGATTCGTTGCGTTCGGCGAGCGCCGTTTGCAGGTCGGCCTCGGTGGAATAGAGATTCCCCCGCAAGGTGAAATTGTGCTCGGCGACACCGCGCATCTTGTCTTCGACCCCGGCGAGTTGGCGTATCAACTCCTGCCACGCGGCGATCACCCTGGCGCGTTCGCGCTCCGTCGACTTGAGCTGGCCTTCCACCGACTTCAAGCTCTGCTGCAAGGCGGCGTTCTGCTCGACGACGCTCAACATCAGTCCGTGGTTCTCCTCGAGATCACGGGTGATGGAGCTAAATCTCTTCTGATACTTGCCGACTTCGTCGAGCAAGGAGCGATACGCCACGCGGGCCGAGGCGAGTTGGCTCTCCTTGGCGCCGAGGACCACGTCGTGAAGGACGAAACTCACCGAAGAAAAGGTGCCCCATCCGCCGATCAACGCCAGCACAACGATGAACGCGATCTGGCTTCCTCGGGACAGGCGATAATAGGAGACCCGGCCTTCCGTTCGGATATGCAGTTGACGCTCGGGGAATAAGCGGTGAATCAACCGTCTGAAGCGTTTCGGTTCTTGCTGCCAGAGATCTTTCCGTCTCATCGCGCCCCCACGAAGCCTCAGAGACAAGCCAACGGGCCCCCGCCACCCCATTTGGTGCGGTGCCGGCGGAGCGCTACGCGGACCGCCCCATTCTCAATGGAAGACGGTATCGATTCGTGGGGGGCCATGCAAGCTCATATTGCCCTCTTTCCAGCCGGCGAAGTTGGGGCAAGGCCATCCGTCGTGGTTGCCGCCGAAAGTATCGCTCGGCGGCTGAGAGCGGTCTTTCATTTGATTCCACACAGATGAACCTGCACAGGGCGCGAGCAAGAGGCTATGTTCATTTCGGCCTGGGAGAACGACGCACACATGGAGCAACATCCGGACAGATTCGACGGCGCGCAGGAGTCGCCGCAAGGGTTGGATTTCCGGCATCCCGCCTTCTTGCTCGCCACGTGGTTCGGCGTCGGATTTCTGCCCAAAGCGCCGGGAACCTGGGGGTCGCTGGCGGCGCTGCCCTTTGCCTGGGCGATCCACGCGGCCTTTGGAGCGGCCGGTCTCGCCATCGCCACGGTGGTTGTCTTCGGAGCCGGCCTGTGGGCGTCCTCGCTTTACGTGCGGCGTACTGGAATCCAGGATCCCGACGCCGTGGTCATCGACGAGGTGGCGGGGCAATGGCTGACGTTACTTCCGGTGGGCACGGATCCCATTCTCTACGCCGCCGGTTTCGTGCTTTTCCGAGTCGTCGACATCTTAAAGCCATGGCCGGTGTCGTGGGCCGACAGGTCCCTGTCCGGCGGATTCGGTGTGATGGCGGACGATATCCTTGCCGGGGCATTTGCCGGCGCCGCGTTATATGCTCTCGCCGTGGTGATATGACTGTGAGCATGTTCCCCGACGATGTCAGTGCCTCGGCCCGGGACGTGCTGGCCGCCTGCGCGGCGGCCGGTCTTCGCGTGGCGGTGGCGGAATCGTGCACCGGCGGTTTGCTTGCCGCCTGCCTTACCGCCATCCCGGGTTCGTCGCTAGTCGTGGAGCGCGGATTCGTCACTTATACGAACGCCGCCAAGTCGGAACTCCTCGGCGTACCGGAGGCGCTCTTTTCGTCGGTGGGCGCGGTCAGCGAAGAGGTGGCGCGCGCCATGGCCGCCGGCGCCCTCGCCCATTCCGCCGCCGATGTCAGCGCCGCCGTCACCGGTATCGCCGGTCCCGGCGGCGCCACCCCGGACAAGCCGGTCGGCCTGGTGCACGTTGCCGCGATGCGCGCCGGCGGCGCGGCCCTGCACGAACGCCACGTCTTCACGGGCGACCGGGACGCTGTGCGCCTCGAGGCCGTGCGCGCGGCGCTCGACCTCCTGAAGCACCTCGCCGATTAGAACGCGCCGATCTCTATTAGAAGCTTAGGGAAATATCGCGATGGATGGATTGGCAGGTGGCGACCTCTTCCGCCTGCTCGCTAGTCAGTCGTTCCTGCGACCGTAGCCCGATGGTGTTCTTGATGGCTTCGTCATATGTGGCGAGGCCGCCCGCCAAATGCGCCGCCGCCTGGCGCCGCCACGCCACTTCCGCGCCAAACAATTCGAGGGCCTCGGCGAGCCGGCTGGCCGCCTTGTCGCGCTTGGGACTATCGCCCCTGAGGGCGCGCCGGGCCTTGGATAGCTTTGAGCGGATGTGGCTGATGCCTTCGACAGCCCCCAACGCCGCAGTCGCCGATTTAATCGCATTCATGGCCTGATCGGCGGATCCGTTGGCGATGTCCGGTTCCAGGCCCTTGAGCCGGCCCTCGAGTGCCGCCAGCGCTTCGGCCTGGGAAATGATAAGGCGAATCTTGGCGATGGGCTCATAGGCGTCGTCGACATTGCGGCGGTAGCGCCGGCGTGCCTTGGTCTCGGCGGCGGCCAGCTTGGCGTAGCTCTTGTGGGCTTCATCCCAGGTCGAGGGAATCCTGGCGTTCAGCCCTTCCTTATCATTCTCGAGCTCGGCGATATCGAACTCGAGGCTTCGGATATCTTCTTCCGTGGCCTTGCCCTCGTGCTGCAGATAACGCTGTTCCTTCTTGAGATTTTTTAGCTTGCGGTCGATGGCGCCAACCAGCACCCGCAGATCGCGGACCTCGCGGTGCAACGGCCGATAATCCATCTCATCGGCTTTGACCGCGGCTTCGGTGGCGCGCACTTTTTCGACCAGATCGAATGTCCCCTCCGCCATTTGGAAGCTTTCCCCCAAAGCGTCCCGGTGCTTACCGGGAAGGAAACCGATGTCGAGGGCCTTCGCCACGTCGATGCTGGCACGGATTTCACCGCCCCGCCGGTCGTAGACGGTGAATATGTACTCCTCGAGGCAGGCTTGCAGCCTGGGGTTCTTGGGCGGCGGCGCCGTCTCGGAAGTCAGATAGACCTTGTTGGGCAGATAATTCACCAGGGACGGATAGGCACCCACAATGGCGAGGCCGGTCAATTGCAGGAGAATGAAGGGCACGACGCCGCGATACATGGCGATCGTCTTGACCTCCGGTGGCGACACCCCGCGCAGATAAAAAAGCGCGAAACCGAAGGGCGGCGTCAGGAACGAGGTCTGTAGGGTCAGGGCGATCAGGGTTGCCATCCA
>JASLQF010000040.1 GCA_030744625.1 Rhodospirillales bacterium
GGCCGGGCGGCATTTCGATGCGGCGCCCGGTGAGGGTGCTGACCTCGTCCTCGGTGAGCTGATCGGTGCGCTTGAGCATGATCTCGTCGGCCGGGTCGTTCGGTTTGAGCAGGTTCTGGCGGAACTTGGCGATCTCGGGCGGCTCGGATTCCTCCGCCTTCGACGCCGCCTTGTCCTGGGAAGCGGCGCCGTCCTTCGACGGGTCGCCGTCCTTGCCGGCGGGCGCGTCGCCGTCGGCGGATGCCATCAGGTCGTCCGGCTTCGATTTTCCGGGATCCGAATTGTTGAGCGAATCGAGGTACCTGCGGTCGAGCTTCTCCAACTCCTCGAAGACCTTGCGGTCGAGTTCGTCAAGCATGTCGCCAAGCCCTTCCCCGACGACGCCGACGGCCTCGCCGACTTCCTTGAGGTACGCCTCCGGGTCTTTCAGGAACTTCTCTTTCTGCTGTGCATAGATGTCCCAGAAATCCTTGTCTTCGGCGTCCTTGGTCGGCGCCCCGGCGAGGACGCTCCAGAAACCGCCCATCACGTCCTGGAGCTGGGACGGCGTATAGGTGTCCGAGGGCAGGTCGAGATCACCGAATACCGTATTGTGATACTCGACGGTTTGATCCGAACGTACGCGTATATCGCCTTCTTTTTTGAAATTCTGCCGCCGGGTATCCAAATCGGCCTTTGCTATGTCCCGGCTGATCCCGGCCATATCCTCCTTTGAAAATTTCTTTCCCCGGCTGTCCAGCGCTGCCTGTTGCAGGCGGCCGTTGGCGATCACCGAGGCAAACCCCCTTCCGGCGGCGACATCGCCGGCCAGTTCCGCGTACCTGTCGTGCTTGGCCATCACCTTCCAATAGCCATCCACGTCGCCTTGCTCCAGGAGCTTGGCGCCGCGCTCCAGCGCGGCCTGCGAATCAGTCTTTGCTTTCCGTTCCATGGTAAACCTTCTTTTCACAGTAGTTGTAGGTGAGAGGGATATTTGCGTCGGGCACGTGGAAGCCGCAGATCACTTCGTAGACCCCGGCGATGATCAGGCCGGCGCGACCGAGGTGGGGTTTCGAGAAGCGAATTTCGAAAGCGACATTATCGATGAGGGGAAACCAACCCTCGCAGTGAGGGCTCGGCACCGTTCCGTCCTTGCTGCACTTGAAGGCGATCTTTTTCTCACCGTCGATTTGGACGAGAATTTCATCGTCGTTGAAAGTTGCCCTGCATACCCGGAAGTCAAGGCGTTTTCCCCGGCATTCCTCGAGGTATCGCGGCTCGAAATACTCCTCGTCCAACCCGATCCCGTACTTGATGCCCCGTAGGCTGAAGTGGACGATTTGGCGGTAACCGGAACGATAGTCCTTGTGCAGGGGCGCGGTTTCCTTGCTGTAGGGCGCGATGCCGGGCAGGCTGCCCTCCATCAGCAAAGGGTTCCCCGGCTCCGGTATCCGTGGGGCCCACTGTTTCTTGAGGTAGAGATAGGCTTTGGGAATGCGGAAACGGTGGCCCATGAGGACGTGTTCCACCGGCTCCAGGCTGGAAGTGCGGGGGTATCCCCAGCGACCTTTTTCATCGGGCACGACCGGACTGCTGGATTGCGTGGCGACCACCAGCACGGCGAGGACGATGGGCCTGATAAATATCCACGTTAAGGTCATGGCCGCTTCCTGAACACGATCCCGCGAATCTTCGATCCACAACTTGTATACGAATTTAACAGAGTTGTCGACTAATATTTCATTATACCATGCTAATTACGTAAACTCCGCGCGTATAAAACGCGGGGCGGGCGCGACGGACTTCGATCACCCGGACCCCGCCCCACACGCCTCTTTCAGGAAATCCTCGAGATCGCGCAGGGGGCGGGTGTCTTCGTATACCTTGGATTTGCCCTGCCTGGTAAGGGCGGCGATGTGGCCGCGCCAGGCGGCGTCGGTGGCCAGGCGGGCCGCGATGGCGACGTAGTCGTCGGTATCGGCGGCGGTGGTCTCCTCGATCCCCATCATGGCCAGGATGGCGGCGCTGACCCGGCTGCGCATGAGGGGACCGGGCAGGGTGACCACGGGCTTGTCCATGGCCACCGCGTCGAAGGTGGTGTTGCCGCCGGACCACGAGACGCTGTCGAGGACCACGTCGGCCATGCGGTTGAGGCCCAGGAACTCGGCCTGGCCGAGGCGTGGCACGATCTGGCAATAGTCATCGGCGTCGAGGCCGTGGGCAGCGAAGGCGCCGGCCAGGCGCCGGCGGAAGCGCTCGGTCAGCTCCGGTATGCCGTGGGCGATGAACCAGAAGCGGCAGGCGCCCACCCGCGCCGCGATCTCCGGGTAAATCCGGTCGTGGCGGGGCAGCAGCTTGAACAGGCTCTGGGCGCACAGGAAGACGGGCGCGCCATCGGCGGGTGGGCTCACGCCGGGCGGCGCGGCGGCAGAGAGACGCGGCGCGCGGTAGCAAAGGCCGAGCCCGGCCAGCTTGACCAGCTTCTCCGAGTAGTGGGCCTCGGCGCCTTCCGGCTCCAGCAACGCGCCGCTCAGGAAATAGTCGACGTTGGCCAGGCCCGTGGTCACCGGATGCCCGAAGGCCACGCACTGCACCGGCGCCAAGTGTAAGGCGGCGAGCACCTGCACCCTCGGGTCCATGCCGATGTCGGTGTAGACGAGGGCGTCGAGGCAGTGCTCGCCGATGGCCTCCATGAGCGCGCCGCCGCAGGCCGGGTGGTGGAGGAAGGTGTCGGCCGAGGCCCGGATCGCCTCGGTCTCGGCGTCGACCTTGTTGCCGACGTAAAAAGCGTGCACCTCGAAGGCGTCGCGGTCGAGGTCGATGACCCAGGGGGCGAACAGCTTGGCTACCGTATGTTCGCGGAAGTGCGACGACAGGAAGCCGATCCTCACCTTGTCGCCGGGGGCGATGGGGCGCTTCTCCAGGGGCTTGGCGAATCGCGGATAGGCGGCGGCGGCGATGCGCCCGAGCAGTCCGCCGTACAGGGTCTGCGCCTCCAGGTCGTCCTCGCCCTGGTAATGAAGATAGAAGTTGGTGGCACCGAAGGCGGCGCGCTTGGCGGCGTCGATCTCTTGGACCGTGTCCAGTCCGACACCGGCACAGAGACCCCTCAGACCGGCCATCCAGCGCTCCCGCCAACGCCCCACGTCGTCTTCGGAATCATAGAGGATGGGGAGGGTCAGGGCCGCCCCCCAGCGCGCCCGCAAGTTATTGGGATCGAGGCCGAGGGCACGCTCGTAAGCTTCGACGGCGGCCTCCGCCGAGCCCTGCTCGGCGAGCACGTTGCCCAGGTTGACGTGGGCGTCGCCATGGGCGGCATCGATGGCGAGGGCGCGCCGGTGGCAGGCGATGGCGCCCTCCAGGTCCCCCTGGTCCTGCAAGGCCAAGCCCAGGTTGCTGTGCAGCGGCGCGCCGTGCGCATCGAGGGCGACGGCGCGGCGCAAGGCGGCCACCGCGCCGTCGGCGTCGAGGCGCTCGCGCAACGCGTTGCCGAGATTGTTGAAGGCCTCGGCATAGTCCGGGTTGGCCTCGGTGGCGCGCCGCAAGCAGGTGATGGCCTCGTCCAGTTGCCCGGCGCCCCGGAGCGCGTTGCCGAGGTTGTTGTGGGCCTCGGCGTAATCGGGATTGAGCTCAACGGCGCGCCGGTAGCTGGCGATGGCGGCGGCCGGTTCGCCCCGCTCGAGCAAGGCGTTGCCGAGGTTGTAGTGGACGTCGGCGGCGGCGGGGTCGAGCTCGAGGGCGCGGCGGTAGCACGCCACGGCGTCATCGGCGAGGCCGAGGGCCGTCTTGGCGACGCCGAGCGCGCCCACGTATGCGGCGTTGGCGGGGGCCAGCTCGACGGCCCGGCCCATGAACTCGGCGGCGCGCTCGGCACGCCCCGTCTGGTAGGCGGCGGCGCCCATGTAGAACAAAGCGTCGGCGTTGTCGGGATGGGCGGCCAGCACCTCGCCGTACAGCCGCTCGGCCTCGTCGAGGCGCCCCGCCTGGTGGTGGGCCAGGGCCTGTTGCATCTCGGCGGCGGCGGCTGTGGCGGCGGTGGCGGCGGCCTCGGGCCTGGGGCTCCCCGCCGATTTCTTGCGGCGCCGCCGCGTCTTCTTGCCCATGACGATTCCCCCTGGTGGCCGACGGTGGCGCCAACCGCCTAGACGGGCTACTCCTTAGCCGCCGCGTCCTGGCGCTCCCAGCCGCCACGGTCGGTCTGTTGCCAGTAGGTCAGGTCGTGGCCGGCGTCGGCGTACGCCTTCCAGTGGCGGCGCGCCGCCGCCACGGCGTCCGCGTCGTTGCCGTCGAAAAGCTCGAAGCAGCGCTCGCACTCGGCCATGCGCGCCGACTGGGCGCCGTCGACCAGGAACAGGTAGGTGGCGCCGTTGGGGTTCTCGTCGTCCGCCGTCAGCCACACCGGCTGCTCGGCGGCGTTGCCGTCCTTGGCCGAGCCGTGCGGCAGCCAGGAGCCCTGTTCATAGGTCCACAGCACGTTGACCAGCGCCTCGACCCTTTCCTCGGAGCCCGCCATCACCACCGCCCGCTTGCCCGCTTCCAGGGTCTTCTCGAGCAAGCGTGGCAAGGCGGTCTCGAGGGGCCAATGGACCAGGTGATAGAAGGCGATGTCGGTCACGGCTGGCCTGGGACACGCCGGGCGCGGGGGGCGCGGGGGGCGCCGGGGCGCCCTATTTCCCCTCGTAGTAATCGGCGACCAGGCGGTCGAGCAGGCGCACGCCGAATGCGGTGCCGCCCTTGGGCACGGTCGGCTTGTCCGCCTTCGACCAGGTGACGCCGGCGATGTCGAGGTGGGCCCACGGGGTCTTGCCGACGAAGCGCTGCAGGAGCTGGGCGGCGGTGATGCTGCCGCCGCCGCGGTTGCCGACGTTCTTCATGTCGGCGGCCTCGGACCTGATCTGCTTGTCGAATTCCTCGCCCATGGGCAGGCGCCACAACCGTTCGTGCACGGCGGCGCCGGCCGCGCTCAACCGCTTGCACAGCCGGTCGTCGTTGGAGAACAGCCCCGCCATCTCGTTGCCCAGCGAGATGATGATGGCGCCGGTAAGGGTGGCCAGATCGATCATGATTTTGGGATCGAAGCGCTCCTTGCAGTACCACAGCGCATCGGCCAGGACCAAGCGCCCCTCGGCGTCGGTGTTGATGACCTCGATGGTCTGGCCCGACATGGTGGTGACGATGTCGCCGGGGCGCTGCGCCGTGGCCGAGGGCATGTTTTCCACCAGGCCGACGACGCCGACCGCGTCGACGCGCGCCTTGCGCCCGGCCAGCGCCTTCATGAGGCCGATGACGACGCCGGCGCCGCCCATGTCCCACTTCATGTCCTCCATGCCGCCCGACGGCTTGATCGAGATGCCGCCGGTATCGAAGGTCACGCCCTTGCCGACGAAGGCGATCGGTTTCTTGCCTTTGGCGCGTTTGCCGCCGTTCCAGCGCATGACCACCAGCCGGGGCTCCCGCGCGCTGCCCTGGGCGACGCCAAGCAGCGCCCCCATTCCGAGGCGCTTCATCTCGCGCACCCCCAGCACCTCGACCTTGACGCCGAGGCGGGTCAGCTTGCGGGCTTCGGCGGCGAGGGATTCGGGATAGATCACGTTGGCCGGCTCGGACACCAGGTCGCGGGTGAGAAACACCCCGTCGGCCACCTTGGCGGCGACGGCATACGCGGCGCGCGCCCGCCCGGCGCCTTGGCAACGGAGCCTGAGGGTCTTGAGGGTGGGCTTCTTGTCGCGTCCTTCCTTGGTGCGGTATTTGTCGAAGCGGTAAGAACGCAAGCGCGCCCCCAGCGCCATCTCGGCGGCCATTTCCGAGGGCTTGAGCTTGCACTTGTCGATGGCGTCGACGGCGACGCTTACCGTGGAATGGCCCTTGGCGCCGAGCGCCGCGTAAATCCGGCCGCCGATGTTCTGCAGGCGCAGCGCGTCGAGATCGGCCGCCTTGCCCAGGCCCACCAAGAAGACCCGGTCGGCCTTGACGCCGGACGGCGCCAGCAGGGTCAGGCTTTCGTCCTTCTTGCCCTTGAAGCGGCTCGCCTTGACGGCGCGGGTGAGGCCGCCCTTGAGCATCTTGTCCAGTGCCTTGGCGCTCGGCGTCAGCTTGCGCCCCTCGAGGGCGCCCACCACCAGGGCGCCGCCATCCGGCGGGGCCGGGCTCGCGAAGACGATCTTCATGGATACCTCATCCCTTGTCCCTTGTCGTGAACGGCGCCAATCGGCCGATGGCGATGGCGCAGAATGTAACGATACCGGCGGCGAAGGAAAGCGTTTGTTGGCGGATGACGGGCCGCTGGTGGCGGTGGCGGGAACTAGCTCATGGACTCATCAAATGAGCGTTTTGAATGTCAGTGTCCGCTTACAGGCCGAGATCGGCCATCCGAAACGAACTCGGTGAATGACCGGAAATGCCCCAAAGCGAACCTCAAAGCCTCTTGATGTAATCAGTAACTTCCAGCATGACATCCCCAAGGCGTGGTGCGGCCTTGTCGATTTCATCCCAGTCATCGGCTTTGCCAGCCGTTTCGAGGGTTAGGCACAGATTTGCCAGTTCATTGGCACCGATACTACGGGCTGACGATTTTAGCTTATGCGCGGCCTTCGCCACGCCATCGGCGGAGCGGTCGTCGAAAGAGGCCTCGATTTCACCGATATTGGATGTCGCGGGTTCAACGAACTCCTTGAGGATTTCCTTGAAGGTTGCTTCGTCGTCGCCGAAGACGCTCTTGAGGGCGGAGGGATCGATGGGTCCGTCTACAACTCTTCCGTCCCCATCCTTCGGTTGTTCGACTTCAACCGGTTCGGTCGGGGTCTTTACCTGCGAGTCGGGAGCCGCCGCGTCAGCCGGCATCCATTTCTTCAATGCCGCCTTTAGCTTTGGCATCTCCAAGGGCTTTGCCAGAAAATCGTCCATACCACATTCGTAACAGCGGTCGACTTCTGCTTTCAGTGCACTGGCCGTGATGGCGATGATCGGGAAATGCTTGTCACTGTCTTTGTCCGCCTCTCGGATAACTTGCGTCAATTCAAAGCCATCCATCTCAGGCATATGGCAGTCGGTCAATAGTATTGCGTACGACTTAGTTCGCCATGCTTTTAATGCTTGCTTGCCATCATTCCAGAACTCGGCCGTGTAGCCTAAGAGATTTAACTGTCTGCCTATAACGTCCCGATTTGTAGGGTTGTCCTCAGCTACCAAGATCAAGGTGCCGTTGGCCTCTGCTTCCTTGACGCTCAGTATATCGTCGCGTCTGATCGGGATGTCTTCTCCTTCATAAGAAATTTCGGGACTAGCCCGGCCCGCGGCAACAGCGACACCTCTGATAAAGTTCGCCCGCCTTATCGGATCGGACTCAACATAGACGGCGTTCTCGATATCTATACGCTCGGCTTTGGTCCGTGTTTCTGTCATCACGACGAACTGCAACCCGCTAAGGGCACTCTCTTTCAGTATCGTCTTGATTCTTGCGGCCCGGTTCTTCAACGACCATGCGGAACCGAGGATGATGATGTCGTAGGGTGCATTAATTTTTACCGCTTTGAGCGCCAGTGTTTTTGTATTCTTAAAATCACCTGTCGTTGTTACCTCTGCATTCCAATGGCGGAGATACTTGGCATCGAGCTCGCGTTCTTCCTCATCATCGCCGACGAACAAAATATTCAGGTCCGAAAGATCGTAACCATCTGATTCGATATCATGTCCATCGCCTACAACTGGAAAATCCAGTGTAATGATAAACGTCGAGCCTTTTCCAAGTTCGCTCTGGACTTCGATCTTTCCATCCATCAATTCTACAAGCCGCTGACAGATAGAGAGCCCGAGGCCGGTGCCTCCGAAACGGCGGGTAGTGTTGCTCTCTGCTTGTGAGAATTCCTTGAACAATTCTGCTTGTGCTTCTTTGGAGATGCCGATCCCGGAATCAATGATTTCAAAACGAACAGATGCTATTTCATCAGTGATTGTCGGTAACATAGAGGCGCGGATCAGGACTCGGCCTTTCTCGGTAAACTTAATTGCGTTGCCGCCGACATTGAACAGGATTTGGCGTATCCGCACCGGATCGCCCAAGACCGCGTCAGGAATATCGGGATCGGCGTGGATATTCAGTTGAATACCTTTGTTCCGAGCATTTGACGCCAAGGTTTCGGAAACACCCTCTACCCCGTCGCGGATTGAGATCGGTATATGTTCAAGTTCAAGTTTTCCGGCCTCGATTTTCGAGAAATCCAGAATGTCGTTGATAATGGTCAGCAACGAATAGGCTGAATCACGAATGGTCGTGAGCATCTGCTGTTGGTCGTCTTTAAGTTTTGTCTCTGTCAGCAAATCGACCATGCCGATGATGCCATTCATCGGTGTTCGTATTTCATGACTCATCTTGGCGAGGAAATTAGATTTGGCAAGATTCGCTTCCTTGGCTTCTTGGTTTAATATTTGCAGCTCTTCTTCGGTATGTTTTCTGCGTTCAATGTCTTGCCCGATCGATTCTGCCATTTCATTGAAAGTGGTGGCCAGCACGCCAATTTCATTATCCGCATCAATAATTGCGCGTTGTTTATAGTCTCCTTTAATCATGTTGCTAGCGACCCGCGTGAGCTCTTCGATCGGCGCAATAATCTTTTTGGTTCCCCAAAGAAACTCAAACACCGTTGCCGCTACGATGATGAACAGCAGAAAACCATAATTTCTAAAGAGTTGAGTTTTCTTGGATGTTAGCGCTTCTGCTACGCGTTTGGTGTTCTGATCTAATGTGGTGACGAACTCGTCAATCGAACTCATAACCTCAGCATTGGCCAATAAATACGCTTCATCATGCAGTAGCTTGACCGCTTTCAATGAATTGCCAGCATCCAGTATGGCTATAGCTTCTTTCTCGAGCTCCACCAAAGCTTTGGTAAGTTTCTGAATCTCCTGCAACTTAACCAGTACCGTGGGAGTGCTTACCTCTCCATTCGGTGACTCGACAGAGTCCTCCGTCCCAACAACGATAGCCAACCGAGTGCCAATGATTGTGCTCTCGTTTAGAGGCTGCGGTAGTATGTTTAGTTGGGCGGCACGGAGTTTTATATAGGACTCGAGAAGTTCACGTTTAGACGTGTTGACATAGGTGCGGACCACATCAGTTAGTTCATTGGAATTACTACGAAGCTGATCCGCTAACCTAAATGAGGCGGACCTGCGCTGTTCGTTTTCATATAACTCTGCGCTGATATTATTGTGCATCCAGGTAAGAGTTATCAGGCTTGCAATGATCAGCATCGACAGCAGCAAGCTGCGATTCGATGTTTGCCGAATTTGCATTTAGAACCCCATGTGACTGATGCGACCTAACTGAAACCGGCGATACCCTCTTTTCTATGCTGCTGGAGCAAAAGGGATAATATAGTGCTGACAACGGGGAACAGGACTAACAATGGCATCGCAATATTACTCACGACTATAGGCCCCTTACCGCCAGGCAGAACTACATAAAGTAAACCCAAAATCGCCAACTCAACTGTTATGGCAAAGATGTATTGCAAGTACCATTTGAAGGCTATTTCGTACTTAGCAAGCACGTACCTCCAGAAAAAACCAACCAATATCGAGATAATTACAGTATAAACGCCCGGGACACCGCCGGCTCCACCCTGGTAGTAGCGGTAAGAGGCACAAATAATCCCACCAATTACGACTATTCTCCAATTAAGAAATACCGCGCAGCAGCTCAACAAAACCCAGCGAGCGTCAACGAAAATCCCCTTATAAAGGTTAATAGGATTGCTCAATATTGCGACAGAGATCAACCCTATCGCGACCCCAGATACCCAAATCTCAATAGTGTTACTGGAAAATTTTACATTTGTTGTAGCGAACTCATACACGCTCACCAGGGCAAGTAAAATTAGGGCGCTAAATACAAAGTCTAAGAAAAATGTACTCATAATTTCTTTTTCACCCGAAGACTATTAAACCCCTGAAATTTTACAAATTTTCCCAGTCTTTGGAACCTTTGAAAATATAATATCACGTTCATTTTCGGTTTCCACTTGATTCAAGGATAATGCCCGCTAGTGGCTGGAGGCGGACCTAACGGCATAGACCGCGCGACATCCGCTTCAGGGCGCCAAGCCGACATCGGAGTGGCGAGCAAACACCCAATCAAGACGTCGTTTATGAGTACACGGCTTTAGGACCCCCTTACTCCTCGCCCTCGACCGCCGCCTCGGCGACCGCCGGAACGGGAATATTGCTGCGCCGCTCGCCGCTCCTCAGCCACACGAGGCCGCCGGGCAGGCTCACCGCCATGGCCACCAGACCGAACAGCAGCGAAAGCACCAGCGCCCCTTCCGAAGGCACCCCGACGAGGCCGAAGGCCGCCACCATGGCGCCCTCGCGCACGCCCCACCCGGCGATGGAAATGGGCAGGGTGGTGACCAGGAGGACCGGCGGGAACAGGGCCAGGCATTCCATCAAGGTGACGTCGAGTTTCAATCCCAGGGCCAGGACGTAAACGCACAGCGTCACGTTGACGTGGCCGAGGACCGACCAGCCGAGGACCCTGAAGGCGTGCCCGGGCCTGAGGAAGACGCGGCGGGTATCGCCGGCCAGGATGGCCAATCCCCTGACCAGGCGCCAGCGGTGCAGGGACGCCGGAAGGCGGTCGAGGAACGACAGGAAGACGATGGCCGCGGCGATCGCCGCCGCGAACAGCAAGGCGGCGGGGACCAGCCAGGCGGCGACCTCGTCGCCGACCCGCGACACCAGATAGGGCTGCGCCGCCAGCACCACCAGCACCAGGGCGGCGACCACGGCGGCGCGCTCCAGCATCACGCCGTTGATGGCGGCGCCCAGTTTCAGGCCGGCCCGGTGGGCCATGTACATGCGCACCCCGTCGCCGCCCACCGACGACGGCAGGGTCTGGTTGAAGAACGCTCCGATCATGAAGAGCCTGAGCGCCGTCATGAACGGCAGGCTCGCCTCGAGGGCATCCAGGACCGCCCCCCAGCGCACTACCGAAATAAGTATTTGAACGACGAGAACGGCCAAGGACAGCCCCAGCATGGCGGGCGCCACCTCGACCAGCCGCGCCTGGGCGGCGACGAGGTCGATGGTGCCGAGGAGAAACCAGATGAGGAGCCCCGACACCGCGAACTTGAGGGCCACCGACAGCCACCTTTTGAGCATGGCCCGGGTTCTCAGGCGGCGGTCTTGGAAAACGAGACCGGCACCCGCTTGCGTCCCCAGCGCCCGGGCGGCCCGTGGAAGACGCCGGCGCACGCCGTGCCGCATTTCGCGCACTTGCCGTCGCCGGTGAGGTTCCAGGTGGACAGCTCGTACCAGTCGCGGCCGATCAGCACCGCGCCGCAGCCGTGGCAATACGTGCTGCCGCCCTCGGCATCGTGGGTGTTGCCGGTATAGGCGTGGTGCACGCCGTTCTTAAGCGCGATGCGCCGCGCCCGCTTGACCGTGTCGGGCGGCGTATTGGGCGTCGCCGTCATCTTCCAGTCGGGATGGAAGCACGAGAAGTGGAGGGGCACGTCGGGGCCCAGGTTTTCCACCACCCACTGGGTCATTTCCTCGAACTCGGCGTCGCCGTCGTTGTGGCCGGGGATGACCAGGTTGGTGATCTCGAACCACACGTCGGTCTCGTGCTTGAGGTATTTCAGGGTGTCGAGCACGGACGCCAGGCGGCTCGAGCACAGCCCCTTGTAGAAATCCTCGGTGAAGGCCTTGAGGTCGACGTTGGCGGCATCCATGTGGCGGTAGAACTCGGCGCGCGGCGCCTCAGAGATATAGCCCGCCGTCACCGCCACCGTCTTGATGCCGCGTTCCCGGCAGGCCTGGGCCACGTCGACGGCGTATTCGAGGAAGATCACCGGGTCGTTGTAGGTGAAGGCGACGGAGCGGCAGCCGGTCTGTTCGGCGGCGGCGGCGATCATCTCGGGCGTCGCCCGGTCGGCCAGCTTGTCGAACTGGCGCGCCTTGGAGATGTTCCAGTTCTGGCAGAACTTGCGGGTCAGGTTGCACCCCGCCGTGCCGAACGAGAGCACCGGCGTGCCCGGCAGGAAATGGTTGAGCGGCTTCTTCTCGATGGGATCGACGCAGAAGCCGCTGGAACGCCCATAGGTGGTCAGCACCATGGCCCCGCCGACGTTGGCGCGCACGAAGCACAAACCCCGCTGGCCCTCGTGGATCTTGCATTCCCGGGGACACACGTCGCACTGGATGCGGCCGTCCCCAAGCTCGCGCCAATAGCGGCCGGGAAAGGTCTCGCCAAGCACTTCGTTTGACTTAATCTCGTTCATGGCCGATCGCCCGAAGGGTGGGCCGCCGGGCGCCCGCTGTCAATGAAAAGGCCGGGAAATGGCCGGGAAAAGGCCAGCCGGCGGCGGCGCGCCCTGGCGCCACCCTCTTTACAGGAGATCGGCGGCGGATTACTTAGAATACATCCGACGGCGACGGGAAAACACCCATGACCGCGGAGAGCCCATGACTTTTGTGAGATCATGACTTTCGTGAGAAAGGCGGCGGTGGCGGGGTCCTTCTATCCCGGAGATGCCCGCGAGCTCGACGCCACCGTCCAGTACCACCTGTCCAAGACGAGCGCGCCGCAAGGGCCGTCGCCGAAGGCCATCATCGCGCCGCATGCCGGCTACATCTATTCGGGGCCGGTGGCGGCCACGGCCTACGCCCGCCTGGCGCCGGTGGCGGCGCGCATCACGCGGGTGGTGCTGTTGGGGCCCTGCCACCGGGTGCCGGTGAAAGGGCTGGCGGTGAGCGGCGCCGACGCTTTTGCCACGCCCCTCGGCAACGTCCCCCTCGACAAGGAGGCGGCGCGGAGCATCCTCGATCTGCCCCAGGTCCAGGTGTTCGACGCCACCCACGAACAGGAGCACAGCCTGGAGGTACACCTGCCCTTCCTGCAGGTGGTGTTGAAGGAGTTCGCCCTCGTCCCCCTGGTCGTCGGCAACGCCAGCCACGAAGAGGTGGCCGAGGTCATCGAGCGCCTGTGGGGCGGCCCCGAGACCCTGGTCGTGATCAGCACCGACCTCAGCCATTACCTGGACTACGAGGCGGCGCGCCGCATGGACACCGCCACCTGCCGGGCCATCGAGAATTTTTCGCCCGACGCCATCGGCCGCGACCAGGCGTGCGGGCGCATCCCCGTCAAGGGCCTGCTGGCGCTTGCCAAGCGCCGCCGCCTGAAGATCGCGACGGTGGACCTGCGCAACTCCGGCGACACCGCCGGGCCGCGCGACCGGGTCGTCGGCTACGGCTCCTGGCTGCTCTTCGAGGACCAGGCGGAGGCGCCGCCCAAGGACACAGGAGAATCGTCCGCTGGCGAAACGTCGGCCGGCGAGGACGCCTTCGGCGCCCAGACGCGGGACCTTCTCAGCCGCCACGGCGCCTCCCTGATCAAGCTCGCCGCGCTGTCGGTCGAACACGGGCTGGACCACGCGGCGCCGCTGCCGGTGAAGTCCGCCGAGCAGCCCCCGGAATTGCGCGCCAACGGCGCCTGTTTCGTGACCCTCAAGCGCGACGGCAAGCTGCGCGGGTGCATCGGGTCTTCGGTGGCCCACCGGCCGCTGGCCGCCGACGCCGTCGTCAACGGCTTCTCCGCGGCCTTCAAGGACAAGCGGTTTGCCGCCGTGACGGCGGACGAGCTGGCCACCATCGATCTGTCGATCTCGGTGCTGGGGGCGCCGGCGCCGATGGCCTTCGAGGACGAGGCCGACCTGCTCGCCCGGTTGCGTCCCGGCACCGACGGGCTGATCATCGAGGATTCCGGGCGCCGCGCCCTGTTCCTGCCCAGCGTATGGTCGGGGCTGCCCGAGCCCCGGACCTTCGTGGCGCACCTCAAGGCCAAGGCCGGGCTCAAGGCGGACCACTGGTCCGACGCCTTCAAGGCGTGGCGCTTCGTCGCCTTGGAAGTATCGTCGGAGGTACTGCCGGCGGCCACGCCGCTGTGGAGCCGGCGCGCCTGAATTCGACATCGACCGCGCGACCACCACCACCCAGGGAGGAAAACAGCCATGAAATACGTGTTTCTAGGATCTCTCAGCGACAAGTGGGCGACCAAGCAGGCGCAACGCACCAAGGGCGCCAAGGCCAAGCTCAAGAAGCTCAAGATCAAGATCGAGGCCGTCTATTACACCCAGGGCGAGTTCGATTTCGTCGACGTGGTGGACGCCCCCAACGCCGAGGCCGTGCTCGCCTTCTCCGTGTGGTACGCCAAGCAGGGCTACGGGCGCATTCGCTCGATGCCGGCCTTCGACGAGAAAGCCATGAGCGCCGCCCTCAAGAAGGTCTGAGCGAAGCCGGCGCGAGAGGCGGCGTCGCTTCCCACCGCTAAGCCATGCAAATTCAATTCCTCGGCTGCGGCGACGCCTTCGGCAGCGGCGGGCGCTTCAACACGTGCTTCATGGTGCAATGGCGGGACGGGCGCTTCCTCATCGACTGCGGCGCCACCTCGCTGGTCGCCATGAAGCAGCAGGGCGTCGAGCCCAACGCCATCGATGCCATCCTCGTCACCCACCTGCACGGCGACCATTTCGGCGGCCTGCCGTTTTTCCTGTTGGACGCCCGGCTGGTGAGCCGGCGGCGGCGCCCGCTGATCCTGGCCGGCCCCCCCGGATTGCGCCAGCGGCTGGACGCCGCCATGGAGGTCCTCTATCCCGGGTCTTCGAAGAAGGCCGGCGATTTCGACCTCGACGTCCGCGAACTCGACCCCGGGCGCCGCCACGACATCGGCGGCGTGGGCGTAACGCCCTTCCTGGTCAATCATTCATGCGGGGCGCCGCCGTTCGCGCTGCGCGTCGAGTGCGAGGGGCGCATCCTCTGCTATACCGGGGACACGGCGTGGTCGGATTCGCTCATCGCGGCGGGGCGCGACGCCGACCTGATGATCGCCGAGGCCAACTTCTTCGAGACGCCGGTCAAGGGCCACATGGACTACCGCACCCTGGAGAGCCGCGTCCCCGACATCCGACCCAAGCGCCTGATCCTGACCCACATGGGCGAAGACATGCTGGCCCGCGCCGGCGACCTCGCTTTCGAGACCGCCGAGGACGGCAAGATCATAACCCTCTAGACCGTGGACGCCGCCGGCCCCGGCGGCTCCCCGCGGACCGCGAGGTTCCATGCGCATCGTCAAGATGACCATAGGCCCGGTCGAGATCGAGGCCGAGCTTTTAGAAACACCGACGGCGGACGCCATATACGCCGCCCTGCCCTTTACCTCGTCGGCGCGCACCTGGGGCGACGAAGTGTACTTCACGACCCCCGTCGGCGCTGACCTCGAAGGGGACGCCCGCGACGTGGTCGAGGCCGGCGAGATCGCCTACTGGGTGGAGGGAAAAGCCATCGCCATCGGCTTCGGGCCGACGCCGGTCTCGAGGGGCGACGAGATTCGCCTGGCCTCGCCCACCAACATCTGGGGGCGCGCCCTTAGCGACGTGCGCGCCCTGGCCCTGGTCGAGGACGGCGACCCGATAAGCGTGCAAAAAGCCGATTAGACGACGGCCGCCGTGGATATCAATCGTCGGTGTCGCGGCGCTCCCGGTGCTGGCGTCTTTCGAGCCCGAACCGGCGCCCCGCCATATCGCGTTTCTCCTGGCCGTCCCAGTGTTTGGCGTCCAGCCTGCGGTCGCGCCTGAAGCGGCGCGGCGACGGCGAGCGCCGCTCTTCCCGGCGCCTTTCGATGATCCGTGTAGGCTTCGGCATCGCCCCGACGTCCCCCCTCGCCACGATGACGGCGTAGTTTAGCATTTTCACGCCCCTCCGCCAAAGGGTGCGGCGCCAAAGTTCCCAGCGGCACCCTTGCTTGACCGTGGCCGGGCGGTGCTTGACCGTGGCCGGGCGGCCATCGGGGCGCTATGATGCGGGCCGCCCGGCGACCCCTAGCCCCGGAGATACACCCCCCATGACCATGCCCAAGACGCTGCTCGAGATGGCCGGCGCCCCGTCGGCGCCACCGCCCCTGGACCGTTCGGCCCTGGTCCTCATCGACTGCCAGATGGAATACGTCACCGGCGCCCTGGCCCTGCCCGGCGTCGACGCGGCGCTGGACGAGGCGGCAAGGCTCCTTGAGCTCGCCCGCGCCGAGCGCGTCCCCGTCGTCCACGTGGTGCACCACGGGCGGCCCGGCGGCGGCCTCTTCGATCCCGAGGGGGAATTCGCCGCCATCGCCGGCCAGGTGGCGCCGGCGCCGGGAGAGCCGGTAATCACCAAGGCCCTGCCCAACGCCTTCGCCGGCACCGGGCTCGACGATCAGTTGAAGGAGTTCGAGCGCACCGAGCTGATCCTGGCCGGCTTCATGACCCACATGTGCGTCAGCTCCAGCGCCCGCGCCTCCTCCGAACTCGGCTACCGCGCCACGGTGGTGGCCGCCGCCGCCGCCACCCGCGACCTCCCCGACGGCCGGGGCGGCGTCATCAAGGCCGACGACCTGCACCGCGCCGAGCTGGCGGCGCTGTCCGACCGCTTCGCCGTCATCATCGGCACCACCGACGAGCTCAAGGGGTGAGAGGCGGCGGGATGCCCGACCAGTGAGCCCCGGGAAAAAGTCGCCCCACCCTCTCATTCCTGTTACCGCTTACCCCGGTATCGAGTGGCCGGCCGTATCGAAGGGGCCCCTGGCGGCCATGCTGGCCATTCAGTACCAGCTCGATCACAGCCAGTGGTGGCCGGCCGCCACCCTGGGCGCCCTCCAGATGCGCCAGATCGAGAAGTTGATCGGCCATGCCGCCGAGACGGTTCCGTTTTACCGCGGCCGCTTGCGCTCCCTCGCTGGGGTCAGGAGCGGCGCCCTCACCCTGGACCTGTTCCGCCGCATCCCTGTCATGGGGCGCGCCGATATCCAAGACGCCGGCCCGGCCCTCAACAGCCGCAAGGTGCCCAAGGACCACGGAAAGACCGGGGTGGCCAGGAGCTCCGGCTCAACGGGGCGCCCCGTCACGGTCAAGACGACCGCCATCACCGAATTGTTCTTCGCCGCCCTCAACCTGCGCTTCCACCTGTGGCATGGGCACGGATTATCGGCTGAGATGGCCGCCATCCGGGGCCTGGGGGACAAGGAGGCCGAACTGGCCAGGACGGGCAAGCCGAGCGCGTGGCTGGCCGGGCACTCGACCGGCCCCATGTGGATGTTCGACATCACGCGCCCGGTTGGCGAGCAGCTCGAATGGCTGGTCCGGCGCGACCCCGAATACCTGTTGACGCACCCCTCCAACCTCCGGGCGCTGCTCGAACGCTGCGAGAAGGACGGCGTCGCCCTGCCCCGCCTGAAAGAAGTCAACACCATGACCGAGATCATCGATGGGTCGCTCCGCGAGCAGTGCCGCCGGGTGTGGGGAGTGCCCATCGCCGACACCTACTCGGCCATGGAAGTGGGCTTCATCGCGCTGCAGTGCCCCGACCATCCCCACTACCACGTCCAAGACGAGAGCCTTCTCGTCGAGGTGCTCGACGACGACGGCGAACCGTGCGCGCCCGGCCGCATCGGGCGCGTCGTCCTCACCGACCTGCACAACTTCGCCACGCCCCTGATCCGCTACGAGATCGGCGATTACGCCGAGGTCGGCGAACCCTGCCCCTGCGGCCGCGGCCTTCGGGTACTCGCCCGCATCCTGGGGCGGACCCGCAACATGGTAACCTTCCCCGGTGGCGACAAGGCCTGGCCGCTGCCCTATTGGTCGCGCGAGCTGCTGGCCGCGGCGCCGGTGCGCCAGATCCAGTTCATCCAGCGCAGCCTCGACGAGATCGTCGTCAAGCTCGCCGTCGAGCGCCACCTGACGGAACGCGAGGAGGACGGCCTGCGCGAGCTATTCCTCCGCCGCCTCGGCCATCCGTTCAAGCTGCGCTTCGTCTACGTCGACGAAATCCCACGCTCGGCGGGCGGCAAGTACGAGGACTTCGTTTCTGAAATTGAGGAGGTGGAAGGGGGGGCGAAGGGGGGGTGACGGAACAGATACAGGAAGGAATTAAGTATTGTGACCACTGCTTGGCTGCGGACCGGCAGGTCTCGCCACACCGAACCGCCAAAACAACACGCTCGCGTAGATCATTCGAATAAGGTCTTGGCATGGATGCTGGCCTCCTTATCCAGCATCCAACTTGAATCGGATTTCAGATCTCTCCGGAATCCCAAATCCGATTCAGACAAAACCTGAAACGCTCTAGCGGACTGCTGAAAAAGGGCTGCATCGGCGTCCATGCTTCGAGACGGCGCTTCGCGCCTCCCCGGCATGAGGTTTAACTTGTTGATAATTCACAATTCTTCATCCTGAGGAGCAGCCCAAAGGGCTGCGTCTCGAAGGATAAGGGCACAAAAGGTTTTTCGGCGTCCTGTTAGTGACGATCCTTGTGCATCTTCCGCCACTTGGCGACGTTGCGGTTGTGTTCGGCCAGGGTACGGGCGAAGACGTGCCCGCCCCTGCCGTCGGCGACGAAGTAGAGTTCGTCCGATGGGACCGGGCGCAAGACCGCCGCGAGGGAGGCACGGCCCGGGTTGGTGATCGGCATCGGCGGCAGTCCGTCGTTCAGGTAGGTGTTGTAGGGCGACGGTGTCTTCAGGTCGGCCCGGGTCAGCAGCCGTCCCAACGTGCCCGTCCCTCCGGTCAAGGCGTAGACCACGGTCGGGTCCGACTGCAGGCGCATGCCCCTGGCCAGCCGGTTCAGGAAGACGCGGGCGACACGGGGGCGCTCCTCGGGGACGGCGGTCTCCTTCTCGACGATGGAGGCGAGGATGAGGGCCTCTCCGGGGGTTGCCAGGGGCAGGCCCCCGGCGCGCGCCTCCCACAGCTCGGCCAGCGTCTCCGTCATGGCGCGGCTCATGCGCCGCACCACGTCCTGGCGCAGCGCGCCGTGGGAGAAGTGATAGGTCTCGGGCAGGAGCCGGCCCTCGGCGGGAATCGGCCACACCCGCCCCTCCAGCCCCTCGGTCGCCTCGAGCCGGGCTATGATGTCACGCGTCGTCAACCCTTCGGCGAGGGTGAGGCGGCGCACCACCGTCTTGCCTCGGTTCAGAATGTCCAACACGGCGCGCGCGCTGGCCCCCGCCGGGATCGCGTACTCGCCGGCGCGCAGGGTCTTGTGAACGCCGAGGACCCGGGCCCCCAGACGAAACACCAGGGGATCGGAGAGAACCCCGGCGCCGTGCAACTGGGTGGCGATGCGCTCCAGCCCGGCCCCCTTCGGGATGACGAGCGTGGCCGACGCCGACAACGGGCCGGGCCTGGTGAACTGGGCGTATCCCCAGAGGATCGCACCGGCAAGGATGGTGGTCAACGCGAGGAGCGGATAAACGACGCGGCGCATGCCGCCGGGGCTCCTCAGGCGACCTTCTTGAAGACCACCGAGGCGTTGGTTCCGCCAAACCCGAAGGAATTGGAAAGCACCGTTTCGATCTTGCGCTCCTTGGCCTGATGGGGAACCAGGTCGACGTCGCAGCCCTCGGAGGGGTTGTCCAGGTTGATGGTCGGTGGAACCACCCCGTCGTTGATGGCAAGGATGGAGTAGATGGCTTCCACCGCGCCGGCGGCGCCGAGCAAATGCCCGATCGCCGACTTCGTGGACGACATTGAAATCGAATCGACGGCGTTTCCGAACACCCGCTTGACCGCGTTCAATTCGATCTCGTCGCCGAGCGGCGTCGACGTCCCGTGGGCGTTGACGTAATCGACGCCTTCCGGGCTCATTTCGGCCCTCTTCAGGGCCGCCTTCATGCAGCGGAAAGCACCGTCCCCGTCGGCGGCCGGCGCGGTGATGTGATGGGCGTCCCCCGACATGCCGTAGCCCACCACCTCGGCATAGATCCTGGCGCCCCGTTTCCTGGCGTGCTCCAACTCCTCGAGGACGAGGACGCCGGCGCCCTCGCCGATGACGAACCCGTCGCGGTCGCGGTCCCAGGGCCGCGACGCCTTCTCGGGCGTATCGTTGAAGTTGGTGGAAAGCGCCTTTGCCTGGGCGAATCCCGCCATTCCGAGCCGGCAGATGGCGGCCTCGGCCCCGCCCGCCACCATGACCTCGGCGTCGTCCCACATGATCATGCGGGCGGCGTCTCCGATGGCGTGGGCGCCGCTCGAGCACGCCGTCACCACGGCGTGATTGGGTCCCTTGAAGCCGAATCGGATGGAGACCTGTCCCGAAACCAGGTTGATCAGGCTGGCCGGGATGAAGAAGGGACTGAGGCGCCGTACCTTGTCGTTGTTGACGATGAGGGCGCTTTTTTCGATCTCGGAAAGCCCGCCGATGCCCGACCCGATGAGCACGCCGGTGCGGCACAGGGACTCGTCGTCGTCCGGCTGCCAGCCCGAATCATCCACCGCCTGAATGGCCGCCGCCAGCCCATAGATGATGAACGTGTCCATGCGACGCTGGTCCTTGGACGACATCCAGTCGTCGGGGTTGAACAGGCCGTCGCCGGTTGCGCCACGCGGAACCAGCCCCGCGATCTTCGAGGGCAGGTCCGATACGTCGAAGGACTGAATGGCGGTGATTCCGGACTCGCCGTTGAGCAGGCGCCGCCAATTGACGTCAACGCCACAACCCAATGGCGTGACCATCCCCATGCCGGTGACTACCACTCGTCTCATGGCACCCCGCGTCTCGCCGCTAGCGTTGCCGACTGGCCGTTGGTTCCAGGGAACCCGGCGACGCGGCCCATCGCCGGAACGATTCTAGGAAGTTTGAGAGTCGATAAAGTCTATGGCGTCCTTGATGGTGAGGATTTTCTCGGCCGCGTCGTCGGGAATCTCGCAGCCGAATTCCTCCTCGAAGGCCATGACCAGTTCGACCGTATCCAAACTGTCGGCCCCCAGGTCGTCGATAAAGCTGGCATTGTCCGTGACCTTCGTGTCTTCGACGCCGAGATGCTCGACGACAATCTTCTTCACGCGATCGGCGACGTCACTCATATTAGAAATCCTCGGTAAAAGGTTAGCCTAAACCAATGACTTGGGTGCCCACCGCCAAGCTTGGCCACTCACTCGGAGCGCTGTCGGCGGCCCGTGTCGTAACACACTTTTCTGACCTTGGCCAGCATCCAGAAAACCGTCGCGAAAAGGACTATATCATCGCCATGCCGCCGTTCACGTGCAGGGTCTGCCCGGTGATGTAAGCGGCCTCGTCGCTAGCCAGGAAGACGACGCAGGCGGCCACGTCCTCCGGCGTTCCCAGACGCCCCCCCGGGATGGTGGACAGCAAGCGCTCCTTCTGGTCGTCCGTCAGGTCGCCGGTCATGGCGGTATCGATGAAACCGGGGGCCACGTTGTTGACCGTGATGCCGCGCGAGGCGATCTCCTGGGCCAACGCCTTGGCCATGCCGATCAAGCCCGCCTTGGATGCCGCGTAGTTGGCCTGGCCCGGGTTTCCCGTCACCCCGACGACGGACGTGATGTTGACGACGCGCCCGGCGCGCCGCTTCATCATGCCTCTCAAGCAGGCCCGGATCAGCCGGAAGGACGCCGTCAAGTTGACGTCGAGGACCCGTTGCCATTCCTCGTCCTTCATGCGCAGCGCCAGGTTGTCACGGGTCAGGCCCGCGTTGTTGACGAGAATATCGACGCCGCCGAGGGCGGTTTCGGCATCCTTGATCAATCCGATGGTGGCCTCGGCATCGCCGAGGTCGCAGGGAATGACATGAGAGCCCGCGCCCAGTTCGGCGGCCAGCGCGTCGAGCGCGTCCGTGCGCGTCCCCGACAGCGCCACGCCGGCGCCCTGGGCGTGAAGGGCGCGCGCGATGGCGCCGCCGATGCCGCCCGAGGCGCCGGTGACCAGGGCGCCCTTTCCAGCAAGTTCGAACATGGCCGCGTCCCCTTTGTCAGAGCGTCTTCAGAAAATCCTCGATATCCCGGGGGGCGCCGAGCGACACGCACGACAGACCCCGGTCGATGCGCCGGACCAGACCGCACAGGACCTTGCCGGTGCCCAGTTCGACGAAAGCCTCCACCCCCTTCTCCTTCATGTAAAGCACGCTCTCGCGCCAACGCACCGTACCGGTGACCTGTTCCACCAGGAGTTCGCGGATTTCATCGGGCTCCGTCACTTCGGCGGCGCGCACGTTGGCGATCAGGGGTACCTCCGGCGCAGCCATCTCGACCTCGGCCAGGGCGCCGGCCATGACGTCGGCCGCCGGGGCCATGAGGGCGCAATGAAAAGGGGCGCTCACGGGCAGCATGATGGCGCGCTTGGCGCCGTGGTCGGCGGCGATTTCCAGGACCCTTTCGATGGCGGTCCGGGCGCCGCTGACCACCACCTGTCCCGGCGCGTTGTCGTTGGCGGCCGTGCACACCTCGCCCTCGGCGGCTTCCTCGGCGACGGCGCGGGCATCATCCAGATCGAGCCCGAGAAGCGCCGCCATGGCGCCCTCGCCCACCGGCACCGCGTCCTGCATGGCGCGACCGCGCGTCCGTACCAGGCGCGCCGCGTCGGGCAAGGTCAGGGCGCCGGCCGCAACCAGGGCCGAATATTCGCCGAGCGAATGGCCGGCCACGAAACGGCTGGCGGCACCGACGTGGATGCCGCCGTCCTCGGCGAGCACGCGGGTCACGGCCATGCTCACCGCCAGCAGGGCCGGTTGGGTGTTCTCGGTAAGCGTCAGGTCCTCTTCCGGCCCCTCGAACATGAGGCGCGAGAGGTGATGGTTCAAGGCGTCGTCCACCTCTTCGAAGGCGTGCCGGGCGGCGGCGAAGGCGCCCGCCAGTTCCTTGCCCATGCCGACGGCCTGCGAGCCCTGGCCCGGAAAGACGAACGTGCGGATCATCACTCTTTGTCCCCGTTGGTGGGCGATGGCGGGCCACAAGTGAACGGTCAACCGGGTCCCTGTCAAGCGCCCTTGCACGGCATTTCCGATTGTGTATAGTGCGCGGCTTCCATCTCCTTGCCGGACAGAGGTCCGGCTATGCTCCGAACGGCGCCATGGTCGACGCTTGGCCGGCGGAGTTGAGACAAGCCAAAGGGAGTGACAATTGGCTTATTACGAACACGTGTTTATCGCGCGCCAGGACGTTTCCGCGCCCCAGGTCGACGGCCTTACCGAGGACTTCTCGAAGCTCATCGAGGAGCAAGGCGGCAAGGTGACGAAGAAGGAATACTGGGGACTGCGCAGCCTCGCCTATAAGATCAGAAAAAACCGCAAGGGACACTATGTCCTCATGAATCTCGACGCGGCGCCCGACGCCGTCCTCGAAATGGAGCGCCAGATGCGTCTCAACGAGGACGTGCTGCGCTATCTCACGATCAGGGTCGATGAGCTGGAGGAGGGCCCGTCGGTGATCATGCAGCGCGGCTCGGGACGCGACGAGCGCCCACGGCGTGGCGGACGCGACGACCGCCATCAGCGCCCCGCCAGGGACGCCGCTCCCGCCCCTGATCAAACCAGCCGCGACGACGCCGCAAATGGGAAGGGCGAGGACAAGGCGCCGGCGGATGACAAGGCGCCAGCGGATGACAAGGCGCTGGCGGATGATAACGCGGCCGTTGAAGGAGACGACAAATGAGGCCCCCCTCCAGAGGCGCGCCGAAGGGCCGCGACGACGGCCGCCGGCGGCCATTTTTCCGGCGCCAGAAATCGTGCCCGTTTTCCGGGCCGCGGGCGCCCAAGATAGACCACAAGGACATCAGGCTCTTGCAGAGGTTCGTGTCGGAGCGCGGCAAGATCGTGCCCAGCCGCATCACCGCGGTGTCGGCCAAGAAACAGCGGGTTTTGGCCAAGGCCATCAAGAGGGCGCGCTTCCTCGCCCTGCTGCCTTACGTCCTCAAGTAGCGGCGACGTCGGCACCGGGCGCCCTTGATCGGAGGCCCCGGCCGCGCCTCCCGGCGAGACGCCACCAGGAGATTACGGATGTCGACCCAGATGCTGATCGCCTTGGGTCTTGGCGGCTTGAGCGCGTTGGTCTCGATGGCCTTTCTCGGCGGTTGGCCGGGCGGGCTGCTCGTCGTCTATCTGGCGCCCTTGCCCCTGTTCCTGGCCGGACTGGGCGGCGGCGCCTCGGCGGCGACGGTGGCCGGAGCGACCGGGATCATGACCGCCGGCCTGATCGGCGGCGTCATGGCGGCCGGGGTCTTCGGGCTGGTCCACGCCTTGCCGGCCTGGTTGGTTGTCCGTCAGGCTCTTTTGCGGCGGCCGGCCCCCGATGGCACCACGACGTGGTTTCCCGCCGGCCATAACCTGTGCTGGCTGGGAGCGCTCGGCGCCGCGCTCCTGTTGGTGGCGGCAATGGCCAGCTGGGGCGCCGGGACATCGGTAAGCAAAGTCATTTCAACCGGCCTCGAGCGCGGCGTCGCCGGATTCATGCCCAACCTGTCGGCGGCGCAACGCCAGGAATTCGTCGGCTTCATGACACCCTTCTTCGCGGGCGGGCTGGGCACGTCGTGGATGATCATGACAGTGGTCAACGCCACCCTCGCCCAGGGGATTCTGGTAAGCATGGACCGCAACCTGAGGCCGAGCCCGCGTCTCGCCGATCTCGAGCTGACCGGCTGGTTCGCCTGGGCCTTGGCGGGGGCCGCCGCCACGGCCCTGCTCGGGGCATTGCTGGGAGCCCCCGAATTGAAGTATATCGGGCGCAATCTGGTGATAATCCTGACCGTGCCCTATATTTTTCTGGGGCTGGCGGTGCTCCATGCCTTGGCACGCCGGCTGTCGTTCCCTGGAACCTTTCTGGCTGTTTTTTATATCGTTTTGGTCTATTTCGTTTTGAACAACTCGGGCGGGGTCTTCATTCTTCTCGCGGCGACGGGGATGATCGAGGACTGGGCCGGACTGCGCGCACGCTTTGCCGGGCGCCACGACAATCGGGAGAACGAGTGATGGAAGTCATCCTTTTGGAACGCATCGAAAAGCTCGGACAGATGGGCGACGTGGTCTCGGTCAAGGCCGGGTACGCGCGCAACTTCCTGCTTCCCCGGAACAAGGCGTTGCGGGCGACCGAGGAAAACCGCAAGAGCTTCGACGCGCGGCGCACCCAATTGGAGGCCGCCAACGTCAAGCACCGGGAAGAAGCGGCGGCGATAGGAGAGAAGTTCGAGAGATTGTCGGTGGTCCTGGTCCGCCAGGCGGGCGAGGCCGGACAGCTCTATGGCTCGGTCAAGGCCCGCGACATCGCCGAGAAGGTGACGGAGGCCGGCTTCACGGTGGAACGCCGCCAGATCATGCTCGACAGGCCCATCAAGGCGGTCGGCCTGTACGACTTGCGCGTCAACCTGCACCCGGAAGTGGCGGTGACGGTCAAGGCCAACATCGCCCGTTCCGAGGAAGAGGCCAAAATTCAGGCGGAAACGGGCCGGGCCGTCATCCACCAGGAGGAGGAAGAGCCGTTCCAGGAGGAGGCCGCGCCACCCGCGGCGGGGAAGGCCGAGGGCACCGAGGAAGTCGGGGAAGAGTCCCCCGTCGAGGCCGACGCGGCGGCCCCCGAGGCGCCACCCGCCGAGCCTTCCGAAGACGGCGACACCGAGGCGGCCTCGGGCGACAAGTCGGAATAGACTGGCGCGACAGCGGCGCGGCCCCCTCCCGTGCCGCGTCACCCGGGCGACGCCCTGTTGCCCGGCCATCAAATTTGTTATTATTAGGTGACCGCCTCTTGGCAGGACGCGCGCGCGACCCGTCTCCGTCCGCGCAGCTTTCGTGGTGCAAGGAGGGGGGGGGGAATGCTGGTCGCCAAATACCTCGATAAAATCATCAGGGTTGGCACCCTGACCGTCGTTGACGCCCACGGGAAAACGCATCGCTTCGAGGGAACCGAGGGGCCGGCCGTCACTGTGCGCCTGCACGACAAGGCGCTTCACTGGAAACTCTTCTTCGACCCGCAGCTCTACGCCGGCGAGGCGTTTACGGACGGCAACCTGACCATCGTCGGCGGCAGCATTTACGACTTCCTCGAACTCGTCAGCATGAACATGGCGAGCGTCGAAACCCCGCTCGTGCAACGGATGGCGCTTTGGGGCTACAAGATGGCGCGGCGTCTGCACCAGTACAACCCGGCCCGCCGCGCCCGCAAGAACGCCGCCCATCACTACGATCTTTCAGGGCAGCTTTACGACCTCTTCCTCGACGCCGACAAGCAGTACTCCTGCGCCTATTTCGCCGGCGGCAACGACGACCTCGATACCGCCCAGGCGGACAAGATGCGCCACATCGCCGCCAAACTTTTGCTGGAGCCCGGCCACAAGGTGCTCGACATCGGATCGGGCTGGGGCGGGTTGGCGATTTACCTGGCCCGCGAGATGGGCGTCGACGTCACCGGCCTGACCCTGTCGGAAGAACAGCTCAAGGTGGCCGAGGCGAGCGCCCGCGAGGCCGGGCTGGAAGATCGCGTGCGCTTCAAGTTGCGCGACTACCGCGAGGAGACGGGCTCCTACGACCGCATCGTCTCGGTGGGCATGTTCGAGCACGTGGGCGTCAATCACTTCGGCACGTACTTCGCCAAGGTGCGCGAGCTTTTGACAGACGACGGAGTGATGCTGCTGCACACCATCGGCTATATGGACGGCCCCAGCGCCACCGATCCCTGGATTCGCAAGTACATCTTCCCCGGCGGCTACATCCCGGCACTCTCGGAGATCGCCGCCTCCATGGAAAAGACGGCGTTGTGGACGACCGATATCGAGGTCCTGCGCCTCCACTACGCCGACACCATGCGCCACTGGCGGCGGCGCTTCCTGGCGCGGCGGGCCGATGCCGAGGCCCTCTATGACGAGCGCTTCTGCCGCATGTGGGAATATTACCTGGCTTGCAGCGAAATCGGCTTCCGCCACCTCGGAAACGTGGTCTTCCAGATTCAGTTGGCGAAGCGCCAGGAAGCGGTGCCGCTGACCCGCGACTATATCGCCCGGGCGTGGGATGGCGCCAAGAGGAGTGGCCGTCCCAGCGACCGCGAAGCGGCGTGATACGTCCGATCCCGGCGTTTTCTTCAAGCCCGAAAATTACCTTTTTATCCTCATTATCCCCGTAAGTAACATGCGGGGAGGCCCTCCAATCTGCTCTAGTCTCGCCAACCATGGTGACCACGGCCATCCCGCCATCGCTCGTCGAGCCCCAAGACACCGCGCCAGTCGGCGGCGCCGCGCTGCGGGTACAGCCCCACAACGTCGAGGCCGAGAAAGCGCTGCTCGGCGCCATCTTCGCCAACCGCCGTGCCTACGAGAAAGTGGCGGATTTCCTGCGTCCCGAGCACTTCGCCGTGGCCGAGCACGGACGCATATTCGAAGCCTGCATGGTCCTCATCGAGCGCGGCCAGATCGCCGACCCGGTAACCCTGAAGAACTTCTTCGAAGCGGAGCAAAGCCTGGCCGAGATCGGCGGCCCCGCCTATCTCGCCGAGCTCGCGCTGTCGGCGGTCACCATCATCAACGCAGGCGAATACGGGCGCATCGTCTACGACCTCTATCTCAGGCGCCAGCTCATCGAACTCGGCGAGGACGTGGTCAACGACGCTTACGCCGGCGATATCGAGGAGACGGCGCCCGAGCAGATCGAAAAGGCCGAGCAACGCCTTTACGATCTCGCCGCCAGTGGCGAATACGAAGGCGGATTCGAGGATTTCCGCACCTCGCTCATCAGCGCCGTCGAGTTGGCCCAGGTGGCGCACCAGCGGGACGGCAAGCTCAGCGGTGTCCTCACCGGGCTCAGGGACCTCGACAAGAAGCTCGGCGGCCAGCACGCATCTGACCTTCTGGTGCTGGCCGGCCGGCCGTCCATGGGCAAGACGGCGCTGGCCACCAACATCGCCTACAACGCGGCGCGCGCTTACAAGAACACCGACGGCGCCGAGGGCGCCGTGGTCGGGTTCTTCTCCCTGGAGATGTCGGCCGAGCAGTTGGCGACGCGGATTCTGTCCGAGCAGATCGAAGTCTCCTCCGACCGCATCCGCAAGGGCGATCTTTCCAATGACGACTTTGCGCGCTTCGCCCAAGTCAGCCAGACCATGTACGACCTGCCCATCTTCATCGACGATTCGCCGGCCCTCTCGGCAAGCCAGCTCAGGACCCGGGCGCGGCGGCTCAAGCGCGTCCACGGCCTTGGCCTGATCGTCGTCGATTACCTGCAGCTCATGAGCCCGGGCCCCGGCGTGCGCCGCGACAATCGCGTCCAGGAGGTCTCCGAGATCACCCGCGGCCTGAAGACGCTTGCCAAGGAGCTGGACGTGCCGGTGCTGGCGCTCTCCCAACTCAGCCGCGCCGTCGAGCAGCGCGAGGACAAGCGCCCGCAACTCTCCGACCTTCGCGAATCGGGGTCCATCGAGCAGGACTCCGACGTGGTCATGTTCATCTACCGCGAGCAATACTACCTGGAGCGCGCCGAGCCCCAGCACCGCGCCGACGAATCCATGGAGCGCTACGCCGAGCGCCACGCCGCCTGGCAGCAGCGCTGCGAAGAGGCCCACAACAAGTCCGAAGTGATCATCGCCAAGCAACGCCATGGTCCCGTCGGCAAGGTGCATCTGCTGTTCGAGGGCGAATTCACGCGCTTCCGCGACCTCGAGACCCGCCTCGACGAAGACCGCCGCTATTGAGAGCCCGGCCATGTCGGAGCCTTCGCACGCCGGCGCCATCCTGACCATCGATCTCGGCGCCATTGCCGCCAACTACCGGCTGCTCAGGGAAATGGTGCCGGGCGCCGAGTGCGCGTGCGTCGTCAAGGCCGACGCCTACGGGCTTGGCATGGACCGGGTGGCTCCGGCCCTGGCCGCCGCCGGGTGCCGGACCTTCTTCGTCGCCCAGACCGGCGAGGGAATCGCGCTGAGGAACCGTCTGCCCGAGGCTACCATCCACGTGCTCAACGGATTGGCTGGCGCCGACCCACGGGACTTCACCGACCACAACCTCGTCCCCGTGCTCAACAACCTCGCCGAGATCGAAGCGTGGGCGCGCTTCTGCCGCGAGCGCGGTACCGCGTTCGCCACCGACATCCACGCCGACACGGCGATGTCGCGCCTCGGCCTGACCGGCCAGGACGTGGCCCTCTTGGCCGCCGAGCCGGGGCTTGCCAAGGGCATATCCGTTTCCCATGTGATGAGTCATCTGGCCTGCGCCGAGGAACAGGACAACCCTCTCAATGGCCGGCAGCTCGCGGCCTTCGGAGGGGCCCTGGCGGCGCTGCCACCGGCCTTGTCCGGGAAGGCCTCGCTGGCCAACTCTTCCGCCATCTTCCTGGGCTCCGATTACCATTTCGACATGGTGCGCGCCGGGGCCGCGCTGTATGGCATCGCGCCGGTCGCGGGCCAGCCCAATCCGATGGCGCAAGTCGTTAGTTTACAAGGAAAAATCCTGCAAGTCCGCGAGATTGACACCCCCCAGACCGTTGGCTATGGTGCGACCCACCGGGCGGCCCGGAAGGAGAAAATCGCCACCGTCGCCGTGGGCTACGCCGATGGGTACTTGCGCAGTCTGAGCAACAGCGGCGGCGGTTACATCGGCGGCATCCGGGCACCAGTGGTGGGACGCGTTTCCATGGACCTGACGACCCTCGACGTTTCCAGCGTCCCCGACGACCAGGCCCGCCCGGGGGCGTTGGTCGAACTGATCGGCCCCCACAACCCCATCGACCAGGTCGCCGCCGACGCCGGCACCATCGCCTACGAGATACTGACCAGCCTTGGGTCGCGCTACCACCGGGTTTACACCGGGGGCGGCGGCTGAGCGTCCATGAAGATACTGCAACACATCGGGCGCATCTTCCTGGCCTTTCTGGCGACGGTGGGACGCCTGGCTCCGTTCATGGGGAGCGCCGCGGTCCATTGCGTGCGCCCGCCCTTTTATCCCCGGACCGTGCTGCGCCACATGGTGGAGATCGGTTATTACTCGCTCCCCGTGGTCGGCCTGACCGCCATCTTCGCGGGCATGGTCCTGGCCCTGCAAAGCTACACCGGGTTCGCCCGTTTCTCGGCGGAAGGCGCCATCGCCAACGTCGTCGTGCTGTCCATAACGCGCGAACTCGGCCCGGTGCTGGCCGGCCTCATGGTGGCGGGGCGCATCGGCGCTTCCCTGGCCGCCGAGATCGGCACCATGCGGGTTACCGAACAGATCGACGCGCTGACCACGCTGTCGACCAACCCCATGAAGTACCTGGTGGCGCCGCGCATCATCGCCGGCCTCGTGATGTTTCCCTTCCTGGTCCTCGTCGCCGACGTCATCGGCGTCTACGGCGGCTATCTGGTGGCCGTCTACAAGCTCGGCTTCAATCCCGCCAACTACCTGCAGCGTACCTATGAGTTCCTGCAGGCCGAGGACGTCAACTCAGGCCTCGTCAAGGCCGCCGTCTTCGGTGTCATCGTCACCCTGATGGGGTGCTACCACGGCTATCATTCGAAGGGCGGCGCCCAAGGTGTCGGCAAGGCGACCACCAACGCCGTGGTTTCCGCCCCCATTCTCATCTTGTCCTTCGATTACATTCTCACGGAAATGTTCTTCGCCCGATGACCGATAACCAACCAAAGCTGCGGCTCCGCGACGTGCGCAAGGCCTTCGGTCCCAAGGTGGTGCTGGACGGCATCGACCTCGACGTCGGCGTCGGCGAATCGCTGGTCGTCATCGGCGGCTCGGGGTCCGGCAAGTCGGTCACCATCAAGTGTATCCTGGGCCTCCTGGAAGCCGATACGGGCTCTATCCACGTCGACGGCGAGGAGGTCGTCGGCATCGCGTCCCGGGACCGCGAGCGCATCAACAGGAAGTTTGGCATGCTGTTCCAGAGCGCCGCCCTCTTCGACAGCTTGGCGGTGTGGGAGAACGTAAGCTTCGGGCTTCTGGCCGAGAAGAAGGTGAACCGCGACCAGGCCAAGGAAATCGCCGCCTCCAAGCTGGCCCAGGTGGGCCTGTCCAAGGAAGTGGGCGAGTTCTTTCCGGCCGAGCTTTCGGGCGGAATGCAGAAGCGCGTCGCCCTGGCCCGCGCCATCGCCGCCGACCCCGAGATCATCTTCTTCGACGAACCCACCACCGGCCTCGACCCCATCATGGCCGACGTTATCAACGACCTCATCGTCAAGATTACCCGCGAGGTCGGCGCCACGGCCCTTTCCATCACCCACGACATGGTCAGCGCCCGCAAGATCGCCGACCGCATCGCCATGATCTACGAAGGCAGGATCATCTGGTCGGGCCCCACCGCCGAGATCGACCGCTCCGGCAACGAGCACGTCGACCAGTTCATCCACGGCCGCGCCGAGGGGCCGATCAAGATGGCCGTCAGGGCGTGACGGCGCCGCCTCGGCAAGTGGGCACTTGAGGAGAACACGTTGGCCCGCAAAGCCGCGCGATTCGTCTGCCAGCAATGCGGCGCCAGCCACGCCAAGTGGGGCGGGCGCTGCGATTCGTGTGGCGGCTGGAACACGCTCGTCGAGGAGGCGCCGGTCGAGGCGACGCCCCGCGGCCTGGGGTCCAAGCGCGGCCGGAAGATCGATTTCGTCGGGCTCGATGGCGACGGCGAGGGGGCGCCGCGCCGCGCCACCGGGATCAAGGAATTCGACCGGGTTTGCGGCGGCGGCCTGGTGGCGGGCTCGGCCCTGCTCGTCGGCGGCGACCCGGGCATCGGCAAATCGACCCTGCTCCTGCAAGTGGCGGCGGCCCTTTCCGGCGGCCTCGCGGTGGCCTACGTCTCGGGCGAGGAGGCCGTCGAGCAGATGAGGATGCGGGCCCGCCGCCTGGGCCTGGCGCAAGCCGGCGCGCGGTTGGCGACGGGGACCAGCGTGCGCGACATCGCCGCCTCGGTGGACGTGGCGGACGGGCCCGGGGCCGTGGTCATCGATTCCATCCAGACCATGTACGTGGACACCATCGATGCCGCCCCCGGCACGGTGACCCAGGTGCGCGCCTCGGCCCAGGAACTCATCAGGCTGGCCAAGCGCCGGGGGTTCATCCTGTTCCTGGTCGGCCACGTGACCAAGGAGGGACTGATCGCCGGCCCCCGGGTGCTCGAGCACATGGTCGACACCGTGCTCTATTTCGAGGGCGAGCGCGGCCACCAGTACCGCATCCTGAGGGCGGTCAAGAACCGCTACGGAGCAACCGACGAGATCGGCGTCTTCGAGATGAGCGACGCCGGCTTGATCGAAGTCTCCAATCCCTCGGCCCTTTTCCTGGCCGACCGCCGCGGCGATGTCAGCGGCGCCTGCGTCTTTCCCGGCATGGAAGGGAGCCGCCCCGTACTCGTCGAAATCCAGTCACTGATCGCGCCCTCGGCCCTGGCCACGCCGCGCCGCGCCGTGGTGGGGTGGGACAGCGGGCGCCTGGCCATGATCACGGCGGTGCTTGAAGCACGCTGCGGCCTGTCCCTGGCGAGCCGCGAGGTCTATCTCAACGTGGCGGGGGGGCTGCGCATCGCCGAGCCGGCGGCCGATCTGGCGGTGGCCGCGGCGCTGGCCTCGGCGGCGAGCGGCACGCCGGTGGCCGAGCACTCGGTGGTCTTCGGCGAGGTCAGCCTGTCGGGAGAGGTGCGCGCCGTGGCGCACGCCGATGCGCGCCTCAAGGAAGCGGCCAAGCTCGGATTCACCGGCGCCATCATGCCCAAGAGACGGGGCAAGGCGGGAGCCGGCGCCGCCAAGGGCCGGCGGCCGGGCGGCCTGGAGATCGTCGAGATCGACCACCTGCGCGACCTGCTCGCCCTTTTCCCGCCGCTCGCCGAAGGGCGCGCCACAGGTGGACAAGGTGGACAAGGCGGCCGCCATGGCGCCAGGAGACGGGAGCCGGCACGCCATGGATAACCTGCCCGTCAACGTCGCCGACATTGGCGTCGGCGTGGTGCTTCTGGTCTCCGCCCTCCTCGCCTATGCGCGCGGCTTCGTCCACGAGGTGTTGGCGGTGGGCGGGTGGATCGGCGCCATCTTCGCCACCTTTTACGCGTTCCCCTACGCCAAGCCCTTGGCCCGCGAGTACATTCCGATGGCGCTGGTCGCCGACATCGCCGCCGGCGCCGTCATCTTCGTCGGCACGCTGGTCGTGCTGTCGATGCTGACCCGTGCCATCGCCAAGCGGGTCAAGGCGAGTGCCTTGAACGCCCTTGACCGGGCGCTCGGTTTCCTGTTCGGTGTTTTGCGCGGCGCCGTCCTGGTATGCTTGGCCTATCTGGTGCTCGACTGGATGGTGCCCCGGGAAGACCACCCCGAGTGGGTGCAAACGGCGAAAACCCTGGCTTACGTCCAGACCGGCGCCGCTCTCCTGGAGACGCTGGTGCCGGAGGAGGCGGCGAGGAAAGGCGCCAGGGCGGCCACGGAAACCGAGGAAAAGGCGCGCAAGATGTTAGAGGCCCAAAAGGTGTTCCGCGAGATGCTCGCGCCCGAAACCAAGGGCGCGCCGTCCGGTGATCCCCCGGGCTACGGCCGCGGCGAGCGCAAGGACATGGATCGCCTGATCGAGAGCAACCGGTGAAGCGAGGCACCCCCGCCATGGCGAAAACCGACGCCTGGGACGACGACCGCCGGCGCGAGGAATGCGGCGTCTTCGGTATCTTCGGGAGTTCCGATGCCGCGGCCCACACGGCCCTCGGCCTGCACGCCCTGCAACACCGGGGCCAGGAGGCGGCCGGGCTGGTCACCTTCGACGGCGAGCAGTTCCACACCCACCGCGCGCTCGGCCTGATCGGCGACAACTTCGGCTCCGAGGACGTCATCGGCGGACTTCCGGGGACCATCGCCCTCGGCCACGTGCGCTATTCCACCACCGGCGGCACGGTGCTGCGCAACGTGCAGCCGCTGTTCGCCGAATTCGAGTTCGGCGGCCTCGCCATCGCCCACAACGGAAACCTCACCAACGCCTACGCCACCCGCCGCGGTCTGGTGCGGCGCGGCTGCATCTTCCAGTCGACCTCCGACACCGAGGTCATCGTCCATCTTATCGCCACCAGCCATTGCTCGGCCGTCGTCGAGCGCTTGGTCGACGCTCTCGGGCAGGTGGAAGGCGCCTATTCCCTGGTCGCCATCACCCGCGAGTCCCTGATCGGCGTGCGCGACCCTCTCGGGGTGCGGCCGCTGGTCCTGGGGTGCATCGGAGACGCCCATATCCTGGCCTCCGAGACCTGCGCCCTCGATATCATCGGGGCCGATTTCGTGCGCGACGTGGAGCCCGGCGAGATCATCGTCATCGACGCGGAAGGCATACGCAGCATCAAGCCGTTCGCGGAGGCGCCGTCCCGCTTCTGCATCTTCGAGTACATCTATTTCTCGCGGCCCGACAGCGTGGTCGGGGAACGCAACGTCTACGAGGTGCGCAAGAAGATCGGCGCCGAGCTGGCCCGCGAGACCCACGCGCCCGCCGACATCGTGGTGCCGGTGCCCGACTCCGGAGTCCCGGCGGCCATCGGCTACGCCGCCGAAGTGGGCCTGCCGTTCGAGTTCGGGATCGTGCGTAACCATTACGTGGGCCGCACCTTCATCGAGCCTTCCGACCAGATCCGCCACCTCGGCGTCAAGCTGAAGCTCAACGCCAATGCCAACCACTTGAAGGGCAAGCGGGTGATCCTGGTCGACGATTCCATCGTGCGCGGTACCACGTCGGTGAAGATCGTCGAGATGGTGCGCAACGCCGGTGCCCGCGAGGTGCACATGCGCATCTCGAGCCCACCCATCGCCCACTCGTGCTTTTACGGGATCGACACCCCGGAACGCGAGACCCTTCTCGCCGCCAACCACGACATGGACGGCATGGCCAAGGTCATCGGCGTCGATTCGCTGGCCTTCATC
Organism: Rhodospirillales bacterium; assembly: GCA_030744625.1. Taxonomy (GTDB): domain Bacteria; phylum Pseudomonadota; class Alphaproteobacteria; order Rhodospirillales; family JASLQF01; genus JASLQF01. The sequence goes on from JASLQF010000040.1 coordinate 34,620, forward strand.
TCCTATGACGGCATCTACCGCGCCGTCGGCGAAAGCCGGCGCGACCACGAAAACCCCCAGTACTGCGACGCCTGCTTCACCGGCGAATACCCCATCCCGCTTACCGACCACGACGGCGGCCCGATACCCTTGCAGCTCTCCCTGCTCGCCGAACGGAATTAGCCCATGGCCGGCGCCGCGAAGAGCCCCTCCGGGGAGGGCCGCCGGCTGAAGGGCCGCATCGCCTTCGTCACCGGCGCGTCGCGGGGCATTGGCCGGGCGGTCGCCAGGCGCTTCGCCGCCGAGGGCGCCCACGTGGTACTGCTGGCGCGCACCCAGGGCGCCCTCGAAGAGCTCGACGACGAGATCGGGAAGACCGGCGGCCAGGCCACCCTGGTGCCCCTCGACCTGACCGATTTCGACCGGATCGACCGCGTGGGCGCCGCCCTCTTCGAACGTTTCAAGCGCCTCGACGTGCTGGTCGGCAATGCCGGCGTGCTCGGCACCATGGGCCCCGTCGCCCACATGGATCCGGCGGTCTGGAGCCAAGTGATGGCCGTCAACGTCACCGCCAACTGGCGACTCATCCGCAGCTTCGACCCCCTGCTCCGGGCGTCCGACGCCGGGCGCGCCATCTTCGTGACCTCGGGGGCGGCGCGCCGCCCGCGCGCCTACTGGGGGGCCTACGCGGTGAGCAAGGTGGCCCTCGAGATGCTGGTCGGTACCTACGCCGCCGAGGTCACCAAGACCAACGTGCGCGTCAACCTGGTCGATCCCGGAGCCACCCGCACGGCCATGCGCGCCGAGGCCTACCCCGGCGAGGACCCGCTCTCCCTGAAGGATCCGGACAGCCTCACCGACGTCTTCGTGGCCCTGGCCGAGCCGGCGTGCGACCGCCACGGTGAGCTGGTGGCGGCGCCATGAGCACCAAACGCCGCGTGCCCTGGCTGCTGACGCCGGGGCCCTTGACCACGTCGGCGGCCACCAAGGAAGCCATGGGGCGCGACTGGGGCTCGCGCGACGCCGACTTCATCGCCATGAACCGGCGCGTCCGCGACCGCTTGGTGGCCATCGCCGGGGGCGAGGGCAGCCACGTCGCGGTGCCCGTGCAGGGCAGCGGCACCTTCGCCGTGGAAGCGGTCCTCGGCACCCTGGTGCCCGACGGGGTCAAGGCCCTGGTGCTGATCAACGGGGCCTATGGCCGGCGCATGGCGCGCATTCTAGAGATCATGGGCCGGGCGTACGTCACCCTGGAGACCCCCGAGGACACGCCGCCCGCCGCCGCCGAGGTGGACGCGGCGCTCGCCGCCGACCCCGCCCTCACCCACGTGGCGGTGGTCCATTGCGAGACCACGTCGGGCATCCTCAACCCCATCGCGGAGATCGCCGAGGTCGTGGCCAGGCGCCGCCGCCGCCTGATCATCGATGCCATGAGCACCTTCGGCGCGCTGCCCCTCGACGCCCGCGAGGTGCCCTTCGACGCCGCCGTGGCGTCCGCCAACAAGTGCCTGGAAGGCGCGCCGGGGATGGGCTTCGCCATCGTCGGCAAGGAGGCCCTGGCGACCAGCCGGGGCAACGCCCATTCGCTGAGCCTCGATCTGTTCGATCAGTGGACGGCCATGGAGGGCAACGGCCAGTGGCGCTTCACGCCGCCCACCCACGTCGTCGCGGCGCTGGACGCCGCCCTCGACCAGTTGGACGCAGAAGGCGGCGTGGCGGCACGAGGCGCGCGCTACGCGGCCAATTGCCGGGTTCTCACCGAGGGCATGCGCGGGCTCGGCTTCCACACCCTGCTGCCCGACGCCCTGCAGGCGCCGACCATCGTCACCTTCCTGACGCCGGCCGACGCGGCCTTCCGCTTCGAGGAGTTCTACGCGGCGCTGGCCGGGCGCGGCTACCTCATCTATCCGGGCAAGCTGACCAAGGCCGACAGCTTCCGCATCGGCTGCATGGGGGCGCTCGGCGAACCCGAGATGCGCGGCGTCGTCGCGGCGGTGGCCGAGGTCGTCGGGGAGATGGGAGTGACGCGAACGGCGCCGGGGTGAAGGTGCAGAGCAGGTTAGCTTGATTCGATTTCCCAAGCGCTTAGGTTTATGTTACGGTGACGTGTGCCGACGGCCTTGAGAATCGGCAGTCTTCGGGTGGTGATCTACCCGAACGATCATCGGCCCGCGAACGTGCATGTCATCGGAGGCGGCCACGAAGCCGTCTTCGACCTACACTGGCCGGATGGCCCGCCCGAGTTGCGGGAGAACTACGGGTTCTCGCGGCGGGACATTGGCCGCGTCAGGAGGGCGTTGAGCGCCGCCGGCCCTTTGCGACGAATGGAGGAACATCCATGGCGAGGCTTGACGAGTTCGATGAGGCCGACGACCGGGCGGCGGCTCGGCTCGACGCGGCGCCTTGCGCCGTCTCGGCCCGCTACGACCGCCGCCTCGGCCGCGTGGTGGTGAGGCTGAGCACCGGTCTCGACGTGGCGTTCGCGCCCGGCCAGGCGCAGGGCCTGGAGAAGGCACGGCCCGGCGACCTCGCCGTCATCGAAATCAGCCCGTCCGGCCTGGGGCTCCATTTTCCCAAGCTCGACGCGGACCTCTATTTGCCGGCCCTGTTGGAGGGATTGCTCGGCTCGCGGCAATGGATGGCCGCTCGGCTTGGGCAACGCGGCGGCAAGGCGCGTAGCGCGTCCAAGGCCGCGGCCTCGCGCGCCAACGGCAAACTCGGCGGCCGGCCCCGCAAGGCCGCGAAGGTGGACTGAATCGGCAACAAGGGAGACCACACAATGTCCTACGCCGAGGCCAAGAAGTGCTTCGAGAAGAACCTGTCCATGCTCGTCGAGGGCAACGAGGGCGCCCAGGTATGGAACGTCTATTCCGGCCTCTTTCACCTGGCCGAGGCCATCGAGACCGACATGCGCCGCATGGAGAAGCGCATCGAGGAACTGTCCAGCCGCCTAGACGAAAAGGCCACGGACCAGTAACGCCGCGCCGCCCTCAGGGTCGGCGCGGCGGGCACTCCGCTTCCAGCCCGGGCGCGGCGCGCCACACTCGGCGCATGGCCCACAGCCAGACGCCGAGGCAAATAGCGGCGCCTCCCGCCACCGGCGGGCCGAGGCCGGCGTTCGACGCGATCCACCCCATGACCAAGGCGCCGACGGCGGGGCCGCCCAGGAAGATCACCCCATAGAGGCTCATGACCCGGCCGCGCATGGCGCCCTCGACGGCGTTCTGCAGCAAGGTCTGGGTGCTCACCCCGACGGCGACGAGGGAGAATCCGATGACGGCGACGGCCCCCAGCCCGACCCACAAGGCGCCGCCCGAGGCGAGCACGAAAAGGGCGGCGGCGCAGACAACCATGTAGGAGACGAGGATGCGGGTCAGGCCCTGAACGCGGCCGCGCCGGGCCAGCCAGATTCCGGCCATCAGCGCGCCGAACCCGGTCGCCGAGGTCAGCATGGCGAGGCCGTCGGCGCCACGGCCGAAGACCTCGGCCGCGAAACCGGGAAGGAGCTCCATGTAGGGCCTGAGCAGCATGGCGGTGGCGGCCAGCAGGATGAGCAGCGAGCTGATTCCGAAGTGCCCGGCCACGTAGCGGAATCCCTCCAGGGTATCGCCGAATATACCAGACGCCCGGCGCGCCGGGCGCGCCTTCGGGGCGAGGCGCAGGCGCGCCAGCATGGCCACGAACCACAGGTAGCTGATGGCGTTGAAGGCGAAGGCGGGCGCCGTGCCGGCCCCGACGATGATAACGCCGGCCACGGCCGGGCCGATGAAGCGAGCGCCGTTGAAGGTGGCGGAATTGACGGCGACGGCGGCCGACAGGTCCCTGGCCTCGACCAGGCTCGGCACCATGGCCAGGCGCGCCGGGTGGTTGAAGGCGGTGATCAGGCCCTGGACAATGGATATGCCAAGCAACAGCTCGATGGTGATGAGGCCGCTGAAGGTGAGCCCGGCGAGACCTAAGGCCAGGACGCCGGCCAGCGCCTGGGCTGCGATCATCTGGAGGCGGTAGTCGCCGCGGTCGGCGAAGGCCCCGGCGAATGGCGATACCACGACCGTCGGAAAGAGCTCGGCGAAGGCG
>JASLQF010000041.1 GCA_030744625.1 Rhodospirillales bacterium
GTGAACTCGGAGAGCCGCCCTTCGGGTCGCGTTTCCCGCTTCCTCGGGGGCCGCGGGGGCGCCCCCCGCAGTTGCAATCGGGGGGACACCCCCCGGTGGCCCCCCGGGGCGTCAGGCGCGCTTGCCGATGGGTTGGCATCGCCGGCGCGCGCCTTCCTGCCGAGGAAGCGGGAAACGCGATCGTATGGGTATCATATGCCTGATCCAGGACACTAAGATGGACGGCACTCCCCATGTCCTCATCGTGGAGGCCCGTTTCTACGAAGATATCGCCGACGAGCTGGCGCGGGGCGCATGCGAGGTCCTCGATAAGGCCGGAATCGCTTATACGCGCCTTCCCGTCCCCGGGGTATTCGAAGTGCCGGCCGCCACGCTCCTCGCCCTGGGCTCGGCGGCGGGGCGCTACGCGGGGGTCATCGCGCTGGGCTGCGTGATCCGCGGCGAAACGGACCACTACGAGCATATTTGTCGGCAAGCGAGTCGCGCCCTCATGGACATTTCACTGGATCCCGGCCTGCCCCTCGGCTTCGGTATCCTCACTTGCGAAACACTGGAACAAGCGGCGGTGCGCGCCGCCGTCGATAAGAAAAACAAGGGCGCCAACGCCGCCCAGGCGTGCCTGAGGATGATGGAAATAAAGAATTCCGCGGCCCCTGGGTCCTCATGACTTCCGTGGAAGCCTCCAGCGCTCGGCGGCGCCGGGGGGAAGCCCCCGACAGGGCACGCGCCACCGCCCGCCTGGCCGCCGTTCAGGCGCTCTACGAACTGGAGATGGCGGGCGCGCCCACGGACGCGGTGCTCGCCGAGTTCCTCAATGACCGCTGGCGCCCGGCGCCCGGCGGCGAGGAAGCGGAAGCGGAAGGCGATCTTGCCAAGCCCGACGAAGCGTTTTTTTGCGAACTCGTGCGCGGGGCCACGGCACGCCATGACGAGATAGGCCGAATGATCGGCGAGGCTCTCTCCGGCGGCTGGACCCTGGAACGCCTTGAACCCCTGATACGGACCATCCTCAAGGCTGGAACCTATGAGCTACTGGCACGCCCCGATATCCCGGTCAGGGTCGTCATCACGGAATACGTGGAAGTCGCCCACGCCTTTTTTGCCGGCAAGGAGCCGGCACTGGTCAATGGCGTGCTGGATCGGCTGGCGCGTACCCTGCGCCACGACGAGTTGGAGACGACGCCAGGTGAGCGAACGACGGAAACCCGGTGAGTTCGAGCTCATCGAACGGTATTTCGCGCCGTTGTCGGCGAGCCAGCCGGGTGCCTTCGGTCTGACCGACGACGCCGCCGTACTCGAAATCGCGGCCGGCCGGCGATTGGTTTTTTCCATGGACACCCTGGTTGCCGGCGTCCACTTCCCCAAAGACGAACCGGCGGAGACGACCGCCGCCAAGCTGCTCAGGGTCAACCTTTCGGATCTCGCGGCCATGGGCGCCGTTCCCCTGGCCTATACCCTCTCCACGGCGCTGCCGGAAAGCGTCGATAGCGGCTGGCTGGAAGGGTTTGCCCGCGGCCTCGCCGTCGATCAGGAGGTTTTCGGAATCACCATGGTCGGCGGCGACACGGTGGCGACGTCCGGGCCCCTGACCCTGACCCTGGCCGCCCTCGGCACGGTGGGGGAGGGGGGCGAGCTGAGGCGCGCGGCGGCCCAGCCGGGCGACTTCGTTTACGTGTCCGGCACCATCGGCGACGGCGCGCTCGGGCTTCTGGCGCGGCGCGGCGAGCTCGAGACAGTGGCACCGGACGAGAGATCATTCCTCGTCGAGCGCTATCGCCGGCCGGAGCCGCGCCTCGAACTCGGTCAACGGCTGATCGGCCTGGCCCACGCGGCGATCGACGTTTCCGACGGTCTGCTTGCCGACCTCGGCCACGTTTGCCGGGCGTCGGGCGTCGACGCCGCCATTGATGTGCCGCGCCTTCCCCTGTCGCCGGCGGCACGCGCCGCGCTGCGGGCCGATCCTCGACTGATCGAGCGAATACTCACGGGCGGCGACGACTATGAATTGCTTTTTACCGCGCCGCCCCGGGTACGTGCCGCGATGGCGACGCTTGCCGACGAAGCCGGCGTGGCGGTGACGGCGATCGGCGAGATCGCCGGTAACGGCACCGGCGTGGTGCGCGTATTGGATACCGAGGGAGGAGAGATCACCTTCGAGAGGCCCGGCTACAGTCACTTTTAGGGGTAGCAAACGACGCCCTCATGGTGGGGCTTTGCAGAGACCCGCGAACCCTTGATAATGGCTCGCAGCGATTGGGGAAAGATCAACGGCCATGAAGAAGCTGGTGATCATACTGGCTGTTCTCATGATGGTCGCCGGGGGGGCGGTGAGCGTCATGAAGACCATGGAGCTCGGGCCCTTCGCCCCCGAGGACGTAGCCGAAGGGGAGGGACAGGGGGAAGGCAGGCCGGCAGCGAGGCAGTCGCAGGACGAACCACCGCGTTTCGTCGACGTGGAGCCCCTCAACATTCCGGTGTTTCATGGGGAGCGCGTCGCCACGACAGTCCAGATTCAGCTCAAGCTCGAAGCCATCGGCGAGGAAAACGAAAAAGAAATCATCCGCTTGCTTCCCCGTATCGCCGATGCTTTCCTGCGCGATATGCACGCCTTCATTCCGCGCCTTCTCAAGAAGGAACAGCAAATCAAGGTGCCCATCATCAAGAAGCGGCTGCAAATAATCAGCGAGCGGTTGGTTGGTCCCAACCTCATCCAAAACATCCTGGTGCAGTCGGTATCCGACAGTTCGCGCGGCACCCGCCGAAAAAAATGACCGAAAGGCAAGCTCGCCGGGCGGCGGAGCGGCACCCTGCCAAGTGGCTTGGTACGCCTCGGCACGGTCCTGAACGATGGCCGCCGGAGAGGCGTCATCCGGCCGCAGACACGGGTTGCCTTGGCGAAGGGATTCTGGCATTTTCGCCGGCGGTTTTTCCTGCCATCAACCTGTTCGGCGCTTGACGAAGAAGACGGCGGCCGGCCGGACTTTCCCGACAAATCACAACCGCAAGGGGTTACTCGAGCATGTCCAACCTGTTCCAACTGGTTATCGCCTGCGGCGTTCTGGCGCTGCTTTACGGACTTTACGCCATTCGCTCGGTGCTGGCGTCACCGGCGGGAACGGAGCGCATGCAGGAAATCGCCGCGGCCATTCAGGAAGGCGCGCGCGCCTACCTCAATCGCCAGTACCGCGCCATCGCCATCGCCGGCGTCGTCATCGGGGTTCTCCTGGGTCTGCGCCTTGGCATGTCCGTGGCCGTCGGATACTTCATCGGCGCCATCCTCTCCGGCGCCGCCGGATATATCGGCATGAATGTCTCGGTGCGGGCCAACGTACGAACCGCCGAGGCGGCGCGCGCCAGTGGCCTGGCCGGCGGCCTGGACATCGCCTTCAAGTCCGGCGCCGTCACCGGCATGCTGGTCGTCGGCCTGGCGCTGCTTGGGGTCGCGGTCTACTACATGATTCTGCTCTCCATGATCGACGCCGGATCGGAGGAGGGTTTGCGCCACATCCTCGAATCCCTCATCGCCCTCGGATTCGGAGCCTCGCTGATTTCCATATTCGCGCGGCTTGGCGGCGGCATCTTCACCAAGGGCGCCGACGTCGGCGCCGATCTCGTCGGCAAGTTGGAAGCCGGCATTCCCGAGGACGACCCGCGCAATCCCGGCGTCATCGCCGATAATGTCGGCGACAACGTCGGCGACTGCGCCGGCATGGCCGCCGACCTGTTCGAGACCTACGTCGTGACCATCGTCGCCACCATGTTGCTGGGCGCCATCTTCTTCACCGGCGAGGCCCGGGAAATAATGATGGTGTTTCCCCTCGTCGTCGGAGCCGTGTGCATCGTGGGGTCGGTGGCAGCGACGTTTTTCGTTAGGCTCGGCGCGTCCAACAGCATCATGGGAGCGCTGTACAAGGGTTTCCTCGCCAGCGCCGTGATCTCGGGCGTGCTCATTGCCCTGGTGATCGCCTGGCTGATGGGATTCGACGCGACCTATGACATGGGCGGGCGGGCCATTACCGGCACGCAGCTGTTCGTGTGCACCTTGATCGGCCTTGGCGTTACCGGGCTCATCGTCTGGATCACCGAATACTACACCGGCACGGACCACCGGCCGGTCAGGCAGATCGCCCAAGCCTCGACCACGGGACACGCCACCAACGTCATCCAGGGCCTGGCTATTTCCATGGAGGCGACGGCGCTTCCGGTGATCGTCATTTGCGCCGGTATCGTCGCCGGCTACATCGCCGCCGGCATCTTCGGCCTCGCCATTGCCGCCACCACGATGCTGGCGCTGGCCGGCATGGTGGTGGCGCTGGACGCCTTCGGCCCGGTCACCGACAACGCCGGCGGCATCGCCGAGATGGCCGATCTGCCGGAAGACGTGCGCAAGACCACCGACGCTCTCGACGCGGTCGGCAACACCACCAAGGCGGTGACCAAGGGATACGCCATCGGCTCGGCCGGCCTCGCGGCGCTGGTCCTTTTCGCCGCCTATACCGAGGATCTCGCCTATTACTTCCCCGACGTGAAGGTCACCTTCGTGCTGCAGGACCCCTACGTGGTGGTCGGACTCTTCATCGGCGGCCTGCTGCCGTTTCTGTTCGGGTCCATGGGCATGATGGCGGTGGGCCGCGCCGGCGGTGAACTGGTCGAGGAGATCCGCCGCCAGTTCCGGGAAAACCCCGGCATCATGGAGGGCACGTCGAAGCCCGAATATGGCACCTGCGTCGACATGCTCACCAAAACGGCCATCAGGGAGATGATCGTGCCCTCCATGCTGCCCATCTTCGCGCCCGTCGTTATGTACGGGGCCGTCGTCACCATCGCCGATCAGGCGGCGGCCTTTTCGGCACTGGGAGCGATGCTGCTGGGCACCATCGTCACCGGCCTGTTCGTGGCCATTTCCATGACATCCGGTGGCGGCGCCTGGGACAACGCCAAGAAATACATCGAAGACGGCAATCACGGCGGCAAGGGCTCGGACGCGCACCATGCCGCCGTCACCGGCGACACCGTCGGCGATCCCTACAAGGACACCGCCGGCCCGGCCATCAACCCGATGATCAAGATCATCAACATCGTGGCCATCCTGATGCTGGCCATCCTGGCCTGACCGAATCAGCGTCCGGGGTCTTTATGAAATAGAGGGCGGCGCCAGCCTATTGGCCGAAGTTGCCGAAATTACCGAGGATTTGCTCGAAGAAGGTCAATTTCTTGCCCTCGGTCGGGGTGACCCGGTCAACGGGCTCGATCCGGCGCCCTTCCTCCAGGCCGATGGTCCTGATCTCGGAGACCTTGCCTTGCCGGTCGAACGCGACGACGACGACGCGGCGTTCGCGGACCTTGGGCTCGAAAAAAGCGACGGTTTCGGTGCGCTGACTGATGTAGTACCAGATCTCGTTGTCAAAAATGGCCGTGCTGGATGGAGAGCCCAGGATTTCAGCGACCTCGACGCGGCCGTGCCGGCCGGGCTCGATTTGCGCCAGGCGCTCGGCGTCGGCCGAATTCCCCCGCGTCGCCACGCGCGGCGCGCAGGCGAGGAGGACCGTGGCCAAGATGGCGACGGCGACTACCCGCCACGACGAATTTGAGCGAAGATTTCGACCCATGTGTTCCGGCCTTGCTGCCCTCGCCAGACGACGCGACCGTCGCGAGTTCCTTACGATGGAGTAAACAAAACATGGCACCCACCGCGACGCCTTGTCAATTGCCGCCGCGCGCCGCCACGGCACGCCTCGAGGCAATGCCGTGAAGCTCGGCCGATTGTTCCGCCGCCCGCGCTGGCGCGCCATCGCCCACGAACTTTATGCCGCCATCGTGCTTCAGGCACGCCGCCCGGAGTTCTACGTGCGTTGCGCGGTCCCCGATTCGCCGGATGGCCGCTTCGACGCGATCGCGCTGCACGCGTTCCTGGTCTTGCGCAGGCTCAAGCGCGACCATGCCCGCACCGAGCAATTGGCGCAGACGCTATTCGACATTATGTTCGAGGACATGGACCAGAACCTACGGGAAATGGGCGTCGGAGACCTCGGCGTCGGCAGGCGGGTCAAAGCCATGGCCCAGGCCTTTTATGGGCGCGCCGCGGCCTACGAAGCGGCGAGCGCCGGCGACGATGCCGCGTTGGGCGAGGCCCTCCGGCGCAATCTCTATCGCGGTACCGCGCCCGGCGACGACGACGTGGCCGCCGTAGTCGCCTACATGCGTCGGGAGGCCGCCGCGCTCGACGCTCGCGACATCGAGCGCTTGATCGAGGGGGACCTCCACTTCGGCACGCCGCCCGGGGCCAATCCGGCGGACGGAGAGACCACCGGCGAGATTCCGTCGTGAACGCCCGGCCCTTACCCGAGTTCTCCCGGCCCCTGCTGGTGGCCGACTTCGACGAGGACAAGACGGTCCGGCGAATCGAGGCCGATACCGGGGAACGCTCGGCCCTCGCCGAAAGGTTCGGGATCGTCGCGCTGGACAGCCTGAGCGCCACGGTTTCCCTCCATACGCAACCGGGACGTGGTGTCGTGCGCGTCCACGGGGAATTCAGCGCCGAGGTCGTTCAAACCTGCGTCGTCACACTGGAGCCGCTATCCACCCGCCTACATGCGGCCTTCGAGCGCCTTTACGGCCCGGAAGAAGAAGGCTCGGAGGCGAGTACGTCGGCACCCGACGGGCCGGAGCACGCCGTGATCGGACCCGACGCCGAAGAGCCCCCGCAGCCGTTCGTCGATGGCGCCATCGATATTGGAGAAGCGGTTGCCGAGCAGTTGGCCATCGAGTTGGATCCCTTTCCCCGCGCCCCCGGGGCAGTCTTCCAGGGATTTTCGAGCGAATCGGACGATGACCGCGAGGCGGGCGGAGAGCGCCGCCCCTTCGCCACCCTGAAGGACCTCATGGGCAAAACGGAATAATTGTATTCCCGACTTGCCCAGTCCTGTATTCTTGGATATGAAGATGCCGCCCACGGACGGGCCACTCCGTATCGAAAGTACAAGACAATGGCTGTTCCCAAGAAAAAAATCTCAAAATCGCGCCGCGACCAGCGCCGCGCCCATGATGCACTAAAGCCAGGGGTGTACGAAGAGTGCCCGGAATGTGGTGAGCTGAAGCGCCCTCATCATGTCTGTCTCGCCTGCGGACAGTATAACGGCCGCGAAGTCGTCACTGCGGAAGACGCCGCTTAATCCGTATACCATTGTTTCCAGGGGCCTCGGACTTTTGAAAGAACGCGTGACCCTATCCATCGACGCCATGGGCGGCGACAACGCGCCGCGCGTGGTCGTTGCCGGAATCGACATTGCCCGCAAACGGTTGCCAGGCGTGAAATTCCTGCTGTTTGGCGATCAATCGCGCCTGGAGCTGCTGTTCGAGGCGCATCCCAAGACCCGGGACATCTGCGAAGTGCGCCACACCACCGACGTCGTCACCAACGACGCCAAGGCGGGAGTGGCCTTGCGATCGGGGCGCAACTCGAGCATGCGTCTGGCCATCAACGCGGTCGGCGAGGGCGAGGCGGCGGGCATCGTTTCGGCGGGCAATACCGGCGCCCTCATGGCCATGGCGAAATTCGTGCTCAAGACGCTGCCGGGAATCGACCGCCCGGCCATCGCCACCTATTTCCCTACCATGCGCGGGGAAAGTGTCATGCTCGACCTTGGTGCCAACGTGGAGTGCGACGCCGACAACCTGGTGCAGTTCGCCGTCATGGGCGAGGTCTTCGCCCGCCACGTGCTGGGGCTCGAGCAGCCCTCCATCGGCATCCTCAACATCGGCGCCGAGGACCTCAAGGGTAACGAAGCCGTCAAGATGGCAAGCTCCACCCTGCAAGCCAGTCCGTTGCCCATAAAGTTCCACGGATTCATCGAGGGCGACGACATCGGTGCCGGCATCGTCGATGTCGTCGTCACCGACGGTTTCACCGGCAACGTCGCCCTGAAGACGGCGGAGGGCACGGCCAACCTGTTCAAGCATTTCCTCAGGCTGTCCCTCAACGAGTCCTTGATGACGCGGCTCGCCGCCCTGCTGGCGAAACCCGCCCTGGAAGCCTTCCGCGCCCGCTTGGACCCGCGCCGCTACAACGGTGCCATGTTCGTCGGGCTCAATGGCATCTGCGTAAAAAGCCACGGCGGCACCGATGAGCTGGGTTTCGCCCATGCCATCGAAGTCGCCGTCAATCTGATAACGCGCGGCTTCAACGAAAAGATCAAGGAGGACCTCGGTCATCTGGCCGACGAGTCCGCCGAGGCCAAGACGGCGGCGCTCTGATGACCATGACTTCGCAGATCGTCGGCTGTGGCGCCTACCTGCCCGAGCGCGTTGTCGACAACGATGAACTCTCCAAGAGGGTGGACACCACCAACGAGTGGATTTTCTCGCGAACCGGCATCCGCGAGCGGCGTATCGCGGCCGATGGCGAGCTGACTTCCGACCTCGCCTTCGAGGCCAGCAAGAAGGCACTGGAGAGTGCCGGAATCGGGGCCGACGAGGTGGACCTCATCGTGCTTGGCACGACGACGCCGGATAAGACCTTTCCCGCCACCGCGACCGCGGTTCAGAGAATGCTGGGGCTCAAGAACGGCGCCGCTTTCGACGTCCAGGCCGTGTGCTCCGGCTTCATATATTCGCTCGCCGTCGCCGACAACTTCGTGAAGGCGGGCCAGGCGCGCACCGCCCTGGTCATCGGCGCCGAGACGTTTTCGCGGATTCTCGATTGGGAGGACCGTGCCACCTGCGTGCTGTTCGGCGACGGCGCCGGGGCCGTCGTCCTGCGCGGCAGCGAGGCGGAGGCGGCGGGGCCGGACGGCCACGGGCGCAACAGCGCGCGAGGTATTCTGTCTACCCACCTGCACTCGGACGGCCGGTATAGCGATTTGCTTTACGTGGACGGCGGGCCGTCCTCGACACGAACGGTCGGCCATGTGCGCATGCGGGGCCGCGAGGTATTTCGCCACGCCGTCTCCAACCTTTCCGCCGTCATCGAGGAAGCCTTGGACGCCAACGGCATGCAGTCTTCCGACATCGATTGGGTGGTGCCCCACCAGGCCAACAAGCGGATTCTCGACGCCACCGTGCGCAAGCTCGGGCTACCGCCGGAGAGGGTGGTGACAACCCTAGAGCGCCATGCCAACACGTCGGCCGCGTCCGTCCCCCTGGCCCTCGACGAGGCCGTCCGCGACGGCCGCGTGCAGCCGGGCAATCTGGTGCTTTTGGAAGCCATGGGCGGCGGCTTTACCTGGGGTGCGTGCTTGATTCGGTGGTGAGCGCAAGATCCGCCGGGAAACTTCGGCGCCGCATCAAAGAGTTCCGGCATCCCTTTGATATTGACGGATTTATTACACAGCGCTAGGCTTGGGCGCGATCACAAGAAATCAATGGCGGCAATTGGTGGCGGGGCGGCATGACAGGAAGCACAATTACGCGCGCGCAACTCAGCGAGGCGGTGTATCGCGAGGTCGGTCTTTCGCGCAACGAATCGGCGGAACTGCTGGAAGCGGTCCTCCGTCAGGTCTCCGATGCGCTGGCCCGCGGGGAGTCGGTGAAGATTTCGTCCTTCGGCAGCTTTTCCGTGCGCCGCAAGGAGCAGAGAATCGGGCGCAATCCGAAAACCGGCGAGGAAGTCCCCATTCTGCCCCGCAAGGTTTTGGTTTTTCGCCCCTCCCAGGTCCTGAAAAGCCGGATCAACGAAAGAGGTGTGGCCTGAGGCGGCGTAATGATGATGGCGCAAGCTCCGCAGCGCAAATCCACGGAAAGTCTGGGTAGTCCCGGCGAGAAATCGGCCGCGGCCTTCCGAACCATCAGCGAAGTCGCTTCCGAACTCGAGTTGCCGCAGCACGTACTGCGTTTCTGGGAGTCCAAATTCCCCCCTGTCAGGCCCCTGAAGAGGGGAGGCGGGCGCCGCTACTACAGGCCCGAGGACGTGCGCCTGCTGCGCCGCATCAGGGATCTGCTGTACACGGAAGGCTATACCATCCGCGGCGTACAAAAGCTGCTCCGCCAGAACGGCGCCAAGGCGCTGACGACGAGCCGTGGCCCCGGCGCCGCCGCGGCTCCAGCCGCCGCGGCGGCGCCGGCCGGGCTCGACGCGCACCAGCGCGCCGAGTTGCGGGCCGTCCTCGCCGAGCTCGAGGAACTGCGCGATCTTCTCGGCAAATCCCGCCACTAGGGTCTTATCGAAACGATCGCATTCTGGCCTTGCGCCGCCATTGTCTGGCACCGCCGGGGCGCGTATATTCGAGCCCGCGAGCCATCCACCGGAGCGTGGCGCAGCCTGGTAGCGCACTACACTGGGGGTGTAGGGGTCGCTGGTTCAAATCCAGTCGCTCCGACCATTAAACACAAGGGGTTGGCCGGAAACGGCCGGCCCCTTGAACCTTTGGGTGAGACCTGAAACCCGATCCCGCCGGCGGCAAGGCCGCATCGGTCCTTTCCCCGACCGCCGTTTGGGCTAACATGGAATCCGCCATCAAACGACGGACCAGGAGCACCCCATGACGGAACACCGCCTCGGCATCATCATGAACGGCATCACCGGGCGCATGGGGGCCAACCAGCATCTGGCCCGATCGATCATCGCCATCCGCGACGCCGGCGGCCTCGCCCTGGACGGCGGCGACCGCGTCATGCCCGATCCCATCCTGGTCGGCCGCAACGAGGACAAGCTGCGCCGCCTCGCCGGGTCCCACGGCATCGAACGTTGGACCACCGATCTCGACGGTGCCCTGGCCGATCCCGGCGACACCCTCTTCTTCGACACGGCGACCACGGGCGGGCGGGCCGAGCTGCTGCGCAAGGCCATTGCCGCCGGCAAGCATATCTATTGCGAGAAACCGGTGGCGGCCAACCTGGCCGACGCCCTCGACGTCGCCGGCCTGGCGGCCCGCGCCGGGATCAAGAACGGGGTGGTGCAGGACAAGCTCTTCCTGCCCGGCCTGCGAAAGCTCAAAACGCTGATCGACGGGGGCTTCTTCGGGCGCATCCTCTCGGTGCGCGGCGAGTTCGGCTACTGGGTGTTCGAGGGCGACGAAGAGCCCGCCCAACGGCCGAGCTGGAACTACCGGGCGGCGGACGGCGGCGGCATCATCCTCGACATGCTGGCCCACTGGCGCTACGTGCTCGACAACCTGTTCGGCGAGGTCGAAAGCGTCAGTTGCCTGGGCGCCAACCACCTGGACAAGCGTTGGGACGAGGCGGGCCAGCCCTACGACGCCGATGCCGACGACGCCGCCTACGCCACCTTCCGGCTCAAGGGCGGCACCATCGCCCACATCAACAGCTCGTGGTGCGTGCGGGTGCGCCGCGACGACCTGCTGACCTTCCAGGTGGACGGCACGCGGGGCTCGGCGATGGTCGGTTTGCGCCGCTGCTTCATCCAATCCCTCGCCGATACGCCATTGCCGGTGTGGAATCCGGACGTCGAACAGCCCATCGACTTCCGCGACGACTGGCAGGAGGTGCCCGACCCCGAGGTGCCCTACGACAACGGCTTCAAGGCGCAGTGGGAGGCCTTCATCCGTCACCTCTTCGAGGACGCTCCGTTCCCGTGGACCCTGCTGGAGGGCGCCAAGGGCGTCCAGCTCGCCGAGGCCGGCCTCGAGAGCTGGGCCGAGCGGCGCTGGGTCGACATCGAGCCCCTGGTACCTTGATGGCGGGCGGGTTGCGCGACCTCTCCACCGACAGTGCCCTGTTGTCCCTCAACACGGCGACGGTGCGCGCCCAGTGGTCCCTGCGTCAAGCCATCGAGGGCTGCGCGCGCCACGGTATCGGCGCCATCGGGCCGTGGCGGGACAAACTGGCCGAATGCGGCATCGACGAGGCGGCGCAACTCATCGCCGGCCACGGCCTGCGCGTCACCGGCCTGTGCCGGGGCGGCACGTTCCCGGCCGCCGACGAGGCGGGCCGCCAGGCGGCGCTCGACGACAACCGGCGCGCCGTCGACGAGGCCCTGGCCATCGGCGCCGAATGCCTGGTGCTGGTGGTCGGCGGACTGGCGCCCGGCTCCAAGGACCTGGGCGACGCCCGCGCCCAGGTGCGCGACGGCATCGGCGCGCTGTTGGAGCACGCGCGCAGCGCCGCCATGCCGCTCGCCGTCGAGCCCCTGCACCCCATGTACGCCGCCGACCGCGCTTGCGTGAACACCATGGCCCAGGCCAACGACCTGTGCGACGACCTGGGCCCGGGCCTGGGCATCGCCGTCGACGTCTACCACGTGTGGTGGGACCCGGACCTGCGGCGCCAGATCGACCGCGCCACCGGGCGCATCCTCGCTTTCCACGTCTGCGACTGGCTGGTGCCGACCCGCGACCTGGTCACCGACCGCGGCATGATGGGCGACGGCGTCATCGATATCCGGCGCATCCGCGGCTGGGTCGAGGCGGCCGGCTATTCCGGGTGCTGCGAGGTTGAAATCTTCTCCGCCCTCGACTGGTGGAAGCGCGACGCCGACGAGGTTCTGGCCACCTGTATCGAACGCCACCGCACCGTCGTCTGAGGCCGCCGCGACACTCACCCTTACCCGGCATCGCCGGCGCAGCGGAAGCCGACCATGTCGAGGCCGATGTCGGGCGGATTGCCGTGACGGTAGGAGACGCGCAGGCAATAGGGGTCGTTTCCCCACCCGCCGCCGCGCAGGGCCACCCAATCGCGGCGCCCCGGATAGGGGCTCGCCGTCCACTCCCACACGTTGCCGGCCATATCGGAAAGCCCGAACGGCGAGACGCCCGAGGGGAAGCTTCCAACCGGCGCCGTCCGTTCATAGCCGTCCGCGTCGTCGGCGGCGCAGCAGCGCACTGTACCGAAATTAGCGCGGCGGCCGTCGGCCCGCGGCGGCTCGTCGCCCCAGGGATAGCGGCGGCCATCGGTGCCACGGGCCGCGAACTCCCACTCGGTGTCGCTCGGCAGCCGCCCTCCGAACCAGTTGCAAAACGCCTCCGCGTCGCCGGCCGAGACCTGCACGACAGGATGATCGGGGTTTCCGGCGTAGGCGTCTCCGGGGCCATGGGGGTGACGCCAATCGGCCCCCGGCACGCGCCGCCAGCGGGTCGTCCAGACGTAGCCGCCGGCCGCGCTCTCGGCGTCGGTGACGTGGCCGGTGGCGGCGACGAAGGCCGCGAATTGCCGATTGGTGACCTCGAACCGCATGAGCCGGAAGGCCTTCACGAAGACCATGCGCGGCGCTTCATCGAGCTCCCCGGTGGCGTCACCGATGATGAAGTTGCCGCCGGGTATGTCGACATACGCCTGTTCGCCGCCCGCTGCGAGGGCGGAACCTGCCACCCCGACGGCGAGCCAGATGAAGCCCACGGCCGCGCCGCGGGTCCACGCGGGTCTATAAATCTTCCAGCCCGATTTCGTCGTGAATTTGCGTTAATTCGGAGATCAACCGGTCTTCCTCTTCCACGTCCATGTCGAACTCGACGGCGAAGAGGTCGTCTTCCGGCGTGCGCGACACGCGCGCCGCGAAGGTGCCGAAGTCCTCTATATCGACCTCGACGGGGGTACCGCTCTCCATATCCGTCTGCGGCTCGATGGCGGCGCCGGAAGCCGAGATGTCCATGAGTGCGCCGTCGTGGTCCTGATCGGCGCTCTTTGTGCGCGCTGCCTTGCGGACGCGGTAGCGCGGGTGGCGGCGTTTTTCGTCGCCCGTTCCGTCCGAGGTCGATGCCATGGCCAAACCTCCCCGCATCAACTGCACGGCTCCACGGTACACCGGCTTCGCGCAAAGAAAAAGCCCATCGATAAATTGTGGCGATGCAGACGGCCTTTCTCGGCGTTGACCTTTGCGGGAGTGCTGGTAGCATGGCGGAAACAAAGGCTTAGCGGAGACCAATTATGAAAAGCGGCCCCACCATGATCAAGTGGCCGTTACTCGGCGTCGTCGTGACGTGGATTGCCGTCTTCGGCTGGCTTGAGCTGGCACGCCCCGACCCCCACGCGGATATGCGCACGACGCGCGAGCAAGAGAAGCTCGACCAGAAGATCAAGGATTGCCGCGGCTCATACTCCCAACGTTACGATTGCAAGTCCGCCCACATCCGCGATCACGATGTGCGGAATTTCAATAGGTGGACGAAGAAGCTCGGTCTGGTCTTCGCACCGCCCCTGACCTTGTTCGCATTTTATGTCGGGTTCATTATTATCCGGGAAAGGAAGGCCGAGGCGGGCCGCCGGGAACGCAGAGTCAAGCGCATCGAAAAAGAAAAGGAAGAGTCCCGCATCCGCGCCATCGAAGAGGGGAAGCGGCGCTCCGAGGAAGCGCGCAAGAGAGCCGAGGAGAAAAAGCGCAAGAAGGAAGAACGCAAGCGCCAGATGGAGGCCGAGATGGAGGGGGGGCTGGAGAGAGAGTTCTCGGAGAAAGTCCCGGAGAAGGCCCTGGAGAAGGCCCTGGAGAATACCCCTGAGGAGACTCCGAAGAAGGACCCCGAAAAAGCCCCCGAGACGGCCCCCGCGCAAGCGAGCGCGAAGAGCGAGCCCCAGCGGAGCCGGGTGCTGCTTATCGACGACGATGCGGCAGAGGTCGAGGCGGTGACCAAGAACCTCGCCGAAAGCGACGTTGGCGTGGCTCACTTCCCCGACATGGAACATGCCCTTGCGGAGTTCGCCAAGAGCGGTGGCGATTTGGTCATCACCAACGTCCTCATGGGGGGAATGGGGGGGCTCGAGGGGATCAAGAAGCTGCGTCAGTTGCGCTCCGATATAAAAATCATCGCCATCTCGGGCGGCGTCGCGGACATGACGCCAGAGACCGTTCTCGCCGCGGCCAAGAAGATGGGGGCGGACGGAGTAATGGCGAAGCCCCTCGATGTGGACAAACTGCGGGATATGGTCCTGGGGCTCCTGGGTTAGCCGCCATAGGCGGGCCATCGCGCGCAATCCGTGGAAAGCGCAAAAAAAAGGGCCGGGAGATCCGGCCCCAGGAGGGTCTTTTTGAGGGAAGGGAGGATCCACATCGGTAAATCCATCCAATGTCCGCATCCTGACAGAATCAATCGGCGCCGGCTGTGACCGCCGTCACTGACGGCAATTTTATTGCATTTTATTTACGGGGTGCGAACGGGTCCGGCGATGACCACGCCTTGGTTTCGATTGTCACCTTCGGCCAAATGAGCGATCCTTGCGGCGCCCGATCACCGGAGCCACCAGGAGTAACCCATGGGCGAGAAAAAAGACGATTACCACGATTTGCTCGACCAAACGCGCTTTTTGGGAGAGATCGAACAAGGCGTTCGCCTCGCCAACCGGGAGATTATCCAAGCCGCAATTCCCGACCTGACCAAGGACGCCATTCTCACACTCGCCGTAGTGGTCGGGAGGTTGCGAGCGCGCTATTTGAAGGTCGCCTTCGGGCTCAGCGTCAACGAAGAAGGGGAAATTCCCAATACGGCGGACATCGCGGAAGTCCGCAAGCGCCGGGAAAACTTCGAGGAAGCCCGCGACGCGTTCGAGGCACTGCGCCACGCCATAGAAAAAGGCTACACCAACGTCCGCGATAGCGCTGATTAGAAGCCGCCCCAGCAAACCTCGAATTTACTCTCAAGCCCGCGGTGGCGGCGTCGGCTCACCTTGCGCATCGAAGTCGAACCGGTGGTCGCGGCCGGCGCCGCGCCGGCGTTCGATTCCAAACCGCAACAAGCGCCACCTGCATGTGCAGTTGGCCGGCATGCGGAGGTAAAATCAGCTGTGTTCAGCGTTCTGCCTTCAAGGCACGGCGCCCCGTTTCGGTCAGCTTGCAGACCAGCCAGTCCGGCTTTATGGGATTGTCGAACCACGGCTCGGCCCAGCCCTTTTCCATACAACTGCGAACCGTGCGCTTGCTGATGCGCTGGCCGTTGCCGTCGAAAAGCGGCAGCTTGCCGCCCGGTTGGTCCAGCCCGCGTCGCAGCCAGCGGCGCTGGGGCAGCGATGGCTGGGCTTCGGCCCTTTCTCCGTGCGGCGAATTTTCCGCGTGCGTTGTTTCATCCATGGCCACCAGCCCCGACGGGACGACGAAAGTGGTGCCATGGTAAGGTAGTTTCAGGGCTCGGCCAAGCCCGGTCGCCGCCCAACGGGGAGGGGTAACCATGTCCACGGTGATGATTTACGTTACCGCCGGCTCGCGCGCCGAAGCGGCGATGATCGGCCGTACGATCGTCGAGGAACGGCTAGCCGCTTGCGCCAACGTGGTGCCTGAGATCGCGTCGTTTTATTGGTGGGAAGGCACCGTACAGGAAGACAGCGAGGCCTCGCTCATCCTCAAGACGCGGCGGGAATTGACGGAAAATGTGATAAGCCGCGTCAAGGAACTGCATAACTACGACTGTCCGTGCGTGGTTTCGTTCCCCATCGCGGACGGTAACAAGGAGTTTTTAAACTGGGTTATTAAAGAAACTTCATAACACATTAAAAATAACAATTTATTTGTTACGTACGGACGCCGAAATCTTTCGGGCGATCGCCTCCGTGTCCTCCTTCACGTCGAAGGTCTTTTCAATGGCCTTGGCGATATTGGGCAGGAGCTTGAGGTCCTTTGCCTGCGCCGCGCCGCCGCTCGCGGCGATGGATTCGACCACGGAAAGCAGGGTATCGCAGAGTTCGGAAATATAGAGATACTTGGTGCCGACCAGTCGGCGGCTGGTATCCTCCGCCACGAACTTGAGCTGATCCACGTGGTCCTTCACCGATTGGTCGAAGGTGCCCGACTCGTAGGCGGGGACGATCAGTTCCGTGAGGACGCCGATCTGCACGGCGTACCTTTCCAGCTTCCGCAAGTTGATTTGGGCGATGGCATCCGCCATAGCCTTCTGGTCGAGGGCGATATCCTTCGTGCCGGTGGCCTTGGCACGTAGCGGATTGGGCACCTCGACGCGCGGAATCGTATCCTCTCGGTCCGACGTCTTGCGGCGGTCGGGACCCACGTAATCGGTGGTCACCACAAAGGGCTTGCGCGCCTCGATCAGCAGTTTGATACGGTCGATCAGGCGACCCGCGGAAACAGGCTTGGGAACTAGATCGTCGGCTCCCGAGCCAATGATACTCTTCACCAGTTCGGGGGTCGGGTTGTAGCTCAAGGCCATGACCGGGAGGAACGGGTTGGTGCCTACAACTTGATGCCGCATCCCATGCAAGAACTCGCTAAATTCGCCGTCGGCCAGATCGGCCTCGCAGATCAGCAGGTCGGGCATCCTGACGGCGAACTGCTCAGTAACGTCGGCCAGGGTCGTTCCCAGGCGAAACTCCCGAAAACCGTTGTTTTTCAATACCATCCGGAGGGTATCGCGGGAGCCGGTATCGGGATCGATCAACATGGTTTCGATCTTGTCGAATTGAAACCTTTTCATGTGCCGCCAGTCCTTAGTTTTTGTTTATTCGCTTGCGTTTGCGGGCGGTAGCCGCACGGTCGCCACCGCCTGCGCGGCGATTCCCTCGCCGCGGCCGAGGAAACCAAGGCGTTCCGTGGTCGTTCCCTTGACACTCACGCGCCCGCCATCAATGCCGAGGATTTCGGCGATGCGCCCGGTCATCGCGGCGCGGTGGGGCGCCACCCTCGGGTGCTCGCAGATCAGCGTCAGGTCGAGGTTGACCAGCGTGCCGCCTTGCGCCGCCAACAACGCGCCGGCGTGGCGCAGGAATGTATCCGAGGGGGCATCGCGCCACGCCGCCTCGCCGGGTGGAAAATGGCTGCCGATGTCGCCGGCGCCGATGGCGCCCAAAATAGAATCGGTCAAGGCGTGCAGCCCCACGTCGGCGTCCGAGTGGCCCTCGAGGCTGGACTCGAAGGGGATGGCTACGCCGCACAGCATCAGGCCGTCGCCGGGAACGAAACGATGAACGTCCAACCCCATGCCGGTGCGCACCTCGCCAGCCCCCATCAGGGCGTCGGCGCGCCGCAGGTCGTCTTCGGTGGTCATCTTGACGTTATCCTCGCCGCCCTCCACCAATGCCACGCCGAGTCCCGCCTTTTCGGCGACCGCGGCGTCATCGGTCAACTCGAGACCCGAAAAACGCCGGTGCGCCGCCAGGATGTCGGGAAAACGGAAGCCCTGGGGAGTTTGCACCCGCCACAGTCCCTGGCGGCTCACCGTTTCGGCGACCCGCCCATCGGCTTCGCGCTTCAGGGTATCGCGGACCGGCACCGCGGGAACGGCCCCCGGCGTTGCGTCGAGGGCCGCCAGAGTGCGCGAGATAAGGGACTCTGTGACGAAAGGGCGGGCGGCGTCGTGAATTAACACCCGTTGCGGGGCGCGCCCTTCCAGGCTCTCCAGGCCGAGACGCGCCGAATCCTGGCGACTTGCCCCTCCGGCGACGGGCTCCAGGAGATCGAGGCCGTCGCTTGCCGCGTCGAACAGGGCCCGGTCGTCCGGGTGGATGACCGTGCGCACCGCCTCGATTGCCGGGTGGGCGACGAAGGGCAGGATGGCGCGGCGCAACACGGGTACGCCGCCCAACTCCCTGTATTGCTTGGGCAGCGCGCCGCCAAAGCGCCGGCCCCGCCCCGCCGCAACCACGAGGGCGATACATCCGGTCATGCAATCCTCCCCCAATACCCTTATTCTAGCCAACACCGACCACCCTCCGAAAACTAGTTCGGCGGAGGGGACTTGCCAAGCGCCGCGTCGGGCGCGAAGGTGCGCATGCGAGAGCGGGGGGGCCACCCGCCCGGAATACGGCCACGGGGCAAACACCGGGATACAGTCCGCTTCATGACAGATAACCTGATATTCAGCCTTTCGGCCCTTGTCGCGCTGCTGCCGTCGGCTTTCCTCGGCTGGCGTCGCGACCGCAGTCGGGACGGCATCTACTGGGTCCTGCTCGCGGTGGCGGTGGCGGGACCGCTTGCCTGGGCCATGGCCCAGACGTCGGGGTCATGGCGCACGGGACTGTCGACCACGCTGTGGGTGACCATCGCCGTCACCATGGCCGTCTTCGCCGTCCTTGCCGGGGCAACCCGCAAGGCGTGGCAACTGACCATGTTGCTGGCCCCATACATGCTGATCGTCGGTATCCTCGCTACCATATGGCAGCACGCGCCGGAAAAACCCTTGGGCGACGCTCCCGCCGGTTGGATCGGCGTCCACATCGCCTTCTCGGTGATGACCTACGCGCTGGTTACCATCGGCGCCATAGCGGCGCTCGGCGCCTTCCTCCAGGAACGCGCCCTGAAAGCCAAGAAACCTACCGCCATGACGCGGCTTCTGCCGTCGGTGGCGGATTGCGAAATTCTGCTCGTCCGCCTGCTCATCGCCGGCGAGTCCGTGCTCGCCCTGGGCCTGGCAACGGGCATGGCCGTCCAGTACGGGGAAACCGGCAGGTTGTTGGTCTTCGACCACAAGACCATCTTGACCGTAATGGCGTTCGCCGTCATCGGCGGACTTCTGATCGCCCATTTCCGCAGCGGGATGCGTGGCCGCAAGGCGGCTCGGCTCGTTCTCCTCGCCTATCTGCTGCTGACACTGGGCTATCCCGGGGTAAAGTTCGTCACCGACGTCTTGATGAGTTAGAAGGCCGAGATTCGCCAGTTTTGCCTGGAAAACAGGCAAAGGCGGTGTTAATAGTTCGCTTGCCTATTAAGTAGGCATGGGAATCGGATCCCTCCCTCCATGTTTTGTCGTTCCAAGGCCATGCAAATCGGTCCCATTCGCCTGGAATCACCGGTATTTCTGGCCCCCATGTCGGGGGTCTCCGACATGCCTTTCCGGCGTCTCGTCAAGAGGTTGGGGGTCGGTCTCGTCATTTCCGAGATGATCGCCAGCCGGGCGATGATCCACGAAGCGCGAAAGACGCTACGCATGGCGGCGGTGGGCGCCGAGGAATACCCGATGGCCGTGCAACTTGCCGGCTGCGATCCCCAGGTCATGGCGGAGGCGGCAAGACTCAACGCCGACAGGGGAGCCGCCCTCATCGACATCAACATGGGCTGCCCGGTCAAGAAGATCGTCAACGGCCATGCCGGGTCGGCCCTCATGCGCGAGGAGGGGCTCGCCGCCAGGATATTGGAGGCGGTGGTCGCCGCCGTCGACCTCCCCGTCACCCTCAAGATGCGCACGGGCTGGGACGACGAAAGCCGCAACGCCCCGAAACTGGCCCAAATCGCCGAGGCGAGCGGCATTCGAGCGGTCACCGTGCACGGCAGGACGCGCTGTCAATTCTTCAAGGGCCGCTCGGACTGGCGTTTTATCCGCCAGGTAAAGGAAGCCGTGCGCATCCCGGTCGTCGCCAACGGCGACGTATGCACCTTCGACGACGCCCAGCGCATTCTGGACGAGTCGCGAGCCGACGCCATCATGATCGGCCGCGGCTCCTATGGGCGCCCGTGGTTCCCCAACCAGATCCGCCACTTCCTGGCGACGGGCGAGCGCCTTGACGATCCGCCGTTGAGTGAGCGGCTGGCCATAGTCCACGAGCATTACGACGCCATTCTCACCCTCTACGGCACCCATACCGGCGTGCGCATGGCGCGCAAGCACCTGGCTTGGTACAGCAAGGGACTGCACGGCTCGGCCGAGTTCCGCGCCCGGGTCAACCAGGCCGAGAACCCCGACGACGTACGCCGTATGCTGAATGATTTTTACGGGCGCCACATGGACCGGATGGACCCCGCCAGCGCGAAGCCGGAGCATCGCTCTCGCCTCCGCGAAGCTCGCTTCGGCGAGCCAAGCGGGGTCGCCGAAGGCAGGGCGTGATGGGCGAATCCGCTACGACCGTACGGGCGACGGCATGGCCGCGCCAAGCCGATGCGGAATCGATCCTCGATGCCCTGACGTCGGCGGTGGTCACGGTGGACGCCAACAACGTCATCGCACATGTCAACAGCGCCGGCGAGCAACTCTTCAAGGGCAGCCTGGCTCACCTGCGCGGCCGGTCCCTGGATGATTTCCTGCCCGGCGACAGCCCGCTTCTCGCCCTCATCGACCAGGCCCGCGCGGGCGGTGCTCCGGTTCTCGAACAAGGCCTGACTATTTCCTCGCCGCGCATCGGGGAACACACGGTCAACGTCCAGGCGGCGCCGCTTACCGAGGAAGCGGGAAGCGTGGTGCTCGCCCTGCACGAACGCGCCATCGCCGAATCCCTGGGCCGCCAGTTCACCCATCGCGGCGCCGTGCGCTCCGTCTCCTCCATGGCCGCCATGCTGGCCCACGAAGTCAAGAACCCGCTGTCCGGGATTCGCGGCGCCGCCCAACTCCTCGAGGAAGGCGTATCCTCCGAAGACCGCGCGCTGACCAAGCTTATTCGAGACGAGACGGACCGTATCTGCCGACTGGTCGACCGCATGGAGGAATTCTCGGAGAGCGCTCCCTTGGAGCGCCACCCCGTGAACATTCACGAGGTCCTCGACCGGGTGCACCGTTTGGCGAAAAGCGGATTCGCCCACCACGTCCGATTCGCGAAGAACTACGACCCGTCCCTTCCGGCGGTGCCCGGAAGCCGCGATCAACTGGTCCAGGTGTTTCTCAACCTGGTCAAGAACGCCGCCGAGGCGGTCCCCGAGAAGGACGCGGAAATCTTCCTCGACACGGCTTACCGGAGCGAGGTACGCATCGCAGTCCCGGGGAAGGGGAGCCACGCCCACCTCCCCCTAGTGGTCACCGTCAGGGACAACGGAGGGGGCATTTCCGACGACGTGCGGACGCACCTCTTCAATCCCTTCGTCACTACGAAAGCCAAGGGTGGCGGGCTGGGACTGGCCCTGGTCGCAAAAATTGTCGACGATCACGGAGGTACTATCGAGTTCGACAGCGTGTCCGGCCGCACCGAGTTCCGCGTCCTGCTTCCGGCGCGGACGGAAACGGAAACCGGGTGATGACAGCTCCCACCATTCTTGTCGCCGACGACGACAGCGCCATCCGCAGGGTGCTCAGTCAAGCCCTGGGGCGCGCCGGGTACGAGGTCCGCGCCACCGGCAACGTCTCGACGCTGTGGCGCTGGGTCAACGAGGGCCAGGGCGACCTCGTGGTTACGGATGTGGTAATGCCCGATGGCAGTGGATTAGACCTAGTTCCACGCATCCGCAAGGTCCGCCCCAAGTTGCGCGTCGTCGTGATGAGCGCCCGTAACACCCTGTTGACGGCGATCAAGGCCACCGAGCGCGGCGCCTTCGAATACCTTCCCAAGCCCTTCGATCTCAATGAGCTGATCAACGTCGTCGGACGCGCCCTGGAGACGCCGCGCTCCAATGCCGCCGATGCCGCAGGGAACGCAACGCCGGACGAACGGCTGCCGATTATCGGGCGCTCGCCCGCCATGCAGGACATTTACCGCACCCTGGCCCGCCTGATGCCGACCGATCTCACCGTGATGATCGTCGGCGAGTCGGGGACCGGCAAGGAACTGGTGGCGCGCGCCCTGCACGACTACGGCAAGCGTCGTAACGGCCCGTTCGTCGCCATCAACATGGCCGCCATCCCGAAAGACCTCATCGAGAGTGAACTGTTCGGCCACGAAAAAGGTGCTTTTACCGGCGCCACGACACGCGGCACCGGGCGCTTCGAGCAGGCCGAGGGCGGTACCTTGTTCCTCGACGAGATTGGGGACATGCCGCCGGAAGCGCAAACCCGGCTGCTCCGGGTCCTCCAGGACGGCGAGTACACGCTCGTCGGCGGGCGCGCGTCGATCCGGGCCAATGCGAGAATAATCGCTGCCACCCACCGGGACTTGCGGCAGCTGATAAGGCACGGGCTGTTCCGCGAGGATCTCTTTTACCGCCTCAACGTGGTCCCCATCAGCCTGCCTCCGCTGCGCGAACGCACGGACGACATCCCCGAGTTGGTAAACCATTTTATGGCCCGGGCGGTGGACGAGAACCTGCCGTTGAAATCGATCGACGACGACGCCATGGAACGCCTAAAATCGTATCATTGGCCCGGAAACGTGCGCGAGGCGGAAAATCTGGTGCGACGGTTGGCGGCGCTGTACCCCGAGGAAACCATTACTCTGAAGGGCATAGAAGCGGAACTCGCGGAAACCTCGCCGGAGTTGGCCGAGACCGGCGGCAATGGCCTGTCCCATTCCGTGGAACGCCACCTGAAGACCTATTTCTCGGCGCATGGCGAGACGCTTCCCTCGTCGGGCCTTTACGGGCGCGTTTTGCGCGAAGTGGAACGCCCCCTCATTAGTCTCACCTTGTCGGTGACCCAGGGCAACCAGATCAAGGCGGCCGAGGTCCTGGGCCTTAACCGCAACACCCTGCGCAAAAAGATACGCGAACTGAACATCCCCGTGGTGCGAGGAAGTAAATGAGCGTTGCCGCCGATACGCCGAGCCGTTCGATAGGCAAATTCCGCTCCTGGGCGCGGCGGGTCGGGCTCGAGCGCAAGCTCGCCTATGGGCTGGTGGTGGTGGCGGTGGGATCGGGTTTGGCCACGGTGGCCACCATGACCGGACCGTCGGCCCTGGCCCCGGAGCCCCTAACCATTCTCATTCTCCTCTATGTCGACGCCGCGCTCCTTTTCCTGCTTGGCATCGTGGTGGCACGTCAGGTCATTCACGTGTGGATCGAGCGGCGCCAGGGGTTGGCGGGTTCGCGCCTCCACATACGCCTCGTCGTGCTGTTCAGCCTGGTCGCCGTCACTCCGGCGATACTGGTCGCCATTTTCTCGGGTCTTTTTCTAAACTTCGGCGTGCAGGCCTGGTTCAGCGAGAGGGTGCGCACGGCGCTCAACGAATCCGTTGCCGTCGCCACCGCCTATCTCTACGAACACAAGCAGAGTATTCGTTCCGACGCCTTGGCCATGGCCAACGACCTCAACCGGGACTCGCCGTTTCTTGCCGGTAAGCAGGCCCGCTTCAACCAGGTGCTGACCACCTTGGCGGCATTGCGCTCGATGCCCGAGGCGCTGGTCGTGGACAGCCGCGGCCGGGTGCGCGCCCGTGCGCCGCTCAGCCTGTCCCTGGAATTCAGTCTCGTCCCGCAGAGTGCCCTCGACAAAGCCCGCCGAGGCGAAATCATCGTCATGACCAGCGACAATGACGACCGGGTGCGCGCCATCGTCAAACTGGATCGGTTTGTCGACGCCTATCTCCTGGTCGGCCGTTTCGTCGAGCCGCGCGTACTCGGGCACATGGCGCGTACCAAACAAGCGGTCACCCAGTACCAGATGCTCGAGGAGCAGAGCAAGGGGCTCCAGATTTCGTTCGTCATGATTTTCGTGGTGGTGGCCCTGCTTCTGCTTCTCGCCGCGGTTTGGCTGGGTCTCACCTTGGCCACCCAACTGGTACGCCCCATAAGCGGCCTCATCGGCGCGGCGGAGCGAATTCGTAAGGGAGACCTTTCCGTGCGCGTCGAGACAAACGATACCGGCGACGAGGTCGAAAACCTGAGCCGCGCCTTCAACCGCATGACGAGCCAACTCGAAAACCAGCGCGGAAGCCTGGAGACGGCAAACCGCCAGCTCGACGAGCGGCGGCGCTTTACGGAAACGGTTCTCTCCGGCGTGTCGGCCGGCGTCATCGGCCTCGACGCGGCCGGCAACATCAACCTTCCCAACCGCTCGGCCTCGGAACTGCTGGTTACCGATCTCGGGCAGCGTATCGGCGAAAATCTGGCCGATACCGTGCCCGAGATGGCGGGGCTGCTCAAGGAAGTCATGGATCGCCCCGAGCGCCTCCGTCAATCCGAAATCAAGCTGCTGCGCCAACGGCACATGCGCAATCTCTTGGTGCGGATCGCCGCCGAGCGTCTAAGCGGCGAGATCGTCGGCTACGTCGTCACCTTCGACGACATTACCGAATTGCTGTCGGCGCAGCGCAAGGCCGCCTGGTCCGACATCGCGCGGCGCATCGCCCACGAAATCAAGAACCCCCTGACACCCATTCAGCTTTCGGCGGAAAGGCTGAAACGCAAGTACATGAAGGAAATCAAGACCGAACCGGAGGTTTTCTCGACGTGCACGGACACCATCGTCCGCCAGGTGCAGGACATCGGACGCATGGTGGACGAATTCTCTTCCTTCGCGCGCATGCCCCAGGCGACGCTGAAGCCCGAAAATCTCGTCGAAATCTGCCGTCAGACGGTATTTCTGGAACGCAACCGTCACCCCGATATCTCCTTCGAGGTCGACCTTCCCGACGCGCCCCTGCGCGTGAACTGCGACAGCCGACAGATCGGCCAGGCGGTGACCAACATTCTGAAAAACGCCGCCGAATCCATTACCGGGCGGTGCGCCGCCTCGAGCGGCGATCCGGCTGGTCACATC
This sequence comes from Rhodospirillales bacterium, assembly GCA_030744625.1. Lineage (GTDB taxonomy): Bacteria > Pseudomonadota > Alphaproteobacteria > Rhodospirillales > JASLQF01 > JASLQF01. Next base: position 25,152 of record JASLQF010000041.1, read on the forward strand.
CGTTTCTCCCTGGGCAAGGAGTCCACGCCGGTCGGCGAGAACATTCTGGTCGTGGTCGAGGACGACGGCCTCGGCCTGCCCAAGGAGCATCGGGATCGCCTCATCGAGCCGTACGTGACGACCCGCGAAAAGGGTACCGGCCTGGGCTTGGCAATGGTCAAGAAAATCATGGAAGATCACAGCGGCGATCTGGTGCTCGAGGATCGGGAGGAGGGCGGCGCGCGTGTCTCTCTCGTGTTCATGCAAGCCGACGAGCCGGCTTCCCGGGGGAACGACGACGCGGAGGACCGGGAATCCGACCCCATGAAGGTGGCAACCGAGATTCTAGCCCATGGCTCATGACATCCTGATCGTCGATGACGAAGCCGACATTCGCCTGCTCACCTCGGGAATCCTCGAGGATGAAGGTTACGAGACCCGCGTCGGCGCCGATGCCGCCTCGGCGTTGGCGGAACTCGAGGCGCGTCGGCCCAGCCTCGTGCTCCTGGACATTTGGTTGCAGGGAAGCGATCTCGACGGTCTGGAGCTTTTGCGCATCATCAAGAAGGAACACCCGCCCGTTCCCGTGATCATGATCAGCGGCCACGGGACCATCGAATCGGCGGTCACCGCCATCAAGGACGGCGCCTACGACTTTATCGAGAAGCCCTTCAAGTCGGACCGGCTGCTGCTCATGATCGAACGCGCCATCGAGGCGGCCCGCCTGCGCCGCGAAAACGAGGAGCTCCTGCTGCGCGCCGGCGGCGAGGTCGAACTCATCGGAACCTCGCCCGCCATCACCCAGGTACGCCAAGCCATCGAGCGGGTGGCACCGACCAACAGCCGCGTCCTCGTCACGGGTCCGGCGGGCTCGGGCAAGGAGGTGGTGGCCCGCATGCTGCACGCCAAGTCGAGCTACGCCGCTGGACCGTTCGTGGCCGTGAACTGCGCGACCATGGGACCGGACCGCATGGAAATCGAACTGTTCGGGACCGAAACCCCGGTCGACGACGGCGAGGGCCAACGCAAGGTCGGCACCTTCGAGCAGGCCCACACGGGCACGCTCTTTCTCGACGAGGTCGCGGACATGCCCTTGGAAACCCAAGGCAAAATCGTTCGGGTGCTTCAGGAACAGACCTTCGAACGGGTGGGGGGAAGCACCCGAATCGGTGTCAACGTCCGGGTTTTGGCGGCGTCGAGCCGCGACCTGACGGCGGAACTCGAGGCCAACCGCTTTCGCGAGGACTTGTATTACCGCCTCAACGTGGTGCCCATCGAAGTGCCTCCCTTGCGCGATAGGCGCGTCGACATTCCACCGCTCGCCCGTCACTTCATGCGGCGCGCCGCCGAGGCGGCGGGCCGGGCTCCCAGGGTCATCGGCGAGGACGCCATGGCGGCCCTCCAGGCCCACGACTGGCCGGGAAACGTGCGCGAGTTGCGCAACGTCGTAGAACGCATACTGATCATGGGCCCGGGAAACTCAGACGAACCCATCGGCGCCGACATACTGCCGGGAGACATGAACGGCGCCGCGGGGACCGATATGATCTGGGAACAAGGCAGCAAGGTCATGGGTCTGCCACTGCGCCAGGCGCGAGAGATATTCGAGCGCGAATATCTAATGAACCAGGTCTCGCGCTTCGGGGGCAACATCTCGCACACGGCCGAATTCGTGGGCATGGAGCGTTCGGCGCTGCACCGCAAGCTCAAGGCGCTCGGCGTCCAAGTCGGAGAGAGGCAGCGCCGCGTCGGCAACTGAGATTGCCGCCGGGGTTTTCGGCCCTAGCGATATAACGCAAGGATTTCAGCACCATGAAGGTCATCGTCTGCGGCGCCGGACAGGTCGGGTTCAATATCGCCCGCTATTTGGCCCTCGAGGGCAACGACGTTACCGTCATCGACCAGCGGCCCGACCTGGTGCGCCGCATCAGCGACGGTCTCGATGTCCAGGGCATCGTCGGACACGCCTCGCACCCCGACATCCTGGAAAAGGCGGGCGCCGAGGACGCCGACATGATCATCGCCGTCACCCATGCCGACGAAGTCAACATGGTGTCCTGCCAGATTGCCCATTCCATATTCGACGTGCCCACCAAGATCGCCCGCGTGCGCGACCAGGGCTATCTGCAACCCATCTGGGCCAATCTGTATACCCGGGACCACATGCCCATCGACGTCATCATCTCGCCGGAAATCGAGGTGGCGCGCGCCGTGACCCGCCGCCTTCAGGTGCCCGGCGCCTTCGAGATGATTCCCCTCGTCGATGGCAAGGTGAAGCTCCTGGGCGTGCGCTGCGACGAGGAGTGTCCGATCGTCAACACGCCGCTGCGCCAGCTCACCCAGCTATTCCCCGAACTCGACATGATCATCGTCGGCATCCTGCGCGACGACCTTCCCATCGTGCCTTCGGCCGACGATCAGATGCTGCCCGGCGACGAGGTCTATTTCGTGGTCGACAGCGACCAGGTGGCGCGCGCCATGGCCACCTTCGGGCACGACGAACCGGAGGCGCGCCGCCTTCTCATCTTCGGCGGCGGAAACATCGGCCTCTTTCTCGCCCGCGAGATCGAACGCAATCACCCCTGGGTCAACGCCAAGGTCATCGAAATGGACCCGGACCGCGCCGAGTTGGCGGCCAGCGAACTGGGCCGCACGGTGGTGCTGCACGGTGATGTGTTGGATTCCGACATCCTCGAGGAGGCCAACGTCGCCGCCACGGAAACCGTGGTCGCCGTGACCAACGACGACGAGACCAACATCCTCGCCTCGCTTCTGGCCAAGCGCTACGGCTGCCAACGGGCCGTTACGCTGGTCAACAAGGGCACCTACGAGCCATTGGTGACCAATCTCGGCATCGACGTGGTCGTCAGCCCGCGCAACATAACGGTGTCGACCATCCTGCAGCACGTGCGGCGGGGGCGTATCCACTCGGTGCATACCCTGCGCGAGGGCTTCGGCGAACTCATCGAGGCGGAGGCCATGGAAACGTCGCCGCTGGTGGGCTCGCCGATCAAGGACGCCAAGCTGCCCTCCGGCGTCATGCTGGGGGCCATCGTGCGCCAGGGCGAGATGGTCGTCCCCCACGGCGATACGGTGGTCCAGGCCAACGACAGGGTGGTGCTGTTCGCCGCCAAGGAATCCATCCGCAAGGTCGAGAAGCTGTTCTCCGTGCGGCTCGAGTATTTTTAGAACGGGGGGAGCATGTCTCGCATCGCATACGTCAACGGCCGCTACGTGCCGCACGCGCACGCCGCCGTCCATATCGAGGACCGGGGCTATCAGTTCGCCGACGGGGTGTACGAGGTCACCACCATCCACGGCGGTAGGTTCATCGACGCCGACGGGCACCTTGACCGCCTGGAGCGCTCGCTGGCCGCGTTGCGCATGGCGCCCCCCATGTCGCGGCGCGCCCTCAAGGCGGTGATGCGCCAGATGATGCGCCGCAACCGGATCGTGAACGGGCTCGTCTACCTGCAAGTGACGCGCGGCGTCGCCCGCAGGGACCACCCTTTTCCCGAGGTCTCGACCAGCTCTCTCGTGCTCACGGCCCGTCATACGCCGCCCTTCGACGCCGCGGCGGCGGGCGGGGTCGACGTGATCACCCTGCCGGACACCCGCTGGAAGCACTGTGACATAAAATCCGTGGCGCTTCTCGCCAACGTGCTTGGCAAACAGGAGGCACGCGACGCCGGCGCCTACGAGGCGTGGTTGGTGGACGACGCGGGCTACGTCACCGAGGGCACCTCGTCGAACGCCTGGATCGTCACCGGCGCCGGAGAGTTGCTGACGCGTCACGCCGATTCGGCGATCCTCAACGGCATCACCCGTCAGGCGTTGTTGGGACTGGCCGCTGACGAAGGTATCGAGTTCGCCGAACGCGCCTTCACGGTGGCCGAGGCGCACGCCGCCAGAGAGGCGTTCCTGACCAGTTCCACGTCGTTCGTAAAACCCGTGGCGCGCATCGACGGCCATGCCCTCGGCAACGGCCAGCGGGGACCTCTGACCAGTAGAATCGCCGCCTACTACGCGGAACACCTGGACGCCCCGGGAAGCGCCGCGTGAGCGAGGTGGCGGGCCGTTCGGACGGCGCTGGCGCGGTCCAGCCGAGAGCCGTCCTTTTCGACTGGGACAACACGCTGGTCGACACATGGCCGACCATCCACGAGGCGATAAACGCCACGCTCACCGCCTTCGGCTTTGATGCCTGGACCTACGAGGAGACGCGCCAGCGGGCGCGACGCTCCCTGCGCGACAGTTTTCCGCCCATTTTCGGAGAGCGCTGGAAAGAGGCCCGCAAGCTGTTCTACGACCGCTTCGCGGCCATCCACCTGGAGGGCCTGCGGCCCCACCCCGGCGCCCAGGAAATGCTCGGCCAGTTCAAGGACGCCGGCCTCTATCTCGGGATCGTCAGCAACAAGAACGGCGCCTATTTGCGCGCCGAGGTGGCGCACCTCGCCTGGGACGGATATTTCGAGCGCGTCGTCGGCGCCCTCGATGCGGACCAGGACAAGCCGGACCCGGCACCCGTGGAGATGGCGCTGGCCGGGAGCGGCATCCAATGCGGCGCCGAGGTGTGGTTCGCCGGCGACACGGAAGTCGACCTGGAATGCGCCCACAACGCCGGCTGCGTGCCCGTCCTGGTGCGCGCGGAAGCGCCGAAACCCCGGGAATTCGGCCCCTTTGAACCGGTTTGGCACGTCGAGGACTGCCTGGCACTTTGCAAGCTCATTGGGAGGTTGTAAGCTGTCCCGGACCGGCGTCCAACAGGGAGCCCGAAACTAACGGGAAATAGCGCCGTCGGTCCGCTAGGGAACGCCTTAACTAAAAAAAGAAGGATGATGGCCATGTCCCCCGAAAAAACGCAAAACGTTCAGGATGTGTTTCTCAACCACATCCGCAAGAACAAAACACCGATCACGATATTCCTGGTCAACGGAGTCAAGCTGCAGGGAATCGCCACGTCGTTCGACAACTTTTCGGTGCTGTTGCGCCGCGACGGGCACACCCAACTCGTGTACAAGCACGCCATCTCGACGGTGATGCCCTCGGTGCCCATCCAGCTGTTCGAGCCTGACAAGGAAGCGGCCGCGGAAAGCGTCGTAGAAGAAGTAGCCGAATGAATTGAGCCGCAATCCTGGGACGCGGGCCACATCGCCCGCCAAGAATAACGGCACCGAACGCTGCATCGTCGTCCACCCGGTCGTCAAGAAGGGGCCGAGGGGGCAGCGCGCCGCGGACGACCGTCTGCTCGAAGCGGTGGGACTCGCCGAAGCCATCAACCTCCATGTCGTGCACGCCGCCGTGCTCAACGTTCCCCGGCCACGTCCCGCCACGTTGCTGGGCCGGGGCGCCGTGGACAGTCTCGGCGCGCTGATCGCCAGCGGGGAGAATGCCAGCGGGGAGAATGACGGCGACGCCGGCGGCCCTCGTGTCGGGCTGGCGGTGATCGACGCGCCGTTGACGCCGGTGCAGCAGCGCAACCTGGAACGCGCCTGGCAGTGCAAGGTAATCGACCGCACCGGCCTCATCCTGGACATCTTCGGCGCCCGCGCCAGCACGCGTGAGGGAAAACTGCAAGTGGAGTTGGCGGCGCTGACCTACCAGCGCTCGCGCCTGGTGCGTACCTGGACCCACCTGGAGCGCCAGCGCGGCGGCTTCGGGTTCCTGGGCGGTCCCGGGGAAACCCAGATCGAATCCGACCGCCGCCTCATCGGCAAACGAATCACCCGCCTCAAGCGCGACCTGGGCAACGTCAAGCGCACGCGGCAATTGCACCGCGCGGCGCGGCGCCGCGTGCCCTATCCGGTGATCGCCCTGGTGGGCTACACCAATTCCGGCAAGTCGACCCTGTTCAACGCACTGACCCGGGCCGGGACACGGGCCGAGGACAAGCTGTTCGCCACCCTCGATCCGACCATGCGCGGCCTCGACCTGCCGTCGGGACGCACCGCCATCCTGTCCGACACGGTGGGTTTCATCTCTGCTCTGCCGCACGAGTTGGTGGCCGCCTTCCAGGCGACCCTGGAGGAGGTGTGCGAGGCCGACATCATCGTCCACGTGCGCGATGCCGCGCACCCCGACAGCACCGCCCAGAAGGAGGACGTGCAGGGAGTATTGCGCACCCTCGGCCTCGAGGAGGCCACCGAGGGCGGCATCGTCGAGGCTCTCAACAAGATCGACCTGCTGACGCCGGAAGAGCGGCACATCCTTGCCAATCGGACGCCGCGCGGCAACGTGGCGGCGGTGCTCATTTCGGCATTGACGGGGGAGGGGTGTTCACGCCTCATCGAGGTGCTGGACCGGCGCACGGCGGACAACTGGCCGCTCCTCGACGTCTCCATCGGCCTCGAGGACGGCGCCGGGCTGGCTTGGCTCTACGACCACGGCGAGGTGGTCGAACGCCGCGACGGCGACGACGCCATCCACCTCAAGGTGCGCATGAACCCGGCCAACGCCGAGCGCCTGGCGCGGCGTCTCGGGCAACAGGTGCATTGATAGAATGGCGGTTGCCGCAGTGGCGGTGGATAAGGATTAAGCCTTGCCCGTCGAACGGTCTACTAGTAGAAATTTCCGTGAACTGCTCTACTAGTAGAGAAAGGAGGGCCCCATGGCCACCGCCGAGGCGCAGAAGAAGTGGCGCGACAAGCACCGCTTCGTCAAACGCCAGCTCAACGTGATGACCGGCAAGCGCGTGCATCAGTATCTCGGCGAGATCGCCGGCCAATTCGACCTGCGCGGCAAGGGCGAAGCCGTCACCTTCGCCGCTTTCGTCACCAAGGCGCTGGCCCAGCACGCCGAGTTCGACCGCCACGCGGCGCGCATGCTCGAGGACTTCGCCGACATCTACCACCGCGACCGGGACATCTACGCCCTATGAAGACCCCGCCAGCGCTGCCCCTCATCGAGGCCGTCGACGCCATCATCCGCGGCGTCGCGGCGGACGAGATCATGCCGCGTTTCCGCGCGCTGGCGGACCACGAAATCACCGAAAAGAACCCGGGCGACATCGTCACCTCCGCCGACTTCGAAGCGGAGGCACGCCTCACGGAAGCGCTTGGCCTGCTGGTGCCGGGCAGCGCCGTGGTCGGCGAGGAGGCGGCGGAGGACGACCCCGGCATCCTGCGGGCGCTCGGCGGGGAGGCGCCGGTGTGGCTCGTCGATCCCCTCGATGGCACCCGCAACTTCGCCGAGGGCCGCAAGTGCTTCGCCGTCATCGTCGCCTACTGCCGGGGCGGCGAGACCCTCGCCGGGTGGATTCACGATCCCATCGCCGACGTTACCATCTGGGCGGCGGCCGGGGAGGGGGCGTGGATGGCGGGAGAGCGCCTCGCCGCCGCCCGTCCGGTGCCCATCGCCGGCATGCGCGGCTCGCTCGGGCGCAAGTTCCGCAAGCGCTTTGAGAAGAGCCGCACCGGTGACGTGCCCGCCTCCATGACCAGGGTCGGGTGCGTCGGCCGCGAGTACATGGACCTGGCCCGCGGCCGATTGCATTTCGCCCAGTACGCCCAGCGCCTCAAACCCTGGGACCACGCCGCCGGCGTGCTCCTGCACCGCGAGGCCGGCGGCTTCAACGGGCTCACCGAGGGGCGCGGCCCCTACCATCCGGCACCGCGCATCCAATACGCGAGCCTTCTGCTTGCCCCCGACAAATCGGCCTGGGACAGCCTTCACGCCGTCCTCGCCGGCGGTTAATATGCCCAACCGAAACGACCACTGAGGAGGACCCATAAATGGCCACCAAGGCAGCCTTCATAGGCCTCGGCGTCATGGGATATCCCATGGCCGGACATCTCAAAAAGGCCGGACACGACGTCACCGTCTACAACCGCACCGCGGCCAAGGCTGAAGCCTGGGTCAAGGAATACGGCGGCGCTTCCGCCACGACGCCGGCGGCGGCGGCGGCGGGCGCCGATATCGTCTGCGCCTGCGTCGGCAACGACGACGACCTGCGCAGCGTCGTCTACGGCGACGACGGGGCCTTCGCGGGGATGGAAAAGGGCACCGTCTTTGTCGACCACACCACGGCCTCGGCCATCGTCGCCCGCGAACTCGACGCCGCCGCCGGGGACGCCGGCTTCGGCTTCCTCGACGGGCCGGTCTCGGGCGGCCAGGCGGGCGCCGAGAACGGCGTGCTGACCATCATGGTGGGCGGCGAGGAGAAGGACTTCGCCAAGGCCGAGCCGGTGATTTCGGCCTACGGCCGGGCGGTGACCCTGATGGGCCCCGCCGGGTCCGGCCAATTGACCAAGATGGTCAACCAGATCTGCATCGCCGGGCTGGTCCAGGGTCTGTCGGAGGGCCTCAACTTCGCCGTCAAGGCGGGGCTCGACGCCAAGCTGGTGGTCGACGTCATCTCCAAGGGTGCCGCCCAGTCCTGGCAGATGGAAAACCGCGGCGAGACCATGATCGACGACAAGTTCGAACATGGCTTCGCCGTCAATTGGATGCGCAAGGACCTCGGCATCTGTCTCGAGGAATCGCGCAAGAACGGGGCGCGCCTGCCCATGGCCGCCGTGGTCGATCAGTTCTATGCGCAGATCCAGGATCGCGGTGGCGGGCGCTGGGACACCTCGAGCCTGATGCGCCTGCTGACCACGCCGTAGCGGGCGGCGGGGGTGGAGGATGCCGGAGTACGCTGACGCGCCACCCCCCGTCCTCATCGTCGGCGGCGGTATCGGCGGTCTGGCCGCCGCCTTGGCGTTTTCTCGCAAGGGCATCGCGTCGCTGGTGCTCGAACAAAGCGCCGAGTTTGGGGAGATCGGGGCCGGCATTCAGCTCGGCCCCAACGTTTTCCGCATGTTCGAGCGTCTCGGCATCACCGAGCAGGCAAGTGCCACCGCCGTCTTCGTCAAGCACCTCATCATGATGGACAGCCTGAGCGGCGACGAGGTCACGCGGGTGCCGCTCGACGACGCCTTCCGCGAACGCTTCCAATACCCCTACGCGGTGATCCACCGGGCCGATCTCCACGGCGCCCTTTTCGCGGCGTGCCAAGAGTCCGACCTGATCCGCCTGGAGACCTCGCGATCGGTCAGCGGTTTCGAGGAAACCGGCGATGGCATTTCGGTGAGGACCGAGGACGGCGCCACCTTCGCCGGCGGCGCGCTGATCGGCGCCGACGGATTGTGGTCCACGGTGCGCTCCCGGATGTTCGACGAGGGCCCACCCATAACGTCGGGGCACATCGCCTATCGCGCCGTTTTGCCGATCGACGAGGTTCCCGAGGACATGCGCTGGGACGCCGCGACGCTGTGGGCGGGGCCGCGGACGCATCTCGTCCATTACCCGCTGCGCAACTGGAAACTTTTCAATTTGGTCGCCGTGTTTCACAGCGACAAGAACGTCGAGAAACCGGGAGTCGTGAACGCAGCCGCGTTGTCCTCGGACCACAAATTCCTGACATCGTCGTCTTCCATGATCCTCTTGCGGAAGGCGTCCGGGTCGCGAAAGACTCGAGGGTATTGTTCAGCGGCCGTCTTCAGTTCGAATGTTCCCCGTTCGGCCCAATACATGGGCAGATCGACGGGGTGGACGTTCCATATATCCTCGGCGTCCAGCATGGCGATTTTGAACTTCGATCCCCGTTCGATTTCGTCGCCGAGGACGGACGCCGCGGTGCCATCGTCGGAATCCCATATCAGCCCGTAGTTTCGCCGCAGCCGCCATTGGTGAACCTCGTAGCGCGACTTGGGCATTACATAGAGTCCGTCCGCGATCCCCGCGCCGTAACTACAAAAGATGTCGCCGGCGCTGGTGTAGCAGAAGGACACGTTGGCGTAGGGTTTGCCATCGTAGATGGAAAGGTGTCGGGAGTCCGACATCGCCCAAAAGTGCCGGTCCTTGATGACCACATGAGGCAGGTCGTACGTCTCGCTGTGCCGGGGATCGTTACTGGGGATGGCGGGATCGGGAACCATGAACGTCCTCAGGGAATGGCCGTCGAGGACCTTACGGATTATTTCCTCATTCTCCATCACGCGACCCTCCCCGGAAGACACATCGCCGATCCACCTGGACCTCGAATACACTGAACCTAGGGCAAAACGGGAGTCTCATTGGGGTGTTCGAGCTAGAATTCCAGCGTGTCCCGAAGGATTTGCTGTCTAACTCCGCATCCACGCACCACCCCAGAGATTGAGCGTGCGTTCCTCGTGCGCCCATTGGCGCGGCGGCATGTGGCGGTGCATGAGTTCGATTTCGGCCGATATCTCAACCTTGTTGCCGTCCGGGTCCTCGACCATGATGAACAGGTTGTTATTACCACTTCCCCGCTATCCCGCGCCCCCCTTCATTCTGTCCCTCGAAATTAATTCTGTCCCTCGCGGCGAGGGACAGGGGTTTTTGCTATGTTCGAGGGACAAGATGACGCGAAATGGCCGGACATGGCGGGACAAGTCCAGTTTTCGAGGGACAAGGTGGCGGAACTCTGCGGTTTTAACCTATCAGGTTGTTGCCCGGCCCATGGCGTCCCGGACCCCAGAATATGGGCACCTCCAGAGCCGCGAAGTGGTCCGCCCAGTCGCGGATGTCATTCCAGTCCCGGGCCTCATAGGCGTGGTGGTCGGGGCGCGACTCGGGGGCGCGGAACACGGCGAAGCTGTGGTGCTCGGGGTCGGAGCGCAGGAAACACGCGGTAACCTCGCCGCCCTCGTCAAGCACCCGGTCCGACACCACGAAGCCCAGCGCGTCGGCGTAGAACGCCGTCATCGGGCCGATCCGCGTGCTGGCGACGACCACGTGCTGGAGCCGCCCGGCCAGCCGGTCGACGCGGCTAAGCACCTCGGCGGGCTCCGCCGCCACGCCGAAGACGACGCCCCGGCCGTCCGGATCATGCACCATGAAGGCGTCCTCGGCGAACAGCGGCGTCGGCGAGGGCGCCAGGTTGAGCCCGCCGGCCCGGACCTGATCGCGGAAGTCGTCAAGGCTCCCGGTGTTTTCCAGGGCGAAGGCGGAAAACGCCAGTTCCGTCTCGCCGCCGCCGATGAGAAGGCGGCGCTCGCCGCCGGCCATCAGCCACAGGCCGTCGCCGAGTTCCCGTGGCTCCATGCCCAGACAATCGCGATAGAACGTCACCATCGCCTCGGGCTGTTTCGAATCGTATCGAAGGTGATGCAGCCGCGCCGGCCACGGCCCGGTCCACTGGCTCATGGTTGCCTCCCTATTCCGAGCCTTCCAGGAACGCCGGATTCGTGCGAAGGTCCGTTTCGCGGAGCCCACGCCCCCGCAAGAAGGATATGGTCATGGCAAAGGACCCCAGGTTCAAGCGCTTAGAATTCGAACCGGGCACAATAATCATCGAAGAGGGGAAAGAGGGCGAGGCTGCCTACCTCATCACCAAGGGCACCGTCGATATTCGCACAGGCATGAGAAGCGACAACCCCCAGACCTTGGCCACCCTGGGCGCGGGGGATGTTTTCGGCGAATTGGCCATGTTCGATGGCGTCCCTCACATCGCGGCCGCGGTGGCGGTCGAGAAGACGGTCGTGTCCTCGATGTCGAGAAAGGAGTTCGGCGCGCGGGTCAAGAAGATGGATCCCGTGCTCAGGGGCGTCGTCATGCAGATGGTCGGCCGCACGCGCCGCATGGCGGAAAACCTGAACAAAAGCAAGGAGCGGCCCGACTGGTACGACTGACGCCGGCGGCTCTACCTAGCGTAACACCATGACCAGCTCGGGCGCCCGATCGAAGAGGCTCTTGACCTTCCAGACGTAGAGCTTCTGGTTGGAGCCGGGGACCTTGGTCTCCTTGGCGGCGTTGTGTTTGACGACGCGGCCGTCCGTCTTCACCCTGAGCTCGCCATCGATACCCAATCCCATATCGGTGAGCCGTTGGGCATCGCTCTTCTTGACCATGGTGCCGCGCAGGGTCACCTGGCCACTTTTCTTGATGTACGAGATGCTGAACAGGGTCGCGTTGCGGCGCACGAAGGTAACCATCGGGCTGCGGAACAGATCGCCCGATTTCTCCCAGTGGACCTTGAAGACGCCGTTCTTGAAATACTTGGCCTCCTTGGTCGCCGAATCGCGCTTCAGGTCCTTGAGGATCCGCTTCGATTCTTTCCTTTCCTTTTTCTTGGAGAGCTTGCCCTTCCTCAGCTTGTCGAAAAACGGCACCCAGGCCAGATAGCCGTCGAAAATGATGCTGTAATAACCTCTTTTGGAGAGCTCTATTTCGGCGTCGAAGCGCAGCGGCAGATAGCAGCCGCTCAAGACGGCCGCCAGAAAGGCGGCGGCCAGCAAAACCTTGAGCGCGCTAAACCTCATGGCGAATTCCGCCAGCCTCACAGGTAATCCTTGAGGAAGACCTTGCCCCAGTTCTTGGGCCATGTCACCTCGAAGTCGGAGGCGTCGTGACGCGTCTTGACGGTGGCGTCGATGCCGATCTTGCCGACCAGGCGGTGCGGGAAATGGTCGGGCAGGGGCTCGGCCGACGGATCGAAGCCGGCGCCCCGCGTGGCCGGCACCACGAAAAGGTCGCGCGATGGGTCGCAGCGCGTGATGACGGCGAGCCACACCTCGTTGGGGCTGTTGATGTCGGTGTCGGGGCTGATGGCGATCACCCACTTGGTGTTCATCCACGGCGAGCCCATGGTCTGCATGAGGGCGTCGTTGACGACGCCGGGGCGGTTGTGCTCGATCTGGATGACGACGCCGGCGGCGCCCATCCACATGGGGAACTGCACGTCGTGGACGGTAATGCCCATCTCCGTGAGCCGGTTGTGGATGACCGCCTCGTGGCACAGGCGCGGCAGGGTCTGGTGGTCGGTCTCGGGGCAAGCCTGGTGGTTGCGGTAGATGGGCTTGTCGGCGCGCATGGTGATGGCGGTGACACGCATCTCGGGCATCTGCTGGACGCGCGGGATGAAGGTGAGCGCCGGTCCCGGGCCCTGGCCCTCGTCGAAAAGCTCGGTCAGGTTGACGTGGCCCTCGACGATGATCTCGGCGTTCGACGGCACGCGCAACGGCACCGTCTCGCAGGGCACCATCGGTATGGGATAGCCCAGCACGTTGCCCACCATCTCGAGCTCACCGTGGCTGTCCATGTGCAGGCCCGAGAAGTTGCCGATGATCTCGTAGGCCGGATGCATGCCGAAGATCACCGCGATCGGCATCTCCTTCATTCCGCGGTCCCGGTACTTCTGCATGATGGTGGGGGCGTGGCGGTTGATGAAGCTGATGACACCCCTTTGCGGCTCCAGGACCATGATGCGCGCGTGGGTGTAATTGTAGAACCCGGTGTCCGGGTCCTCGATGATATGGGCCGCCGTGATGTAGGCGGCGCCGTCGGTGTCCGAGTGCCAGGGCACCGGTAACTTCGTCCAATCCGCGTCCTTGCCGGTGAGGATGACCTCCTTGACCGGCCCCGTCTCCACGTCCTCGTAGCCGGCGGGTGGCTCGCGCAGGGCGCGCGCCAGGGTCTTCAGATAATCCCCTTCACCGACGCCGAGACAGCGCGCCTGGTCGCGGCGCCTGGTGACCAGCATGTCGCACATGCGGTAGCCGGGGTACTCCTTGATGTTGTCGAAGATGATGGGACCCTGGCTCTGGGCGGTGAGCGCCCCGATGTCGTCGATGGCGACGGGCTTCTCGACGACGGTGAGGACGTCGCCGTTGGCCTCCAGCCATTCGCGCAGGTCGGTGGGCTGGTTCTTGCGTGACGCACTGACCTCGGCCTTGGCGGTCGACGTGGACATGGGCTGCGTTCCCCCTGGTAAGCATTATAATGGCTGAATACTGGTCCTCTGGCGCCTCATCATAATCGAAACACGTCAGGCGGCAAAGCGGTGAGCCGGGCAGGGGGCCTTATTCCCCGGCCTTGGTGCGTTGCCAGTGGGCCTCCTTCTCGGCGAGGCTGGTGCCTTCCAAGGTGGCGCCCTCGGTGGTCAGCATTTCCTCCATGCGCCGGAACCGGGTTTCGAACTTGACGTTGGCGTGGCGCAGCGCCGTCTCCGGGTCGATCTTGAGGGCGCGCGCCAGGTTGACGCAGGTGAACAACAGGTCGCCGACCTCGTCGGTGAGGCGGGCGGGATCGGCGCCAGGCACCATTTCCGCCCGCAGTTCGCCGATTTCCTCGTTCAGCTTGTCGACCACGTCGGCCGGCCCGTCCCAGTCGAAGCCGACGCGCGCCGCGCGCTTCTGAAGCTTGAGGGCGCGGGTGAGGGCGGGGAGCGCCACGGCGACGCCGGCCAGGGCGCTGGTGGCTTCCTTGCCGCCGGCCCCGGAATTGCTGCGCTCGTCGGCCTTGAGTTCCTCCCAGGCCATGGTCTGGGTTTCGGCGTCGTCGATCTTCAAGTCGCCGAAGACGTGCGGGTGGCGGCGTACCAGCTTGCCGCAGATGGCGGCGGCCACGTCGTCGAATCCGAACAAACCGGCCTCGCGCGCCATCTGGGCGTGAAAGACCACCTGCAGCAGCAGGTCGCCGAGCTCGTCGACGAGGCCCACCATGTCCTGGCGCTCGATGGCGTCGGCCACCTCGTAGGCCTCTTCGATGGTGTGCGGCGCGATCGAGGCGAAGTCCTGTTCGACATCCCACGGGCAGCCGCCGTCCGGGTCGCGCAGGCGCGCCATGATGTCCAATAAGCGGTCGATTCCGCTTCCTTGTGCCTCAGAACCCATGTCAAATCTCATGATGAATTGGCGGGAAGAGGGGACACGATGCCCCATTTATGGTCTTTCTAGACCCGCGTGACGCTGATAGCACGTTCCACCGAGGCAATCGAGAGGATCGGTTCATGTTGACGACCTTACTCGTCGTTTCAAACCTGGTAGTCGCCGTCGCCCTGATACTGGCGCTGCGTGAGATTCAGCGTCGCCGGGAACGGCGAAAACTGCAGGGTTTGTTCGGTCCCTGGCCGATCCGAAAGGTCGACGTCGACCAATTCGATTCCCGGTTTGCGCTGGGCGACCTCGGGCCTTCGAAGGACAGCGAAATCCGGTTCGTGCCGACCTATCACGTACCGGAGGGCATCGGCGACTTCGAGACCTGGGTGATCTGCAATCTGGCGAAGGATGCGCGGACGATTTTCGAATTCGGGACGGGAACGGGGAAGACCACCTACCTCCTGGCCCTGAATTCGCCGCCCGAAGCCCGCATCACGACGTTGACGTTGCCCATGGCCGAACAGGGCCACCAGGGCCGCTTCTATTACGAGGGTAGCGAGGTTGCAGGCAAGATCGAGCAGCAATTGGCGGATAGCAAAACATTCGATGAAGCACCGCGAGAGGCGGCTTTCGACCTCGTTTTCGTGGATGGAGGACATACCCGATCCTATGTCGAGAACGACAGCCGCAAGGCGCTTCGCATGGTCAAACCCGGTGGCTTCATCATTTGGCACGACTATCTGGGCCGCCGTGTGAAGGACGTGTTCGAGGTCCTCAACGAGCTGAGCCGGGAGGTCGACCTCGTACATTTGGCGAATACGTCCTTCGTCGCCTACCGCGCGCCACCGCGGGAGTAGTCCTAGATAAAGGGGGAGGCACACGGGTCGGCCTGTCCAAATGGTGCGCCGTCACCGGATTGTCGCATAATATATGTTATGTAAAATTTCAATGTTCTGTTTCATTACAACACGATACACTTCCTACTTCCCATGGAACTTGCGTATCGCAGCATGGTAAACGGCGAGCGTTTCGGCCATCTTGGCGTCCAGGGTCAGGTGCGCCTCGGCGAAGCGCCGGGCGCGCGCCGTAACCGCCCTCGCCCCCTCGCGGTCGTCGAAAATTTGCAAGAGCGCGTCGGCGTAGCCGACGGCGTCGCCGGGCTCGACCAGCCAGCCCGTGTCGCCGGGCACGACGAGCTCGGGCACGCCGCCGATGCGGCTGGCCACAACCGGCGTTTCGCAGGCAAACGCCTGGGGAACCGCCCGCGACTGGCCCTCGACGGCGACGGAAGTGACGCACAGCGCGTCCGAGGCGCGGGTGATGCGCGCCACGTCGTCCCGGTAGCCGGTAAAGATGACGGAATCCTGCAGGCCGTGGGTATCGGCGCGGGCGCGCAATTTCGCCTCGTAGCCCTCCTGGGTGCTGATTCCGGCGCCGACGATGAGACACACCACGGGCCGGCCACGCTCCTTGAGGATGGCGGAGGCGTCGATGAGGTTCTCCTGCGCCTTGTCGCCGCGCAGCATGCCAACCACCGAAACCACGGGTAAACCCCCGGAAATGGCGAATTCCCGCCGAATTTCGGCGCGCTCGGCGGAACGCCCCGAGGTATCGAAGAACTCGTCGCCGGCCCATTCGCCGACCACCGTCACGCGCTCCGGCCGGCAAAGCCCGGCGGCCACGATGCCGTCCTTGATGCACCCGGCCGTGGCGATGGCGTGATCGCAGCCCCAGCCCCACTGCAAGCGCCGGTGCGCCTTGCCCTTGAGGGCCTGAGAGACGTGCCGGCTGCGGATCACCGGACACAGGGGGCGCGCGAACGCCAAGGTCACCGCGTCGCGGCTGCCGTGGCAATCGGCGACGTCGATGGCCCGCTCGCGGACGAGACGGCGCGCCCCCATGATGGCGCGCGGGTTGTAGTGGCCGCGAAACCCCACCGCCACGGCCTCCAGGCCCCAGGCCCGGGCCCGTTCCATGATGGCGCTGCCCGGCTTGGCGGCAAGCACGGACTCGTGGCCGTGGTCGTTGAGCCAGCGCATCTGCTCGAGCGCCCGGTACTCCTGGCCGCCCCAGTTGATGCTTGATTCCGTGTGCAGGACCCGCATGGCGCCTCCGCAGTCCGGCTAAGAGCCCGCCGCCGCCTCGATGACCATGCCATCATAGGCGACCTCGACGCCATCGGGCAGCCGGGCGCCCAGCTCTTCGTGGTCGAGAAGGCTGCTCAAGTGGGTGAGGACGGCGCGCCGGGGCTTGACGCGGGCGATCCACTCCAGCGCCTTGTCGACGTGGGCATGGGTCGGGTGCGGGGTATCGGCCAGGGTGCCGATGATCCACGCCTCGACACCGTCGAGGGCGGCGAAAGACGCTTCCGGCAAATCCACCACGTCGGTCGAATAGGCCACCGCACCGAAGCGGTAGCCCATGGTCTTCATCCCCCCATGGTCCTGCTCGAAGGCCGTGATCCTCATGCCGGCGACCGCGAAGGTCTGCCCGGCGGCGATCTCGTGGGGCACCAGCGAGGGCTTGTAGCGTACCGTCGCGTCGCGGTCCGAGGGCGAGAACACATAGGGGAAGCGCTGGCCGATCTCGGCCAGGGTGGCGGCGTCGCCATAGGCGTCCAAGGTTGCGTCCATGGCCCGGTTGATGGCGCGCAGGTCGTCGATGCCGTGCACGTGGTCGGCGTGAATATGGGTGTAGAGCACGGCGTCAAGCCGCTTGACGCCGGCCGCCAGCAGCTGCTGGCGCAGGTCGGGCGAGCTATCGACCAGCACCTGGACGCCGTCGTCCTCGACCAGGATGGAGGGCCGGAGACGCCGGTTCTTGGGGTTTTCGGGGTCGCACCTGCTCCACCCCCAGTCGATGGCCGGCGTGCCGCTGGACCCCCCCGACCCGAGGATGGTCACGCGCATGGGTCGGCCTCGCGCAGGCTGGCGCGGCCCGCCTCTTGCCCGCATTGAGGGACCATTTCGAATGATGACATTATGTCAGCATTTGTCATCATTTCCGTTCCCCGTCGCCGGTGGCGCGGTGGGAGACGGCGTTGGAGGTCGACATGGATCGTCTTTCCCGGTGTCGAGACAAACAGCAATGAGGATCATGGAATGCCACCAAAGTCAAGAACAAAAATAGAACATTCGTGGGGAGAATTAAAGGGAATTAAAGAATTAAGGTGACATGATACTTATTTCATGGTGTGGATTTGGCAGGGGTGTGCGCGGCGAGCAGAGGCAATTAAGTATCATGTCACCTTAATTCCCTTAATCTGTCACCTTAATCCCTTTAATCCTGAACGGGGCGCGCCGCCTTGGCGAACAGGCGGAAGAAGTTGTCGGTGGTGGCGCCGGCCAGCGCGTCCGGCTCCTCTCCCCTCGCCTCGGCCAGGGACGCCGCCGTGTGGGCGACGAAGGCCGGCTCGTTGCGCTTGCCGCGCCTGGGCACGGGCGCCAGGTAGGGCGCGTCGGTCTCGACCAGCAGCAGATCGGCGGGCACGCGGCGCGCCACGTCGCGAAGCGCGTCCGCCTTGTTGAAGGTGACGATGCCCGAAAAAGACACGCCGAGGCCAAGCTCGACGGCGCACTCGGCCACCGCCGGGCCCGCCGTGAAGCAGTGGATGAGGCCGGGAAAGGCGCCCTCGGCGTGCTCTTCACGGAGGATCGCCATTGTGTCGTCGTCGGCGTCGCGGCAATGGACGATGAGCGGAAGCCGCGCCTGGCGCGCCGCCGCGATATGGACGCGAAAGCTCCGCCGCTGGTCCTCGCGGGGGCTGTGTTCGTAGTGGTAATCGAGGCCGGTCTCGCCGAAGCCCACCACCTTGGGGTGGCGGGCCATACGCACCAGGTGCTCGGCCGTGACCTCGGGCTCGTTGGCCGCCTCGTGGGGATGGATGCCGACGCTGCACCAGACGTTGTCGTAGCGCTCGGCTACCGCCAACACGGCATCGAAACGCGTCACGTGGGTGCAGATGGTGAGCATGCCCCCTACCCCGGCCTCGCCGGCGCGCGCCACCACGTCGTCGAGCTCGTCGGCGAAGTCGGGAAAGTCCAGATGGCAGTGGCTGTCGACCAGCATCAGGACGCCTCGTCCTCGGCGAAGCGCGGGAACAGGGCCGCCGGCTCGGGGAGCGCCACGCCGGCCACCAGCGCGCCCTCGGGGCCGAGGTCGGTGAAGGCGCGCTTGCCGTCGTCGACGCCCACCTGGTCCAGCAGGCGCGCCGCCGCGCCGGGCATGAACGGCTGGGCGAGGATGGCCAGGTGGCGGATCACCTCGGCCAGCACGTAGAGCACGCTTCCCATGCGCTCCGGGTCGTCCTTGCGCAGCGCCCACGGCGCCTGGTGGTCGACGTAGGCATTGGCGGCGCGCACCACCGCCCACAGGGATTCCAACGCCTCGTGGAAGGCCTGTTCGTCCATGTGCGGCGAAATCGCGCCGTAGAGGCCGTGGGCGGCGGCGAGCAGCGCCTCGTCATCGCCCGTGGCGGCCCCGAGCGCCGGTACGCGGCCATCGCAGTTCTTGTTGATCATGGACAGCACACGCTGCGCCAGATTGCCGAAATCGTTGGCCAGATCGCCGTTCATGCGATGCACCATGGAGGCGTGCGAGAAGTCGCCGTCGTTGCCGAACGGCACCTCGCGCATGAGGAAATAGCGCACCGGGTCGAGCCCGTATTTTTCGACCAGTTGAAGGGGATCGATGATGTTGCCCAGAGATTTGGAGATCTTCTGTCCCTCGTTGGTCCACCAGCCATGGGCGAAGACGCGCCTCGGCGGCTCCAGGCCCGCCGCCATCAGGAAGGCCGGCCAGTAGACGGCGTGGAAGCGCACGATGTCCTTGCCCACCATGTGCAGATCGGCCGGCCAGTAGGTGGCGTAGTCGCCGCTTGCCGTCTCGGGATAGCCGGCGGCGGTGATGTAGTTGGTGAGGGCGTCGAGCCACACGTACATGATGTGTTGGTCATCGCCGGGCACCGGCACGCCCCATTTGAAGCTGGTGCGGGAAACAGACAGGTCCCGCAGGCCGCCCTTGACGAAGCTGATGACCTCGTTGCGCCGGCTCCTGGGCGCGATGAACGCGGGGTTGCTCTCGTAAAGGTCGAGGAGCCTGTCCTCCCAGTCCGACAGCCGGAAGAAGTAGCTGGGCTCCTCCACCCACTCCACCTCGGCGCCCGAGGGCGCCGTCTTCTTACCGTCGGCGCCGTCGCTCAGCTCATCCTCGGCGTAGAAGGCCTCGTCGCGCACCGAGTACCAGCCGGCGTAGGTGCCGAGGTAGATGTGCCCGTTGTCGTCGATGCGGCGCCACAATTCCTGGCAGGCCACCGTGTGGCGTTCCTCGGTGGTGCGGATGAAGTCGTCGTTCGAGTAGTCCATGACGCGGCCCAGGTCGCGGAAGTTGGCCGATACCTTATCGGTGAAGGCCCGCGGATCCATGCCCGCGTCGCGCGCCGATTTCTCCACCTTCTGGCCGTGCTCGTCGGTGCCGGTGAGGAACTTCACGTCGTATCCGTCGAGGCGCTTGAAGCGGGCCAGCACGTCGCACGCCAGGGTCGTGTACGCGTGCCCGATGTGGGGCACATCGTTGACGTAGTAGATCGGCGAGGTGAGGTAGAAGCGCTCGGGCTCGGCCATCGCTCGTCTCTCCCGGGGCGTTAGAGTGAATGGACCGAACCGTCCCCGCGCTTCAGGACCGCGCCACCTGATCCAGGGCAAGGAAGGCGTTGAGGAACACCTGCTTGCGGTCCAGGTTGGCGCCGCTGGCCCGCGCCACGAGGCGGTTGATCTTTTCCCACACCTCCAGCCATCGATCAAGGGCGGCGGCCGGCGCCAGGCGCTCCATCAGCGCCCGCTCGGCGGCCGACGCGCCGGCCGGCGCCTGTCCCCGGGCGGCGAACAGGACGAGGCGGCCGAGCCACCGGCAGAGGAGGTCGGTCGCCGTAACGAACGCCTCCTCGGCGCCGGACCGCCCGACGCGGTCGCCAAGGGCGTGCAGCGCGCCGATGTCAAGCCGGCCCAGCGTCTCGAGCAGGGCGGCCATCTCGCGGTAGAGCCCCACTCCCCCTTCGTCGGACAGCACCAGGGCGCGCCCGATGCTGCCCTCGGCGAGATCGACCAGGGCGGCCCTGTCCCCGGCCGGCAGGTCCGGCCGGTAGGCCGTCAGGAGCGCCACCATTTCGTCGTCCGCCAGGGCCTGCAGGACGAGGCGCCGGCAGCGCGAGACGACGGTCGGCAACAGGCGCCCCGAGGCATGGCTGACCAGGATGATCAGCGCCCGCGCCGGCGGCTCCTCGAGGACTTTGAGCAGTGCGTTGGCGGCATTGCGGTTCATCTCGTCGGCGGCATCCACGACCACGGCGCGCCAGCCGCCTTCGGCCGGTGTCAGGCTCATGACGTCGCCGATGGCGCGCACGTCGCCGACGACGATCTCCGAGCGCCGCTTGCCGGTCTTCTCGTTGATGCTCCGTTCGACGGCGAGGAAATCCGCGTGGCCGCCCGAGGCGACGCGCCGGAAGACCGGATCTTCGGGGTCCAGATGCAGGCCGTCCGGGGAAGCCGGTGCCAAGGCGTCGCCAAACAGGCCATCCCCGCCGCCGCTCTCCCTGCCGTGGGCCAGCACGAAACGGGCGAACCGGTAGGCCAGGGTCGCCTTGCCGATGCCGCGCGGCCCCGTCAACAGCCAGGCGTGGGCCAGCCTGCCGCCGTTGTAGGCGTCGAGCAGGGCACGCTCGGCCGTCGCGTGCCCCCGCAAGTCCGGGTTCTCGCGGGGCGGCGGGGCGGCGTCCACGATATCGTCCGCTACGGTGGCGCCGCTCATGGCCAGTCCACCCCCAGGCGTTCGCCGACCACGGCGCGAATGGCCGCCTGCACCGCGTCGATGGCGCCAAGCGCATCGATGACGGCACAGCGTTCGGGCTCGCGCCTGGCGATGTCCAGGAAGCCGTCGCGAAGGCGCCGGTGGAACTCCGCGTCCATGCGCTCGTAGCGGTCTTCTCCACCGGATTTGGCGGTGGCGCGCCCGAGCCCGGTCTCGACGGGAAGATCGAGGACCACGGTAAGATCGGGCGTCATGCCGCCGATCGCCAACTCATGGAGTCCGGCCATCGCGTCGCGGCCGAGACCCAGGCCGTATCCCTGGTAGGCCATGGTCGAGTCGGCGAAGCGGTCGCACACCACCCAGCGCCCGGCGTCGAGGGCGGGCTGGATGGTCTCCTCGAGGTGTTGGCGCCGCGCCGCCACATGCAGAAGCGCCTCGGTCATGGGGTCCCAGCGCTCGACGGCGCCCTCGACGAGCAGGCTGCGGATTTGCTCGGCGCCCGGCGCGCCGCCCGGCTCGCGGGTAACGGTCACGTCCTTGCCCGCTTCCCGCAAGCCCTCCGCCAGAAGGGCGGCCTGAGTGGACTTCCCGGTCCCCTCCCCGCCTTCCAGGGTAATGAACTTGCCACCCGCCAAGGGATTACCGCCCGTTATGAGGCCACAGGTGAGAACATGGGCGCCTCAACCCGACACCCCCCAAAGGATGTAGTTCAGCACCGCCCCGAGACGCCCGAACAGCCCCAGCCTTTCGACGTTCTCGCCGGCCACGAGGCGTGCTTCGACGGGCTCCTGGTCGGGCGCCGTCACCACCAGCCTGGCCAACGGCTGGCCCTCGGCGATGGGGGCCGGAACGGGGCCTTCGAAGGTGATCGCCACCTTCATTTTGCGACGCGCCTTGCGCGGCATCGTGATGACCAGGCCGCTCTCGATGACCAGGGGCACGGTCTGGCTCTTGCCGAGCCAGACCTCGGCTTCCGACACCGTGTCGCCGGCCTGGAACAGCGCGTAGTTGTTGAATTCGCGGAACCCCCACTCGAGGAGCCGTTCCGATTCACGGCCCCGCGCCTTCTTGCTGGGCAAGCCGTGGACGACCAGGACGAGGCGGCGCTCGCCGCGCTTGGCGGAAGCGGCAAGTCCGTACCCCGCCTCTTGGGTGTGGCCCGTCTTCAGCCCGTCCGCCCCCATGTTCTTGTACAGAAGCGGGTTGCGGTTGCCTTGGCGGATACCATTGTAAATAAAGTTTTTTTCCCCGTAGTAGCGGTAATACTGGGGGAAGTCCTCGACCGTGCGCTTGACCAGGGTGGCCAGGTCCCGCACCGTCGAGACGTGCCCCGGATCGGGCCAGCCGGTGGCGTTCTTGAAGGTGGTGGCTTCGAGTCCCAGTTCCTGGCCGCGGCGGGTCATGGCGGCGGCGAATTTCTCCTCGCTCCCGGCCAGGGCCTCGGCAAGGACGATGCAGGCGTCGTTTCCCGATTGCACGATGACGCCACGCAGAAGGTCTTCCACGCCGACCCGCGTACCGGGCTCGAGAAACATGGTGGAGCTGCCGCTCTTGGCGCCGCCCTTGCGCCAGGCCGTCTCGCTGACGCGGAACTTGTCGTCGAGGGACAGGCTGCCGTCGCGCAACCTCTCGAAAACCATGTACACGGTCATCATCTTGGTCAGGGAGGCGGGCATGGTGGGCTGGTCCGCGCCTTTCTCGAAAAGCACGGCGCCCGTTTCCATGTCGAGGAGTATGGCCTCGCGGGAGATGGTTTCGGTCGCCGCGGCCGGAAGCGACGGCATTCCAGCCACGATCAGGCCGAGGAGGCCCACCACAAACTGGACGATGCGGCGATGCCGGAAGACACGCGAAAAGGCAACCATCATGGGAATCGACTCATCGTTTCGATTATCTCCCTAAGTACACGGTCATCGCTTTCAGGACCAGAGGACTGCCCGGCTTGATATTCGGCGAATGGGGCAAGTCCGTGGCCGCCCCGTCCCCGCCCCGGCCCCAGGGGTGCGCCGTCACTCGATGACGACGCGGGCATCGGAATACCCTGCCCCGATTACCATATCCAATACCTTGTCCGCCTCTTCCACGGTGGCCAGCGGACCGACCCGCACGCGGAACAGGTCACGGCCGCCAATGAGTTCCTGGTAGACCTTGACGCGGCCCACGGGGGCAAGGATAGCACGCACGCGGTTGGCGTTCTCGAAGTGCCTGTAGGCGCCGGGCTGAATGAACAGTTCCGTGGCGCCAACGGCAACCACGGACACGTCGCCGGAGACGATTGCCGATGGGCCGGCATCGGCTGCCGGCGGCGGCACCCCGGCCGGTCTTATGGCCACCCTGTCCGCCGCGTTCTCCTTTGGCGCAGGGGCCGCCTTGGCGCCGGGCACCGGTTCCAGGGCTTGGCTGGTTACCGGGGCCTTGGGCAGGCGCGCCACCGTAATCGGCGTCCCCACGTCGGCCAGGGTGACCTCGCCGTTGAGGCGCGCCGCCAGGATGCGGCTCTCGCGGGCCAGGATCTGGACGCGCACCTTGGCCGTCCCCGCCCTTTCGAAACCCAGAAGTTGCGCCGAGCGCCGCGAGGCATCGACGATACGTCCACGGGCGAAGGGCCCGCGGTCGTTGACGCGCACGACGAGGCTGCGCCCATTG
Source organism: Rhodospirillales bacterium (assembly GCA_030744625.1). GTDB lineage: Bacteria > Pseudomonadota > Alphaproteobacteria > Rhodospirillales > JASLQF01 > JASLQF01. Next base: position 49,181 of record JASLQF010000041.1, read on the forward strand.
TCGAGATTGGTTACGCGCACGATGCTCGGCAACGGCAACGTGCGGTGCGCCGCGCTCAGCCCGTTCATGTCGTAAATCTCGCCATTGGCGGTGGGACGGCCGTGGAACTTCGCCCCATACCACGAGGCGATGCCGGTTTCGTCGTAATCGTAGTCCACCGACGGGTAATACCACGCGCCGCCGATTTGATAGGGGTCGCCGATCTTGTAGGTGCCCCTGGGCGGACTTTTTTCTTGAGGCTTGGAAACGTTGACGACCCGTTTCGCCGTATGCACGATGAGCCGTGTCTCGGCGCAGGCCGACAGCACGACCGCCCCGACGGCGACGATCAGCCAACGCCCGAACAGAGACACTCGATCTTCCCCCTTACGGCCAACATTTAGTATGTGGAAGCAATTTCGTGCCAGTTATCTAGTGGCTTGTATCATCTAAATTGTACCCATACGACGGCGTTGCGAGGTTTCCGGCTAGGAGCGCGCCGCGCCGTGGTGCCAACCCACCACAAGCAGCGCGCGACGACGTCCGGAAGCCTCGCAACGCCGCCCCGCGGGTCGCTTTTCCCGTCCCCTCGGGGCGTCGGAAAGGCGTGCCGATGGGCTGGCATCGCCAGCACCATCCCACCTACCGAGAGGACGGGAAAAGCGATCGTATGGGTGCAATTTAGATGATACAAGCCACTAGTACTTTAACCGCCGCCTATGCGCTCAGCAAGGGAGCCGACGGCAAGCGCGAAAAAAGTCGACCGGTTCCATTTCAAAATAGCTTTGTAATTGGCATAGACGAGGAAGGCGGGACTCCCCGGCCCCTCGGCCAGAACCAGGGAGGCTCCGAGGTCTCGTTTCGGAAGATCGCCGCCATCGGCGCGGCGCACGCCGAGGCCTTGCCATTCGCTGAGACGCTTGCGCACCTTGAGGCTGGCGAGGCCGGCATCGAAGCCCGCGGGCAGTCTTACCGGGCGGCCCCAGGTCTGGTCGCCCTTCCACCCGACGCCCGCCAGGTAGTTGGCGGCGGAGGCGAAAACGTCCGCCTTGGTGTTCCAGATGTCCTTGCGCCCGTCGCCATCGTAATCGACCGCGTAGGCGAGAAACGAGGACGGCATGAACTGGCTTTGCCCCATGGCGCCGGCCCACGATCCGGACATCTTGGCGAGTTTTATGTGGCCCCCGTCGAGGATCTTGAGGGCGTTTATCAGCTCGCCTCGGAAATAGGCGCTGCGCCTGCCGTCGTAGGCCAGGGTGGCCAGGGCGTGAATGACGGGAAAGCCTCCGGTGAGGCGGCCGAAGTCGCTCTCGATGCCCCAGAAGGCGACCAGGAAGCGGGGCTGAACACCGAACTTGGCGCCGACTTCGTCGAGGAGGGCGCGATTTTCGCGCAGCAACCGGCGTCCCTTTTCGACCCGGGCGGCGGGAACCACCCGGTCCATGTACTGGCGGTATGTCAGGGTGAACTCGGGCTGCTTGCGGTCCAACTCCACCACTCGCGGCAAGAGCTTGAGGGCGCCCAGCGCCGACTTGAGCGTCGAAGGCCGAATGCCCCGGGCCTCGGCTTCCCGGTGTAATTCCTCCACCCATTTCTGGAAGGGGACCGTTCCCCCCGCCGCCGGTTGGACAAGGACAAGGAGTCCAGCGACGACACCGGAGAGAAGGCGCCAGGGGCGCATCTGCGATTCCACCATCAAGGGATGCCCGATTGCCGAGGTCCTCCGCCTTTTCTGCCACACCGCCGGCGCGCCGGCAATCGTCAACCGCCGGGGCCGGGGAACAGGCTGTCCGACCGCCCCGTCACCCAATAGACCACGAGACCCACCCACTCGTGCAGCCAAATCGAGGTATGTCCCATGCCACGGCCGAGGCTGAACCTCAAATCCGTTTGGTAACGGCCTTCCGTCGCGAACGAGACGGGATAGGCGATGACCTTCCATCCGGCCTGGCGAAAGACGCCGACGGCGCGCGGGATGTGAATGGCCGAGGTGATGAGAACCCACACCTCGTCCGGCGCCGGCTCCACAAGCCGCTTGCTGAACACCGCGTTCTCGAACGTGTTGCGGGACTGGTCCTCGAAGACCACGTCGCGGCCCGCAAGCCCCAACTTGTCCAGGAACGGCCGCAGGTAATCGGCTTCCTTCAAATCCTGCTTCAACGGGTTTCCCGAGCCCCCGGTGAACACCAGCCTGGCCGCCGGGTAGCGCCGCGCCAGGAGCGCGAATTCGGTCAACCTTTCGGCGCCGGGGCCGACCGAAGTCTGGCCGCGCGCCTTGCTGACGAACTGGTTGACGATGCCGCCCAGTGAAATGATGCCATCGACTTTTTCGGGTAATGCGGGAGAGACCTGGAAGCGGTTTTCCAACGCCACGATGGGCCACGTCACGACCGGCAGGGTCGCCATCGCGAGCGCCAATAGGGCAGTCACCGTCATGACCCACCTGGCCCCACGCCGCCACCGCGTCCACAGCAACACCGCGCCCAGGCACAAAACGATGAGCAGGATATTGGCTGGTTGAACCACAACCCCGAATATCTTGGAGGCCCAGAAAAACATGCTCCGGTCATAGACGCTCGCGCCACGCCGCGCAACACGTCGCATGGCGATTGGGCTTGGACCGGAGGCCGGCCTCGGGCACACTTCGGGGCAAGCCGCGAAGGCAACGGCGAAACGGGCATGGAAAAGGCCGGGAATTCGGAAATGGGCGCGTTTGAACCGCTAAAGCGATCCGCCATCCTGCCCGAGCCCGAGTTGCCCGACGCCGCCGCCCTCATGGCCGAGGGGCGGAAACTGGCGAAAACCGTCGCCGTCGGACCGTCGCCGTTCCTCGAGGCCAACGGCGTCGCTTGCGAGATCGCCTACAAGGAGCGCCGCGTCGCCGAGGGCGCCGTCATGCTGCACGCCCAGATCGGCTACCGCAGCCTGGAGAAGAGCCGCCGCGCCTACGGTGAAATCCACCAGCGCCTCGCCGCCGCCCACTACGGGCTCGACCGCTACGGCATCTGCCTCGACTGGTCGATGGGCTATGCGCCCGCCGACCGCCCCGGCATGCCGCGCGGCACCGGCCTCATCCTGGACGAGCCCGAGGACTTCGCCCGCCTCACCTCCGAGGCCCCGGTCGCCTCCCATTTCGGCGATTTCGTGCTGGGCACTCCGGCGGCGCTCCACAACACGGCGGCATCGCTGGCCGCCGGATCGACGGCGATCGGCAACCTCGGCCAGTACTTCACCTTCCGCATGCCCCATTGGAACGACGACGTGACGACCACCGCCGAGACCCTGAAGGCGCTGGCCCTGGCGGCGGCGCAGCCGGTCGATATCCTCATCCATTCGAACCTGGACGACGGGTTCGCCGCCGTCTTCCACGACCTGGCGTGTTCGCTGGGCGCCGTTCTCCTGGAGCGCCACATCGTCGAGGATCTGATCGGCGGGCGCATCGGCCACTGCTATGGGCACATGTTCTCCGACCCTCTTGCCCGCCTCGCCTTCCAGCGCGCCCTGGCCCGCGGAGCCGAGGCGCCGGGGACCATGGTCTACGGCAACACCACCGCCTTCGTCGCCGACGAGGCCGAGAACTACGCCAGCCTGGCGTCCTACCTGCTCGTCGATATCATCGCCCAGCGCACCCTGCCCTCGGGCCACGCCATCAACCCGGTGCCGGTGACCGAGGCCAAGCGCATCCCGGAAATCGACGAGATCGTCGACGCCCACCTGTTCGCCAACCGCCTCGTCGAGAAGGCCGGTGGTTTGGGCCGGCTCGTCGACACCGAGGTGGCCGAGGCGACGGCGACGCGCCTGGTGGAGGGAGGCGAGCGCTTCAAGGAGCGGGTGCTGGCCGGTCTTGCCGAGGCCGGCATCGACGTCGCCAACCCCTTCGAGATGCTGCTCGGCCTGCGCCGCGTCGGCGCCCGGCGCCTCGAAGAGCTGTTCGGTCCCGGCCGCGCGGACGCGGCGCGTCCGCGCGGCCGGGCGCCGGTGGTGCAAGCCACCACCTTCGTGGAACTGCAAGAGAACGCGGCGCAACATCTGGCGGCCATCGACGAAGCGGCGCGCGGCGCCATCGCGGCGGCCGACCTGGCCGCCTGTGTGGCCACCACCGACGTCCACGAATACGGCAAGATCCTGGTCGAGAACGTGCTCGGCGGCCTCGGCGTGCGCATGATCGATGCCGGGGTGAGCACGGACCCCGACGTCCTCGCCGACAAGGCGCTCTCGGGCGGCGCCGACTTCATCGCGCTCAGCACCTACAACGGCGTGGCGCTCGACTACCTGCGGCGCCTGCATGGCGAGATGGAGGCGCGCGGCTTGCGCCTCCCCGTCTTCATCGGCGGCAAGCTCAACCAGATACCGGACGACAGCAACACCAGCCTGCCCGTCGATGTCAGTGCCGAGCTCGAGGCGGCCGGCGCCGTCGCCTGCGGACAGATCGGCGACATGCTGGAACACCTGGCCCGCATGGCGGCGGACAGGGACCGGGGGCGCGGTGGCGCATGACCGCCAGTATCGGCATCATCGGCGTCGGCCACTTGGCGGGCTATCTGGTCGAAGGCCTGAGGCGCGCCGGCGACGGCCCGGTCATCGTGCTCTCGCCGCGCAACGCCGGGAAATCCCGCGTCCTGGCCGAACGATTCGACGCCCGCGTCGCCGCCGACAACGCCCACGTGGTCGAGGAGGCCGACACCGTCATCCTGGCGACGCGCCCCGCCCAGGCCGTGCAGGCGGCCGCCGGGCTGCCGTGGCGTGCCGGGCAAGTCTTGATCTGCGTCGCGGCGGGCATTCCGCTGGACGCCCTGGCCCCGGTCGCGGGGCCGGCCACGGTGGTCCGCGCCATGCCCATCTCGTGCGCTGCCATCGGCGAAAGCCCGACGTCTCTCTATCCCGACGGCCCCGAGGCGCGTGCCTTGTTCGAGCGCCTCGGCCCCGTCCACGCGCTGCCCGACGAGACAAGCTTCGAGGCGGCCAGCGTGCTCGGCGCTTTCTATGGCTGGGTCTACGCCATGCTGGCCGAGGTGACGGCGTGGACGGAAGGCCACGGCGTGCCGTCCCGGACGGCCCGCGACCTGGTCGCCGAGACGGCGCGCGGCGCCACCGGCATGATCCTCGACCGCCCCGGCGAGAGCCTCGCCGCCATGCTGGAAACCCTGCGCACGCCGGGTGGCATCACCAACCGCGGCCTCGAGGTGCTCGAGGAGAAAGAGGCCGTCACGGCCTGGGGCGCCGCCTGCCGGGCGGCGCTCGAACGCACGCGGCAAAACGCGGCCAAGGAACCGAACCGAGCGCAACGCAACCAGGAGAGAGAATTATGACCGAGGCGAAAAACACGAATTCCATAATCCCGGCGCCACCCCGCGGCTTTCCCGAAGCCGAGTTCGAGGCGCGCCTGGCCCGCGCCCAGCGTTTGATGGCGGAGCGCTCTGTCGATGGGCTTCTGCTCATGACCGAGCCCGAGGTGAGGTATTTCTCGGGGTTTTTCACTCAGTTCTGGCAAAGCCCGACACGTCCCTGGTTCCTGGTCGTGCCGGCAAGCGCCAAGCCGATTGCCGTGATCCCCGAGATCGGCGCCGAGTGCATGGCGCGCACCTGGATCGACGACATCCGCACCTGGTCGTCGCCCCACCCCAGCGACGACGGCGTGTCACTGTTGAAAACCACCCTGACGGAAGTGGCCGGCGCCACCGGGCGCATCGGCATACCGATGGGCCGGGAAACCAATCTCCGCATGCCGCTGGTCGACCTGGAAGAAGTGCGCGGTGCCCTTTCCGGCGTCGAGTTCGTCGATGCCACCGACATCATCCGCGCCCTGCGCATGATCAAGAGCGAGGCGGAGATCGCCAAGACCAGGCACATCTGTTCCATCGTCTCGGATGCCTTCGAGGCCCTGCCCACCTTCATCCACACCGGCATGACCGATATCGACGCCTTCCGGACCTTCAAGATAGAGATCCTCGGCCGCGGCGCCGACGACGTGCCGTATCTGTCCGGCGGCGCCGATGCCGGCGGATACGGTGACATCATCTCGCCGCCGTTCGGGCGCGTCATCGCCGAGGGGGACGTGCTGATGATCGACACCGGATCGCTCTTCGACGGGTATTTCAGCGATTTCGACCGCAATTATGCCTTCGGCCATGCCACCGACGCGGCACGGCGCGCCTACGACGTGATCTATCGCGCGACCGAGGCCGGGCTGGAGGCGGCGCGTCCCGGCGCCACCGCGACCGACGTCTTCCATGCCATGGAGGACGTGCTGCAGGCCGGCGGCTCGCTGGGCAGCGACGTCGGCCGCCTGGGCCACGGCCTCGGCATGCATTTGACCGAGTGGCCCTCGAACACCGCGACCGACGGCACCGTCCTCGAGGCGGGCATGATCCTGACCCTGGAACCCGGCATGAGCTTCGCGCCGGGCAAGGTGATGGTCCACGAGGAAGACCTGGTCATCCGCGAGGCCGGGCCTGAACTCCTGACCCGCCGCGCGCCGCCGGAGTTGCCGATCATCGGATGAGGGAGCGCACCGCCTCCAAGCCCACCGGGCGGCCGCCGAACTCGCGCGCCGCGTCGGCGAGGCAATGCCACATGTAGCGCGCCGAGGCGCTGTCCCCCAACAGGTGGAAGGCCGGCACCGCCCCCAGGTCGTCGCGCACGACGATGGCATTGGTGCGCGCTACCGAGGTCTGGGCGACGGCGTGGTTGGAGAACTTGTCGGGCCTGAGGTCGACGCCGCACACCTTGGCGAACATGGTCGCCGCGTGCTCGCCCGTTACCAGGAACCAGAACGCGCCGTCGCGCCTCGGCACCGGCCAGAAGGCGCTGGCAACCGGGGTCCAGGCGGCGTCCAGCCGCGCGCAGATCGCCTCCCCTTCGCCCAGACCGTCGAGGACCAATACCTCGCCGGGCGCCAACTTCGCGGCCAGGGCGCCATCGGCTTGGCGGACGGCGTGGTTGGACGCCTCGCCGATGGCAATGCCCTGGGCGGCCAGCCAGTCGACGGCGCCATCGCCCTTGAAGCCGGTGCGCGGCAACGGCGACAGGTCGGCAATCCCGAGGGAGGAAAGCGCTTGTGTCTCGTCGTCGCCGGCATAGTGCGCCGCCACCTCGGCGTCGCCGACGGCGACGAAGCGGGCGCCGGCGGCCTCCAGCTCGCGGTAGATGAAGCTGCGTCGCGGGGGCCGGGCAACCTGTCCGTCCATGCTCACAGCTCCTGGCGCTGGTTGTCGGGGTCGTAGAAGGGCACCGGCACGACCTCGGCCGCGATGAGGCGCCCCCCCGGCCCCTTGATGTGGAAGGTGGACCCGACCTCGGCCTGGTCGGGGGCCACGTAGGCGAGCCCGATGACGCGGCCCAATGCCGGCGAGCGCACAACCGACGTGACGCGGCCGACGATTTCGCCGGCGCGCACCGTCAGGTGGCATTCCTCGGGCAGCGGGCCGGAGCCATTGGCAAGCGCGAATCCGACCAGCCGGCGCGTAATGGGGCGCGCCGTCTGTATCTCGATGGCGCGCTTGCCGACGAAGAAGGGCTTCTTGCCGCTCACCGCCCACCCCATTTCGGCCTCATGGGGGTGGGTCAGGCCGTCGGTGTCCTGGCCGATGATGATGTGCCCCTTCTCGAGGCGCAGAAGGCGCTGCGCCTCGACGCCGAAGGGCCGGATGCCGGCCTCCCTTCCCGCTTCCACGAGGGCGTCCCACAGGACCTCGCCGAAGGCCGCCGGGGCATGGATCTCGTAGCCCAACTCGCCGACGAAACCGACGCGCAGCAGGCGTACCGGGATGCCGGCGACGGTACCGTGGCGCACCCCCATGTAGGGAAAGGCTTCGGCGGAAAGATCGACGTCCCGGGTAATGCGTGACAGCACGTGGCGCGACTTGGGCCCGGCGATGTTGACGCCGCACCAGGCGGCGGTGACGTTGGAGATGTCGACGGCGAGGCGCCACTGGGCGTTGTACCACAGCATGTTCTGGTAGACGCCGTCGGCGCCGCCGGTGGTGGCCGTCACGTAGTAGTGGTCCTCGGCGAAGCGGCAGGCGACGCCGTCGTCGACGATGGCGCCGGAGGGGTCGGTCATGAGGGCATAGCGGCCGCGCCCCACCTGTTGTTTCTTGTAGGCAAATGTGTACATGCGGTTCATGAACTCGGCCGCGTCCGCCCCCCGCACCTCGATGCCGCCGAGGGTGGAGACGTCGATGATGGCGACGTTGGCGCGCACCGCCGTCGCCTCTTCGACGATGCATTCGTCGCGCCGCTCGGGCGGCCCGTAGAAGGCGGGGCGCCACCACAGCCCGGCCACCATCATGCGCGCCCCGGCCTCGACGTGGCGGTGGTGCGCGGGCGTCAGGCGCTCCGGGTTGAAGGAACGCCCGGCGAGCACGCCGAAGGTCTCGGGCAAGGCCGGCGGGCGCACCGTGGTGGTCCCCATTTCGGCTGGTGGCCGCCCCCTCGCCCGCGCCGCCAGACGCACGGTGGCGAGCGCCGACTGGCGCCCCTGGCTGGGACCCATGCCGGAGGTGGAATAGCGCTTGAGGAGCTCTATTTCCTCGAAGCCGTCGGCCACCGCGTTCTCGATGTCGGCGACCACCAGGTCCTCGTCGAAGTCCACGAACTCCTTGCCCTTGGGGTGCGGGAATATGGGCCACGGATGGTTGACGCCGACGTCGCCGCGGCCGTTGGGAAACTTGGGTTCGGCGCGCCCGTCGAAACCTCCGGCGGCGGCCGCCGCCCACCCCGCGAAGCGCCCCTCGGCGATCACCGCGTCGAGATCATGGGCGCCACCCACCGCGCCGGCGACGTGCATGCCAGGCGGTATGCGGTCGGGGCGCAATGTCGCCGTGGCCTCGTCGTAGGCCAGCTTGGCGCCGGCGTGGCACAGCAAAGCCGCCGTCGGCGCGTAGCCCACCGACACGCAGACCAGGTCGCAGTCCACGGTGAAGGAGGCGCCCCGGCATTCGCCCTGCCCGGTGATCTCGGCCATGCGCACGCCAGCCACGCGCTTCTTGCCCAGGCCCTCGAAAACAGTGTGGCCGGCGACGACGCGCAGGCCGCGCGCCAGGGCGGCGTCTTTCATTTCCGAGGACGGCGGATCGGGGCGCAGGTCGGCGACGGCGGCGACCTCGATGCCGGCGTCGAGCAGGTCGAGCGCCACCCCGTAGCCGTGGTCGTTGGCGGTGGCCACCACGGCGCGCCGTCCCGGCGCCACCGCGTAGAGGCGCATCAGGCGCTGCGCCGCCGAGCCCAGCATGATCCCCGGCAGGTCGTTGTTGCGGAAGACCATGGGCTGTTCGAAGGCGCCGGCGGCGACCACCACCGTGTGCGCCCGCACCTTGTACAGCCGATTGCCGTGGACCACGGCCAGCCAGTTGTCTTCGTAAAGGGCCTCGGCCACGGCACCCGTGTAGACCTTGAGGCGGGGATGGTTTTTCGCCGCCCGCACCAGTTCGTCGCGTACCCGGCCGGCGCGTTCCCCGGCGGCGTCGAAGCGGGCGTAGTTGAGGGCGCCGCCGGGCGCCGGCTGGTCGTCGAAGAGCATGACCTCGGCGCCCGCCGCCGCCGCCTCGATGGCCGCCGACAACCCGGCCGGCCCGCCACCGACGACGGCGACGTCGCAAAAAAGGTACATCTTGTCGTAATAGCCGTGTGGCGCCTCGGCGTTGACCCGGCCCAGCCCGGTGAGGCGGCGCACCACCCCTTCCCACAGCTTCCACGCCCCCTTCGGCTTGTAGAAGGCCTTGTAGTAGAAGCCGACCGGCATGAAGGGCGCCAAGCGTTCGAGCAACGCGGCGCGGTCGTTGCCCAGGCTGCCTGAATAGTTCTGCCCGCCGACGGCCAGCCCCTCGGACACCGGCACCACGTCGGCCAGGGCGTTGGGCTCATCGGCGAGTTGGACCAGGGTGTTGGCGTCCTGCCCGGCCATGGTGAGGACGCCGCGCCGGCGGTGGTACTTGAAGGAGCGCGAAAGCGTCGTCACCCCGGCGGCCATCAAGGCGCTGGCCACCGTGTCGCCGGCCAGGGCCGGGTGGGCGCGTCCCTCGAAGGTGAAGGTTTGGGCCTCGGCGCGGTCGACGAAGCGGCCGAAGGGCTCGGGAAGGCGCCCGGCCCTCATGTCGCGAAGTCCTGGCGCTCGGCAAAGACTTCCGAGGCCGGATAGGTGCGCAATATCTCGTCGCTGCGGGTGTCGCGCTCGGCGATGAACCAATACGACGTGGGCGCGTGCATCCACCATTCGCGCACCACGCCGGCCGTGTTGTTCTCGAGGAACACGTAGTCGGCCCATGCGGCGTCCGCCGCCCCCGGCGCCGGCATGGCCTCGACCTCGCCGCCGCACACGAACTCCGAGATGTTGCGCGGCCCGTTGAGGGGACAGTTCATGATCTTCACGAGCGCTCTCCTAGTGCCCTGGATCATACAAATGATACCCATACGATCGCGTTTCCCGTTTCCTCGGCAGGAAGGCGGGCGCCGGCGTTGCTGGAGCTTTGTCAAGCGGGGCTGACGCCCCGTGGGGGCGGGAAACGCGTCCCTTCGGGCGGCCTTCCGAGCCCCCCGGCGTCGTTGCGTGGCGCTTGTGATGCGACAGCATCACGGCGCGCCACGCGCCTAGCCGGATGAACTCGGAAGGCCGTCGTATGGGTATCATTTGTATGATCCAGAACACTAGTGCCCGACCGAGGCGGCGCCGCGCTCGCCGACCTGCTCGAAGCTCTGGAAGCGATCCAGGCGGAAGGGGCTCAGGATGTCCGGCTGGCGCCCCGTCGCCAGGCATTCGGCCATGCGCTTGCCCGATACCGGCGTCGCCTTGAAGCCCCATGTCCCCCAGCCGGCGTCGATGTAGTAGTTGTCGATTTCGGTCAGCCCCATGACCGGGCTGAAGTCGGGCGTCATGTCGGCCATGCCGGCCCACTGGCGCATGACCTTGACGCGCGCCAGGAAAGGGAAGAGCTCCAGAATGTGGGCGATCAGGCCCTCCTTGAACTCCAGGGTCGAGCGGTTGGCGTAGAGGCCGTAGGGATCGGTCGAGCCGCCCATGACCAGCTCGCCCCTGTCCGACTGGCTGACGTAGACGTGCAGGCTGCCCGACACCACGATGGGATCGAGGAAGGGCTTGAGGGGCACCGACACGCAGGCCTGCAGGGGCACCGTGCGGATGGGAAGCTTGATCCCCGCCATCGCCGCCACCACCGAGCTCGACCCCGCCGTCGCCTGCAGGACCAGACCGGCGCCGATGGTGCCGCGCGTCGTCTCGACGCCCGTGACGCGGCCATTGGCGCGTTGGAAGCCGGTGACCTCGGTCTTCTGGTGAATCTCGACGCCGCGCCTCCAGGCGCCGTGCCCGTAACCCCAGGCCACGGCGTCGTGGCGCGCGATGGCGCCGGGCGGATGGTAAAGGGCGCCCATCACCGGATAGCGCGCGTCCTGCCCGAGATGAAGCTCGGGGCACAGCTTGGCAAGCTCGGCCGGGAAGACGAGTTCCGAGGCGACGCCCAGGTGCTTGTTGACCTCGGCCCGCCAGCGCATGGTGCGCAGCGCCGCGTCGGTGTGGGCCAGGGTCAGGTGGCCACGCTCCGAATAGAGAATGTTGAGGTCGAGCTCGCCCGACAGGTCCTGGAACAGCCGGCAGCTCTCGTCATAGAACCTGACGCCTTCCGGCGTCAGGTAGTTGGCGCGCACGATGGCCGTGTTGCGCCCGGTGTTGCCGCCGCCGACGTAGCCCTTGTCGAGAACGGCGACGTCGGTGATGCCGTGGTCGCGGGCCAGGTAGTAGGCGGCGGCCAGCCCGTGCCCACCGGCGCCGACGATGACGATGTCGTAGGAATCCTTAAGCTCGGTGACGGCCGGCAGGTAGCGGCGCGCCGGGTAGTGGCGCCGAAAACCGTATTTCAAGAGGCCGAACGGCATGCTCTCTCCCGCCGGCCGGCGCCGCCCTCCATGGGAGGGACCGCCGGACGCCGGGTCCCTTGGGCGTCGTCAGCAATCGAGGGTGTTCTTCCTCTCCCACGCCGACGGGTGGCTCATGAAGTCGTTCCAATCCTGCATCCTGAGCTTCAGGTAGCTCTGCACCACCTCCTTGCCGAAGGCGTCGCGCAGGATCTTGTTCTTCTCCATGAGGCGCAGCGCATCGAGCAGGTTGAGCGGCAGGCGCTTGACGCGGCGCAGGCGCCCGCCTTCCTCGTACATGTTGATGTCGAGCCGCTCGCCGGGGTCGCGCTTCTCGGCGACGCCGTCGAGGCCGGCGGCCAGCACCCCGGCTTGCATCAGGTAGGGATTGGTGGAGCCATCCATGAGGCGCAGCTCGAAGCGCCCGGCGTCGGGGATGCGCACCATGTGGGTGCGGTTGTTGCCGCCATAGGTGACGGCGTTGGGCGACCAAGTGGCGCCCGACGCCGTGACCGGCGCGTTGATGCGCTTGTAGCTGTTGACGGTGGGGTTGAAGATAGCGCACAGCGCGTCCGCCGAATGCATGATGCCGCCTAGGAAGTGGTAGCCCATCTTGGAGATGCCGACATCGTCCTTGCGGTCGTGGAACAGGTTGCGGCGCCCCGCCTTGTCCCAGATCGAAACGTGGGCGTGGCAGCCGTTTCCGGTCAGTCTGTCGAAAGGCTTGGGCATGAAAGTTGCCCTAAAACCATGCTCTTCGGCGATGCTTTTAACCATATACTTGAAGAACGCGTGCTTGTCGGCGGTGCGCAGGCAGTCGTCGTATTCCCAGTTCATCTCGAACTGGCCGTTGGCGTCCTCGTGGTCGTTCTGATAGGGCTCCCAGCCGAGTTCGATCATGCTGTCGCAGATGGCGCTGATGACGTCGTAGCGGCGCATCAGGGCGGACTGGTCGTAGCAGGGCTTGGGCTGGATATCGAGGGGATCGGAGATGGCCTCGCCGTCCGGCGCGATCAGGAAGAACTCGCACTCGACGCCGGTCTTCATGCGCCAGCCCTTCTTGGCGGCGCGCGCGATCTGGCGCTTGAGGACGATGCGCGGCGAGGCCTCGACCTCGACGCCGTCCATCCACAGATCGGCGGCCAGCCAGCCCACCTCGGGCTTCCACGGCAACTGGATCAGGCTCTCCGCATCGGGAATGGCGAACATGTCCGGGTGGGCCGGGGTCATGTCGAGCCACGCCGCGAAGCCGGCGAAGCCGGCGCCCTCCTTTTGCATGGCGCCGATGGCGCGCGCCGGCACCAGCTTGGCGCGCAGGACGCCGAACATGTCGACGAAATTGATCAGGAAATACTTGATGCCTTTTTGCTTGGCGACTCGCGCCAGATCGACGGCCATCTCTGCCTCCCCCCTCAATCGGTTCGATACGATAAGATTCGTTTCAAGCGCGCCTCTTATATACGCTTTCCGGCGGCGGCGACTAGTGTGTGCACTCATAAACAAGAGACGCAGCCACGCGATAAATGACAGACACGACGACGTGCAATAAGTTAACCTCCCGGCGGGGAGCGAAACCTACGCGCAAATGTTGCTGTTGGACCCGATGCCGGACGAATCCATCACTCGTAAATTGACCGCCATACTCTACGCCGACGTGGCCGGGTACAGCCGGCTTACGGGTACCGACGAGGTCGGCACCCATAAACAGTTGTCGGCCGCACTCAACCTGATCTCGGGGCGCATCGAGGAGGCCGGCGGGCGCGTCGTCCACTACGCCGGCGACGCGGTGCTGGCGGAGTTCCAAAGCGTCGTCAAGGCGGTTGAGACGGCGGTCGGCATCCAACGCCGACTGGCCGAGGATGGCGCCGGCATCGCCGACGACAAACGCCTGCGCTTCCGCATCGGCGTCAACCTCGGCGAGGTGATCGTCGACCGGGACGACATTTACGGCGACGGGGTCAATGTCGCGGCAAGGCTCGAAAGCCTCGCCGAGCCCGGGGGCGTCAACGTCTCGGGCGCCGTCTATGAGCAGGTCAACGGCAAGCTCGACGTGGGCTTTGAGGACATGGGCGCCCAGGAAGTCAAGAATATCGCCCAACCGATTCATGTATATCGCATTCTGAGTTCGGTGCCGGCCCCATCCGCCGACGGCGAGGAAGCTGCTGCCGCCGGGAAGACGGCAGCGCCCAAACCCGCGGTCGCCGAGAAACCCTCCATCGCCGTCCTGCCCTTCGACAACATGAGCGCCGATCCGGAGCAGGAGTTCTTCGCCGATGGCCTGACCGAGGATATCCTCACTCAATTGTCCCGCTTCAGCGGGCTATTGGTCATTTCGCGCACCTCCACCTTCGCCTACAAGGGAAAGTCCGTAACGGCCAGGGACGTGGCCCGTGAACTGGGCGTCCGCTATGTGGTCGAGGGCAGCGTCCGCAAGGCCGGCAACCGTGTGCGGGTGACGGTGCAGTTGATCGACGGAACCAATGACCGCCACGTCTGGGCCGAGCGTTATGACCGCGACCTGGAGGACATATTCGCCATCCAGGATGCCATAACGGCGGCCATCACGGCGACGCTGCCGGGGCGCATCGAGGCGGACAGCCATGATCGGGCCCGTCAGATACCGACCGACAACATGCAGGCCTATGAATGCGTTCTTACCGGCAAGGTCCTCCACCACCGCTCGAATCGTGACGACAACAAGGAGGCGCTTCGCCTTCTGGAGCGCGCCATAGCGCTGGATCCCGGTTATGCCCACGCCCGCGCCTGGCGGGCCTGCGTCCTCGGCCAGTCATGGGTTCACGGTTGGATCGATGGCGATCAAGATGTCCTTACTCGTGAAATAGAGGCCGAGCTGGAACGGGCCCTGGCACTGGATGAAAACGATGCCGACACCCATCGCATTCTTGCCGCGATCAACATCACGCGGCACGATTTCGAGCGGGCGCTCGTGCATCAGGAAAAAGCGCTTCGCCTGAATCCCAATTACGATCTGGTCGTTGTGCAGTACGGCGAACTGATGACCTGGCTGGGCCGCGCCGAAGAGGGCATCGAGTGGATTCAAAAGGCGATGCAGATCAACCCCTTCCATCCGCAACGCTTCTGGAGCCATCTGGGTCGCGCCTTTTTCGTCGCCCGCCGCTATAGGGATGCCATCGATTCGTTCAGGCACATCGAAAAGAATATCCCCATGAACCTTGCTTTCGTGGCCGCCAGCTTTGCCTACCTGGACGACGATGCCGAGGCGGCGGCACATGGCCGCGAGGTACTGAAGCTTTCCCCGGACTTCAACATCAGCGAGCACATGACGACCCAACACCACGCCCAGGACAGCGATCGCGCGCACCACTCAGAAGGCCTCCTCAAGGCCGGATTGCCGGCCGGCTGATGTCGCTCTTTGGCCGTACCCGGAAGTGACTGAAGCTCCGCCGAATGTCCGCGGCAAAACCGGCGACTGACCGGGGATGACCCCTTTTCGGAAGTTCGGGGAGTTAATCGCTCGCCGAGTGCTCGCCTCCGTCCGGCTCGGCGGGCATCAGGTGCACGGCCTCCGCCCTGATTGAAAACCCGACCTCGGCACCAACGTCGATCCCGTTGCGCCGCGCCACATGCGTCGGGATGGCCAGATGGAAGGGTTCCCGGTCGTCTCCGCCGACGACGACGACCAGCTCGGTCGTCTCGCCGAGGCGCACGGCTTCGCCAACGATCCCCGAAAGAGGGTTCTCGCGCTCGCCCTGGGACGGCCGGTCGCGGCGGTGCACGATGATGCTGTCGGCCGGAATGCACCAGGCAACCCGCGCGCCAGAATCGAAGGCGTCGCTGAGACCGGCCTCGATGGTCCGCCCCTGCCATTCGATGAACGTTACTCCGCGATCCGCGCTGTGCCCCGTCACATGGCCCGAGAAGACGTTGCGAAGATTGACCAGCCGGGCGACCAGCGGGCTTGCCGGGCGCGCCATCAACGACTCGGGCGACGCCGTCTGCAAGGTGCGGCCGCGATGGACGACGCAGATACGATCGGCCAGCCGCGCCGCTTCATCGAGATCATGGGTGACCAGCAGGACCGGCATCGGCAGATCTTGCCGAAGGTCGGCCAGTTCACGGACCAGGCGGTGACGGGTGACGCGGTCGACCGCCGTGAAGGGCTCGTCGAGAAGCAGGACATCGGGACGGCGAGCCAGCGCCCGCGCCACCGCGACGCGCTGTTGCTGCCCCCCGGAAAGCTGCCGCGGCAGCCGGTCCTCGAGCCCGTCGAGACGGATGCGCTGCAACAGCGCACGCCCTTCATCGCGGCGGGCTTGCGGCGGGCGGTCCTGGAGCGCCTCGACGACGTTTTCGAGTGCCGTCAGGTGCGGGAACAGCGCGTAGGACTGGAACACCAACCCGACCCGCCGGCGCCGCGCCGGAACGTCGATCCCGGCCTTCGTGTCGAGCCACGTCGTCCCGTTGCACACGATGCGCCCGGCGCTCGGCCTGTGAAGTCCGGCAACGACCCTGAGCGTCGTCGATTTGCCGCTTCCCGAAGGGCCGACGATGGCCAGGATTTCGCCGGGAACGGCGCTCAGTTCGATGCTGAGCGGGATCGGGCGATCCTGGTCGAGGCGGATCGAAAGCCCCGCCGCATCAGTCATGACGGCGCCTCACCCGTTGCGTGAGCAGGTAGCTCAGGGTGATCGTCACCAGCGAGATCAGCAGCAGGACGGCGGCCATCTTCCCGGCCGAGGCTTCGTCGAAAGCCTGGACCCGGTCATAGATGGCGATGGCGATGGTCCTGGTCTCGCCGGGGATGCTGCCGCCCACCATGAGCACCACGCCGAATTCGCCGAGGGTGTGGGCGAAGGTCAACACCATTCCGGTCAGGATGCCGGGCCAGGCGAGTGGCAGCTCGATGCGCCACAGGCTGCGCCACCACGACAACCCGCAGCACGCCGCCGCCTCGCGCAGGTCGGGCGATATTGCCTCGAAAGCGCGCTGGATGGGCTGCACGGCGAACGGAATGTTGACGATGATCGAGGCGATGAGCAGGCCCTCGAAGGTAAAGACCAGGGTATGGCCGAAGACATCCTGCCATAGCCGGCCGACCCACGATCCGGCGCCGAAAGCAACCAACAGATAGAACCCGAGGACGGTCGGCGGCAGGACCAGGGGAAGGGCCAGCGACGCTTCGATCAGGCTCTTTCCGGAAGCCGCCGTCACGGCCAGCCAGCGCCCGACCACGATGGCAATCGGCACGAGGATGAGAACCGACAATCCGCCGAGCCGAACCGACAGCCAAAGCGCCTCCCAATCCATTACCGCGTCCCGCCCGGAAGGACGAAGCCGTGGCGCCGCAGGATGGCCCGTCCACCCGGTTCGCGCATGAAACCGTAGAACCGCCGCGCCGTGTCGTTGGCCCCCTTGAGCAGCGCCATGCGCTGGCGCAGTGGCTTGTGCCAGGATTGCGGGATCGGCGCGAAGGTGCCGAGCTTCGAGACGTTCGGCGACAGGGCCAGCGAATGGGCGATGATCCCCCCCTGGGCACTGCCCGATGTGGCGAACTGCGCCGCCTGGCTGACGTTCTCGCCGAGCACCAGCTTGCCCCTCAGGGCATCCCACAAGCCGGCGTGACGCAGGGCTTCCTCGGCACGGCGGCCATAGGGTGCATGGTCCGGGTTGGCGATGGCGAATTTTCGCAGCCATCCGTCGCGCAGGGCCGCCCCCAGGTGCTTCAGTCCGCCATCTGGTTTCAAGGGCGAGCCGTGCGGGGTGATGATGACGATGCGGCCGATGGCATAGAGCGCGCCCCGGTCGGGGGTGAACCCCTTCTTGGCGAGATCGAGGACGAACTCCTCGTCCGCCGACAGATACATGTGAAACGGCGCCCCTTGTTGAATCTGCCGGTAGAAATTGCCCGACGAGCCGAAGATCAGTTTCACTTGACGGCCGGTTTCCTCGGTGAACGCCTCGGCGACCTCGCCGAGCGCGAACTGAAGGTCGGAGGCCGCCGCGATAGTGGGCAAGCCCCGGGCCCATGGGCGCGGTGCGCCAATCAGGGCGACGGCGATGGCGAAAGCGAACAGGAATGGCCCGATCCGGCGCACCATGGCACGACCTCTCTACCAAGATGGCCCGTTATACCAATCGCCTGCCACTAGCACGACAGCAATCCGGAGGCGCCGGCGCCACGCATACCCACAAAGAATTTATGGATATCCGCCCGGTGCGGGGTGTAAGATTCGGGCATGGGTGGATTTGTCTCCATGCTGCCGTACTTGGTCGGCATCTTCGCGGCGACGACCGCGTTGGTATTGTTCACGGGCCTCTACGCCATGAGCGCCGAGGGCACGTTCAACGAAAAATATTCGAACGTGCTGATGCGCTGGCGGGTCGGTCTGCAGGGCGTCACCCTCGCCTTGCTGGCGCTGTTCTTCCTGCTCACGGATTCCACCTGAGGCCGGGGCCGCCCGGGCCCCCCGGGCTCCCCGTGAACGCCGCCAAAGTACCGCTCGGACCACGGGGCGCACGCCGCGCCGGCCCCGTGCCAGGGGGATATTGCGCTAGGCGTCCTCGCCTCCCGGCCACCCCGCCGTTCCGGCCAGCGGCAGGCCGGTGGCCTGGGCGGCGGCCAGGGTGAGGGCGCGCAGGTCCTCGGGCTCCAGGTTGTGGAGGTTGGTCTTGCCGGTGCAGCGCGCCATCATCGACGCCTCACCGGCGCTCGACGCCAGGATGTTGACGACGGCGTCGGTGCGGTTGCCGCCGTCGCGCTCCGAGTTGTAGCGCATTTGGCCCCCGGCGGTGATCTCGCCGCCCGCCGCCAGGGCGATTTGCGCCCCAAAGACGACGGCGACGCAGCCCATGGCGATGAGCTTGGCGGCGTCGGTGCCGGAGCGCGCGCCGCCGAAATGGATCAGGTCGATCTCCTCCTCGCGCCCCAGGCGGCGCAGGATGCGGATGGCGTCGCGCAGCAGCGTCAGGTCGGGGGCGCCCCCGAGCTCGCCGGAAAGTCCGCCGAGCCCGCCGCCGCCATCGAGCACCAGCACGTCGAAACCGCCTTCCAGGGCGAAGGGAATGGCCTCTTCCAGGACCGCCGGCACGGAAACCGCGAGGCCGAGGATTTGGCCGTCGGCGAGGCGTTGGGCTGCGGGCGCCTGGAAGCGCTCCCCCAGCGCGTGGATGAGGCCCGCCGCCTCGGGACTCGGCGCCGTGCCGCCGGGCCCGACGACCTGTAGCCAGGGTGCGGACCCGATGGGCCGCGCCCCGATGTAGCCGCAGCCACTTTCGGCGAGGCCCTCGGCGACACTGTCCCGCACCTCGTCCGGCGCGTCGTCGAAGCCGGCGGCGAAAAAGGGCTGGGCGAGTTGCAGCTTGCCGGCGATGTTCCTGTCGATGCGGCACGCCTCGCGGTAGGGGTCGATGACCAGCCGCGACAGGTTGGCGGGCAGGAACACCAGGTCGTCGAGGCAGGCCGGGCGCTCCTCGGGATAGGGGTTTTCGCGCAGGTGCAGGCGCTTCAACAGCATCGCCCGGTTCTTGGCGTGGTCGCCTGCGTTGGTGCGCGCCATGGAGAAGATGTCCTCGCGGTGGTGCACCGCGTAATCGGCGGAACCGGTCTCGGCGTCGCAGCGGTAGCAGCGCGCCGCCTCGGCGCGCGCCGTTTCCAGGTCGTAGGCGGTCTCGATCTCCGGGAACTCGACCGGCGTCGCGCCGAGGCCGTGGAACTCCTGTTCCTGGCGCGGGAACTTCTCCCACGACAGATCCTGGGCAACGGCTACGCGCCGCGTGCGGTAGGGCGTGCGGTAGGGCAGCGGGTCGTCGCGCCCCTCGAGGAAGGCCTTGATGTAGTAGGCCGCCTTCTGGCCGTGGTGCATGGCGACGACGATGGTGGAACCGCCGAAGGCCCCGTCGCCGGCGGCGAACACCTTGGGGTCGCTGGTGCGCATGGCGTTGAAATCGGCGTCGACGCGGTCGCTTTTCATCATGCCGCGGCCTTCGAGCTCGGCGCTCTCCGCCTGCTGGCCGACGGCGGCAATGACCATGCCGCACGGGATGTCGTGCTCCGTGCCCGCCATGGGCACCGGGCGGCGGCGGCCGTCGGCTTCGGGCTCCCCCAGTTCCGTCCTGATGCAACGCAGCACGATGCCGTCGGCGCCGGGTACCACAGCGACCTGCTGGGTGTTGTAGACGAACTCGATGTCCTCCTTGACGGCGCCGTCGAGTTCGTCGCGGCGTGCCGGGATCTCGTCGGGTCCGCGGCGGTAGACGACCTTGACGTCCTTGCACCCGGGCAGGCGCTTGGCCACCCGGCAGGCGTCCATGGCGACGTCGCCGCCGCCTACCACAACCACGATCTCCGGCAGTTCGGGCCGCTCGCCGCCGTTGACACGGCGCAGGAAGCCGACGCCGTCGACAACGCGCTCGTCGTCCTCGCCGGGGATGCCCATGGGCTTGCCCCACCAGGCGCCGATGGTGATCAGCACGGCGTCGTGGCGATCCTTCAGCTGGTCCAGGGTGACGTCCCGCCCGAGCGCCGTGTTCAGGTGGACCTCAACGCCTGGGCAGCGCTTGAGCAGGCGCTCGGTGTCCTCTTCGATGGTGCCCGGCGGCAGCCGGAAGGCGGGGATGCCCCACACCATCATGCCGCCCAGCCTGTCCGACATCTCGTAGACGTGCACGGCGTAGCCGGCGACGGCCAGGTCGTGGGCCGCCGTCAGCCCGGCCGGCCCGGCACCGACGATGCCGACGGTTTCGGTCCGCGACACCGCCACCGGCTCCAGATGGTGTTCGCGCCCCAACTGGTCCATGACGAAGCGCTTGAGGTTGCGGATGGCGATGGGGCCGTCGCTGGCGGCGCGCCGGCAGGCCGGCTCGCACGGGGCGTCGCAGACGCGCCCGCAGATGGAGCTGAAGGGGTTGGTGGCGGTGATCGCCTCGAAGGCCTCGGGGAACTTGCGCTCCCAAATGTAGGCGAGGTAGGACGGCGCGTCGGTGCCCACCGGACACGCCACCTGGCACGGCGCCGGCACGTAATGGGCGTCGGCGGTGTCGTCCTGGTATTCAGGCGGCGCCTCGGGCATGGCGATGCGCTCGATGTCGTAGACGCCGCTCATCTCAACCCGCCTTTTGCGCCGGTTGGCCGCCCCGGTCGCGGTATTCCGGGGCGTATGGAAGGCGCGTGATGGCCGCCGCCTCCGGGGTCAGGGCAACCAGGTCCTCGCGCGACAGCTGGTGCGTCGCCGAGTGGCCAAGGGCGTGGGTGAGGGCCGCCATCTGCCAGCGCACGGCTTCCAGGAAGCGGTGGATGTTCTCGGCCTCCAGGGTCGGCTTGTAGCGCTTCTCGTGTTCCGGGTCCTGCGTCGCGATGCCGGTCACGCACTGGCCGACGTGGCACTGCATGCAGGCGATGCAGCCGCCGGCGATGATGGTCGCCGTGCCCATGGCGACGGCGTCGGCGCCCAGGCACAGCGCCTTGACGGCGTCGACGCCGTCGCGGATGCCGCCCATGAGGACGATCTCGATGTCGTCGCGGCGCCCGATCTCGTCGAGGGCGTCGACGGCCCCCATGATGCCCGAAAGGGTGGGGATGCCGACGTATTCCAGGACCTCGGCGGCGCCCGCCCCGGTCGATCCCTGCATGCCGTCGAGCTCGATGAAGTCGAAACCGTCCTTGACGGCGATCTTGATGTCGTCGTGCACCCTCCCGGCGCCCATCTTGACGCTGACCGGCAGCCGGTAGCCGGTGGCTTCGCGGAACTCCTCGATCTTGATGACCAGGTCGTCGGCGCCCAGGATGTCGGGATGGCGCGACGGCGAGCGCAGGTCGATGCCCGCCGGTATGCCTCTTATCTCGGCCAGCTCCTTGGTCACCTTCTTGGCCATGAGCTGGCCGCCCAACCCCGGCTTGGCGCCCTGGGAAATGTAGATCTCGAGCCCGTCGGAACGCAGCATGTCGTGGATGTTCCACCCCAGCCGCCCCCCCAGGCACTGGAAGATGAGTTGCTTGGCGGCGCCGCGCTGGGCGTCGCTCATGCCCCCCTCGCCGGTGTTCTCGGCGATCCCCGACATCGACGAGGCGAGGCCGATGGCCTGCTTGGTCGAGCTTGAGAGCGCCCCGTAGCTCATCGGCGCGATCATCAGGGGCATGCTCAGATCCAGCGGCTGGGCGCCGTTCTTGCCGCCGATGAGGGTGTGCATGTCGACCTTGGAGACGACGTCGGCGTCGCCACCGACGCCTGTCAGGTCGGACTTGAAGGCAAGGTCGGAGAGGTGCGGCAGGACGCGGGCGCCGCCGTAGCCGCGGATACGGTAACGGCCGATTTGCGACTTGATGAAGATGTCTTCCTGGATTTTCGGGCTCCAATACTCGGAATCGCCCGAAAAAGTGAAGAAAGGTATGCTCCGCACTTGGCTTTCCGAGGTCGCGTAGCGCAGTTTCTTGCCGGCGTTGACGATCTTCTTGAAGGTGCCCGTGAAGGCGAGCTCGTAGCGATCCAGGAATTCCATGATGGCGTCGAGTTCGTCGGCCGGCAGGTCGGTCTGCACGGCGTCGGAGCCCAGCGACTGGACCGCGCCGCCGACGTAGATGTCGCCGCCGGTCATGTCCTCGCCGACGCGCTCTCCGGATTGGCCGAGGATGATGATGCGCCCGCCGTACATCATGTAGCCGGCCATGAAGTTGGCGTTTCCGGCGCAGCACAGGGTTCCCGCCTTCATCACCTGGCCGGCGCGCGAGCCCATGTTGCCACCCACCACCACCTCGGCGCCGCGGATGGCGACGCCGGCGATGGCCCCGGCGTTGCCGCCGACGACGATGGAGCCCTGGTACATGTTGTCGGCCAGGCCCCAGCCGACGTTGTTGTCGACGATGAAACGCGGCCCGTCGGTCAGCCCGGCGCAGAAATAACCGGCCGAGCCGCGCACCCTGACCGAGATGTCGTGGATGAGGCCAACCCCGATGTGGTGGCGGGCGTCCGGGTTGACGACCTCTACGTCCTCTCCCTTGGCCCCGTACTCGCGAATGAGTTCGTTGGCCTGGCGGACGGGAATATCGCCTAGGTCGATCGTTGCCATGTGTCGTAGGTCCCCGGAGGAGGTTCCATGGTGTTCAACGCCTGGCCGGGGAAAAGCCGGTTGAGGGACACCTCCTCCGACGCGATGGCGATGAGGTCGTCGTTCTCGTATTTGATCATCGGCTTGGCGGCGAGGCGGTCCTTGGCGTAGCCGATCTCGTCCTTGGTCGAGACCAGGAAGGAGAAGGTGCCGTCCATGTCGTCGATGGAGGTGGCGAGCGCGTCTTTGAGCGTGATGCCCTGCGACATCTTGTCGGCCAGGTAGACGGCGATGAGTTCGCTGTCGTTGTCGGTGTTGAACTGGAAACCGCGCCGCTCCAGGCGCCGGCGCATCTTCCAGTAATTGGTGATCTGGCCGTTGTGGACGATGGCCACGTCGGCGAAGCCGGTGGCCCAGAAGGGGTGCGAGGCCTCCGGCTTGACGTCCGATTCGGTGGCCAGGCGTACATGGCCGATGCCGTGGCTGCCGTCGAACGACTTCACGCGGTAGGTGTCGTCGACGTCGTGGGCGCTGCCCACGTCCTTGACGATGTCGAGGCTGGTGCCGATGGAGATGACCTTGGCCACGTTCTCCATGGCATAGGCGAAGGCCTGCACGTCGCCATCGAACTTGACGGTGAAGCGTTGGCTGGTGCCGATCGCCTCCTCCTCGATGATGCGGGCCTGATGCTCGGCCAGTGCCTCCTTGATGCGCTCCACCGTTTGCACCGCCTCGTCACCGTCGCCGACGAAAAAGCGCAGG
Source organism: Rhodospirillales bacterium (assembly GCA_030744625.1). Classification (GTDB taxonomy): domain Bacteria; phylum Pseudomonadota; class Alphaproteobacteria; order Rhodospirillales; family JASLQF01; genus JASLQF01. The sequence continues at coordinate 72,809 of JASLQF010000041.1, forward strand.
CGCAGCTCACCGGGCCTGGCGTCCCGGTAAAGCGCGAAACCGGTCGAGTCGGGGCCGCGGTGCTGGCAGCCATCCAGCATGTCGATCAGGGCCCGTCCGGCGGCAATATCCGGGTGGCTCCCCTTGAACAATATTCCGGCTATTCCACACATGGCTTGCCGATCCCCCGCCGGCGCGCGTCTATTCGCGGCGCGTTCCGGTGTACTTAATCTTAATCCAATTGCAACCAATATCAATTAAAACTATGATTGGTCTAAATTGGTTTAGGGACGAGGCATGACGCAAGCTCCCCTATCCGCCGACGACCGGGCCAAATTGCCGCGCGGCCGCTCGCGCCTGCCGGCGGCGATCGCCCGCGAGCTGCGCCAGGCGATCCACGACGGCGGCTTCACGCCGGGCGAGAAACTGCCCACCGAACGCCAGCTCGCCGGCCACTTCGGCGCCTCGCGCGCCACCGTGCGCATGGCGCTCCGCGAGATCGAGGCCGGCGGGCTGATTTCGCGCCGTGTCGGCAGCGGCACCTTCGTCAAGGACCTGCCGGGCAGCGAAAAGGACATCGCCGACGTCACCAGCCCGCTCGAGCTGCTGGACGCGCGCCTCGCCGTCGAGCCCAACATTACACGGCGCGCCGTGGTCAACGCCAACGCCCACGACATCGATCGGCTGCGCGAATCCCTGGAGCGCGTCGAGGCGTCGGGCGACGACATCGAGCACTTCACCGGCTGGGACCAGCAGTTTCACCTGCGCCTCGCCGAATGCACCCGCAATCCGCTGATGGTCTGGCTGTATACCCACCTCAACGAGGTGCGCGGCCGAGCCCAATGGTCCGACGTCAAGGGGCGCGTCCTGACGCGCCGCCGCATGGACGTTTACAACCGCCAGCACCGCGCCGTCTTCGAGGCGCTACGGCGCCGCGACGCTGACGCCGCCGGGCGCCTGATGACGGCACACCTGGAAAAGGCGCGAAGCGACATGCTGGGCCAGGACACCGGCACCTGAAGCACGCCGAAGGCCTCACCGTTGGACACTCGGCGCCGGCACCCTGACGAAATTGGTTGATTGCAGGCGGCCGATTATTCAAAGTAAATGCCGCTAAGCGAAAATGCCGGCCAGGTCGCAAGGAGATCGCCAGGGGTTCACAAACTGGAACCCATTGGCATCGGGGGATGACCATGGCACGGAGCAACGGGCTCTTCGCATCCGCCGTCGCGGCCGCCGGAAGGTTTTCCGGCTCCGAATCACGCGCGCCATTCCCATCTATACCGCCACGGCCAGATGCCTGTGGCCCAATCCCCGTGGCCATGTCCCTGGGACAATCAGCTTTCCTTCACGACAGGACCCATAACGGAGGCTAATCCAATGGACAGTGATATCGGGGCACTGACCGTCATCTTCACCGAAATGTATTACTGGGTGACGGTGGTCATGATGTTTCTTATCCACGTCGGTTTCTGCATGTACGAGGTCAGCGTCTCGCGTCAGAAGAACCATCTGCACACGCTGATGAAGAACACCATGCTGATCCCGCTGGTCACCATCACCTTTTTCTTCTTCGGGTGGTGGATCTACTTCGCCCTGCCCAACGGGCCCGGCATCACCGGTGGGCTGGTCGCGGCGCCGTGGGCGGAACCGTGGAGCGAGCTCATGGGACCGCACATGGGTGGCAAGCCGGCCACGGCGGCGCTCACCGCCGACGACACCATGGGTTGGGCGCGCATCAACGGCGTCTTCTGGGCAGCCTTCCTGCTGTTCTCGTGGACGGCGGCTTCCATCGTTTCGGGCGCCGTGATCGAGCGCGTGCGCTCGATGTCGTTTTGGTTCCTGGCCGTGCTGGTGGGCTCCGTCACCTGGGTCATCGACGCCGCCTGGGGCTGGCACCCGGACGGTTGGATGGTGCAGGTGCTGGGTTACCACGATGCCTATGCGTCGGGCGTCATCCACGCCATCGCCGGCGGCTCGGCCCTGGCCTACCTCCATCTGCTCGGCCCGCGCATCGGCAAGTTCGCCGCCGACGGCACACCACGCGACCTGGCACCCCACAACCCGTGGCTGGTGACGGTGGGACTGTTCCTCATCTACACCGGCTTCTGGGGCTTCTACGCCGCCTGCAACGTCCCCATCATCGACGTGCAATCAGGCGACGGGACGTTCCTCTCGGCCACCAACATCTATCTGCAGCCAACGACGCTCTCGGCCATCACCGTCAACTTCCTGATGTCGCTTTCCGGCGGCATGATGACGGGCTACTGGCTGTCCAAGGGTAACGGCTTCTGGACCTATTCCGGCGGCCTCGCCGGCATCATCGCGGCGAGCGCCGGAAACGACCTCTACCACCCGATCCAGGCCATGATCATCGCCGGGCTCGGCGTCATCTTCATGTACAAGGTCCACTACTACGTGGAGCGCCGCTTCAAGATCGACGACGCGGTGGGCGCCGTAGCCGTGCACGGCTACGCCGGCTGGTTCGGCGTGGTGGTTGCCGGCTTCGTGCTGTGGGGTTATCCGTCCTCGCCCAACCCGGACTACGCCGCCATCACGCCATGGGGCCAGTTCATCGGCGCCATGATCATGTTCTGGGGGCTCGGCTTCATTCCAGCCTACATTCTCGGCACGATCTGCAAGAACGCGGGCATTCTCAGGGTGCCCCAGGAGATCGAACTGGCCGGGCTCGACGTGGGCGAGATACAGGCCCACTACGGTCTCGGCGACGAGGTAAGGGCGGCCGAGGAAGAAATCGCCCGATCCCTTCGGTCCTAACGCCGTTCAAAGGAGAACACGACGATGTCTACAGGCCAAATCGACAACTGGACGGGCTCCATGCTGGATATCGGCCCGCTCTATCCCTTCGTCGGCAGCGAGATGCTCCTTTGGATCGTCGGCATGGTCCTCTGGATCGCCTGGCACGTCTGGCAGGCGAAAGCCGAAAACCGGGAGTACGAAGAGGAAATGCAGAAGTACACACAAGGCGAAAACCTACAAAAGGCCATGCGTGGCGAGAGAATCAGCTAGCGCCCGCACTCTCCGCCAACATCGGGGCGTCGGAAGCGATTCCGGCGCCCCTTCTTTTTTTGTGGAAGGCGGCAGGCCGACAGATGTCGGGCCCGCGAGGCGTCTGTTATGGGCCTTGACAGCCGGCGCCGAATATCGTGCCTTGGCGCCTCCGCGCAACACCATCGGGAGGGGTCCATCATGGCCGACAACACCGCTGCCCGGAACGAATTGGCGGAGGCCGCCGCCATCGCCGGCACCATTCACGACGACGCCCAGCTCGAAGCCGGCGAATACTGGACCAAGGTGATGCCCAAGGGCGCCCATCTGAGGATCATCGACCTCGAGGGCCAGCAGGGCACCGACTTCCTCTGTTACGACGCCGCCCGGCCGACGGAGAACCGCTACAACGCCGGCAACACCATCAAGTTCGCCAACAATGCCTATCCCAAGGAGGGCGCGCAGCTGTTCTCGGACCTCGCCCAGCCGCTCATGACCATCGTCCGCGACACCTGCGGCCAGATCGACACCATTGCCGGGTGTTGCAGCGCCGAGGCCAACGAGTACCGCTACGGCGTCAAGGACACGGCGAACTGCCGGGCAAACTTCACCAAATGCCTGGAAAGCCACGGGCTGGCGGCACGCGACCTGGTCGCCAACGTCAACTTCTTCTCCCACTTCCCGGTGCACGCCGACGGCGCGGCGGCCTTCGAGGACGGCTCCTCGGTGGCCGGCGACTACGTGGAGCTGCGTGCCGAAACCGACGTCATCGCCATGATCTCCAACTGCCCGCAGGAGAACAATCCCTGCGCCGGCTTCGCGCCGACGCCGATCCGCGTCATCGTGTGGACGCCCTAGCCCCGTCCCCTCTCCCATTCACGGGCGAATTCGGCGGAGCGTTTGGCCACGTCCTCGGTCAACGGCTTGGCGAAGCTGAGCTCGTGGCCGTCCGGGTCGTCTAGGTGGAAGAAGCGCTCGCCCCACTCGGCGTCGCGGGGCTCGAAATCCGGTTCATATCCGGCCGACAGGGCGCGTTCGTACATTGCGTCGACGTCATCGACATAGAAGATCGCCCGGCCCCACCACGACCATTCCTTGGCCGGCTCGGCGACCAGATTGAGGTATCCGGCGCCGGCGCCGAAACTGGTGAACCCGGCCTCGGCACCGCCATAGAGCATCTCGAAACCAAGCGCCCGGTAAAAGGCGACGGCGCGCCCCATGTCGTGGGTGGCCAGGGTTACGGCGCTGATGCTCTCGATGGTCATGGGGCTGCGCCGGCGACGGCGTCCTGGCGGGACACGGGTGTAGCTTGATTCAAGATGCGGTCTCCCGATCGGACGGGGGCCACGATGATTAAACATTCGCCGGCCGAGAGCAACCACGCCGCGCCGCCCTGGAAACCGCCGTTTCCCGGGGCTACCATCGGCGCGTGGGAAATCGGGAGGACCGCGTCATGGCGCAAGAGGAAATCACCGGCTACCAGAACGTCAGCTACCGGCCCGACGAGATCAAGGACTGGCGCATCATCGGCGACTGGTGGGACGTCTGCAACTGCGACATCGGGTGCCCGTGCGAGTTCGCGGCGACGCCCACCATGGGGTTCTGCGAGGGCGTCCACGGCTGGGTCATTCGCGAGGGATATTTCGGCGACGTGGCGCTGGAGAACCTAGCCGCCGTGACCATCATCCGCTACGAGGGCCGTCCGCTGGACAAGAACCGCGAAATGGGTTTCGTCATCGACGAGCGCGCCGATGCCAGGCAGCGCCGCGCCCTGGAACTCATCTATTCCGGCAACGCCGGCGGTCGCTTCGCCATCTGGGGCGACTTGACGATCAGGCCGCTCGGCATCGAGTTTGCGACCATCAACATCTCCTACGCGGATGACGACTGGTTTTTCGAGATTCCCGGCAAGGCGGTGGCCCGGGGCGTGCCTTACAGCGGACACATGGTGCCCGAGGGCCAGAGGTGCCTGATCATCAACCCGCCGCGCCCCGAAGCGGGTCCCGGCTACGTCACCGTCGGCGAGGGACGTGAACTCGATGTCGACGTGCTCGGCATGAAGTTCGCGTGGCCCAACCAGTCCGCCAAGCAAATGCCCTTCGACTTCGTGGGGCCACGCGACGTCACGTCCGATAAGAAAAGGCCAGTCGGCTGACCGGCCCCATGGACGATGACCGGTTCCATGGACATCGAAAGACGCGCCCTGCTTCTGCGTGGGATTGCCGCCGGCGCCCTGGGCAGCGCCGGACTGCTGGGCGCCGGCATCACCGTGGCGCAGTCGGCACGCTTTGCGCAAGGCTTTCGGCGCGTCGAGGGCAACATCCAGATCAACGGGCTGCCCGTCCAGGTGGGGATGCCGGTACAGGCGGGGGACGTGGTCACCACCGGCCCGGACGGCCTGGCAACGCTGGTCATCGGCGACGACGCCTTCCTCATCCGCGACAACGCCGAGACGCGCTTTCCCGGCGTTACCGCCGGGGTACGCGTCTTCACGGTGATCGCCGGCATGATGCTGTCGGTTTTCGGGCCGGGGCGGAAGCGCCTCGACACCCCCTTCGCCACCATCGGGATCAGGGGCTCCGGCGCCTTCGTCGAGTCGCGGGCCGATCTCACCTACGCGTGCATTTGCTACGGGCACGCCGACTTGCAATCCACCCAGGCCCCACAAGCCCGCGAGACCGTGCAAACCACCCATCACGAATCGCCCCGCTTCATCCATGGCGGCGGCGCGCCACGGGTGATCGAGCCGGCGCCCGTCATCAACCACACCGACGAGGAATTGATACTCCTGGAATCCCTGGTCGGCCGCGTGCCACCATTCGGCTCGACGCCGGGCGATTATTAGAATACCAAGGGCCGTTGGTATAAAATGGACATCTATCACATCTGGTGCGACCTCAAGCCGGGCGTCTCCGATATGGAATTCAGCGACAACATCGGGACCTACCTGGGCGGGTTCCACCAATCGGAACTCATCCCCGACCCCGTCCGCCAGCAAGGCGCGGAAAAATTTTGAGCCGTCGCTCGGCACGGCAATCATGACACGGAAATCCACCCTTGCCCGAACCCTTGCCGTGGCGCTCAAGGCGCGCGGCGTCAGCCGCGCCTTCGGCGTGCCGGGCAGTGGCGCCTGCCTCGACGTCATGGCCGCCGCCCATGACGAGGGCATCGACTTCGTGCTCACCCAGAGCGAGAGCGCGGCGGCCATCATGGCGGCGGTGACGGCGGAGCTTTCGGGCGCGCCGGGGGTGGTCATCACCGGGCTCGGACCGGGCGTGATGAGCGCCGTCAACGGCATCGCCTACGCCGCCCTCGAGCGCTCCCCGGTGGTGTTGCTGAGCGACTGCATCGATGATGGCGCGGAACCCTGGCTCACCTACCAGCGCATCGACCAGGGCGCCGTCTACGAACCCCTGGTCAAGGCCTACGGGCGGTTGCGGGCGGAGGACGGCGCGGCCGCCATCGAGGCTCTGTTGGATACGGCGCTCGCCCACCCCCGGGGGCCGGTGCACATGGACCTCGGCGCCGCCCAGGCGGTGGCGCAGGTTACCGGCGCGGCGCCGGCGGCCGCCGGGCCGCAATCGGAGATGCCCGGCGAAGGCGACATGGCGGCGGCCCGCGCCCTGCTTTCCGATTGCCGGAGGCCGGTCATCGTTGCCGGCATCGAGGCGCGCGACGACGGGGCAGGCGAGGCCCTCGGCGCCCTTGCCGAGGCCCTCGATTGTCCGGTCCTCTTCACCTACAAGGCGAAGGGGGTGATTTCCGACGAGGAGCCGCGCGCCGTCGGGCTGTTCACCGGCGCCACGGTGGAAGCCGATTGCCTGCAACGGGCCGACCTCGTCATCCTCTATGGTCTCGATCCCGTCGAAATCATCCCGCAGCCCTGGCGCTACGCGGCCCCCGTCCTCAACATGTCGCTGGCGGCCCGCCGCCTTCCCGTGGAGCCGGCGGCGGCGATGATCGGCCCCCTCGCCCACTGCGCCGAAGCGCTACGCGGTGCCGCCCGCAAATCGGCCTGGACGGTGGCGGAAATGACGTCGCTCGGGGACGCCTACCGGCGCCGCGTCGCCATCCCGGATTCGTCATCGGCGCCGACCGGTCACTCCGCCCAGGCGGTGGTCGAGGCGGTGGCCGCGGCCAAGCCGCCGGAGGTCCGCGTCACCATCGATTCGGGCGCCCACATGTTCTCGGCGATGACCTTCCTGGATGCCCGCGCACCGGGCGACGTACTCACCTCGAACGGGCTGTCGACCATGGCCTACGCGCTGCCCGCCGCCATCGCCGCGGCCCTACACGAGCCCGGTCGCGGCGCCGTCGCCCTCATCGGCGACGGCGGCATGATGATGTGCCTCTCCGAACTCGCCACCGCCCAACGATTGGGGTGCCGCGTCGCCGTCGTCGTCTTCAACGACGCCGCCCTTTCCCTGATCGACATCAAGCAGTGCAAGAGAGGCCTGCCGCGCCACGGCGTGCGCTACCCGCGCATCGACATGGCGGCGGCGGCGCGGGCCTTGGGGTGCCGCGCCTGGAGCGTCGGCGGGGACGATGCGCTGGCACCTGTGCTCGCCGAGGCGCTGGCCGGCGACGGTCCGGCGCTTGTCGACGTCACCGTCGATCCTTCCGGATACGCCGCCCAGCTCGACGCATTGCGCGGCTGAGCGGCGCCGCCGGCGGGAACCATTGGATAGGGAAACGGATGGGAAAATTCGGAATAAGCCAGCCGGTCAAGCGACGCGAGGACGTGCGCCTGCTCACCGGGCAAGGGTCTTTCGTCGAAGACGCGGCGCGCCCCGGCATGGCGCACGGCTGCATGTTGCGCTCGCCCCATGCCCACGCCCGTATCGCCCGCCTCGACGCCGCCGCCGCCATGGCGGCGCCCGGCGTATTGGCGGTATTGACCGGCGCCGACATCGAGGCGGAAGGGGTGCGCACCATCCCGACGGCGTACACATTCCCCGCCAAGGCGGGCACGGAAATCGTCGAGCACGGTTATCCCACGCTCGCCCATGAAGTAGCGCGCTATGCCGGCGACGGGGTCGCCTTCGTCGTCGCCGAGACCTACGCGGAGGCCAGCGACGCCGCCGAGATGATCATCGTCGATTACGAGCCCCTGGCCGTCTCCGTCGGGTGCGAAGAGGCTGCCCAGGCCGGGGCGCCCCTGGTGTGGCCCGACGTCCCCAACAACCTGGCCTTCCAGTGGGAGACCGGAGACGCGGCGGCGACCGAGGCCGCCTTCGCCAATGCGGCGCACGTCATCGCCCTCGACGTCGTCAACAACCGCATCGTGCAAAACCCCATGGAGACGCGCAACGTGCTCGCCGAGTGGGACCCTGGCACAGGCAAGCTGACGCTCACCACCGGCACCCAGATGCCCCACCTGGTACGCGACCAGCTCCTCACGGTCCTGGGCCTGGAATCTCCGTCAGTGCGCGTCGTCGCCGGCGATGTCGGCGGCGGCTTCGGCGGCAAGAACGGCCTCTATCCCGAGCAGGTGCTGGTGGCGTTGGCGGCGCGGCGGCTGGGGCGCCCCGTCATGTGGTCGGGCCAGCGCGGCGAGGCCTTCCTCAGCGAAGCCCACGCCCGCGACAACGTCACGCATGGCGAGCTGGCGTTCGACGGCGCGGGCCGCATCCTGGGGTTTCGCGTCAAGACCCTGGCCGACCTCGGCGCCTACGTCACGACCCGGGGCACGGGCTCGCCGATCATCGGCACGATCATGGCATCGAACACTTACAGGGTCCCGGTCCTCCATGTGGAAGTGCACGGGGTCTACACCAATACGGTGCCGACAGACGTCTACCGCGGCGCCGGGCGCCCCGAGATAACCTACCTCTTCGAACGCCTTATCGATGCCGCCGCCCACGACTTGGCTATCGACCGCACCGAGTTGCGCCGCCGCAACCTGATCCCGGCGGACGCCTTCCCCTACGCCTCGCCCACCGGCATCACCTACGATTCGTGCGACTTCGAGGGCATCATGGACGCCGCCATGGCCGAGACCGGCTGGAACGATTTCGAGGAACGCCGCGCCGAGGCGGCGGCGCGCGGCAAGCTGCGCGGCATCGGCATGGCGAATTTCGTCGAGCGCTGCGGCGGCGGCGGCGGGCTCCAGGAAACGGCGCGCCTCGCCTTCGACGAAGACGGCGGCGTCACGCTGTTCAGCGGAAGCATGGCCAACGGGCAAGGGCACGAGACCGCCTTCAGCCAGATCGTCAACGAGCGCCTCGGCCTGCCCTTCGAGAAAATCCGCATCGTGCAGGGCGACACCGACGCCGTCCCCAGCGGCGAGGGCACTGGCGGCTCGTGGTCCATCCCCATGGGCGGCGGTGCCGTCTGCCACGCCGCCGATCGCATCGTGGACAAGGCGCGGCGCATCGCCGGACAGGTTCTGGAAGCCGCCGAGGCCGACCTCGTGTTCGCCGACGGCGCGTTCAGCGTCGTCGGCACCGACCTCGAGGTCGGCATCTCGGACGTGGCGCGCGCCTCCTTCGACGCGACCCGCCTGCCCCCCGGCACCGAGCCCGGGCTCGACGAGGAAGCCAGCTTCAAGCCGGACAACTTCACCTTTCCCCACGGCTGTCACGTGTGCGAGGTGGAGGTCGACGCCGAGACCGGCGCCATCGAGGTGATCGCTTATTCGGCGGTGCACGACTTCGGGCGCGCCCTCAATCCCGACCTCCTGGCCGGCCAGGTGCACGGCGGCGTCGTCCAGGGCATCGGCCAGGCGCTGATGGAACACACCGTCTTCGATGATGCGGGCCAGCTCGTCAGCGGCTCGTTCATGGACTACCGCATGCCGCGCGCCGACGACCTGCCCAACTTCGCCTTCTTCCACCGCGACACGCCGACCACCCGCAATCCGCTCGGCATCAAGGGCTGCGGGGAAGCCGGCGCCGCCGGCGCGCCACCCGCCGTCATCAACGCCGTGGTCGACGCGCTTTCGCCCCTCGGCGTGCGCCACGTCGACATGCCGGCGACGCCCGGGCGCGTGTGGGAGGTGCTGCGGGAGAAGAAGCCGTAAGGCGGAAAATCAGCCGCCGCCGCGCCGCGCCTCGGTCGCCGCCGCGTCGATGGCGCCGTCCGCCGTCATCACAACGCCGTAGACGCCGTCGGCGGCTTCGGTACTGACCAGGCCGTCGAGGACGTCGGCTTGCACGGCGCCCGGGTCGCGCTCGGCCGGGGCGCCCATGCCGCCGCCGCCCGGCGTGCGCACGATCAATCGCTCGCCCTCGGGGATTTCCTGGAACCCCTTGCCACGCAAGGTCGGACCCGAGGCCAGGCCGAGGTAGCCGGCGGCGCCGTGGAGCCCGCCGTCGCGCCCGCACGCCGGGTTCTTGATACGCTCGAAGGCGGCCAACAGCTCGAAGGTGGAGCCGTCGCGGCTTTCGACCTCGATGATCTGGCCGAGGCCGCCACGGTAGCGCCCGGCGCCGGCCGAATCGGTGTGCAGCTCCTTGCGCCATACCACCACGGGCGCCGTCGATTCGATAATCTCCACCGGCGTCCCCTTGACGCCGCTCGGGAAACCGGTCGCCGAAAGGCCGTCCTTGTTGGGCCGGGCGCCGGTGCCACCGGCGGTGACGGCGCTGGTGGTATAGCCGGCATCCGGCTCGTTGGCGCCCTGGTGGCGGCCACGGTAGGAAAGAATCCACAGGGTCGCGGACCCTTCCGCCGGAATACCGTCGGGGATGGCCTGCTTGAGGCACCCGAAAATGGTGTCGGGCAGCATGTGGCCGACGATGTGGCGCGACGAGACGGGTGCCGGATAGACCGCGTTGAGGATGGAGCCGACGGGCGCCGATATGGTGAAGGGGGCGAGCGAGCCGGCATTGTTGGGAATTCCCGCCGCCACCGTGCATGCCAGGCCGTAGCACGTGTAGGCCTTGGTGTAGGAGAGCGGCACGTTGATCCCGTATTTCGAGATCGGCGCCGTGCCCTCGTAATCGACGTGGATGCCCTCGGCGGAAATGGTCATGGCGGCGATCACGTCGACCTCGTGGTCGTAGCCGTCGGCGCGAACGGAATTGTGGTACGTGCCCTCGGGCAGCTCGGCAATGCGGGCCATCACGGCGTCGCGCGAGCTGTCGATGATGTGGGCCGACAGTTCGTCCAGGTCGTCGAGGGCGAACTCGTCCATCATCTCGGAAAGCCGCAGGCACCCCACGTCATTGCACGCCGCCAGGGAGTAAACGTCGCCCTCGGTCTCCACGGGCTGGCGGGTGTTGGCCTTGATCATGGCCATCAGCGATTGGTTCATTTTGCCTTCCTCGGCGAGCTTGAGGAAGGGGATGTAAATGCCCTCCATGTGCACGTCGGTGGCGTCGGGGCCGAAGCCGATGCCGCCGATGTCGATGAGGTGGCTGGTGCACGAGAACAGGCCGACCAGGCGCCCCTTGTGGAAAGCCGGGGTGGTGAGGACGAAGTCGTTGAGGTGCCCGGTCCCCTGCCACGGATCATTGGTGATGTAGATATCGCCCTCGCGCATGGTCTCGATGGGAAAATGAGTGATGAAGTGGACCACCGATTCGGCCATGGAGTTGACGTGCCCCGGCGTCCCGGTCACCGCCTGCGCCAGCATGCGGCCCTCAAGATCGAAGACGCCGGCCGACAGATCCCCGCACTCGCGGACCATGGAGCTGAAGGCGGTGCGCAACAGCGCCTGCGCCTGCTCCTCGACGACGGAGATCAAGCGATTCCACATGATCTGCATGCGGATGCGCGACAGCGCGCCCGATGTACTCATTGGCTTTTCTCCCCGGCGCTCGCGTCGCGGCGCTCCAACTCAATATAACCGTTCCCCAGAACGTGTGCATCGAATCCGGCGGACACGAAGGTCGAGGTCTCGTCCTCGGTAATGACGGCCGGTCCCCGGACGCGAGTCCCCGGCGCCAAGTGGGCGCGACCATAGGTCGGCACGTCGTCGAACGACTCGTCCTCGGGATCGAACACCGTGTTGTGGCCATCGGCGGCGGGGTCCTCGACCTCGGTCACGCCGGGGACCGGGTTCGGGGTCGCGACGCCGGTGCTCACGCGGATGGCCCAGCTCAGGATTTCGACGTCGGCGTCGGGGATGGTGCGGGCGTAAAGCGATTCGTAGGCGCGGTCGAACCTTTCCTTGAGCAGCGCGCTGTCATCGGCGACGAGCGGGCGCTCCGGCAACTCGACCTCGATCTCGTGGCCCTGCCCGACGTAGCGCATGAAGGCCGTGCGCTCCTCGGCAAGCGGCGCCTCGGGCGCCCCGGCACGCACCACGGACAGCGCCTCGTCGCGCATGGCGTCGAGCATGGTATTCGCCGTCTCGACCTCGAACCCAAGCAGAGTCATGTAGCGGCTGCGCACCACGTCGTAGGCGACGGGAGCGCACAGGAAACCGACGGCCGAGCCGACACCGGCGTCGGTCGGCACCACGACGCGGCCGATGCCCAGCTTGTCGGCGAGCCGGCAAGCATGCAGGGGCGCGGCGCCGCCGAAGGCGATCAGGGTGTACTCGCCGATCTGCTTGCCGCGTTCGATGGCGTGGACGCGCGCCGCGTTGGCCATGTTCTCGTCGACGATCTCGGTGATGCCGAAGGCGGCCATCGGTTCGGACAGCTCGAGGGGCGTGCCCACCGCTTCCTTGATGGCGGTGCCCGCGAGGCCGGTATCAAGGTGCATGGTGCCGCCGGCGAAGCGCTCCGGGTCGATGCGGCCCAGTGTCACGTCAGCGTCGGTGACGGTGGGCGCGCCTCCGCCACGCGCGTAGCACGCCGGTCCGGGCTCGGCGCCGGCGCTCTCCGGCCCGACGGCGATGCGCTTGGTGCTGTCGACGCTGGCGATGGAGCCGCCGCCGGCGCCGATCTCCACCATCTCGATGACGGGGATGCGCAGGGGCAGTCCGCTGCCCTTCAGGAAGCGCGCCGCGCGGTCTACCTCGAAGGTGCGCGATGCCTGCGGCTCGTAGTCGTCGATCAGGCATATCTTCGCGGTGGTGCCGCCCATGTCGAAGGACAGCACCCGCTCGAAACCGCACTCGCGGGCGACGCGCGAGGCCAGGATGGCTCCCCCCGCCGGCCCCGATTCGACGAGGCGGATGGGGAAGCGCACGGTGGCGTCAAGCGCCGCCAGACCGCCCCCCGATGTCATCAGGAATATGGGGGCATCGAGCCCAAGCGCCGCCAGTTCCTTGGCGAGCCTGGTCAAATAGCGGGCCATCAGTGGCTGCACGTAGGCGTTGGCGGTTGTCGTCGAAAGCCGTTCGTACTCGCGCACCTCTGGACACACCTCGGAGGATATCGAGATCGAGACGCCGGGCAAGGCCTCGGCCAGAATGTCCCGCGTGCGTTCCTCGTGGGCCGCGTTCGCGTAACTGTGCAGGAAACCGATGGCAATGCTCTCCACTCCCCGCCGTTGGAGTTCCGGCACCAGGGCGCGCACCGCGTCCTCGTCGAGGGGGAGTAGCACGGCGCCCTCGATATCGACGCGCTCGGGCACGCACAGGCGCAGGTGGCGGGGAACCAGGGGCAGTTTCTTCTCGAGGAAGATGTCGTACTGGTCGTAGCGGTCCTCCTGGCCGATCTCCAGGATATCGCGGAAGCCCTCGGTGGTGATCAGCGCGGTCAGGGCGCCCTTGCGCTCGATCATCGCGTTGGTGGCCAGCGTCGTCCCGTGGATCAGGATGCCGATGTCGCCGGCGCTCAGCCCGGCCTCGCCGAGCACTTCGCGGAACCCGGTGAGGACACCCTCCTCCGGCGCCTCTCGCGTGGTCAGCACCTTGGAGGTAACGCGGCGCCCGTCGAATTCGACGACGACGTCGGTGAAGGTGCCGCCGATGTCGACCGCCAGCCGTTTTATTCCGTTCTCAATTGCCATAGTCCAGGTCGCGCTCCTTTTCCCGGATCGCTCCTCATAAGCGGTTTCCGCTGAATTTTCCGGCCGGAATTCGGCCAGCGAGGCGAGATACTAATCGAATCGCCGCCAATTGAAATAGCTGTTTGCACCGAAACGTCGAACCGGCGCCAGGGAGGGCGCCGACGTGGCCCCGTACCCGGCAAGGGAAGGCCGCCTCAATAGCGTTGCCGCCAAGCCGTGGTGACCCGATTTTAGGCCCTCCCCTTCTAATTTCGAGGTAAAGTCCCGCCGCTGTCTGTCCACTGGGCGATCCTCGGCAATATGATGAGCACGGCAAAACCACAGGGCGCGACGACACAGGGCGCGGCGGCGATGGGCGCGCCCCAATGGCCCGGCGACATTTTCCGCGCGCTTGTCGATCTCGGCGTGCGCCAGGTGGCCTACGTGCCCGACGCCGGCCACAGCCGGCTGCTCGATCTGTGCGCCGGCGAGGCGACCATGACCATGGTGCCGCTGACCACCGAGGAAGAGGGCATGGCGCTCCTTGCCGGCGCCTGGCTGGGCGGCCAGCGCGGCGTCCTCCTCATGCAAAGCAGCGGCGTCGGCAACTGCCTGAACATGCTGTCCCTGGTCCGCACCTGCCGCTTTCCCCTGCTCGTCCTGGTCACCATGCGCGGCCAGGAAGGCGAGGCCAATCCCTGGCAGTTGCCCATGGGCCGCATCACCGGCGACCTGCTGCGTCTGCAGGAAGTCTTTGTTCACGCCGTCGACGATGAGGCACGATTGGGAGAGGTCGTCGGCACCGCCGGCGAGGCGGTGTTCGCCGGCCCGGGAGCGGCCGCCGTGCTCATCGCGCAAAGCCTCGTCGGCGTCAAGACGTTCGAGGATTAGACAGTGAACAGCACGCGCGCCGAGTCCTATCCCCTGCGTCGCCGCCGGGTGGTGGCCTCCCTGCTCGCCGATCGCGGCGAGATGCTGGTCGTCGCCGGCCTCGGGACGCCGGCCTGGGACGCGACGGCGGCCGGCGACCATGCGCTGACCTTTCCGCTGTGGGGCGCCATGGGGGGCGCCGCCATGATCGGGTTGGGCCTGGCCCTGGCGCGGCCCGAGCGCCGGGTGCTGGTGATCACCGGCGACGGCGAGATGCTGATGGGCCTGGGCAGCCTCGCCACCATCGCCGTGCAGGCGCCCGCCAACCTCGCCATCGCCGTCCTCGACAACGAGCGCTACGGCGAGACCGGCATGCAGGCCACCCACACCGCCCACGACGTGGACATGGCGGGCATGGCGGCCGCCGCCGGGCTGCCGGTCACCGGCACCGTGGAAAGCGAGGCCGGGCTAGAGGCGGCCATGATGGCCCTGCGCGGGGCCGGGGGACCGGTGTTCTACACCATCAAGGTGCGCGCCGAGGACCTGCCGCTGGCGCTGCCGCCCCGGGACGGCGTCGAACTCAAGGGGCGCTTCCGCGCCGCCCTGCTCGGCCAGAAGGCGTGAGACGCGCCGCACACGGCGCCGCTTGCCTGGCGGTCCTCGCCGCGCTGGCCATCGCGCTCGCCGCCTGCGCGGCGCCCGAGCACAAGCCGGGCGCGCCCTGGCACCACACGACGACGGGCTTCCGCAACCCGGCCGGCAGCCCCCAGCGCAACCCCTGGTGGATGCGCCTGCCCTGGGTGCTGACGCGCCCCGTGGCGATGGCCTTCAACCTGACGGTGCCGCCGGCCGACCACCTGGTGCCGCCGGCCGAAGCCGTGCAGCGTTATCGCGCCCTGGCCGGCAAGAACACGCTGACCTGGATCGGCCACATGACGGCGCTGCTCAGGCTCGGCGGCAAGACGGTGCTCACCGATCCCTGGTTTTCCGACTACGCCTCGCCGATCCCGCCGATCGGGCCCAAGCGCTACGTGGCGCCCGGCATCCCCATCGCCGACCTGCCGCCCCTCGACGTGGTCCTCATCTCCCACAGCCACTACGACCACCTAGACCTGGAGACCGTCGAGATGCTCCCCAACCGGCGGCGCATCACGGCGATCGTGCCGCTCGGGCTCGGCCATTTTTTCGAGGAAAGGGGGTATGGCCGCGTCATCGAGCTCGACTGGTTTGAGACGGCCAGGGTCCACGGCATGGCCTTCACCGCCATGCCGGTGATCCACTGGTCGAAGCGCTCGATCTTCAAGTCCAACGACACCCTGTGGGCGGGCTTCGCCATCGAGGGCCCGGGCGGCCAGCGCCTCTACTTCGGGGGCGACGCCGAATACGGCCCCGTCTACAAGGAGAACGCCAAACTCTACGGCGGCTTCGACGTGGCGCTGTTGTCCATCGGCGCGTTTTCGCCGCGCATCGTCATGGACGGCGCCCACTGCGTGCCCGCCGACTGCCTGAAGATGGGCCTCGACCTCGGCGCGCATACGCTGGCCGGCCTGCACTGGGGTACCGGGCCGCTGGGCAGCGACGATTTTTCGGAGCCGCCCGACCGCTTCCGCGCCGCCGCCAAGGCCGCCGGCATCGCCGACGAGCGCGTCTGGATCCTGCGCATCGGCGAGACCCGCGTGCTGCCCCGGCGCTGAGCGGGCGGAAGCGGCAGACCGAAACGCTCAGGCCGGCGCCGCCATCTGGCGGGCCCGCGGCACGACGTCCTCGGCGAAGGCACGCGCCACCTCGATCCTGGTCGAGCCGGGCGCCGGCAGGGGCATGATGGTGAGGCCGGCGACCCCCTCGCCGATGACGGCGGCCACCTTGGCGGCCACGTCGGCGGCGGTGCCCGCCCAGCAGAACTTGTCGACGAATGCGTCGGGGATGAGGTGGGCGTTGTCGGCCATCAGGTTGTAGTCGCGCTTGGCGATGATCGCCTCTAGGTCGTCCGGCACCCGCAGGCCGACGCGCTCAACGAACTTGCGGTCGGGATAGCTGTTCCACAGGATCACGCCGATGCTCGGCTTGACGGCGTCGTAGGCGGCGCGATGGTCATCGTCGATGCAGGTGTCGATGCGCGAGATCAGGGGGATATCGGCGAGGCCGCGGCCCGCCCTCCCCGCCCCCTTGCCGATCATCGCCTTGGCGTGGCCGAGGCCCTGGGGCTCGGCATAGGTGGCGATCATCACCCGGTCGGCCACCTCGCCGGCGGTTTGCAGCACCAGATCGCCGCGGCTGGCGACGATGAGGGGGATGTCGGGCCGCGCCTCGATGTTGAGCCGGCCGTCGTTGAAATGCACGACCTCGCCGTGGAAATCGACGCGGCCGCCGGCCAGCAGCCGGCGCATGAGGAGCACCGCCTCCTTGATGGCCTGGGCCGGCCTGTGGCGCGCCACGCCCATTTCGGGAAAACCGGTGCCGCCGGCGCCGATGCCGATCATGGCGCGGCCCCCCGACACCTCGTCGAGGGTGGCGGCGGCCATCGCGGTCAGCGCCGGGTGGTGGGTGTAGGGATCGGCGACGAAGGTGCCGATGGCGGGCCGCGACGTGCGCTCGGCGACCACCCCCGCCGTCACGTACATGTCGTGGAAGAACTTCTCGTTGGCCACCCACAGCTGCCCGTAGCCGAGGCGCTCCCCGGCCTCGGCGAGGGCCACCATGTCGTCGAAGCCCTGATCGGTCCAGTGGATGGCGAGGCCGAGTTCGATGTCGGTCATTCCGTTATTCCGTCAGCCGACACCGGGGATGACCTCCTCGGCGAAGACCCGCATCTGATCGAGCAGTTCCGGCACCGTGTTGACGGCGAAATAAATCCCCATCAGGTGCGTCGCCCCGGCCGCCTTGAGGGCCTCTGCCTTGGCCATGACCTCGGCGGCGTCACCGATCAGGTTGACGTCGGTATGGTCCATGCCCTTCTGCCCCTTGAGGGTCGAGGCGCTCAGGGAATCGAAGTGCTTGCACATCTGGCTCTGGCGGTACTTGGCCACCGCCTCCTCGTGGGTCCTGCCGACGTAGACGGCGTATTGGGGGGCGATCTCGAAGGCCTCGGGGTCGCGGCCGTGTCCGGCGGCCAGCTCCCTGAGGCGTTCGACGCTTTGGCGCAAGGTTTCGACGGGCAGGCACGCCGGCTGCCAGCCGTCGGCATGGCGCGCCGCGCGCTCGACACCCGCCGGGCTGTTGCCGCCGATGTGAAGGGGCAGGCGCGCCTGCAAGGGCTTGGGGAACATCTCCACGTCCTTGAAACTGTAGTACTTGCCCTCGAACGACGCCCGGCGCTCCGTGAACAGGGCGCGCAGGGCTTCCATGCCCTCGCTCACCATGTCGCCCCGGTGCACCTTCCAATCCGGGTGCAGGGCCTCGAACTCCTCGCGGTAGGCGCCGATGCCGACGCCGATCTCGAGGCGCCCGCCGCTGAAGTGGTCGAGGGTGGCGATCTGCTTGGCCAGCACCACGATGTCGCGGCGCAAGGGCAGGACGATCATGCCGGTGCCGACGCGCAGCCGCGTGGTGGCGGCGGCGACGAAGGCATAGGTGATGAGGATGTCCCAGAAGTTGGGGGGCTCGGAGAATTCGCCGCGCACGTATTGTTGCGTGGTCATGTGGTCGTTGCCCCACACCGAATCGTAGCCCAACGCCTCGGCATGGCGAGCCACTTCGACGACCTGCTCGGGCGTCGCGAAAGGCACCGGGAACATCATGCCTTCCATGCACGTCGGCAGGCCCACGCTGTACTTCATCATGTCACCGCCGTCAGGGCGGGGTCGGTGGCCGTGAAGGAGTCGCGGCGCGATATCTCGGCGAACCAGCCATCGAGACGCGGACAACGCGCCCGCCAGTCCTCCTCCGCGAAGCGGAAGTCGAGGTATCCGAGCAGGCAACCCAAGGCGATATTGGCCAGGTCCATGGTTCCCTCCAGCGTCTCCGCATTGGCCTCGAACCAATCGAGGCCGTTCCGGATCTTGCCCCATTGCTCCTCGACCCACGTCGGCCAGCACACTTCCTCGGGCCGCAGCCAGGTCTCGTAGCGCAGCAGGATAGCCGCCTCGCACATCCCCTGGGCGAGAGCGTGGCGGGTGAGGACGCGCCAACGGTCCTCGCCGGCCGCGGGGATGATGCCACCGCCGCCGGCGCGGGCGTCGAGGTACTCGCAGATGACCGTCGAATCGTAGAGCACCGTCGAATCCTCGAGCTCCAGCGCCGGTATCTTGCGCAAGGGGTTGTAGTTCCGGGCATAGGCTTCGTTGGGGCTGCCCGGCGCCACTTTCGTCAGTACCAGCTCGATGGCATCGCCGAGCCCGAGCTCGATGGCCGACGCCCGCACCTTGCGGGCGAAGGGGGACGCCGGGGCGTACATCAATTTCATGCGCTAATCTCCTGGCTCAGTGCTCGTCAACGTTACGCCGCGACGGCGTCCACGATCCAGCCCTTCATCTCGGCGATGTACGGAAAATTGTTGGTGTTGTAAAAGCCTTTCTCATGACCGACCGCCCCCACAGCAGCGACGGCTTCGACGTGGCGCGGGCCCGCGCCGAGACCCCGGGCTGCGCCGGCGTGCTGCACTTCAACAACGCCGGCGCGGCGCTGATGCCGTCGCCGGTACTGGCCGCGCAGGTGGATCACCTGCAACTCGAGGCCGAGGCCGGCGGCTATGAGGCGGCGGCGGCCACGCAGGACAGATTTTCCAACACCTACGACGCCATCGCCCGTCTGCTCGGCTGCGCGGCCCGGGAGGTGGCGCTGATGGAGAACGCCACCCTGGCCTGGGACATGGCCTTTCACGCCATCGAGTTCGCGCCCGGAGACCGCATCCTGACCTCCGAGGCCGAGTACGCCAGCAACTACATCGCCTATCTGCAGGTGGCGCGGCGCACCGGCGCCGTCGTCGAGCCGGTGCCCAGCGACAACAGCGGCCAGCTCGACCTCGCCGCCCTCGATGCGATGATCGACGGGCGCGTCAAGCTGATCTCCATCACCCACGTGCCGACCAACGGCGGCCTCGTCAACCCGGCCGCCGAGGTCGGCCGCCGGGCGCGCGCCGCCTCCATCCCCTACCTGCTCGACGCCTGCCAGTCGGCGGGACAGATCGTCCTCGACGTCGACGCCATCGGCTGCGACATGCTGACGGCGACCGGGCGCAAGTACCTGCGCGGGCCACGCGGCACCGGGTTTCTCTACGTGCGCGAGGATTTCCTGGAGCGCCTGGAGCCGCCCTTCCTCGACCTCCGCGCCGCCACCTGGGAAACGCCCGAACGCTACGTGATGCGCTCGGATGCGCGGCGCTTCGAGAACTGGGAGTTCAACCATGCCGCCGTCATCGGCCTCGGCGTGGCGGTCGACTACGCGCTTTCCTGGGGCATCGAGGCCATCGAGCGCCGGGTCACGGCGCTGGCCGGGGAATTGCGCCGGCGCCTCGCCGCCATCCCCGCGGTCGCGCTGCACGACCTGGGCGCGCGGCGCTGCGGTATCGTCGCCTTCACCGTCGAGGGCGTGACCGCCGACGAGGTGAGCACCGCCCTGGCCAAACGCAAAATGAACGTGCTGGTAAGCCGCGCCCCCTCGACACTTCTCGACATGACGCGGCGCGGCCTCGCCGAAGTGGTGCGCGCCAGCGTGCATTACTACAACACCAGCGAAGAGATCGAGCGCTTCTGCGAAGCCGTCGAGGCGCTTATAGGCGGGAAGGATGACGTAGGTTAGCGGTCGATCGTTCACACCGGGTTTATTTGCGATGCCGCCCAACGCCGACCAACCGGCCGCGATGAAGCGCTTCATGCGACAGCGCGAGCTCGCCCATGCGCCGCTCCGGCTCGACATCGAGCGCCGGGTTTGCGGCAGCGACTACGGCGCGACGAGCTGGACGACGCTTGACGAGGCAGGGCGGGTCGCCGAGCTGTTGCGGCTCGGTCCGGGGAATCTGCTTCTCGACATCGGCGCCGGCTCCGGTTGGCCCGGGCTTCATCTCGCCGCGACGACGGGCTGCAACGTGGTCCTCACCGATATTCCGTTTTACGGTCTGCAAGCGGCGGTACAACGGGCCGAGGCCGACGGCCTTCGCGGCGCCGTTTGGGTTGCGGTGGCGGACGGCGCCGCGCTGCCGTTCACAAGCGGCCGGTTCGACGCGGTGAGCCATTCCGACGTGTTGTGTTGCCTCGTGCCCAAGCTGGCGGCCCTGGAATCGTGCCGGCGCGTGGTGCGCACGGGCGGCAGGACGGTATTCACGGTGATATCGATACCGCCGGGCCTGTCATCGGCTGATCACGAGCGGGCGGTGGCAGCCTCGCCGCCCTTCACCGACGCCGATGAAGAGTACCCGGCAATGCTCGAGAGGAGCGGCTGGGAGATCACCGATCACATCGATCTGAGCGGCGAGTTTATCCATTCGACCCGGCGCATGCTGGAGGAGGAGGAAGCACACGCCGACGAGCTCCGTGCATTGCACGGCGAGGATGATTTCGCGGCGCGGCTGACGAGAAAACGGTCACGGCTCGGCGTACTGGAACAGGGACTGCTGCGGCGCGAACTGTTCGCCGCGACGGCGGTCCCATCGCCGAAAATTTAGAGATCCCGCCCTGACTTGAAGACGCCGCGTGGCGGAAGGGGAACCATTTCAACGGCGATGCGGTTTGGGTATGATCGCCGTGGATCCGGAGGTTATCGGGGGAATTCGGGGCCTCGGCCCCGGCCGGTTGTTACTCCGCTCGTGCTTGGGGTCCTGAACGGCCAGAAACACCAGGAAGCAGCTCGCTTTCTCCAGAACATTATCAAATTGGAGAACTTCAATGTCGGCCACCAACCATCGGGAAAATCTAATTTCCGTCATCCGCGGTGAAACCGTCGAGACGTTGCCTTGGGTGCCGCGCATTGACCTGTGGCACAACGCCCAGGAAATCAGGGGGACGATGCCCCGACAATTCGAAGGCATGACGGTGGAGGATATTCATCGTTCGTTGGGCTGGCCCTTGCACAAAATCATCCCCGAATTCAGCCGGCCGGAAAAGCCCGAAGACGCCACCCATCTCGGCATCGGCCTTTACAATCTCAAGGAATACCCCTGCGATTTCGAGTTCTCGTCGGATACCAAAATCGAAGTCATCGCCGAGAACAAGGACGGCGATGAAATGATGCGGGTCCGTTATTTCACCCCCGTCGGTCAAGTCAGCGTCGTCCACGGCTTTACCGCCGAGATGAAAAAAGCCGGAGCCTCCATTTCCTGGATCAAGGAACACGCCATCAAAGGCCCGGAAGATTACAAAGTCCTGGCCCACATCTTCGGAAACCTGACCATCAAACCGGCCTATGAGCGATTCGAGGCGTGGCGGGATTCCGTCGGGGATGATGGCATCGCCGTCGCCCAGAGTCTGGGAATTGCTTGTGGGTCACCCATGCATTTCATCCAGAAGACCCTTTTGGACGCCACGGCGTTTTACCTCCATTTCCGCGACTATCCCAAGCAATTGGCGGAACTCCTGGAAGCCATGGAGGGCGTCTACGATCAGGCCCTCGACGTTCTTTCGGGCGTTCAAATGGATGCCCTTCTGTGGATGGCCAACGTCGATGACATGATCACCTATTCGACGCTTTTCGCCGAATACTTTCAACCCTGGGCGCGAAAAGCCGCCGAAATTCTCAAGCCGAATGGCGTCGCCATGATTTGCCATCCCGATGGCGAAAACGAAGGCTTGATGGATTTACTTATCGACAGCGGTATGGATGTCGCCGACGCCGTGACCCCCTATCCCATGACCAAGGTCAAGATCGAGGACTACTACGATCAATGGTGCCGGCCGGGGCATTTGACGATCCATGGTGGAATTCCCGAGACTCTCTTGCTGGAGAAATCCTCGCGGCGCGAAGACCTCGAGGATTACATGGATAATCTCTTCAGGAACATTGCGCCGGGGCACCATTTCATTGCCTCGATCGGCGACACGACACCCCCCGACGCCGATTTCGACCGACTCTTGTATATCGGTGATCGCATTGAAAAGGAGGGCAGACTGCCACTTAAGGCCGGCGGCGACCGCTCCATCGATCAGGCCGCCATGGGGCCGGCGAAAGAACCCGAAGCGCCCCAATCAACGGAAGAAACCATCACCGAAGATGTCGAGGAAGCGTTCGAACAAGTCTCCAATGATGTCCTTGAAGGTGAGGAGGAAGAAATCCTCGTTCATGCGCAGGAACTCCTCGATGAGGGATATTCAGCCCACGATATCCTCAACAAGGGGATGCTACCGGCCATGGACGTGATCGGTACGCGGTTTACCGACGGCACCGTGTTTATCCCGGAAGTGCTCTTTTCGGCCCGGGCCATGAATAACGGCTTGAAGCTGCTTGAACCTTATCTGGCGTCAAGCAACGTCAAGCGTGGTGGCCGTGTCCTGATCGGCACCGTTCTCGGCGACCTTCACGATATCGGCAAGAACATGGTCCTCTCGATGATGAAGGGAACCGGTTTCGAGGTCATTGACATGGGCGTCAACGTGAGCACCGATATCATCGTCGAACAGGTGCGCGAACACAGGCCGGACGTGCTGGCCTTGTCGGCGCTGCTGACGACGACGATGCCGCAAATGAAGGAGGTCATCGAGGCCCTGGCGGCGGCCGGGCTAAGGGACGATGTCAAGGTGATCGTCGGCGGCGCGCCGGTCAACCAGATGTTCGCCGATCAAATCGGCGCCGATGGCTACGCCCAGGATGCCGGCCAGGCCGTCATCCTCGCCAAGGAGCAATTGCCCGAGGAATTGAGGTAGCGCCGGCACTGGCCGGAGGGCGGATTACCGCCACGTCCGGACCGGTTTCCATATTCTCCGATCTTACTCGAAGTAAGCCGGCGGACCCGCCGCCTCCGCCTCGAGCCCGGGCCGCACGAGGACTCGGGCCGGGCGCCGGTTGGCGCGCCTTGTGTCTTCCGACAGCGGCGTGTTGACCGGCGGCGTGAGCGGCGGTGCGTCCCGGGAAGCGGCGACGCGCTCGGCCGGCGCCTCGGCGTAGGCCGTGGTGCGCTGCATGGGGACCCGCCCGGCGGCGCGGATCAACGCCTCCATGCGCTCAGGGGCCATCTCCTGGCCGTGGGCGGCGCCGGCGGCGCGGGTGATGCTCTCGTTCATCAGGGTGCCGCCGAGGTCGTTGACGCCGGCGGCCAAGCAGGCGGCGGCGCCGTCCGGCCCCAACTTCGTCCACGACGCCTGGATGTTGGGGATCAGGGGATGCAGCGCCAGGCGCGCCACCGCGTGCATGAGCGCCGCCTCGCGGAAGGTGGGGCCGCGCCGGGCGCCACCCTTGCGGTAGAGCGGCGCCTCCATGGCCACGAAGGGCAGCGCCACGAACTCCGTGAAACCGCCGGTGCGCGCCTGCAGGCGGCGCACGTGGAGCAGATGGCGCGCCCAGTGCTCGGGTCCTTCCACATGGCCGAACATGATGGTCGCCGTGGTCCGGAACCCGACCCCGTGCGCCGTCTCCATCACCTCCAGCCACTGCCGGGTGGTCAGCTTGTCGGGGCAGATGACGGCGCGCACCTCGTCGTCGAGGATTTCGGCGGCGGTGCCTGGCAAGGTGTCGAGGCCGGCGTCGGCGAGACGGGCCAGGAACTCGGGCAGCGTTACCCCCAGCGTTCTCGCCCCCTGCCACACCTCGAGGGGCGAAAAGGCGTGCAGGTGCATGCCGGGCAAGGCCCGCTTGAGGCGCCGGCAGATGTCGATATAGGTGTCCCCGTCGTAATCGGGATGGATGCCGCCCTGCAGGCATAGCTCGGTGGCGCCGCGCGCCCATGCCTCGCGCCCCCGGCGCTCGATCTCTTCGATGCCGAGGTCGTAGGGACGGCCGCGCAGGTTGTCGCCGGGCCGGCCCTTGGAGAACGCGCAGAACCGGCACTTGAAGTAGCAGACGTTGGTGTAGTTGATGTTGCGGTTGACCACGTAGGTGACGGTGTCGCCGTTAACCTGGGCGCGCAAGCCGTCAGCGGCTTCGGTGACGGCGGCGAACGCCTCGCCGCGCGCCTGGAAGAGACGGACGATCTCCCCTTCCCCGAGCTCGGCGCCGCCGAGCGCGCGCCCCAGGATGCGCTCCAAGATGGCATTATTGCCGATGTTGCCGGAGGACGACGCGGCGGGCGGTAAAATCTCCGGCACGGGAACATCGGCGCCGGCGCACCATTCTCCGGTTCGCGCGTACCCCTCGGCGTCGATGGCTTGGAGGACGCGACCGCGCAACGCCCTGTCCAACCAGCGCCCGCCGTCACGCGCATAGGCCGGATAGAGGGCCAGGCGCTCGGTCAATACCTTGCCCGCCGCCGCCGTCTGTTGCGCCAGGTCGTCGAGATGGGGCCACGGCGCCTCCGGGTTGACGTGGTCCGGCGTCACCGGCGAGACGCCGCCCCAGTCGTTGATGCCGGCGTCCACCAGCCGCCCCAAGGCGCCTGGGCTGAGGTTGGGCGGCGCCTGGATGTTGGCCTCAGGCCCGAACACGAGGCGCGCCACGGCGATGGTCCACAGAAGCTCGTCGAGCGCCGGCTCCGGCGCCTCGGCCATGCGCGTCCCCGGCTTGGCGCGGAAGTTCTGGACGATGATCTCCTGGATATGGCCGTGGCGGTCGTCGAGGTCGCGCAAGGCCAGCAGGGCTTCGATGCGTTCCAGGCGGGTCTCGCCGATGCCGATGAGGATGCCCGAGGTGAAGGGCACTCCCGCCTCGCCGGCAAGACGGATGGTTTCCAGTCGCCGGGCGGGATCCTTGTCGGGCGAGCCGTGGTGTGCCCCTCCCTTCCGCGACAGCCCGGGCGCCGTGCTTTCCAGCATCAGGCCCTGGGAAACCGAGACCCTTCTCAGCGCCGCGATGTCGCCCGTGCTCATGACGCCGGGGTTGGGGTGGACCAGGAGGCCGGTCTCCTCGAGGACCAGGCGCGCCATCTGGGCCAAGTAGGAAACCGTCGTCTCGTGCCCGAGGGCGGCGAGCTCGTCGCGCGCCGCGCGGTAGCGCAACTCGGGCTTGTCGCCGAGGGTGAACAGCGCCTCCTTGCAGCCTTCGGCCGCGCCGGCCCGCGCCACGGCCAGCACCTCGTCCGGCGTCATGTAGGCGGCCTCACCGCGCCCGGGCGGCGCCGCGAAGGTGCAGTAGTGGCAGACGTCCCGGCACAGCCGCGTCAGGGGAATGAACACCTTGCGCGAATAGGTGACCACGTCTCCGTGCCCGGCGTCGCGCAGGGCCGCCGCCGCCGCCATCAAGGCCGCCGTATCGGTTTCCGTGGCAAGGCCCGCCGCTTCGTCCCCATCCGGTCGATGGGGCCGGTGAGGCCGATCACCTGTGGCGATGGACGCCAGCAACGCATTGGTTTCGGTCATGCCAAACGGCCTCAGGCGGAAACTTCGGCGGCCAGCGAAGGCGCCACGGATGTTTGCAGCGTTTCCAGGCGCGCCGCGATGCCGCTCGTCTCGAGATAGGCATGGACGGCACCCGCCCCGGGGCGGCGCAAAAGCTCGCGCAAATCGTCCGGGGTGTCGATGTCGAGGCCAAGGCCGGGCAGCTCCAGGATGCGCGCCTCGATGCCGCGCCGGCGCGCCTCTTCGAGATGCGGCAGGAAGCTGTCATCGCCGAAATGGAAGGGAATGACAGCGGGCGGCGTCAGCGCCATGCAGTTGGAGCCGCAGCCGTCTCGCGCCGGCACGATGGAGAGTGCCGGCGTCACGCCGTGGGCCCCACCATGGGCATCGAGGACCACCGCGATCTCCTCTTCCGTCGCTAGGGGCACGTCGCCGGGCAGGGTGAGCATGCCCGCCACCCCTTCACCAGCCAACACGGCCGCGGCGTGGCCGACGGCGGCGCTCTGGCCCCGGTTTCGGTCTTCGCGCAGCACCCGGGCGCCGCGCTCTCGGGCGATCTGCGTCGCCGTGGCGTCGCGCGTCACCACCATGACGCCGGCCAGCCGGCGCGCCCGCGACACGGTGGCGAGCACATCCTCGAACATGCAACGGAAAAGCCGCCGCCGCTCGGATGGGTCCAAAGCCTCGACCAGACGCTGCTTGGCGTTGGCCAGATCCTTGACGGGAATCACCGCCCACATATTTTTTTCTGGTCCTTTTTCTTTGTCTTCGTGGGGCCGAGCGGCGGCGATTATATCAACCGTCCCCGCCGCTTGACAGGGGCGGTTTGGCGGGCGAGGCGGCGTGCGAAATCCAGTGCTTCAGCGGCCAGCCTGACCCGGTCCTCGAGGCTGTCCATCACCACATGGGCCGGCGCCACCTCGATTGCCGGCTCGTTCGACGCATCGGTTACATCCGTGGCATCGACCAGGAAGCCGTCGAGCAGCGCACCGTAGTGGCCGGCCACCGCCGCCGCCGTCACCGGCAGCCCGAGCTCGCCCATGATCTTCGCCGTCGGCCCCTTGAGCGCGGCGCCACCGACGATGGGCGAGATGGCGACCACCGGCGCATGGCAGGCGCCCAGCGCCTCGCGGAGGGCCGGCAGCGCCACGATGGGATCGATGCTGATGAACGGGTTGGAGGGACAGATGACCACCGCCTCCAGAGCCGGCCTGGCGAGGGCGTCGAGGAGCGCCGGGCTTGGGCGCGCCGCCACCGCCCCGTCGAAACGAAAGCCCGAGACCCGGGGCCCGCACCCCTGGCGAACGAAGTATTCCTGGAATGCAAGGTCGCCGTCCGCGGTCTCGACGATGGTGCGCACGCGATCGTCGCTCATCGGCACGATGCGGTGCTCGACGCCGAGTTGCCGCGCCACGTCGGCGGTGATGGCCTCCAAGCTTTCTCCGGAGGCCAGGCGGCGCGTGCGCTCGACGTGCAGCGCGAGGTCGCCATCGCCGAGGCGGAACCACGTCTCGCCGCCAATCGCCTCCAGCGCGGCCATGAAATTCCACGTCTCCCCGGCCCGCCCCCACCCGGTTTCGGGGTCGTTGATCCCGGCCAGGGTGTAGGTCAGGGTATCGATGTCGGGACAGACATTAAGGCCCAGGTGCTCGAAATCGTCACCGGTGTTGGCGACGACGAGAAGCTCGCCTGGCGCCAGCACCTTGGACAAACCGACGGCCAGCTTGGCGCCGCCGATGCCGCCGGAAAGGGCGACGCAGCGCACGTCCGACGCTTTCACCGGAACAGGTCCATTGCCTTGGGGCGGATGAGGTCGGCGGCCGTGCCCTGCCCCGCCCCTTGCCAATCGAGGCCGCGTACCACGACCACCGGAGCGCCCTCGTCGCCCTGGCCCTGCAGGAGCGAGGCGGCAGCGGCGATCTCGTCGGCGAGGCCGACCTCGGAGACCCGCAAGAGCTGTCCGAACAGATCGCGCTGTCCGCGCAGATCGAGCAACGCCGGCAGGCCCGCCGCCCCCAGCGCCACTCCCACCGTCCCCTGACGCCAGGCGCGCCCGACACTGTCGCTGACGATGACGGCGACGTCGACGCCGGGACTCTGGGCAAAGGCGGCGCGCAGGCGGGCCGCCGTGCCGTCCGGGTCCTCGGGCAGCAGGAGCACCCGCTCGGCGCCGCCTTGGCGATCCACGTTGGAGCCGTCGATGCCGGCGTTGGCGAGAACCAGGCCGAGCCGATGGACCACCACCAGGACACCGGCACGATGACGCAGGACCTCGGAAGATTCGGCGAGAATGAGCTCGACCAGCCGGGGATCCTTGTCGACCTGGCGGGCCAGGTCGCGGGCCCGAGCCGAGGGCTCTACCGTGGCGAGGTCCACGGCGCGGTCCTCCGCCTTGGAGACGATCTTCTGGGCGACGACGACGATGTCACCGTCGGCAAGCGCCTCGCCCGCCGCCGAGATCAGGGCGGCGAGGTCGGCCCCCGCCTCGACCAGGGGCAACCCGGGCAAGGCGATGAGCTGTAGCCGCTTGCCAGTCACGCCGCCCAATCCCGGCAGGTGGTCATGCTACTCCTCGGGCTCACCGGTGATACGGATGCCGGCGCCGTCGATCTTGTAGCGGCGGTTCATGAAGATGAGCACCGAGGTCAACGCCTCGGCCACCACCGAGTTGTCGATGGGACCGGCATGCCAGCCCTTGAGGCCCGCCGCCTCGATCAATTCGACGACCTGCTGGCGGGCGTCCGCGACGTCGCCGCACACCAGCACGTCGCAGTCGGGCGCCCCGTGGTCGTCGCTGAGATGGGCGGCGGCCACGTTGTGCAGGGCCGAGACCACCTTGACGCCGGGCCCCAGATATTCCTGTGCCGCCTTGGCCACCGAGCCGCCGTCGGGAAGTTGCACCCGGCTCACTTTGGGCGGCACCAGGGGCACGGTCACGTCGACGAATATCTTGCCCTGGACGGCGTGCTTGACCACCTCCAGCATGGCCCCGTGGTTGGCATAGGGGACGGTGAGGACGACGATGTCGGCGGCCTCCGCGGCGGCCAGGTTCTCCGACCCGGACAACGCCGCGCCCGGCGCCCGCCCGGCAACCTCGCGCACCGCGTGATCGGCCTTTTCGGCGGCCCGCGAGCCGATGATCACCGGGTATCCCGCCTTGGCCCACCGCCAGGCGAGGCCGGCGCCGACGGCGCCCGTGCCGCCGAGGATGGCGATGGTGGGTCGTTTGTCGGCCATGGCGGGTCCTCCCGTTACCGTTGGCGAAATGGCACCGCGCGTCGGGGGCGGCGGGCCCTTTCACGTACGGGTCTCTTACGGGCGATCCGGTGTGCGTTCAAGGGGTTTGCGGCAAAGCGCCGGCATCGCAAGGCGTCGGGAATGGGGCCGCCGGCTCGATAACGGGGCCGAAAGCCGACATCAGCCATTGCCACGGCGAGGTGCCTTTCGGAAGCCCGTTTGGCTTGACTCACGGCATTGGGCGCGATAATAAGTTGTACGCATTTGCGTAATGGTGTTCCACTATGGCGAACAGCAGTCGAAGGTCTACGGTGCAATCGCTCGATCGTGGTCTCGGTATCCTGGAAGAACTCTCCACCGCCGGCCGGCCGCTCGGGATCACCGATCTCAGTCGCCAGCTCGGACTGTCCAAGGGGTCCGTCTCCCGGTTCGTCGCCACCCTTGTCCAGCGCAACTACGTGCTGCGCGATCCGGAGACCGCGAAATACCGCCTCGGCCTGCGAATCATCGAACTGGGCCATATGGCGGCGGCCAAATTGGACATACGCGACCTCGCCCAGCCGGTGATGACACGGCTGCACGCCGCGACCTCGGAGACGATCCACCTCACGGTCCTCTCCGACGAAGGCTACATGATATTCCTGGACAAGCTGGATTCGAACAAGGGGACGCGCCCGAACCTCCAATTGAGCGCCCACCTGCCCCCCCATTGCGTGGCCAACGGCAAGGCGATCCTGGCCTTCCGACCCCGCAGCGAGGCGGAGCGCATCCTGCGCGGGAAACTCCACCGCCACACCAAAACCACCATCACCCGGTGGCCGGAGATGCAGGTCGTCCTCGACAATGTCCGCCGCCTCGGCCACGCGGAAAACCATGGCGAGTTACGGGACGACGTATCCGGAGTTGCGGCCCCCATCAGGGACCACACCAACCTAGCCGTCGCCGCCCTCGGCATCTCGGTTCCGACGAACCGGATGACGCCCGCGCATTGCGCGAAGTTGGCGCAGCTGGTCATTGAAGGCGCGCGTGAGATTTCCCAGGCCATAGGGTACCGCTTCGACGACGAAGATGGGATGGAATCCGTAAAACCGCCGCTCCCCGCGGGGATGGCGGCCACAACCGGTGCGGCCGATCGGCGCGCCAAAGGACCAATCGCCAGGCGAGGAAAGGAGGTTTCATGATTCCGCGCAAAAGACCCGAAACAATCGAAACACAACAATCAAAAGTTGAACGTTTTTCGCGGTTCAACGAAGGAGGAATAAAAATGAGTAAGTTAGTGAAAATGTTCGCCGCGGCGGCGGCAATCGCCGTGATCGGCATGCTGTCCGTACTGCCGTCCACACCCGCCCAGAGCTCGGATCAGGTCTTCCGTTGGCGTTACGGCATCTACTTTCCATCCATGACTTCCCTGGAAGGCAGACATGCCACGATGTTCGTCAAGGCCGTCTACGAACGCACCAAGGGCAGGCTGCTGATCGACGTCTTCCCGGGAGGAATGCTGGGTTACTCCGCCTACACCCATCATCGCGTTGTGCGCGACGGCCTTCTTGAGATGGGCACCACCATGAGCGCCGCCATGATCGAGGCCCCGGAATGGGAAACCCTTTCCCATGTCCTGCTGTTCAGGACGCGGGAAGATGCCGTGAAGGCCTGGGAAATAGCCTTCCCCGAACTCGAACGGGCGGCCCTCGATAAATTCAACGTCAAGCTCCTGGGGTCCCTCATCCCCGAGTTCGACTACATGTTCTCCAAGGCCCCGATGCCGACGGTCGCCGACTGGAAGGGGCACAAGTTCCGGGCCTGGCACAAGCAACTGGCGTGCTGGTTCGAACAGATGGGCGCCACGCCCATGGTCATCCCCTTCCACGAGGCCTACACCGCCCTGTCCACCGGACAGGTGGAGGGCAACTCCGGCATGTTCAAGGCGGCCCTCGACTTGAAGTTCCACGAGGTCATGAAGTTCGTCAGCACCGGCTGGAAGCCCAACATGCCGTTCTTCGTCACGGTGGTGAACAAGGATGCGTGGAACAAACTTCCGGCCGATCTTCAGAAGGTCCTGGCCGAGGAAGGCGAAAAGTACTTCAACTCCACGAGCATGGACTACTGGAACGCCTGGCCCCAGAGCCTGAAAAAGCTCGTCAAGAAGGGTGTCACCAAGGTCGACGTCTCTCCCGCGGAACTGAAGAAGGGACGGGACCTGGCCCAAAAATGCTGGAAGAAGTGGATGGATGGAACCACCCCCAAAGCGGCTGCCCTGATGAAAAGGATCATGGCCGCGCTCAAGTAGACAACCACAACCCGGTGGGAGGCCATACGGCTCGCGTATGGCCTCCCCGACCGGCTGAAGGCGAGGATCGAGGGCCGAAAGCCCGGCGGTAATGTCCGACGGTCTCCGGCAAGGCTTCCTGGAAAGGCTCATCATGCCGTTCGATGCCAAGATAGTGTCCGCCATCTGGCGGAAAGCGCTGGAACTGGTCCCCAGGCTGAGCTTGGTGGTCAGCGCCACGGGGATCTGCCTGATGGTCGCCCTCATAATCGCGGAGATCATATCGACTAAATTTTTCAACTATTCATTGCCCTATGTCCTCGAGTATTCCGAGTACCTAATCCCGATCATCGTTTTCTGGGGCGCCGCCTATACCCTCCGCCATGACGGTCACGTGAGGGCCGACCTATTCCTGCATCGCCTGTCCGAGAGCACGCGGGAGTGGCTCATCCTGGCCGGATATGTCATTGGATTTATCTATCTGGCGATCGTCTTCAACCACATGCTGGACGTGGCTCTGCGGAGCATCAGATGGAATAGTGTTTCCTACTATCCGACGCCGTCGCCCATTGGTCCGCCCCAGATGTTCGCCACCGTGGGGATCGCCCTGTTCATCCTCCAGTTGGCGATCGAGATCGTACGCAAGGGGTGGCGATTGTATCGGCGATATCGCCCCCGATTATTAGGCTGAGGGGGTTCGGATGGAACTCCTGATAACCGTCAGCGTCTATATCGCCATTCTGGTGGCGCTCATCTTCGCCGGCGTGCCCATCGCCTTCGCCCTCGGCGCGGTCGCCACCGGCTCGCTCTATTTCGCCGACCCCCGTCTGGCGCTGGCCCTGGGGCAGATCACCTGGGACGGGCTGACCAGTTTCGTCCTGTGCGCCATCCCGCTGTTCATCTTCATGGGCTATCTTTTGTTCGAGGCCGGGCTGAGCGCCCGTATCTACGCCGGAATATACCCGCTTTTGGACCGGCTTCTGCCGGGCGGGCTACTGCATTCCAACATCGTTGTCGGCGCCGCCTTCGCCGCCTGCTCGGGCTCCAGCCTGGCGAGCTGCGCGACCATCGGCACCGTGGCCATTCCGGAGATGGAAAAGCGTGGTTACCAGAGGGGCATCGCCACCGGCTCGGTGGCCGCCGGGGGCACCCTCGGCATCCTCATCCCGCCGAGCATCAGCCTCATCATCTACGGGGCGATGACGGACCAGTCCGTCGGGCAGTTGTTCGTCGGCGGAATCATCCCCGGCATCATCCTGACCTTTA
The DNA here is from genome assembly GCA_030744625.1 of Rhodospirillales bacterium. Lineage (GTDB taxonomy): Bacteria > Pseudomonadota > Alphaproteobacteria > Rhodospirillales > JASLQF01 > JASLQF01. Next base: position 105,614 of record JASLQF010000041.1, read on the forward strand.
CCTACATGGGCTACATCGCGGTCAGAATCCAAATCCAGCCCCATCTGGTCATGGGCGGCGTCGAAGTGGAAAAGCTTCCCTGGTCCCAGTGCCTGCGGGCCACGCTCGGCGCCTGGCCGGTGGCGGCGCTCTTTGTCGGGGTCATGGGATCCATTTACATGGGCATCGCCACCCCCACCGAGGCGGCGGCCATCGGCTGCGCCCTCACCTTGATGATCGCCGGCGGTTACCGGTTGCTCACCCGCGACGTCATGAAGCGGGCCCTGATCGGCAGCGTCAAGACCAGCACCATGGTTCTGTGCATCTTCTGGGGCGCCAAGCTCATGGGCATCTACCTGACCTACCAGCAGATTACCGCCAAGTTGGCCCATATGGTGCTGTCCCAGGGGCTTTCCCCCTTCGCCGTACTGATGCTCGTGGTCGTTCTGTATCTGGTCCTGGGCATGCTTATGGATGCCCTGGCGGCCATGGTCATGACCCTTCCCCTGACCTTCCCCATCGTCATGGCCCTGGGCTACGACCCCATCTGGTACGGCGTCCTCCTGACCATGCTCATCGAGGGTGGAATGCTGACGCCTCCGGTGGGCATGAATCTTTTCATATTGCAGGGGCTTCGGCCCGAGTATCCCTTCATCGACCTGATCAAGGGCGCGGCGCCTTTCTTCCTGATGCTCGTCTTGGTCATTTTCGTGGTCATCGCCTTCCCCGAATTGATCACCTTCCTGCCGCAAACCATTTTCGGCGGCGATTGAGCCAACCATGAGTGGAGAACCCGGTACATGAGTGGAGAACCCGGTATGGGAGAAAAAACATCTTCGCATGAGCACCACGCCGTCGGCAGGGTGGTCCGGCGCAAGGACGGCCTGGCCAAGGTCACGGGGGCCGAGCAGTTCGCTCACGATATCGACCTCCCCCGCATGTGGTATGGGCGGGTCATCCGCAGCCCCCACGCCCACGCCAGGATCCTGTCCGTGGACACCGCCGAGGCCGAGGCCATGGGTGCGGTCTGCCTGACCTACGCCGACGTCCCCAAGCTCAAGTACAACGAACGCATCGTCAGCACGCCCCCCTTCCTCTACCGCGACCGCCAGGTCCTGGCCGACAAGGCGCGGCACGTCGGCGAGGCCTTCGCCGCCGTTGCCGCGCCCACCGAGGCCCTGGCCGAAAAGGCGGTGCGGGCGCTGAAGGTCAAGTATGAGCCGCTGCAGACCATCACCAGCGTCGAGGACGCCATGCGGCCCGGCGCCGATCCCATCCACGACACCGTGCGGCTCGAGGACGCCGAGATCCCCATCGAGAACAACGTTGCCGTCAGGCGCAACGTCGAGGTGGGAGACATCGAGGCCGGCTTCGCCGAATCCGAGTTCATCATCGAGCGCGAATACTCGACCCAACCCATCTACCACGCCCAGATGGAGACCAAGGCGGTGACCTGCCGGCCCGAGCCGGACGGCGGCATCACCGTCTGGCCCTGCACCCAGTCCATTCACAACACCCGCCAGTTGCTGGGGGAGATCTATGAAATCCCCCTCCACAAGATAAACGTCAAGAAGATCGCCATGGGCGGCTCCTTCGGCTCGAGCATCCAGATGAACTCGGTGATCCCCATCTGCGTCGGGTTGGCGCTCAAGTCCCGCCATCCGGTGAAGCTGGTCACCACCCGGGAGGAGGACATCCACGACCATGTCCGTTATCCGACCAACATCCGCCTGAAGCTGGGCTTGAAGAAGGACGGCACGCCGGTCGCCGGGCACATGCACGCCGTCGTCGAAATCGGCGCCCACAACATCCAGGCCTTTCCCTTCCTGGGCGGGCTGGCGGGTTTCTGGGCGTCGCTCTACCGGCTGCCGCACATGAAATACGAAGGCATCGCGATCTACACCAACAAGACGCCGACCTGCGCCATGCAGGGATTCGGGGCGCCCCAGGTCACCTTCGCGGTCGAAAGCCTGATGGACGAGATCGCCCACGAACTGGGCGTCGATCCGGTCGAATACAAGCTGCGCCATTATATCGGGCTGGGAGGGACTTTCTGGGGCCAGGGACCGGCGGTCAAGTCCATCATCCGCAGCGACGGAGTGTCCGAACTGCTGCGCATCGGTGCCGAGAGAATCGGCTGGAAGGACCGCCATGCGCCAGGCTCCCAGACCGGACGCTACCGGCGGGGCATCGGGATGGCGCGCGGCTTCCACACCAGCGGCGTCGGCCACCCCAAGGCCACCGGGGCCGAGATGATCGACTATTCCGGGGCCATCGTGAAGATCAACGAGGACGGTTCCGTCGACGTCGCCCAATCCCTGGCCGATCACGGCGGCGGAACCCTGGAGGCCATCGCCAAGATCGTGGCCGAGGAACTGGGAGTGCCCATCGACATGGTCGGCATGTCCCCGGTCGATACGCGGACGTCCATCTACGACGTCACCACCCACGCCACGCGGGGCGTCTACGCCGGGGGTGCCGCCGCCCACAAGGCGGCGCGCACGGCCAAGGGCATCCTCCTCGATTACGCCGGCCGGGTCCTCGACGTGCTGCCCGATTCGCTGGTCGTCGAGCCGGAACCCCAACTGGGCCAGGGGGTCATCTACTGCCCCAACCTGCCCGAGAGGCGGATCACCGTCGGCGAGTTGGCGAAGCTTTGCCAGCTCAACAGTTGGGGCACCATCTCGGCCGTCGAAAGCGTGCGCCAGGTCAACTGCCCACCGGCCTACGTGATCTACTACGTGGAGGTCGAGGTCGATACCGACACCGGCAACGTCAAGACCTGCCGCGCGGCGCTGGGAAGCGACTGCGGAACGGTGGTCAATCCCGACCTGGCGGCGGGCCAGCTCATCGGCGGGCTGTCGAAGGGATCGGGCTACGCCCTCATCGAGGAAGCCCGGTGGGACCCCGAAACCGGAGAACTCCTGAACCGGGGCTTCTGGGTCGACGGCAAGACGCCGGCAATGGGCGAGATGCCGCCCCTGGAGGACATCCACACCTTCTTCTCCGATACCTACGAACCCAGCGGGCCCTTCGGGGCCAAGGGCCTGGGCGAGGCGTCCTCCAATCCCTGCGCCGGGGCCTATGCCAACGCCCTCTACAACGCGCTCGGCGTCCGCTTCTACCAGTTGCCGGTGACGCCCGAGAAGGTTCTTGCCGCCCTTGCCCGGGAGGACGCGGCATGACCTCCAAAACAACCATAGTCAAGTGAGGCGCCGGTCAATGTACCAACCCACCAATACCCATATCCTGGTGCCCGAGTTCGAATACGAACGGCCGGAGACCCTGGACCAGGTGTTCTCGCTCCTCGAGGAACACGGCGCCACGGCGCGCCTGATCGCCGGGGGCACGGACATTCTCGTGCAGATGAAGCTGGAGCGGGCGGCCCCGGCCTGCCTGATCAGCCTGGACCGGGTCGAGGAACTGGGCGGCATCGCCGATGACGATGGCCTCGTCATCGGCGCCACCACGGCCATTCGCGACCTTGCCGCCTGCGAGCCGGTGCGCCGCGGCCATGCCGCCCTGGTCGAGGCCTGCCGATCCTTCAGCACCACCGCCATTTCCGTCATGGGAACGCTCGGCGGCAATCTTTGCAACGCCTCGCCGGCCGCCGATACGGCGCCGCCGCTCCTGGTCTTCGACGCCAGCGCGATCCTGGTTTCGCGCCAGGGCGAGCGCCGGCTTCCCCTGGAGGCCTTCTTCACCGGCCCCGGCGAGACGGCGCTCGGCGAGGGCGAGCTCCTGCGCGCCGTGCACCTGGCCGAGCCGGCCCCGGGAACGGCCAGCGCCTTCCTCAAGGTCGCCCGCGTCGAGGCCGATATCGCCAAGGTCAACGCGGCGGTCGCCCTGACGCGGGATGGGCGGCAGGTGGCCCAGGTGGCGATCGCCCTGGGCGCCGTCGCCCCGGTCCCCATGCGGGCGCGCCGTGCCGAGGCGTCGCTGGCCGGCCGCGTCTTCGATTCGGCGGCCCTCGCCGAGGCGACGCAACTGGTGGAGGAGGAAATCGCCTCGATCACCGATGTCCGCGCCACGGCGGAATACCGCAATCACGCATCCGGCGTCATCGTGCGCGATGCCTTGACAACCGCCTGGCGGCGGGCCGGCGGAGGGGAACCCCAATGAAAACGCGAACCATCGCCTTCACGCTCAATGGCGAACCACGGGAAGTCGTGGTCCGGCCCAACGACCTGCTCCTCAACGTGATCCGCGACCACGAACTGCTGACGGGCACCAAGTACGGCTGCGGCATCGGCGAGTGCGGGACGTGCACGGTTCAAGTGGACGGCAAACCCGTTCTGTCCTGCCTGACGCTGGCGGTGGCCGCCGACGGGTGCCAGGTGGTGACCATCGAGGGCCTGGCCGAGGGCGGCAGGCTCGATCCGGTTCAGGAGGCATTTCTCGATCACGCCGCCGTGCAGTGCGGTTTCTGCACCCCGGGAATGATCATGACCAGCCGCTCGCTGCTCGACGAGATTCCGCAGCCGACGGAGGAAGAAGTTCGGGAATACCTGCGCGGATGCCTGTGCCGGTGCACGGGCTACGCCAGTATCGTCCGGGCCGTGCTGTCGGTGGCCGAAAAAGGGGCTTAGAGCCCATCCGAGGAACGACGCACCCCATTGGGGACGGAGGAGAAAATGAGCAACACCGTTGCCGATATCGCGGTAACCGGCGGGGTTGTCGTCAACAGCCGGGAAATGAAACAGGCCGACGTCTACATCAGCGACGGCCTGGTCGATGGCGTGGAACCGGCGGGCAGCGGCCGCCAAGCCAAAAAGACCATCGATGCCGACGGCCGCTTGGTCCTTCCCGGCATCATCGATGCGCACCTTCATCCGGTCTATGCCGACCGCATCGACACCCTTTCGCAGGCCGCCGTGTGGGGCGGTATCACCACCCTCGTCCCCTATGTGGGAGCAGTCAAGGCGTGGGGCATGGAAGGCGGTCTGGTGGGGGCCATCGACACTTTCATCGAAGAGGGGGAAACCAGTTCGGTCATCGATTTCGGCTACCATTGCAGCCTGGTCGGCGAGAACATCGAGACCATCGCCGAGACCATGCCCAAGCTCATCGACGCCGGGGTCACCTCGTTCAAAGGCTTCATGACCTATGCCCGGCGCGGCATGCTGCTGAGCGACGAGGAACTGCTGCAGGTGATGGAACTGGTCACCGAGCACGGTGCCCTGTTCGCGGTCCATGCCGAGAACGGACCCTTGGTCGATTACCTGGAAGACAAGTTCATCGCCGAGGGCAAGGAGACGCCGGAATACTACCTCCCCTCCCACCCCAACATCGCCGAGGCCGAGGCCGTGTTCCGCGCCCTCACCCTGGCTTCGGCCGTCGGCTGCCCCATGTATCTGCCCCACCTGACCTGCAAGGAGTCGTTGGAGGTGGTGCGGCTGTTCAGGCAGTGGGGCGCGCCGTCACCCCTCTTTGCCGAGACCTGCACCCATTTCCTGACCCTGACCGACGCCGAGATGACGCGCCGCGGCTCCCTCGCCAAGGTGGGACCTCCGCTCAGGCAGCAGGATGACATCGAGGCCCTGTGGCAGGGCGTGGACGAGGGGACGATCGATGTGGTGGCCTCGGATTCCGGCGGCCCCATGATGGAAAAGAAGGAGCCCCTGTTCGAGAAGGTCTTCCAGGCGCCCTTCGGTTTCCCGGGCCAGGAGACCATGTTCACGGTCACCTACGACGAGGGGATCAACCACGGTCGCGTTACCCTGCCGCGCCTGGTCCAGGTGACAACCGAGAACCCGGCCCGGATTTTCGGCCTCTATCCGCAAAAAGGCGTCCTCGAGAAAGGCTCGGACGCCGATCTGGTGATCTTCGATCCGTCGGTCAGGCACAAAGTCGAGGCCGCCAACCAGCACGTCAAGATCGACTACACCATGTACGAGGGGCGGGAATGCCTGGGCGCTCCGGTCCTGGTCATGCAACGGGGCAAGGTGCTCCTCGAGGACGGTGAGTTCAAGGCGACACCGGGCCAAGGGAAGTTCCTGCCCAGGAAACTGATATCCCATTCAGAATAAGGAGCAAAAAAATGGAAAAGCGGGAAATCAAGGTCGCGGCCTTGCAGATGAAGAACCTACCGGGTTCCAAGAAGGAAGAAAAACTGGAAAAGATCCTTTCCCTCATCGAGAAGGCATCGGAGGAAGGCTGCCAGATCATCCTGCCGCCCGAGCTTTGCACCTCGGACTATGAAAGCTTCTACGTCAAGGACACGGCCCTGTTCGCGGAGGCGGAGCCGATCCCCGGACCGTCCACCGACGCGGTCGGCAAGCTGACCAAGAAATACGGCAACTACGTCATCTTTCCCATGTTCGAGTGCAAGGCCCCCGGCATCTACTACAACTCGGCCGCCACGGTCGGGCCCGACGGCACGGTGGTCGGCAACTACCGCAAGACCCACGTCGCCGGGGTCGTGGTACTGGAAAAACTTTATTTCCGCAGCGGCCAGAAGTTCGAGGTGTGGGAGACCGCCTTCCCGCCGGCCGCCAAGGTGGGAACCATCATCTGCCATGATCGGCGCTATCCCGAGACCTCGCGTATCCTCGCCATGATGGGCGCCGAGGTCATGTTCTGTCCGACGGCGGCACCGGGATACGCCGGCGGCGTCCACTGGGAGTTGATCAACCGGGCGCGGTCCGTCGATACCGGCATGTACACGGTCTATTCGAACCGCGTCGGCAAGGAATGGGAGAAGGACTATTTCGGCGGCTCGATGATCGTCAGCCCCCAGGGCGAGGTCATCGCCCACGGCGACAAGGAAGAGGACGCCGTGATCTCGGCGGTTCTCGACCTGGCCGAGGTCGACAAGGCACGCATCGCCGTGCCGACGCTCCGCGACATCCGCAACGACTTCTACGTCCGCTACTACAGCCGCCCCAGCTACGACGAACTGATGCCGACCGAGGCCTGACCGGACGCCGCCCGTCGCGCCGCGAAGGTGCCTTGATCGAGGCTTACCGATGACCCGTTACTCGGCGCTCAGCTTGATCCGGAACGCCCTCGCCGGCAACCGAGGCTGGCCCCGCGCCTGGCGGGATGCACAACCGCGCGCGGAATACGACGTGGTCATCGTCGGTGGCGGCGGACACGGCCTGGCCAGCGCCTACTACCTGGCCAGGGAGCACGGTGTCTCCAAGGTCGCGGTCCTCGAGAAGGGGTACGTCGGGGGCGGCAATACCGGCCGCAACACGACCATCGTTCGATCGAACTACATGATCGACGGCAACACCCGCTTCTACGAGTGGTCGATGAAGCTGTGGGAGGGTTTGAGCCGCGACCTCAACTTCAACGTCATGTTCTCCCAGCGCGGCCAGCTCAACCTGTGCCATTCCAAGGCGCAGATGGACGCGGCGGCGCGCCGGGGAAACATCATGCGGCTGAACGGCATCGACGCGGAATTGCTTTCCCGGCACGAGGTGCGGCGCATGGCCCCCATCCTCGACTTCTCGGATCGGGCCCGCTTTCCCATCCACGGGGCGCTGTGGCAGCAACGCGCCGGCACGGCGCGCCATGACGCCGTCGCCTGGGGCTACGCGCGGGCGGCGGATCGCCACGGTGTCGACATCATCCAGCAATGCGAGGTCACCGGGTTGATCCGTGATCAAGGCCGCGTCGTCGGCGTCGACACCACCCGGGGCCCGATCCGGGCTGGGAAGGTCGGACTGGCCGTCGCCGGACACACCAGTGAACTGGCCGCCATGGCCGGGCTCCGGCTTCCCATCGAGACCCATCTTCTGCAGGCCTTCGTGACCGAGCCGGTCAAGCCGGTCCTCGACGTCGTCGTCGCCTTCGGCGCCGCCCATCTCTACGTCTCCCAATCCGACCACGGAGGGCTGGTCATGGGTGGTGACCTCGACGGCTACAACTCCTACGAGCAGCGTGGGGACTTGCCGATCGTCGAGGAAACGATGGCGGCGGTCAAATCGCTGCTGCCCCTCGTATCCCGCCTCAGAATCCTCCGCCAATGGAGCGGCGTCATGGATATGACCATGGACGGCAGCCCCATCATCTGCAAGGCCCCGGTCGACGGCCTCTACATCAACGGCGGATGGTGCTATGGCGGTTTCAAGGCGACGCCGGCCTCGGGCTGGTGCTTCGCCCATACCATCGCCAACGACCGGGCGCACGACCTGAGCGCGCGCTTCACCATGGAGCGCTTCCATCGTGGCCATCAGCTCGACGAAAAGGGCATGGGGCCGATCCCAGGCGCCCATTGAGAGGACCGGCATGCTGAGAATTGCCTGCCCATACTGTGGCGAACGCGATCAGGTGGAGTTCGCGTATGGCGGCGACGCCAGCGAGGGATTCCCCGAGCTCGCAGATTCGGACGTCGGGCGCTGGACCAAGTTCGTGTTCGTTCGCGAAAACCCCCGGGGCGTGCACGGCGAGTACTGGCATCACCAGTACGGATGCCGGCAGTGGCTGCGGGTGGTACGCGACACCGTTACCCACCAGGTCCACTCGGTGGCTCCGGCCCGCCAGGGCGACCGCACATGACGGACCAGCCCGATCGCCTTGGGCAAGGCGGGCGCATCGACCGCTCGCGAGCCCTATCCTTTACTTTCGACGGCCGCGCCTATGCCGGCTGGTCCGGCGATACCCTGGCCTCGGCCCTGCTCGCCAACGGCGTCCACCTGGTCGGCCGCAGCTTCAAGTATCACCGGCCGCGGGGCGTTTACGCGGCAGGGGTGGAGGAGCCCAACGCACTGGTCACCTTGCGAAAGGGCGGCCGCCACGAGCCCAACGTCGCGGCGACGACCGTCGAGTTGTTCGATGGCCTGGTGGCGGAAAGCCAGAACAGGTGGCCTTCCCTGGGGCTCGACATGCTCGGCGCCATCGACCGCTTGCCGCCGGTTTTCGCGGCCGGCTTCTACTACAAGACCTTCCTCGGGCCGACCCGCAAGGCCTGGATGTTCTACGAGCGGTTGATCCGCCGCACCGGCGGGATGGGCAAGCCGCCGGGCCAACCGGACCCCGACCGCTACGAGAAGGCGCACGCCTTCTGCGACGTGCTGGTCGTCGGCGGCGGGCCGTCGGGGCTGGCCGCCGCCCTCGCCGCCGGGCGCGACGGCGCCCGGGTGGTTGTGGTCGAGAACGAACCGGTGCTGGGGGGATCGCTGCTGGCAAGGCCGCGCGGAGGAGAAAGCGACGCCTGGCTCGCCGCCGCCATCGACGAGCTGGCGGCCCTTCCCAACGTCCGGGTGATGACGCGGACGACTGCTTTCGGCGCCTACGACAACCTGGTTTTCGGCCTGGCGGAGAGGGTCAACGACCACCTTGCCGAGCCCCCGCCCTACCAGCCCCGCCAACGCTATTGGGTGTTGCGGGCGCGCCGGGCGGTGCTGGCCAGCGGCATGATCGAGCGGCCCATCGTTTTCGGCAACAACGATCTGCCGGGCGTCATGCTGGCCTCCGCCGCCCGCTGCTACCTCAATCGCTACGCGGCGCTGGCGGGGCGCACGGTGGTCGCCTTCACCAACAACGACAGCGCCTATGACGCGGCCATTGAGCTGGCGGCGGCGGGCGCCGATGTCTCGATGGTCGACGTCAGGCGCCAAATTCCCGGCCAACTCGAACGACAGGCCCGGGACGCCGGTGTCTCCCTGCTCCTCGGCCATGCCGTCGGCGGCGCGAACGGCCGGAGGGCCGTCGACAGCGTCGATGTCATCGAGTTCGACGCCGCCTCGCCGAGCGCCGGCGCGGTCAAGTCGCGACTGCCCTGCGACCTGGTGGCGGTATCGGGGGGGTGGACGCCGACCCTGCATCTGCTGGCCCAGCGCGGCTCGAAACCGGTGTTCGACGAAACCCTCGCCATGCTGGTCCCGGAGGTCGTCCCCGAGGGATTCCGTGTCGTCGGCGGGGCGGCGGCCGAGGAAGCCCCCCTCGCCGGCCTGGCGCCGGAAAGGAGTTTGGCCACCATCGCCCCGGTGTGGGCGATCGCCGACCCCCTGGGCGCCAGGCCGAGGAAGAAGTTCGTCGATATTCAGAACGACGTCACGACCGACGATATCTCCCTGGCCCACCTCGAGGGCTACGAGGCGGTCGAGCACCTGAAGCGTTACACCTCGCAGGGGATGGGCACCGACCAGGGCAAGACGTCCAATCTCAACGCCCTGGCCATCCTCGCCGGACTGCGCGATGAGCCGCGCGGGACCGTCGGCACGACGACCTATAGGCCGCCCTACACGCCGGTCTCGATCGGCGCCCTCGGCGGCGCCGGGACGGGCCAACACTTCATGCCCGTCCGCCGCTCGCCGATACACGACTGGCATCAGGGAAACGGCGCCGTGTTCACCGACGCCGGGCTGTGGCAACGGCCATGGTATTACCCCAAGGCCGGGGAGTCGCTGGACGCCGCCTATGTCCGCGAGGCCGGCGAGGTCCGCGACGGCGTCGGCATGGTCGATGTTTCGAGCCTCGGCAAGATCGACGTCCAGGGACCGGACGCCGCCGACTTCCTGGACCGGGTCTACGTCAACAACTGGCGATCCCTGCCCGTCGGAAAAGCCAGATACGGTGTCATGCTACGCGCCGACGGTATCGTTCTCGACGACGGAACCACGTCGCGCATTTCCGAGGACCATTACTTCATGACCACCACCACCGCCAATGCCGGCGTGGTCATGACGCAATTCGAGTTCCTGTTGCAGGCGGCGTGGCCCGAGTTGAAGGTCCAGGTGACCTCGGTGACCGGCCAGTGGGCGGGTATCGCCGTGGCCGGACCGCGAAGCCGCGATCTCCTGGCACGCCTGGTCGTCGACCTCGATTTCGACAACGACGCGTTCCCGTTCATGGGCGTGCGCCACGGTCACGCCGGCGACATTCCGGTGCGCCTGTTGCGGATCAGCTTTTCCGGCGAACTGGCCTACGAGGTCTATACGCCGGCGGACTACGGAGAGGAGTTGTGGCGGGCGGTCCACGACCACGGCCGGGAATTCGGCCTGGTGGTCTACGGGACGGAAGCGTTGGGCGCCTTGCGAATCGAGAAGGGGCACGTGGCCGGTCCGGAGATCGACGGCCGGACGACGCTTTCCGACCTCGGCCTGGAACGGATGGCCAGCAAGAAGAAGCCTTACCTCGGCGGCGCGTTGATGGAACGCGAGGGACTGACCGAAGCCGACCGCCCGCGCTTGGTCGGTCTCGAAACCACCGACCGCGGCACCAAGCTAAGGGCCGGCGCCATCCTTTGCCAGCCCGGCCGGCACCAGGGCCACGGCATCGGGGTCGTCACCTCGGTGACCTACTCGCCGGCGCTCGGCGGAAACATCGGTATCGGCCTCCTCGCCGGCGGCATGTCGAGAGAGGGAGAGGTGATCGACGCGGTATTCCCCTTGCGCGGAGAGGTCGTCGCGGTCCGCGTCCGATCCCCGCACTTCGTCGATCCCGAGGGAGAACGGCTGCATGCTTGAACGGCGCTCGGCACTCGCCGCCATATACCGGGTCGGCCGCATCGGCGCCGGAGACGGTCCGCCTTCGCTGAGCGTCCACGAGCGCCTCGCCCGCGACCTGGTTCAGGTCTCGGGCTGGCCGCAAAGCTTCCCTTCGCAGTGCCGGAGGCTGGAGACGATGTTGGACTTTCCGATGCCCGATGACGGCTTGAAAGCGGTGTCCCACGGTGAGAGCACCATTTTTCGAGTCGGGCCCGAGCGCCTGTGGCTGGCCGGGCCCTGGCCGGGCCTGGATCCGGCATCGCCCGGCGACGAGGCCGTGGTCACAGACATCGGACACAGCCGTACCGTCTTGCGCGTCGCCGGTCCCCAGAGCCGGGTGCTCCTCAACCGCGGACTACCCATCGACCTCGACGAGGCGGCCTTTCCGGCGGGTTCGTTCGCGCAAAGCGTTATCCATCACATGGCGGTCCTCGTTCACCACCTCGATGGCCAGGACGAAGCCGTTTTCGACGTTTACGTTCCACGGGATTTCGCCGTCAGCTTCTGGCAGTGGTTGACCGAGGCGGCGGAAGCGTTCGGCTGTCAAATCGAGGAACCTGGGTAATGTCGCCGACCTTGGCCGAGCGAATCTCCTCCTGGTCCAGCGCGCTGGACCTCGACGCGGTGCCCGGCGAGGTCGTCGACGTGGCGAAGCGCTGCATCATCGACCTGCTCGGGGTGACCATGGCGGCGGTTCCTCATCCGTTGCCGCGGCGCGTTCTCGATTACGCCAGGCGGGTCCATGCGGGCGGCACGGCAACGGTCCTCGGTCACGGCGAACGTTTGTCGCCGGTCGGCGCCGCCCTGGTCAACGGGACGGCCGGTCACACCCTCGACTTCGACGACACCAGCTATACCGGGATCATGCACGGATCCACCGTCGCCCTGCCGGCCGCCCTGGCGGCGACGGAAGAGGCCGGCGGGGACGGCCGCCGGCTCCTCGAAGCCTTCGTCGTCGGCTCAGAGGTCACCTACGCCATCGCCCTGCTGTGCACCACGGAGCACTATTTCAAGGGATGGTGGAGCACGGCGACGTGCGGGGCTTTCGGCGCCGCGGCCGCGGCGGCCAAGGGGTTGGGCCTGTCGGCGGCGGATACCACCTCGGCCCTGGCGCTGGCCGGGGCGCAGGCATGCGGACAGAAGGCCGCCTTCGGGAGCGATGCCAAACCCTATCTCGCCGGACGAGCGGCGGCCATCGGCGTCGAGGCCGCGCTTTTGGCGGGCATGGGACTGGTCGGTCCTTCCGACGTCCTCGAGGGTCGCAACGGTTTTCTCCAGTTGCTCAACGACGATCGGAGCGAGTCCGCGGGCATCGACGGTCTCGGCCGGGTGTGGCGCCTGGTCGATCCCGGGATATTCTTCAAGCGCTACCCGGTCTGCTCGGCGGCCCATGCGGCGGTGGAATTGACGCAGCGCCTGCTCGAGGATAACAACATTCGAGGCGAAGACGTGCGCAGGGTCATTTGCGAGGTTCCGCCGGTGGTCGCCATCAGTCTCGTCCACGACCGGCCCGAGACGGCGCAGGAAGCCCAGTTCTCGCTGCCCTTCGCGGTGGGCACCATGCTCGTCCGCGGCGAGCTTCGCATCGAGGATCTGAGAGACGAGGCCCTGTCGGACCGGCGCATCCGCGAGGCCATGGCCAAGGTCGAGTTGCGCCGGGTCGATGCCCTCGATCGTAAAGAGGCGCCGGAGGGGGCGCGGGTAACCCTTGTCGGCGCCGACGGGACCGAGGTTGCGGATTATTTGGGGGAGGCGTCGGGAATGCCCGGCAATCCGATCAGCGACGAACTTCTCCACGACAAGTTCCGTCGTTGCGTGGCCGCCGGAGGGCTCCCCGATGAACAGGCGCGGGCGCTGCTGGAACGCCTGAGGCGCATCGAGACGGCGCCGCCCGAACGGATAATCCTCTAGCCGTACGCAAGGAGGCTCGAAACGGAATGTCTGGCCAGCCAACGCTCCCCGCCACCGCGCCGCAGATGACGGCATTGGCCGAATGGGCCGCCGACCATCGGGCGATGGTCATTCCGCCGGCGGTCTATCGCCAGGCGGCAATCGTTCTGTGCGACGATCTGGCGGCGATCGTCGCGGCTCGCAAGGATCCGATCCTTGTCAAGATGTGCGACCAGATGCTTGGCGACGGCGGCAAACCGGTGGCCACGGTATTCAGGGGCGGCCGCCCCCGCACCGACCGCTACAACGCGGCGGTGGCCAACGGCGCCGCCGGTCCGTGGAGCGAACTCGACGAGGGATCGCTTCGAGTGAGCTGTCACGCCGGGATATATGCCCTCCCCGCGTTGTTGGCGGAAGCCGAGGCCGAAGGGCTGTCGTGCAGAGAGACCCTGAGGTGTCTCGTCGTCGCCTACGAAGTGGTCACGCGCTTGGCGTTGGCGTTCTCCCAGCCGACCCTGGTATTGCATCCTCACGCCTCGCTGAGCGCCGTTGGCGCCGCGGCCGCGGTGGCGGTGGCGCTACGCTACGACGGGGGCCGCTTCCTCGATACGTTGACCCTAGCGCCACCCTGGTCAGCCCGGGACCTTTCGATCACGCCGTGCGCGGCAGCTTCGCCCGCAACATGTGGACGGCGGCCGGCTCCTGGGCCGGACTGAAGGCGGCGGACTGGGCCCTTTGCGGCATTTCCGGCCTGCCGGAAAGTCCACGCAACGTGTTCCACGAGGTGCTCGGCTGCGAATGCCGGCCGGAACGCCTGGTCGACGACCTGGGAGAAGACTGGCTGATCGAGCACAATTTCCAAAAAATCTACCCCTGTTGCCAATACTCTCATTCGACGGTCGAGGCGATAACCGGTCTGATCGCCGACCTTCCCCGGGACGTCGAGCTGAAAAACTGCCAGGAGGTCATCGTCGAAATCCACGAGAAGGGCCAGCTGCTCGACGAAAGACATCCCACGACGACCCTTGGTGCCCGCTTCTCGATCCCCCATATCGCCGCCGTCGCGGCGATCAGGGGGCGTGTCGACCTGGATACGCTTTCATCCGACAGCCTAGTCGATCCAGAGGTTGCCGAGTTGCGGCAACGGGTGACGATTCGCGCCTATCGACCACAGTTGCCGCCACCGAACGATCGGCCGGCGCGAGTCGGGTTCGTGTTTTCCGACGGCAGGAAATTCGAAGCGGAATGCCTGTGTGCCCAGGGCTCGCCGAGTACCCCCCTGGGGCTCGAGACGATCAGCCGCAAGGTGGAGGGGATTTGCCGCGACGTCTATCCGGGCATGTCCGAGGTCATGGATGAACTGGTGGGCCTCGACGACGGGACGCTCGATTCGCCGTGGGAAAACGTCGTCTCCCGGATAACCGGTGAAAGCTAGCCCGGATATTTCAACCGATCTTGCGCTCCCGGCTTTTCCAGTAAGGCTCGCGAAGCAGCGATCTCCGAACCTTTCCGTAGGCGGTTCTCGGCAAGGCATCCATGAAATCGACGGACTTGGGGATCTTGAACCCGGCAAGCTTGTCCCGGCAGAACCCGATAATGTCTTGCGCCTTCAGGTCCAAGCCAGGCCGGGCAACGACGATCGCCTTGACGGCTTCGACCCAGCGCTCGTCGGGGATGCCGATGACGGCGGCCTCGAGAACCCCGGGGTGGGCCGATAGGATGTTCTCCACCTCGACCGGATAGACGTTCTCGCCACCCGAAATGATCTTGTCCACCTTCCTGTCGACAATGTAGACGTAGCCCTCTTCGTCCATCTTCGCCGCGTCGCCCGTGTGCAGCCACCCGCCCCGTAGCGTCCGTTCGGAAACTTCCCTGAGATTCCAGTAGCCGCTCATCATGCTCTCGCCGCGCAGGATATATTCGCCGATCTCTCCCCGTTGAACGGGGTTGCCGTCATCGTCGACGACCTGGCCGGAATAACCCAGGAGGCAGCGTCCGCAAGATTCGAGAAGATGCGGCGCCTCGCCGCTGAAGCCCTTGCGATGATCGTCACCGTCAAGGTAATTGGTCAGCACGCTGGTCTCGGTCTGACCGTAGGTCTGCTGAAAATCGACGTCGAATACTTCGCCGGCCCGCATCAGCCGATCCACGGGAATCGGGGAACTTCCGTACTCGATCCTTTTGAGGCTGGAGAGATCGTGCTTCGTCAACTCGGGCGACTCCAGCAGGAAAATGATCATCGAGGGAACGACGGGCAAGTAGGTGATCCTCTCGCTTTCGATCAAACGGAGAACCTGTTCCGGGTCGAACCTCGGGGCAATATGAATGGTCGATCCGACCATGAGCTGGGCAAGCTGCATGATGTTGCCGCCCGACGCCATCATGGGCAGAACCTGCAGCATCTTGTCGTCGCTACGAGCTCCGGAACCGTAAGACCAGTACAAGGCCCCCAGGACCAACTGACGATGCGTCGTCATCACCCCCTTGGGAAGGCCGGTCGTTCCACCGGTGTGCATGATGGTGATCAGGTCGTCGGGTTCGACACGGATCTGCGGCAACGAGTCCGAGGATTTGGCCATCAGGTCTTCGTATCGGTGACCGATCGCCGCTTTGGCGCCGATTCCGATCCACTGGCGAATCGAGGTGTCCCTGTCACGGAGTTCCTCCGCCTTGTCAGCCATATCGTCGCCGTATATGAACGCGCTGCATTCGACGTTGGAGACTTGAACCTCGATCTCCCTGGCGGTCAGCCGGTAGTTCAGGGGCACCCACACCGCCCCCACCACGGACAGGGCAAATACCACCTCGACGTGCTCACGCCGATTGGTGGAGAGCAGCGCCACCCGGTCCCCCTTGGCGATACCCAGGGCGCTAAGTGCGTTGGCGAAGCGCAACACCCGGGACTTCAATTCGGCAAAGGTCATCGGCTGGCCGTCCCACACGAGGGCCACCTTGTCCGGGCATTGCACCGCTTGGCGAAGCACGATGTCACTGACGATCATTGCCGGTTCGCTCCCGTTTTCCTTCGCGTTCGACGGTCTTCACCGGAAGGCCCGACCGGCGGCAGTCGACGACACCCCGATCATGCGTCCTCTTTTATGGTATCCAGTACCGGTCGGATTGGCAAAGGCGGGTTCGGCCATATCACCGCGGCTCCAGCCGGATCAGGCCTTCCCTACACCGACTGAACCAGCTTGGAAAGTGGATCCGATCGTGGTGACGGCGCTCGGCACCCGCCGCCCCAGCGCGTTTCCGTTATCACAAGCGATGATGGAAGAACCTTCTAACACTTCGACCCGCCTTTTTAGCCTTTTTCACCACTTTCTTAACCTGCTTCACGACCGGTGCCGGCACCAAATGTTTAGGCAGGTCGCCGAGCATTTTCTTGGACAGGGCCGAGGGCCAGCCAGGGCGATGCGCCCCCGCTTTCGGCACCGGCTTCAGGTCGCCCAGGTGAAGCCGGTAAGCCTTGTCCGGGTGACGGGCCAGGACTTCGAAGGTGGTTGCCCCTGGGGCCCCATAGTATGCGAATTGACAGGTCCTGCCATCAGCGGTCCAGCCGATGCGAGTGATTTGCCTGCCGCCGTCATGTTCTCCTGCAAACTTTGGGCGGCAGGTGTAGGCGGTTTTGGTGCCCTTGCCGGGGAAGTCGGTGAAGCCCGTCGGAATGGCATACTCTGTGATTTTACCACCGCCGCCCTCGACCCATTCAATTCCATCGGTGACGGTAACAAATTGCTGACGTGGCCCTCTATTGGAAAATTCCTTGCCACCAAGAACTTCTTGACCGGCTAACGACACCCAACATTGGCCGTTGAAGATCAGGACGCCCGTCAACCAAGTCTTGTCGATTAACCCTCCCATCATGCAAATGCCCTCGACGGCGGTCCCCGGATAAGCAGCGTTGAATTTCGCTACGCGGGCACCAGGCTGTTTCCAATTTAATGTGATTCCTGAATTGGGATCGGTGATGGGCGCGATGATGTTCTCAGAGAAGTTGCTGCAATCCCCCATCTCGGCGACTTTCCCCAAGCCCGTTGTGCGGGTGCATTTACCGGTTTGGCCGTTTTGAATGCGCCAGCCACCAGGGGTCTCGGCCGCGTTCCACCACTGATAGTCCAGCATCGAACATTTCCGCTCAATTAACTTTGCGCCATTGGCATAACTTTCCGGTTGCAGGCAATTACCGGTTTTGGTGTTGATGAACTTGATGTAGCCACGGATATCAATTGAGTAATCGTAACGGGCCGCCTGTTTACAGGAGACCATGAGGATTTCGCCCTTGGCGTTCGGGGCGGCGAAGCAATTCGATTGGGAATCGTTCTTGAGCGCAATATTGGCCTGGTAGTACTTGGGCGTCGTGCTGTCGGCAACGCGGTAGATCTGGTTGGACGCACCCGTGCAGGGTTTCCATTGGGCCGCGGCGGCTCCGGGCACGGCGCTTGAATTCTCGAAATGAATGCATTGGTTGTTGATCGGGCTGGCCATTTGCATCCAGCCGTCGCCATGCTTGAGAATTTTCCAATAAAACTCCTTGGAATTCGCACACTTACTCATGATGAGATAGTCATTCCCGACGAAGGCAGGCGCCACGAAGGTAAAGGATTCTCCCTTGCCCTCATCGAAGGTTTTCTCCTTGGTTGTCCAACTTCCCTCCAGTGTGATGCAATTACTGCCGCCAGGCTGAATGATCTGCACATAGCCGCCTTTTGGATTGGTATGCGGCGCACGGGAAACCGGTCGCGTTGACCAGCGCTGATTGCCTTCGCCGTTACAAATGTTTTGCTTCACCCGACCGCCCCAGCTGGTCAGGCAGTGCCCGGTGTGGCCGACTTCGATCATGTCATTACTGAACGTTTCGGTCTTGTCGTAATCCAACGGGCTTTTGTTCTCAGCCAGTTGCGCCTTCAGATAGGCCGTGTTTTGGGCGGCGATACGGTCCTGAATGGCCTTGGCCGTCTTGTTGTAGCCGCTGAATTCTTTTTTGTATTTCGCCAGTTCACGGTTCCTGCTTGCCGCCTTGGCGTCCATCAGGGTGCTGATAGCGCCTTTAAGTTTGTGTTTCAGCGGACCGGGGAGGTCATTGATGCCTCTCTCGACCAGATGCTCGAGCGCATAAAGGCCCATCAGGCCCAAATGCTCCACATCGTAGGCGATATCCTTGATCTTGAAGGCGAAGGTGTCGTTGACCGTAGCCCCGAAAAATTCGGCGTCCAGGGTCAGGTCCACCGGGGTGTCGTGTTCGATAATACCCCTGAGATCGCCGCTGAACCCGGCCTTGTGGATGTTGATGGAGTTTTTAAGATCCTTGGTCAGTTTATCCACCGCCTTCTTCATGAAGCTGTCCAGATCGTCCGCCCCCTCGATGGCTTTCTCGGCCACGTAAAGCGCGCCCTTGGCGGTGTCCCGTGCGGCGATCAGCGCGGCGACAGCGGGATCCAGATCGACGGGAAAGTGGCTGATCAGCGATTTCACGAAATTGAGCGCCGCATCGGCGACGCGAACCTCTGCCTCGGTCCAGCCGATCGAGATTCCCCACCGCGCCCGGCAGGGCCATTTTCCCCAGCCGTGACAACCATGGTAGCGGCCCCACTTGTAATTGAGGGTCCCGTTCAGGCTGTTGACGCGGTTTTCCGCGCTTTGCACCCTGGCTTCGGCGGCGGCCTTTTTACGCCGCACCTTGGCGCGCTCGGCGTTGATCTTGGTGGTCAGGCCGTCGACCTTCTTTTGCGCCTTCTTGATGGCTTTTTCGGCATCCTTGAAGGCCGCGTCCAACCCGTTGAACACATCATCCAGCGACTTGCGCGCCGGGCCGGCGATGAACTTGCCGATGTCGAGCTGGAAATCGCCTTTCATGTAGAAATCGGCGTGCTTGAATTCGGGCTTCTTGACCGAGAGGTCGATGCCCGACAGCTTCAAGTCGCTTGTCATGCCGAAGTCCGGACCGAATCTCACATTCGCGTCCATGCTGACGCCGGTCTTGTCAAAGGCAATGTGGAATTTCTCCTTGATGCCGATGAATTCAATATCGCTGTCGAGTTTCAGGCTGGGCACGCTCTTGAGCCCAATATCCATCGAGAAATCGTTGTTTTTCAGATGGAGGGGACCAAGATTTATGTCGTCGATTTTGCCCGAGGCGTAGATGCCCTTTTTCGGGCCTACCGACACACTCATGCTACCCAATTCATGGTCAAGCCAACTCATGCCGCCGGACAACGCAAAACCCTCGCCGGTGATGTGCAGGTCCGGGTCCTGCGCCCCCGGCGTGACGAAGGCGAATTTGACGTTGGTGAATGTGGGTAGGATGCCGCCCGGGATATCCAGCTTGAAGTGGCCGCCGATCATGGCGATGGCGATCTCTTCGACGAAGAACATATCGACCTTGTCGGCGGAACCGATGAAGGCGATATCCTGGGGCGCGCCCAAGGCTTCCGGCAGCAGGTCGGCGTCGGCCGCGATGGAGTATTTGTCGCCGCTGACTGTGATGGAGCCGTCGAAGCCGAGATGGATCGCGCCGTCCTCATCCAGACCCAGATCGAGGCCGACTTCATTGAGGGTAAAGCCGGGGATGCCGAAGGGATGCCGCCAACCTTTCTTGTCCTTCAGGTCGGCGACGATTTTGACGTCGATCTTCTCATCCTCGAACTCCAGTGCAACCTTGGCGTCGAACACCAGTTCGGTGCCGTGGACCTTGGCTGTGATGTCGACGCCGATGCCGAACTCGATATCGAACTGGCCCGCCGTTTCGGTGGCGATCATCGAGAATACGGCCTCGACGCCGGGCTTGGACTTCATCCACTTGGGCTGGTTCTTGGCCCCCGTATGAGCGCTCAGCGCCACCTGGACGTCGAGCTTGGTCGGCCCACCGAACAGGCCGCCGATGCCGCCGGTCAGGATCAACCGCTCTTGTTTTAGCCCCAAACGCGAGAAGGCATCCGCCATGCCGCCTTTCGATTTCTTGTGTTCGAAGGCGGCGATCAGGCTGAGACCCGAATCGACATCGATGTTGGACGCGCCCGCGCCATAGATGTCCTTCAAGGCGTCCTGGGCGATGGTTGAGAAGCCGGATAGCGCGCCCTGCAGCCCATCCTTGGACAGCACGATGGCGGCTTCGGACAGCACCACGTGCTTCAACGGCGTATTCTTGAGCGGCGGCACGAACTCGGTCATGGTGAAGTTGTCCTGGCGGACGATCAGGTTCCAGCCCGACCCGGTGAAGAGATAGACGTCCAGGTCTTTCTTGCCGCCGAAGTCGGTCTTGGCCTCGACGCCGTGCTCGGACGCCTTGATGGTGTCGATTTCGAAGTGGCTGGCGCTGGGGATGTCCTTGATCCCCGGGATCTCTGAAAGTTTCAACGGCCCGTCCAACTCGAAGAAGGCGTCGGTGACATGGCCGTTCTTCTCATCCACGTCGACGGTGACGTCGAGGCGCGAATGGGAGCCGATATCGGTCTTGGCGGCCATCTTGATGTCGAAGCTGCTGCCGCCCGAGGCCTGCTTCTTTTTGTCGATGCTGAGCGACAGGCTGTCGAGATCGAGGAAATCGATGCCCAGCGGATGGGTCCACTTCTTGTCCGTGTGGCCCTTGAAACTGAGTTCGGAGGCGCCGCCCGCCTTGTCGTATTCAACATCGACAAAGAAGGCGACCCTATCGCCTTTCACATGAACATCGGCGTCGCCGGAAATCGCCACGTCGATGCCACGCTTGCCGGCTGGCGTTTTGCCTTTGATCTTTAGGCGGCCGTTGTTGAAGGTCAGAAATTTATCGACTTCGGGAACCTGTAGCTTCGGTATTTTGATATCCAGGTCCAAGGCGTCGAGGAGCGCGTTCTTGATCGCTGCTCCGCTGAGATTTTTCGAGAATGCCTTGGGGCTGAACCCGCCGCCCAAGGGGAGCCTGATTTCCTTGACGCCGACCTTCCTCAATAGCTTTCCCATCTCGCCGGATGGGTCGATATCCAAATGCCCGAACATGTTCAGGCCCGGCTTGACCGTCAGGTCTTTTGTGAAGGCGCTGACATCAAGCCACGCTGGCCGATACAGCCTGCCCTCTATGATCTTGGTGGTCGTTTTGGCCGGACTGTAAACGAACGAAAGGCTTTCAAACTTGACGTCCTTGAGCGGCGTGCTGCCGGTCCCGGGGATAAACATCGAAACCGGCTTGCCTTTGACGCCCAGGTTCATGGCGATGAAGTGGCCCGATGCGCCGGGTTGTTTGAAAATGTTCAAGCTGACGGTGACGTTTTTGACTTTCCCCTTCGTAACAATTCTGGCGCTGTTTATCTCAACCGAGTCCATTTCAACATCGTCCAGCCCGGGCAGGCCCGGGGTGTCGATGACGTCGGCCAGCGTTACCTTGCTGAGAATCACGAAATTCCGTGAACCATTATTGTTGTTGTAAAGCACCCGGGCCTTTGTCGTGCGTATCTTGGAATTGGCGTAGGTCCACCACCGCCAATGGCCGAAGGAATTGTCCATGCCGAAGGAAACGTCGCTGAGCGTGAACCCAGACAGCATCGGGACCTTGATTGTTTTACCCGGCACCTCAACGCCCGCGATTGTTATGAGCGCGGATTTCCCGGCTCTTGGTTTGACCTCCATCGTGTAATCGAAGTCGATCTGCTCGCCGCCGAAATGGACATCCAACTCACCGGCGAGTTTGACATCGACGCCGCGTTTGCCGCCGTTGTTCACGCCTTTGATGTTGAGAATCGAATGGCGGATATTGGCAATTTTCGAGATGCCCGGCAGGCCCAATTTGGGCAGCGGAATCTTGAAGTCGAGCGCGTCGAGAATCTCGTTCTTGATCTCGGCCCCGCTTCCCGGATGGAAGATTTTCGGGCTCAGCTTGCCAACCAGCGGCAGGTGGTCCTTGTAAGCGCCGACCTTGGTCAGCAGGTCACCGAGCTTTGAGCTCTTCTCGATCTCCATGCGCCCGATGACGTTGAGGCCTTCCTTGAGATCGACCTTGTCCACCGTCTGCTTGACGTTGTAGGCGATGTCCGGCGGAAACACCGACGGCGCCAACCTGGTCTCGGCGCCGCCACTGGGCGCCCAGATATAGCTCATGTGGTGGAACGAGGCATCGTCGAGCGGCGTGCCCTTGGCGGCGGAAATGAGGTTTGAAATCTTGATCGGGCGCGGGTTGTTGACGGCGATATAGGTCTTGGCGTGGCGCTTGAAGACGGCGACGACCGTATCCAGCCCCTTGATCTTGCCGGTGACCACGACGAAATCCCGGTTGATGTCGATTTCGTCGAACTCGACGTCGGTGACGCCGGGAATCACCGCCCCGCCCGGCAGCAGATCGGCGAGCTTGATCTTGCCCTTGACCACGGCGCTGTCGCCGTCCTTCGGGTCGTGCGTGACGGCGACGGCGACGTCCTTGTTGTTGAGCTTGGCCTTGGCGTTGACGGCGACGTCCCACTTGCCGTCCTTGCGCGTCGCCACCCAACTCATGTTGGTGAGGTCGAGGGGTTTGAAGAACGGCAGGGTGATCTTGTCCTTGGATTCGCCGGTGATGGTGGCCTTCCACTGTTTGCCGGGATCGCCGGCCAGGATGCCGAAACTGAAGGCCTTGTTCGTGCCGTTCACCTTGACGTCGACGGCGCCGGTGACGCCGGCGAAGATCTTGCTCTTGCCTTTGATTTCCCTGCCGACGACCACCAGATGCGCGTTGTTCACCGAAACGATGTTGGGCATCCCCGGGATGGTCAGCCGCGGCAGCGGCAGGTTGAAGTGGAGGCCGACGAGGAGCTCTTCCTTGAGCTGGCGGCTGGCGGTTTTCAGGTCGTGCTTGAAGACATCGGCGGAAAAGGCGCCGCCCAGCGGCACGCGGAACTGAGTGTGCCCGACCGCGGACAGCACCTTCCTGATGGCTCCCGAGGACGTGAAATCGGCCTCGCCGAACAGGTTGAGACCGGCCTTGAAGTCGACGCGCTGCCCCAAGTGGGCGAGCGCCCTGGAAACGGCTTGCGGCAGGCCCGACGTGGAGACGTTCTTGCGCGCCGCGCCTTTGGGCACGACGACGAGCGCCATGTCCTTGAAGCGGACCCCGTCCATGGGCGTGCCGCGCGGGATCGGCAGGAAGCTGGTCAGCTTGAAATCGGCGGGCACGATGGCCAGCAGCACCTTGGAGATGCCCGAGCGCTTGAACACGACGACGGTGACTTTCTCGCCCTTGATGCTCAAATCCGCGCTGGCCGAGTTCCCGCTCGCCTTGAAGTTCTTGATCCCCGCCGCGTCAAGTCCGGGAACGGCCTTGACGATGGCGGACAAGGCATCCGAGGTCTTGGGAATCTGGGTTGGGAAGGTAATTTCGGCGCGGGCGTCCCGTGGGCCGAGCCCAAGGATTAAAAGCGATAAACAAATGGCGGCAAGAATGTACTTGGCGACCGCGCTTTCCTTGGTTGCACACACGTGCCCGCTCCCTGGTTCAAGGTTTTCCTGCTTATAATAACCATACGATAAGTAGGTTTATTGCCAGTGGGAAGGGTTTTGCCAAGTCCGACCTGCAACTCGGCATAGAATTAGGTATCTCGTTGCCGAGCGCCGGTATTCGTCACCGCCGCGCCGAGACGCCGTCAACCACATTGACGCGGGCTTGCCAACGCACCTAGAACATGGTGGGAGATCGTTCCCGCGCGAGGGACGCCTGGGCGCCTTCCAGGTCCGACTTCGGTTCCCGTTTTTCCCCTTATAACTTCGTCATGGAATGAGCATTTTGCCGAACACCCGCGACAGCACGGCGGCTTACCGGCGCGGGGTCGTCCTGGTCTTGTTGGCGGGCGTCTGTTGGTCGTCGGCGGGTCTGGGCATTCGCCTTATCGAAACCGCCTCGGTCTGGCAGATCCTCTTTTACCGCTCCCTGGCCCTTGCCCCATTCCTGCTGTTGGTCATCACGCTTCGCGGCCAGGGTAGCCCCTTCAGGGCCGTACGGGCCGCCGGCGTTTCGGGGATCGTCGGCGGCGGCGCGCTGTCCGTCGCGTTCTTCGGCGCCATCTTCTCCATTCAGACGACGACGGTCGCCAACGCGGTGTTCCTGTTCGCCGCCGCGCCCTTCATGACGGCCGCCCTCGGAATCGCCATACTGCGGGAACCGGTGCGCGGGGCGACGTGGATCGCCATGACGGTGGCCATCGGTGGCATCGCGGTCATGGTGACGGGCGGTTTCGCGCTCGGCCGTTGGGTCGGCAACGCCGCAGCGCTGGCATCGGCGCTTGGCTTCGCCGTCTTCACCATCGCGCTGCGCTGGAAGAAGACGGAAGACATGATGCCGGCGGTCTTCCTGGCCGGTGTTTTTTCGATCATTGTCGCCGGCGCCGTCTGTGTCGCCACCGATCAGCCGTTTCTCCTGCCGGCCCGCGACGTCGCCATCGCGCTGGGCATGGGCGTGTTTCAGGTCGGCGCCGGGCTGGTCCTGTACACGGCGGGCTCCAAGGCCATCCCGGCGGGGGAATTGGCCTTGCTTTCGACGGGCGAGGTGGTGTTGAGCCCGCTCTGGGTGTGGTTGTTTCTGTCCGAGACGGCCAGCCTGTACACCCTGGGCGGCGGTGCCATTCTTCTCGCCGCCCTCGCCGGCAACGCGATTTCCGGCATGAGGCGCAAGCCGTTGCCGGTGGCCATGGGCTAGCGCGGCCCGCCCCCCTCGTCTACAAGCAGTGCCGGGGCCGATTCAAGAAGTGCTATCGTTCGTGGGGGCAGGTCACTCGGATCGGCACGCCGCATCGTCCACGATGACCCTCGAAATAGCGCGCTGAGCCCGTCGCCCCTGCCACCCATAGCGCGGCACGGCTGCCTGTGCAAACATGCTGGTCAATGAGTTGACCGGCGAGGTGGGACTCCCTTCGCAATCCGTTCGGCCCTGGTGGGCACCCGCGCGCCCAAAGCCGCGGCGCAACCGCTGAAAGTCGATGCGCATCGGATACTCTCCTTCGATGACGTCGGCGGGGGAATAAACAGTTCGACACGGACATCCGAGTCACCTGTTCGCAACGGCTCGTCGCACCGCGGACCCCTTGAATTTGACATGGTGAAATCGATGTCGTACTAAGGTTAGTACGACAGGAACATATGTATTTGTCCTCGATGCGAGGGGGAGCGCCATGTCCACGATACCGATGTTGCCAGACGACGAGATTCCAGAGTCTGCGCGAGAACTGGTCGCACGGATCCTCGCTCGGGAGCAACGCGTATTCGGGGCGACCTCGCTATCCAATGTTTGGCGCTGTCAAGTTCGTCATCCCGAATACATGCACGCGAACTGGGCGCGTTCGCGCGCGCTGATGCAGCGTGGCGACGTTCCGCCGGTGACCAAAGAGATGGTCGCTTCCGCGGTATCGATGATCAACGCGTGCGAATATTGAATTGACTCACACGTTGCCGCCGTGATGCGGCTCGGTGTCGATGAGCGCGGCGTGACCGAGCTGGTCGGCATCGCGGAGCTGGTGTCGGGGCTGAACAAGGTTGCCTTCGGTATGATGCTCGAGGACAGCGATGGCGCAGAGCCCCTGTTGCCCTACCCGGCAGACGAGGATCTCGCAGAACCGGCCCGGGCGGTGTTAGCGGAGATCGCCGAGGTGGAAGGTCGGCGGCTCGGGCGCGACGGAATTCCCAGCATTTGGCGGCTGCTGGCGCGCAACCGGCACTACGTGGTGGCCGCTTGGGAGAAATACCACCTTCTGTTCGACGGACCGGGGATCGATCCGACGGGCAAGCTCGCGGTGGGGCTCGGCGTCAGCGTGACTAACGGCTGTCGGTACTTCATCCGCTACTACCACGATGCGTTGAAGCACGCGGGGTGGGACGACGGCCGGGTGCTGGAGATTTTCGGGGTCGTGGACTTCTACAACAGCTTCAACACCCTGGCGACCGGGATGCAGATCGAATCGGACATTCGCCCGTAGAGCGGCTGCGGGTAGCGTGCACTACGGGGACGCCGCGCCGCTATATCTCGGAATCAAAAATAAGGGGGGAGGCAGACCGAGGTGATCTACCTTCAGATCCTCGTCAATAGCGTTCTCTTGGGCGGGATGTACGCCGCGATCGCGGTGGGCTTCTCTCTGGTGTGGGGCGTGATGAACATCTTGAACATTCTGCACGGGACGTTCTTGATGCTCGGCGGCTATATCACGTTCTGGCTCTTTCACCTCTACGGCGTGGATCCTTTCCTGTCGTTGCCCCTGTCCGCGGTCGCGATGTTCTTCCTCGGCTACTTTATCCAGCTCGGTATCATCAACCAGGTCATCCGGGCTTCCTTCTTCATGACCTTGGTATTGACGTTCGGGCTCGAGCTCATCGGCGTGAAGATGGCTCTCTTCTTTTGGACCGGCGATTACCGTTCGGTGCAGACGGAGTATGCCGGCTACTCGTTTCAGGTCGGCGGTGTGGTCATACCGCTAGTGCGCCTCGCGCTGTTTGGGCTCGGTCTGCTGCTCACCGGGGGGCTCTTCTGGTTCATGGCGGTTACCCGAACCGGACGTGCAATTCGGGCGGTCCGGATTGACCTGGAGGCGGCGCAGCTGATGGGGGTCAACCCAGCCAAGATCTACGCGACTACCTACGGGATCAGTGCCGGCCTGGCGGGCGCTGCCGGCGCCCTCGTGAGTGCTGGATTCGCCATCTCACCGGTGACCGACGTGGAGTTCCTGGCCAAATCGTTCGTAATTTGTGTTGTCGGGGGACTCGGGAACATCACCGGCGCGTTGGCGGGCGGACTGGTCCTCGGGCTCGTCGAGAATTTCGGCGCGCTCTATTTCGGGCCCGGTCTGCAAAACGCGCTCGGCTACGCTGTGCTCCTCCTCGTATTGTTTATCCGGCCCTCGGGCCTGCTCGGCAGGGCGGGGTACCACTGAGCCATGTTTCCCATATGGACCAAGAATCAGTGGCTCGCCCTGTGGCTCGGAATCGCGGTGCTGGTAGCGATTCCCCAGTTCACGGACAACGACGGGACCCGCATGTGGATGGATATCCTCATGTACATGATCCTGGCGATGAGCTGGAACTTCATCGGCGGGCTCACCGGATATCCCTCATTCGCAACGGCGGCTTTTTTCGGACTCGGCGCGTACACGACCGCGATTCTGATGAACCACGGCGCGCCGTTCCTCGTCGCCATGCCGCTGGGGGGCGTCGTTGGGGCTACCGTCGCGCTCCTGCTCGGCATCCTCATCCTGCGTCTGCGGGGCCACTACTTCGCGATCGCGACCTACGGGGCGGCGGAAGGGCTGCGCGAGCTTGCCGAGAATCTCGAGATTACCGGCGCGGCGGACGGCATCAACCTACCGCAGATCGAAGGCACAGTGGACTACTTCACCCAGTACTTCTACTACTCGATGCTGGCGGTCGCGGTGCTCACCGTTCTCACCGTGTACTGGGTTACACGACACCGGCTCGGCTATGGCCTGGTCGCCATCCGCGAGAACGAGGACGCCGCCGGGATGCTCGGGGTTGTGGCGACGAAATACAAGATTGTGGCGTTCATGCTCTCAGCCATCTTTCCCGCCATGGCCGGCGGCGTCTACGCCTACCGGGCCGCATTTGTCGAGCCGATCGACGTGTTTGACGTGCTGTTCTCCATCGAGGCCATCGTCATGGCCCTGCTGGGCGGCGTGGGCACCATCGTGGGTCCGCTGCTCGGCGCATTTTTTCTCGAGCTCATCAACGATTTCCTGTGGAGCCATTTTCTCGAGTTTCACACTGCGTTCCTTGGGCTCATTATGGTGCTCGTGGTCATCTTCACGCCCCGCGGCGTGATGGCGTTGGTGCAAGAGGTGCGGAAGAAGGGGGGCTTGCGCGCGTTGGGAGGCATCCTTCTCGCCAACACGCAGCGGTTCAAAGTATGAGGGCGGAAGTCTTACTCGAGGGGCGAGGGGTAACCAAGCGATTTGGGGGGCTCACGGCTGTTTCCCAGGTGGACTTCGAGCTGCACCGCGGAGAGATCCTCGGTCTCATCGGGCCCAACGGTGCCGGCAAGACGACGTTGCTCGACTGTCTTACCGGCGTGGAGCCGGCAAACGAGGGCACCATCACATTCGCCGGCCAATCCTTGATCGGACTCAAACCTCATCAAGTCGTGAAACGAGGTATCGCACGTACATTTCAGGTCGTGCAGCCATTTCCGACCCTTACCGTCAGGGACAACGTCGCCATGGGGGCTCTGTTCGGATCCACGAGGGCGCACAAAGACGTACGTCGGGCTCAGACCGTCGCGGACGAGAAGCTCGCGTTCGTCGGGCTTACCAATAAGGCGGATCAACCGGCGGCCCAGCTCACCCTGGGCGAGCGCAAACGCCTCGAGCTTGCAAAGTCCCTCGCGACGGAGCCGGAACTCCTGCTCCTCGACGAGGTTAACGCCGGGTTGAACCCAGCCGAAATCAAAACCGCCATCGACCTCATGCGCAAAATACGCGACGAAGGCGTGACGCTGCTCGTGATCGAGCACGTGATGAAGGTGATCATGGATCTTTCCGACCGCGTCATCGTGCTCCACCACGGCGAGAAGATTGCACAGGGGAGCCCGGATGATGTGACCAACGACGAGGGGGTCGTTCGCGCCTATCTGGGCGAAAAATACGCGAAGCTCCTCGCGCTCGACCGATGAGCCGTGGCGAAACCAGAGGGGGCTACACGACGGTGTCCGCAAATGACGTTCTCCTCTCCGTGACCGGTCTCGAGGGAGGTTATGACCAGGTGCAGATCCTCTGGGGCGTGGACCTCGAAGTATCGGCCGGCGAGATGGTCGCCATCATCGGCAGCAATGGCGCCGGCAAGACCACGTTTCTCAAGACGATCTCGGGCGTCGTCCCCTCGCGGGCGGGCACCATCGTGTTCGACGGTATCGCCCTTGAGGGCGCGACCGCGAAGGAGATCGTGGAGCGTGGAATTTCCCACGTGCCTGAGGGAAGGCGCCTCTTCGGTCCCATGAACATCGAAGAGAATCTGCTCATGGGCGGCTATGCCCGCGGTCTCAAGGACCACGAGCTCGCCGCCGATCTGGAACGGGTCTATGGAATCTTCCCGATCCTCAAAGAACGACGCAAGCAGCTCGCCGGCAGCATGTCGGGTGGAGAACAGCAAATGTGTGCGATCGCCCGTGGTTTGATGGCCAGGCCTCGGCTGCTGCTCATCGACGAGCTGTCCCTCGGATTGGCGCCGCGCCTCGTCGAGCAGCTCTGCGCCAACCTCGTTGAGATTAACCGGGAAGGCGTCGCCATCTTGGTCGTCGAACAGGACGTCCTGACCGCCTTGGATCTCGCCGAACGCGGGTATGTGTTCGAGTCGGGCCGAATCGCGATGAGCGGCACATCCGATGAATTGATTGCGAATCAGGAGGTAAAGCGGACCTATCTAGGAATATGATGGTTTTGGCTCTACCTCACCGCCAACGAGAGGCTTCACTTACGGCTTCACTGACGATACTGTGAATCGCTGAACTTCCACAACGCAGACAGAGGAGGGGGAGAGAATGATGAATCGAGTAGCGCGCAATACCCTAGGGTTTACGCTCGCCCCGATATTCGTGGCGGCTATCTTGATGACGGCTTTCACCGTGCAAGCAGCCGATGTCATCAAGTTCGGAGCAGCCCTGCCGTTGACCGGGCCGCTCGCCACGGAGGGCAAGAAGCAACAGAACGGATTCGAGATCTGGCGTGAGATTGCGAACTCCCGCGGCGGCATCAACGTCGGCGGGAAGAAGATGAAGGTGGAGATGGTCTACTACGATTACGAGAGCAAGAGCCCCACCGCCACCAAACTCGCCGAGCGTCTGATCACCAAGGACAAGGTTGACATCCTCATCGGGCCGTTCGGCAGCGGCGCCACGAAGGCCGTTGCCGCCATCGCGGAGCGCTACAAGATTCCCATGATTGCACCCACCGCGAGCTCCGAGGCCGTCTACGATCAAGGCTACAAGCACCTGTTCGGGTTGCTCGCTCCGAACGGCTTTCTGCCGTCTGGATTTTTCGACACCGTGACCAAGCTCAATCCGAAGCCGACTTCGATGGCTTTCGTGACCCGAAATGACTTCTTCCCGAAGGCGATCACCAACATGATGCGCAAGGCCTCGAAGAAGTACGGCTTCACCGACGTCTATTATGCGGAATTTCCCAAAGACTCGAAGGACATGTCGACTTGGCTCACGGTGGTCAAGTCCAAGAACCCGGATATTCTCATGGTCGGCGGCTACGTGGGTGATTTGATCCTGGCAACGAAGCAGGCCAAGGAGCTCGGGGTCAATCCCAAAATCATTTTCATGATGGCGGGTCCCGTCTACCAGCAGTACGCGGATGCGCTGGGCGACACGTCGAACAATATCATGTCCGCCGCATGGTGGTCGGAGACCTTCAACTACAAGGGGAGGGTCATCGGCACCGCGGCCAACTTCGCCGACATCTGGATGAAAAAACACAACCAGGTAGCGGACTACGTCGGGGCGGCATCCGCCGCAAGCGGAGTAGTCGCTCACCTCGCCATCGAAAAGGCGGGATCGATCGAGGCGAGCAAGGTGATCGCCGCGATCAGCTCGCTGAAGACCGACACTTTCTTCGGTCCGGTGGAGTTCAACAAGGGCGGCCAGAACATCGGCAGCAAGATCGCGATCTTCCAGATCCAACAACGACAACGCAAGACGATCTATCCGCTCGACATCTCGGACGGCAAGCTCGTCTATCCGCGGCCATAATCGACCCGTTGAAATGGGGGGTCGGGTACCCGGTGCTGGGTACCTGACCCCTCTTCCGTTTCCGGAAGCAGACCGATCTCAACCGAGGCCAACGGGAATACTCTAATCATGGCGGAAGAGGGTGGGAGTCGAACCCACCAAACACGCCTGGCGCGTCCCAACGGGTTTGAAGCCCGTGCGGTCCACCGGGATCCGATCCTCCTCCGTAATTCTGGCTAACATGGCTGGGATACGCGCGTCCAACCATTTGTCCTGGCGGTCTCACCGCCGGGCTGCCGCGGGCCTTAGATCTCAGCGCCGAAGACCCGTGCGGCCGGCTTCAGGATTTCCCGCTCGTTACCGACGCGTCGGGTGAAGTTGAGCTTGTCGAAGAACTCGAGAATCTCGATGCTCAGATTTCGGCCCATCCCCGACCAGTCGCGGTAGGCGGCCACGGTGAACCGGCCGGAAGGCAAGTCGCGCGCGCCCTTTTCGGCGACGCCGGCAAGCGCCCGCAATGTTTCGATGGTCAAGTATCGATTGGCGGAAACGCGCGTGACGAGCCCGACCTTTGCGGCGCGCGCGAGCAACCCTCCGATCTGGTTCTGCTTGGTGCCCAACTCCTCGGAAATCTCCGAGATCGTGGGCGGCCTACTCTCTGCTTCGTCCATGATCGAGCGGATCCGTCGCCACTGCTTTTCGTCGAAATCCGTCAGTTTGCCCTGGTATCCGCGCCGCTGGAGCACGGCGCCGGCACGCACGATCTCTCCGCTCTCTATCAAACCGGCAACCACGTGCTCGAACGCAGCCCGGCGGCAGCGCAACGGCAACGCCCGCATCAGCGCGACGTCGTTCGCGCCGACGGCATCCGGCTTGTCGCGATGCCAGGCCTCCATCGCCGACACAATAGCCGCCGCCAGCGCTTCCCAGTGCGGCCGCGACAGACCGACGATCTCGCCGTCGCCGACGCAGCAGACGTCGACCGCATCGCGCAGTTTCCGGGCTTCCGTCTCGGTCAAGTTCCAGGCGGTCTCCAGGGTGTGCAGCGGGGCGCCACCGGTTGCGTTCAGCAGGATCTCCTCGAGTGCCCGGCTCCGGTTCGGCGCGCACAGCGCCCTCACCCACGCAAGGCGCTCTGGCCGCGCCCGTCCGCGCGCCGGCGAGAAGGGATCGACGATCCGGCCGCCGCCGATTGTCCGCCTGGCGGACTGGTCGCGGATGATCACGGCGTTGCCGGCACTGGCGTTCACGGGCGTATCGAGCACGAGCTGTACGAGTCCGGTATCGCCGACGCCGATTTCCTTGCTTTCCAGGATGGCGATCCGGCCCGTGACATCGGCCGTGCCCAAATGCACATGGGCCGACGTCCAATGCTTGAGCGCGTGGTACTCGGTGCCCAGTACGCGGATCCGCGCGTCCAGACGTCGGGTTCGCGCGTGGGCGCGTTGAGCGACGATCCAGTCGCCGCGCCGGATTTCTTCCTTCCTGACCCGTCCGGCCAGATTGATCGCACAACGGTCGCCCTCGACCGCCTGATTGACCGTTCGATCCTGCGCCCGCAAGGCGCGGACGCGCAGAGCACGGCCGTCGGGCGAGAGCATGACGGCGTCCCCCACGCGGACCGTGCCCGCCTGTACCAAACCCGTAACTACGAGGCCAGCACCGGCGATGGTGAAGGCCCGGTCGACCGCCATCCGGAAATTACCCCGGGGCGGCGCCCGCTCCTCCGCTTCCGCCAGCCCCTTCAGGTACCGGGCGATGGCCTCCACGCCCGATCCATCGGTGGCGGAGACCGGGAAGATCGGAGCGCCGGCCAGATCCGTGCCGTCGAGCAACGCGGCGATCTCGGCCGTCACCTCGGCGATGCGCCCGGCGTCGACCCTGTCCACCTTGGTCAGTGCCACGAAACCCTGTTTAACGCCGACCAAATCGAGGATGTCGAGATGTTCGCGCGTCTGCGGCATCGGGCCATCGTCGGCGGCGACCACCAGCAGGGCGGCGGAGATCGCGGTGACACCGGCCAGCATGTTGTGGATGAAGCGCTCGTGGCCGGGCACGTCGACGAAGCCGATGACTGTCCCCGGGCTGATCTCGGCGTCGTAGACGAAGCCCAAATCGATGGTCAGGCCGCGTTTCTTCTCCTCCGGCAGCCGGTCGGCGTCGACACCTGTCAGCGCCTTGATCAGCGATGTCTTGCCGTGGTCGACGTGGCCGGCGGTGGCGATGATCATGGTGCGGCCAATCCCGCCAGGTCGAGCGCATCGAGCTGGGCGAGAAAACCCAGCTCGTCCTCCAGGCATCGAAGGTCGAGGAGCAGCGCGCCGTCGGCTATTCGTCCGATCACCGGTGTCGGAAGGGCGCGGAATGCGGCGGCCAACACGGCGACCTTTCGCCCGCCCCGCTTTCCGCCGCCTGCCGGGCGAATCGCCAGCGCGGCGCTGGGCAGCAGGTCGACGGGAAGGGCGCCACTGCCAATCTGGCTCTTGCAGGGTACCGTGTCGACACTCGCCATGCCGGCCAGGGCTTCAGCGACGGCCGGCCGCACCCGCTCGGCGCGAGCCGCGATGTCCGCCCTCGGCTGGGTCAGCAAGCGCAAAACCGGAACTAGTTCCCTCAGCCGATCCGGATTTTCGTAAAGGCGCAAGGTTGCGGACAGCGCGGCGATCACGAGTTTGTCGAGGCGCAGCGCCCGCTTCATCGGATTGCGCTTGATCTTCGCGATCAGATCGGCGCGGCCGGCTATGATGCCGGCTTGCGGCCCGCCAAGCAATTTGTCCCCGCTGAAGGTGACCAGATCGGCGCCATCGGCCAACGTTTCGCGCGCCGTCCGCTCATGTGGCAGCCCGAAATCTTCCAGGTCCACCAGCATGCCGCTGCCCAGATCGACCACAAAGGGTCGGTCATGGTCCCGCGCCAGCTTCGCCAACTCCGGTTCCGGCACCGTCCTGGTAAATCCACGCACCTCGTAGTTGCTGGTATGCACCTTCATCACCAGCGCGGTCTTGCCGCTAATCGCGGTGGCGAAATCCTTCAAATGCGTTCGGTTGGTGGTCCCGACCTCGTGCAACTTCGCGCCTGCCCGCTGCATGACGTCGGGAATGCGAAAGGCTCCCCCGATTTCCACGAGCTCGCCCCGGGAAACGATGACCTCCTTGCGTCGGGCCAGCGTGTTCAGCACCAGCAGAACCGCGGCCGCATTGTTGTTAACCACGGTCGCCGCCGCGGCGCCGGTCAGCCGGCAGATCTGGTCTTCCAGGTGGAAATCCCGGTCGCCCCGGCGGCCGCTCGCGAGGTCGAACTCCAAGTTCGTCGGCGTGGCGGCGGCGGCCGCGATATCGGTGATCGCCTCTGCTGCCAAAGGCGCCCGGCCAAGGTTGGTGTGGATGATGGTTCCGGTCAGGTTGAAGACCGGCCTGAGCGCCGGCGCGAAACGTGCGGCGAGCAGGACGGAAACATCCCTGGTCAGCGTGTTGGGGTCACACAAGGCGGCGGAATTCTCGCCCGCCGAAATCCGTTTTCGAATATCGTCAAGGGCAGTCCGTACCGCATCGACGGTCGCGGTTGAACCGTAGGCGGACGAAAGGTCATTAACCGCCCGCCAGTTCAATACGCGGTCCACCGACGGCAATGCGCCATAGCCGCCCCGCGATCCAGAGACCCTCACAGGACCGACTTCCGAATATCATCCATGTGCTGGATGCCTGTTCGCTCCACAGCCATCCGATTCGAACAAAAATAAGCTGCTGGCTTCCTTCTTGTTTCTCCCGACCCTAAACCTCATTGCCATCTCCTCATGGTAACCCCGAGCCAACAGAACTCGCTCATTGGCCGAACAGCCACTCTTCGGCATCGGCACCCTTCGTGAACGGACCCAGTTTCTCAACTGTAAAACACTTTTGCAGCGGACGAAAAGAGCGGCAGGGCGGCTTTGAGGTCAACGCGGCTAACCTTTCCGTCATCCTAGTAGCTGTGGCGATGTTCGCATCAATTGGCTCCTACGCCTTCTGGAACCAGGCCGTGTCCGAGGTCGGCGCCAACAAGGGCGGGCTGTTCTTGCACCTTGTGCCCCTGTTCATCGCGACGATGGCCGTAATGTTCTTGAGCGAAGTCATCCGTCCGTTCCATGTCGCCGGCGCGGCGCTAATTTTTTCAGGTATTTACTTGACCGTCGCGGCCCCGGCCCGTGCCCGTCCAAGATTACGGAATTGACGCCCGCATCGACGCCGCCCTTCAGGCGCACCTGGAACAAGATGTTTCATTTGATTAACGTGATCTTCTTTCCGATCCTGCAAAAATGCACGACACAAGAACCTTGATAGAACGCACTCCACTCCGATTGTTTGCAGAAAGTTTGCAAATTCGGCGGAGGTCGAAGTAGAAACACAGCTAACCTTTTGATTTATTTAACTGGATGGGTGCCCGAGTGGTTTAAGGGACCGGTCTTGAAAACCGGCAGGGGTTAGCGCCCCTCGTGGGTTCGAATCCCACCCCATCCGCCAATTTCTTGTTTCCTGATGTTCGCCTGTGTCCATAACTACCGCAGATTATAAGGGATAATTAAATAAATGCGCTTGCC
>JASLQF010000042.1 GCA_030744625.1 Rhodospirillales bacterium
CGAGGCCTCTCCCTTGTACTTGAGGTCTTGCGGCTGGAGCCCGATCGAGGCGAAGGGAAACACGCGGGTGTTGGAGCCCACGGAAGTGCGGCCGCCGACTACCACATGGGATAACAACTCGACGCCGTCGTCCAACTCGACCTCGGGTCCGACGACGCAATAGGGGCCGATGGTGACGTTGTCGCCGATACGGGCGCCGTCCTCGACGATGGCCGTGGGATGAATATCAGTCATTCAACTGTCCGCGATCATGGCCGAGTACGTCGCCTCGGCCATCAAGGTGCCCTCCACTTTGGCCTTGCCGGCGAATTTCCACACTCTGCCACGGCTTTGCAGTTTCTCGACATGGATATGAACCGTGTCGCCCGGGGTTATCGGTTTTCGAAAGCGCGCCGAATCCACCGACATGAAATAGACGAGCCTGCCTTCCGCGTCCTCGCCCATGGTGTACACGACCAGGGCCCCCGACGTTTGCGCCATGGCCTCGATGATCAACACGCCGGGCATGATGGGGCGCGAGGGGAAATGTCCCTGGAAGTAAGGCTCGTTGATGGAGACGTTCTTGATGCCGACGGCGCTGACATCGGGGACAAGCTCGACGATGCGGTCGATCATCAGGAAGGGATAGCGGTGCGGGATCAATTGCTTGATCCGTTCGATGTCCAAAGTACCGCCGGCGGTGTCTCCGGAATCCATCGCTCACCCCTTTTTCTTTTTGCTCAAGTTCGCCAGCGTGGCCTGTTCGCGCCAGTGCTCCTTGGCCGGCTTGGCGGGACTGCCGGCAACGGTGACGCCGTCGGCGACATCCCGCATGACGCCACTTTGGGCCGCGATGCGGGCGCCGCTGCCGACACGCAGATGACCAGTCAGGCCGGCTTGTCCTCCGATCATCACGAAGTCTCCGATTTCCGTGCTGCCGGAGATGCCAACCTGGGCGACAATCACGCAGCCCCGGCCGATCCGCACGTTGTGGGCGATCTGCACGAGATTGTCGATCTTGGTCCCGGCGCCGATCACGGTGTCCGGTGCGGCTCCCCGGTCGATCGTCGTGTTGGCGCCGATTTCCACGTCATCCTCGACGATGACCCGACCGACCTGCGGTACCTTGAGGTGGCCTTGGGCGCCAAGGGCGAAACCGAATCCGTCCTGTCCGATGCGCACCCCGGGATGGATGATGACGCGCGCGCCGATAATGCAGAAGGCAAGCGATACACCCGCCGCCACCACGCAATCGTCTGCGATGACGACGCCCTCGCCGATGACCGCGTTGGCTCCGATGTGGCAGCCACCTCCGATTTCGGCCCGGGGGCCGATGACGGCACCGGCGTCAATTTGGCATCCGGCGCCGAGCTTGGCGGTAACATCGACGCTCGCCGTAGGGGCGACGCCGGGCTCCGGTTTCGCTTGCGGGTGAAAGGAACGCACCACCGCCGCATAACCCCGGTAGGGCTCGTCCATCAAAAGCAAGGCCATCCCCGCAGGGGCTTTGTCGGCGAGGGCCGGCGCAACCAGGCAGGTCCCCGCCTGGCTACGCGAAAATCTGTCCGTGTAAAGCCTGTTGTCCAAGAAACTCACATGGTCCTTGGTCGCCCGATCCAGGGGCGCCACGTCGGTGAACAGGGTCTCCGGCGCCGCGTCGCCAGCGATCTTGGCCCCGGATATTTCAGATATCTCCTTCAAAGTGAACGGACCAGCGACGGAATAAAAACGCGGGTCGGCCATGGGCTAATTTCCGCTTTTCGTGGCCTTGGCGACGGGATCCCGCACCTTGACTTCGGGTAATTTGAGGTTCAGGCGCTCAAGGACGATCCGGGTTATTTCCAGCTCCGGGGTTACGAGAATTGTCTGATCCTTGCGGAAGAGAAGAGTGAAACCGTGCTCTTTGGCCAGTTCGGTGATGACCTCGTTGAGTGCCTTCTGCACTTCGCCCATGGCTTGATTGAGGACTTCGTTCAGCACCTGCTTGCGCTGCTGCACCAAGCGTTGGGCGTCGGCGACCCGGTTTTCGAACTTCCGCCGTTCATCGTTGTAGGCGGCGGGCGCCAGGATGGCGCGCTGCCTGCTGAGTTCCTGGTTGGCGTTGACGATTTCCTTCTCTTCTTTCTCGATTTCTCCCTGAAAGGCCTGGCGGTACTTGTCGATTTGGGCCCGGACACTCTTTACCGCCGTGGCATTTCGAAGAATCGCCTGCACGTCGATGATGGCCATTTTGACCAGTATTCCCGGTTTTTCCGGTGTCTGGGCAATGGCCTCGAAGGCGGAAAATGGAACGGCCCATATCGCAATGCTCAGAAGCATCGGTGTCAAGCGTTTGAGTGCCATGATCAAAATCTCGCTCCGAAATTTATCCGGACAATCTCGGTTTCGTCGAAACTTTCCTTGAGGAATGGAATGGCGAAATCCAAGCCCACCGGTCCAAAGGGCGATTGCCAGCTTACCCCGGTGCCAATAGAGGCTCGCAGGCTGCCTGTATCGTTGACGTCGGATCCGGAAGGCTCGACCTTACCCTGGCTTCCCCAATCCGTGAAGACCCTGCCGGTAATCCCCAACTCCGGCGGCAAACCGAAAGGAAAAGACAGCTGCAGCGAGGCCAGAAGGAACCATTCGCCACCCAGCGCGTCCTGGGTGTTTGAATCGCGGGGCCCAATCCCCGCGTTGGTGAAGCCGCGCAGGTCGTCGCCGCCGATGAAAAATCGATCGGGAAGCCGCACGTCCTCGCCGATTCCCATGATCGCTCCCCCGGATGCCGTCGATGCAAGGACCCACTGATCCTTCAGCGAATAAAAATGTACCCCGTGCAAGCGGTTGCGCAAGTAATTGGCATCGCCGCCCAGGCCGGCCACGTCATTGGTCAGACGAACGATGTAGCCCTTGGTTGGGGTCACGGCGCTGTCGCGGCGGTCGTACGCGATCCTGTGGGAGATTTCGGAGCGAATCGTCGTCCCCTCCTGGTCTCGGATGAAACGGGACGCGCTGCTGTCAATGTCGTTGATGTCCGTTTGCCGCAGGGAATACTTCCACCGTTGCGACAGGCGCTCGGTAATCGGATATCCGCCGCGCACCGCGAAGCCGATCGTATCGCGATCGAATGAACTGGTGTCCTGAAGGTCGGTCGCGGTGCTGAAGATATCTACGCCCGCCGTTATCTCGCGATCGAGGAATGCGGGGTCGGTGAAACGCAGGTCGAGCTGACTTTGGCGCTGAGCGAGTATCGTCTTGAGGCTGATATCTAGGCCGCGGCCGAGCAGATTCCGTTCCTGGACACCGACTTCGACGAGGGCGCCGTTGGTCGAGGAATATCCCGCCCCGAGAGAGAGGGTGCCGGTCGATTTTTCCTCGACTTCGACCTTGATGACCGTCTTGTCCGGCGCCGTTCCCGGCACCTCTTCAACCGTCACGTTCTCGAAAAAGTTCAGATTCTGAATGCGCTCTTGCGAGCGGCGGACCTTGCTCCTGTTGAAGGCATCCCCCTCGACGAGGCGCATTTCGCGGCGCACGATCTTATCGAGGGAGCGGACGTTGCCCGATATGTCGATGCGTTCCACGAACACGCGGGGGCCTTCATTGATCTCGAAGGACACGTTGATCTCGCGGGTCTTGCGGTCGCGGTTGATACGCGGTCGGATGTCGACGAAGGCGTAGCCCAGGGTCCCCACCTGATCGGTCAGATCATCGATTGTTTTTTCCACGAGATCGGAGTCGTACCAATCCTGTTCCTCGATCTCGATGTTCCGCAACAAGCTTTCGGCATCGAGGTCGCGAAGCCGGGCATCGACCTCGATCTTGCCGAACCGGTAACGGGTGCCCTCGTCCACGGTAAAAGTGAGGAAAAAGTCCTGGCGATCCGGTGTCATCTCCGCGAGTGCCGAAGCAACGCGGAAATCGGCGTAACCGTTGCCCAGATAAAACCGCCGCAAGAGTTCCCGGTCGAGGGTCAAGCGATCCGGGTCGTATTTGTCGTCAACCGAGAAAAATCGGTACCAGCGCGTTTCCCGCGTACGGATGGCCTCGCGCAGGCGGTCGTCGTCGAACGCGCGGTTGCCGATGAATCGAATGCGCTCGATTTCGGTTGCCGAGCCCTCGCTGATTTCGAAGACCAGGTCCACCCGGTTCTGCGGCAGCTGGATGATTTTCGGCTCTACGGTGGCCGCGAAACGTCCCTGCTGACGGTATATGGTCAGCATTCGTTGGACATCGTTTTGCACCTTTGTGCGGGTGTAAATGATCCGTGGCCGCAGGGTTACCTCGGACTCCAGTGCATCGTTCGCGACGATTTTGTTGCCCTCGAAGGCGATGCGATTGATGACCGGGTTTTCGACCACGTTGACGATCAGGGAATCGCCCTGTTGTCGCATGCTGACATCGGTGAACAGGCCGGTCGCGAACAGGCTCTTCAACGAGCGGTCGACGCGCCGGGCGTCGTACCGGTCGCCCTCCTGGATAAGCATGTAGGAGCGTATGGTGTCCGGCTCCACGCGCTGCGCGCCTTCGACGACGATTTCGCGTACGATGGTGCTCGATTGAGCCATGGACGGCCATGGTTGCGCCGCCATTACCGCGACCCACCAGCCAATAACGAAGTAGCGAACAAAACTTCGCAAGTATCCCTCGAAACAAATGTGGGTCAGGTCACGAGTTCCCTAATAAATTCGAATACTTTTAGGTGGACCAGATCGTTCCAAGTGGCAAACAACATTAGAAGCAATACCAGAATCAGGCCGAATCGGAAACCGTATTCTTGAATGCGCTGATCCAGGGGACGCCCCCGAAGGGCTTCGAAGACGTAATAGGTCAGATGTCCACCATCCAGCATCGGTATGGGAAAAAGATTTATAAGGCCTAGGTTTATGGAGAGAGCGGCCAAGAACAAGATCAAGTTGACGACACCGCCTTGGGCCATTTCGCCCGACAGCTGCGCGATGCGGATTGGTCCGCCCAACTCTTCCGACGTCCGCGAGCCGACGATGACCTCTCCCACGTAAGCGAGGATGCGTGCGCTCAGCCCGATCGTTCTCTCCACCGCCATCCAGGTCGCCGCGATGGGGTTTTGGCGCTCGTAGCCTATTTGATCCGGGTCGGGCGCCACCCCGAGCAGGCCGATTGTGCTCGTCCCTGCGGAGCCGTCGGCGACCCGGCGCGGCTTGGGAGTTGCCTGAAGCGCCACTTCGCCGCCACCGCGCGCGACGATAATGTCAAGCTGCTTGCCCGGCGCGGCGCTGACGATGCGGCGCAGGTCCTCGAACCAGGTGACCGCTTCGCCGTCGATGCTGAGGATCCTGTCCCCCGCCAAGATTCCGGCTTCCGCCGCCGCCGAGCCTTCTTGCACGCTGCCGACGCCGGCCAGGGGCCTAGGGTTCCCGGCGATCGCGAACAGGGCGGCCAGGACAACGATGGCGAACAGGAAATTGGCGATGGGGCCGGCGGCAACGATGGCGGCCCGTTGTCGAAGCGACTTGTGGGAGAAGGAAACAGCTTTTTCCGCCTCTGTCAGGGGGCGTCCCTCGTCCTCGGCCTCGGCGCTCTCGCCGAACATCTTGACGTAGCCGCCAAGGGGCACCGCGCCAATCTTCCAGCGCGTCCCGATACTGTCGGTCCAGCCGTAAATCTCGGGGCCGAACCCGATGGAAAAGACCTGCACGAGTACACCATTGCGTCGCGCCACCCAGTAGTGGCCCATCTCGTGGACGAAGACGAGGACGGTCAGAATGAACAGGAAAGGAACCAGATAGTCCCAGACAAAGTTCAGCACGTCGATCATGTGTCGGCCCGTTCCAGGTGTTCTCGAAAACGGATGCTAAATTCTATCCGCTAGCGCGCGCGCCCTGAAATTAAATCCCGCGCGATCCCGCGCGCCGTGGCGTCGGCTTGGTGGACATCGTCCAGGGTATTCAGTCCCCCGTTGGGCGCCTTGTCGAGGGTTTGCGCGACCGTCCGGACAATGTCAAGGAAGCCGATCTCGCGGGCCAGGAAGGATTGCACGGCGATTTCATTGGCGGCGCTGAGGATGGTGGGCGCCGCGCCACCCGTTTCCAAGGCCTGGCGGGCCAGGGCCAGGGCGGGAAACCTATCCGGATCGGGAGCCTCGAACGTGAGTTCGCGGACCTCCTCGAGGCGCAGACGCGGCGCCGAAGTCGCCATGCGCTTCGGCCAGCCGAGAGCGTAGGCGATGGGTGTCCGCATATCGGGGGTTCCCAATTGCGCCAGAACGGAGCCGTCGACGTACTCGACCAGGCTGTGCACCACGGATTGCGGATGCACCAGGATGTCGATCTGGTTCTTCTCGACCGGGAACAGGTGATAAGCCTCGATCAACTCCAATCCCTTGTTCATCATGGTCGCCGAATCGACGGAAATCTTCGCCCCCATGTCCCAGTTGGGATGGGCGACCGCTTGCTCGGGCGTAACCGTCTCCATGGCCACTGTCTCCAGCGTTCGGAACGGCCCGCCGGATGCCGTCAGGATGATGCGATCCACCTTGTCGGCGTGGTCGAAATCGAAGACCTGGAATATGGCGCTGTGTTCGGAATCCACGGGAAGCAGGGTGGCGCCGCTACGCTCGATCTCGGCGACCATTACCTGACCCGCGGAAATCAGGCATTCCTTGTTGGCGAAAGCGACGACGGCGCCGCGTTGCACGGCGGTCAGGGTTGGGCGCAATCCCGCCGCACCGACGATCGACGCCATGACCCACTCGGCGGGCCGACCGGCCGCTTCGATAACCGCGTCGCTTCCGGCCGCCAGCTCTATGCCGGTTCCGCCGAGGGCCTTTTTGAGTTCCTGGTAGCACGCCTGGTCCGCCACCACCGCCATGTGGGGCCGCAGCTGCCGCGCCTGTTCGGCCAGCGCCTCGACGTTGCGGTTGGCGGTAAGCGCCTCGACCACGAAGGAACCGGGCTGGTGCGCGATCAACTCGACGGTGTTCGAGCCGACGGAGCCCGTCGATCCCAATACGGTGACGTGACGGGGCGGCGTCTCCACCTCGGTGGTGCTCATGTCCATGTCAATACACCGCCGCTGCCGGTCATGCCAAGCAGGGCGACCGCCAGGGACGCCGCCAACAGGCCATCGGCGCGGTCCAACAAGCCGCCGTGGCCGGGGATCAGGTTGCTCGCGTCCTTGGCACGGAAATGTCGTTTCACCGCCGATTCCACGAGGTCCCCTCCCTGCGCCACCACGGCGAGTCCGCCGCTCACGGCGGCCAGAGGCGCCCAGCCGGCCTTTCCCAGGAATGCGGCGGCCACGGCGCCGGCGACAGCGGCGCAGGCGGCGCCGCCGATCAGTCCGGCCCAGGTCTTGTTCGGACTGAGCGCCGGAGCCAGCCGTGGTCCCCCGACCATGCGGCCAAAGGCATAGGCGCCGATGTCAACGCACCATACCACGGCGAACAGCCAAATCACGGTATCGCGGCCCGAGTGAGAGTCGCCGCGAAGCCACAGTAGCGCCAGGCAGGGAATTCCGATGCACAACATGCCGGCCCCCTGCCACAAAGGAAGCGAGAACGAATTGGGCTCCCCGTCTTCCGTCCGGCGCCTGCCCAACAGAGACACAACCAAAAGGGCGCCGGCACCGATGGCGAGCGCCACCGGCGCTAGAACGGGGCGCCCCATCGCCAGGCTGGCCAAAGCGGCCAGGATGGCGAGCGCCATGATCGTTCCGCCTTTCTCGAATACGCCTCCGGTGCACAGGCGGTCCCATTCCCAGACCATCACCATGGCGGCGGTGGTGAGCATCGCTTCGAAGAACGGAAAACCCGCATACACGGCGAGCAGCACCGGTGGCGCCAAGACAAGGGCGGAAATCGTGCGCAATCCCAGGGCGCTGGCGGTCGCCTTAGACGCCGGCTGTACCATAACGTCGTTCACGGCCATGATACTCCCTGATGGCGTCCTCGAAATCCTGCTTCGAGAAATCAGGCCATAGCGTGTTCACGAAGACGAATTCGGCATAGGCAAGCTGCCACAGCAGGAAGTTGCTGATCCGCTTCTCTCCACTGGTGCGGATGAGAAGATCGGGATCCGGGATGCTGGCGGTGAACAGGCTTTCCGCGAACGTTTGTTCGTCGATTTCCTCGGGACTCAGCGCCCCTTCCGCCACACGCCGCGCCAGGCGGCGGGCGGCCACGACTATTTCCATGCGCCCGCCGTAGCTCAAGGCGATGATCAGGGTCAGTTTCCTGTTGTTCGCCGTCCGCTCCTCCGCGTCCTCGATCAGTTCAACAATGTCGGGGGCCAGGCGCTCGCGATCACCGATGACGCGCAGCCTGACGCCGTTTTGCCGGAGAAATTTGATTTCGCTTTGCAGGTAGAAGCGCAACAACCCCATAAGGTCGTTGATTTCCTCTTGCGGGCGCTGCCAGTTCTCCGACGAGAACCCGTACAGCGTCAGGTATTCCACGCCCAACTCGACGGCGCTTTCCACGGCCACCTTCACCGCCTCCGCGCCGCGCTTATGGCCAAGCGTTCTGGGCAACCCGCGAGCCTCGGCCCAGCGGCCGTTGCCGTCCATGATGATGGCCGTGTGCAGCGGCGGGGGCGCCGGATCGGTGAGGAGGGGAACAGCTTTCATGGGTTCAGACCTGCATGATCTCTTTTTCCTTGGTAGCCAGGGTGTCGTCGATCCTTTTGATGAATTCGTCGGTCAGTGCCTGGATTTCCTTGGCATGGTCCCGGTGCTGGTCCTGGGAAATCAGGTTTTCCTTTTCCGAGCGCTTGAAATCGTCCATGGCGTGCCGGCGCACGTTGCGCACGGCGATTCGCGTGTCCTCCGCATACTTGCCGGCGATCTTGGAAAGCTCTATCCGCCGTTCCTCGTTGAGCGGCGGAATGGGGAGGCGCAAGAGCTGTCCCTCGGTAGCTGGATTGAGCCCCAGCCCGGATTCCAAGATGGCCTTTTCGACGGCCTTGACGAGGCCCTTGTCCCATACCTGCACGGTCAGCATCCTGGGCTCGGGGACGCTGATGGTCGCCACTTGGTTCAAGGGCATCTGGCTTTCATAAGCCTCGACCATTATGGGCTCCAACAGGCTCGTTGAGGCACGTCCCGTGCGCAGGCCTCCGAACTCCCTTTGCAACACGTCAAGAGCGCCTTCCATGCGCCGGTTGATGTCCTTTTTCACGATGTTGATGTCGGCTTCAAGCACGACTTACCCCCCTTCGCAGATCAACGTGAACGTGCCGGAGCCGGTAACGGCATCGGCCAACGCGTGCGGATTGTGAATCGAAAATACCACGATGGGAACTTTGTTCTCGCGGGCCAGGGCGATGGCCGACGCATCCATCACCTTGAGGTCCTGGGACAGGACTTCGTGGTAGTCCAGCGAGTCAAAGCGCTTGGCGTCTTTTTCGTGCTTCGGGTCGCCGCTGTAAACGCCATCGACCTGCGTGCCCTTGAGCAGCACGTCGCACCCCATCTCGACGGCGCGCAACGCCGCC
Source organism: Rhodospirillales bacterium (assembly GCA_030744625.1). Taxonomy (GTDB): domain Bacteria; phylum Pseudomonadota; class Alphaproteobacteria; order Rhodospirillales; family JASLQF01; genus JASLQF01. The sequence goes on from JASLQF010000042.1 coordinate 9,432, forward strand.
GCCGTGTCCGTGGTGAAAAACGGATTGCCCGTACCCGCCGCGAAGATCACCACCCTCCCCTTCTCCATGTGACGCATGGCGCGGCGGCGGATATAGGGTTCGCAAATCATCGACATGGGAATGGCGGACTGGACCCGGGTTTGCACCCCCTGGCTTTCAAGCATGCTTTGCATGGCCAGGGCATTGATCACGGTCGCCAACATCCCCATGTAGTCGGCGCTGGTGCGTTCGATGGTGACGCCGGCCGCCGAGATGCCGCGAAAGATATTGCCGCCGCCGATAACCAGGCATACCTCGACACCCATCTCGTGCACGGCGCGCACTTCCAAGGCGATGCGTTCCAAGGTGGGAGGGTCAAGGCCGTAGTCGCGCTCCCCCATCAGCCCCTCGCCCGACAACTTGAGCAGGACCCGACGATACTTCGGTTTGCGCGGCATACGGTATTCCGTCCGGTTCTTATCGGGCCGACGCTCGTGGCCTGCTATGCAAGGGGCGTGGCGCGCATCACAAGCGGACGGCCGGCCCGACGCCAAGCCTTATCGATCGACGGGGATGATACAATATTCGCCACCGGTTGGTCTTTGTTTATTTGCTGGCCGTGGCGGTTCGATGAGGCTATCGATCAGCCGCCGGCCGCGGCGGCGACCTCGGCGGCGAAGTCCTCGTCCTTCTTTTCGATCCCTTCGCCCAACGCAATTCGCGCGAAACCGCGTACCGCCACCGGTACGCCGAGATCCTTGGCGGCGTCCTCCAGGACCTTGCGTACCTTGCTCTCGCCGTCGATCACGAAAGTCTGCTCGAGCAAGCAGACCTCCTCGTAGAACTTGCGCATCCGTCCTTCCACCATCTTCTCGATGATGTCCTCCGGCTTGCCGGAAGCGCGGGCCTGTTCGGCGAGCACGCCGCGTTCGCGCTCCAGGTCCGTGGAATCGACGTCTTCGGGAGATACCGCCCGCGGGCCGGCGGCGGCGACGTGCATGGCCAGCTGTTTGCCGAGGGTCTCCAAGTCGGCCGCCGGAGCCGGCGACTCGAGGGCCACGAGGACACCGATCTTGCCCAGTCCAGTCGCCAGGGCGTTGTGCATGTAGACACCGATTACGCCTGAGTCCACGCTCAGCGTCGCGACGCGGCGCACGTTCATGTTCTCGCCAATGGTTGCGATGAGTTCTCCGAGATGCTCGCGCACGCTCTTGTCCGATCCGGGATAGGTCACGTTTTCGAGGGCCGAGGTGTCCCCGCCGGTATCGAGGGCCAGACCGGCGACGGTGGTGACGAATTCCTGAAACGTTTCGTTGCGCGCCACAAAATCCGTCTCCGCGTTGACTTCGACGACGGCGCCCGCCGTCCCCTCGACGGCGAGGCCGACGAGACCTTCGGACGTTACCCGCCCCGATTTCTTGGCCGCCGCCGACAAACCTTTCTTGCGCAGCCAATCGACGGCGGCCTCCATGTCGCCAGCGGACTCGGTCAAGGCGTGCTTGCAGTCCATCATGCCGGCGCCGGTCGACTCGCGGAGTTCCTTCACCAAGGCCGCGGTGATCTCTGCCATTTTAATCACTTTCTTAGAACAGGTGTGTAATCAACTGAAAAACAGTAGAATTCAAGGATGGAGTGCGGCTCCTTATTTTACGTAGCCACCTCTTCCTTGGCTGCTGCTTCGGCTTTCACCCCGGCCTCGGATTCAGCCTTGGCATCCCCACTGTCCGCCGCCGCCGTTGCGTCCGGCGGCGCCTTTTGGGCTTCATCGCCTTCCTTGCCATCGGTTGCCGGCGGCGCCGCGTCTTGCTTGGTTTCCTCGACGGCGGCGACGTCCTCCGAAGCCGCCGTCTCGGCGGCGACGGGTTCGCTCGACGGCGCATCTTCGGAGACCTCGCCCCCATCGCCGGGAAGCTGCTCGGCCGGCAACTCCTCGCCTTCGCCCACATCGACGCCGGCCGCTGTCATCTCCTGCTGGATGCCGTCGAGCACGGCGCCCACCATCAAATCGCAGTACAGCGAGACGGCGCGGATGGCGTCGTCATTGCCGGGTATCGGAAAGTCGACGCCCTCGGGATCGCTGTTGCTGTCAACCACGGCGACGATGGGAATACCCAGCTTCTTGGCCTCGGCCACGGCGATGGCTTCCTTGTTGGTGTCGATCACGAACAGGATATCGGGCAGGCCGCCCATCTCCTTGATGCCGCCGAGGGCGCGCTCCAGCTTGTCGCGCTCGCGGGTCAAGCGCAGGAGTTCCTTCTTGGTAAGGCCGATGTTCTCGTCGTCGATCTGCTCCTCGACGACGCGCAGGCGCTTGATGGAGTTCGAGATCGTCCGCCAGTTGGTCATCATGCCGCCGAGCCAGCGATGGTTTACGTAGTACTGGCCGCAGCGCTTGGCGGACTCGGCGACGTTCTCGGTGGCCTGGCGCTTGGTACCGACGAAGAGCACGCGCCCGCCGCCGGCAACGGCGCCGCGCACCGCCATCATGGCGGCGTGCAGCATGGGAACCGTCTGCTGCAGGTCGATGATGTGTATGCCGTTGCGGACCCCGAACAGGTAGGGGGCCATCTTGGGGTTCCAGCGGCGGGTTCTGTGTCCGAAATGTACGCCGGCCTCGAGCAGCTGGCGCATGGAAAACTCTGGCACTGCCATGTGCGGGGTTCCTTCTCCGGTTTGACCTCCGCGGGCACCGTCCGGCACTCATGCCGGACACCGGAGCGACCGCCGGCGAATTGGCGCCGGGGCCGCACGCCCGCGTGCGGGATTAGCAGGCGGTTAAGTAACGCGCGGGGAGCAGGTTTGCAAGGGCAAAGGCGGCCACTCGTCGGAAGAACAGAAGGAGGATTAAAGTGAGATTAAAGAGATTAATGTGAAGAAGATTAAAGAAAATTAAAGTGACATGATACTTAATTCACGGTGTGAATTAGGCAAGGATATGTGCGACGAGCAGAGGCAATTAAGTATCATGTCACCTTAATCCCACCTTAATCTCACCACCTTAATCCACCTTAATCCACCTTAATCTGTCCCCGGCTGGAGGACTTCGGGGTGGAACGCGTGTGGTAGATGCGCCTCTAAAGCTCCTGCACCTCCAGGATGCCGGGCAGCGACTTGACCGCCTGGCGCACGGCCGGCGAGATGGCATAGCGATCGGGCAGCTCGATCTCCACCTCGGTGGCGGTGCCGAGCCGCGAGACCACGGTCACCTGGCCCGAACCCTCGCCCTCGCCGGCCAGCACCTCGCGCAATGGTCGCAGGGGATCCGCCGAGGCGACGAACACCCTGAGGCCCGTCCCGGAGCGTGCCGCCACCCGCTCCAACGGCTCGATGGCGTTGGCCAGGAAGCGCACCGAATCGCCTTCGAACTGCGCGGTGGCGCGCACGAAAAGGGAATTCCCCCCCTCCAGGGCGGGGCGCGACACGGCCAGCAATTCGGAAAAGATGGTGATCTCGAAGACGCCGGAGGCATCGGTAAGCTGTGCGAAGGCGAAGCGGTTCCCCTTGGCCGATGTCCGCTCCTTGAGCGAAATAACGGTGCCCGCCAGCTTCACGGATTCCGAGCGCCCGTCGGCGAGGATGTCGGCATATCGGCGCACGCCGAGGCGTTGCAAGCTCTTGGCATAGGCGTCGAGGGGGTGGGCCGAAAGGTAGAAGCCGAGGGCGTCGAATTCTTCCTTTAGGCGATCCATGGACGGCCAGTCGGGCCCCGTGGGGAGCGGCGGCACCGGTTCGTCCACGGACCCGCCGGCGAAAAGCCCGATTTGATCGCTGTTGCGCTCGCTTGCCGCCGCGCTGGCATGGCGCAGCAGCGTCTCGATGCCGTCGAACACGTTTTTTCGGTTGGCAACCAGACCGTCGAAGGCGCCGGCCCGCACCAGGTTCTCGAGTTGGCGCTTGTTGACGACGCGGTTGTCCAGGCGGCGCGCGAAATCGAACGGTTCCTTGAACGGCCCCCCCGCCTGGCGCTCGGCCACCAACTCCTCCATGGCCGCCTCGCCGACGTTCTTGATGGCACCCAGCGCGTAGCGGATGGCGCCCTTCCCCTCCGCCTCGCCAGGCGCCCGCTCGACCGTGAAGGAGGCGCCCGAGGCGTTGATATCGGGAGGCATCAAGGGGATGCCTAGGCGCTCCAGTTCCTGGCGGAAGACGTTCAGCTTGTCCGTGTTGTTGAGGTCCAGCGTCATGGACGCCGCGAAGAACTCCACCGGGTGATTGGCTTTCAGGTATGCCGTCTGGTAGGCGACGAGGGCATAGGCGGCGGCGTGCGACTTGTTGAAGCCGTAACCCGCGAACTTGGCCACCTGCTCGAAGATTTGCGAGGCCTTGCCTTCGGGCACCGTGCGCGCCACCGCGCCGTCGACGAAGACCTGGCGCTGCTGGTCCATTTCCTTCTTGATCTTCTTGCCCATGGCGCGGCGCAGGATGTCGGCCGAGCCCAGGGTGTAGCCGGCGAGCTCCTGGGCGATCTGCATGACCTGTTCCTGGTAGATCATGATGCCGAAGGTCTCCTTGAGGATGCCCTCCAGGGTTGGATACAGGTAATCCGGTATCTCTTCGCCGTGCTTGCGGCGGATGTAGCTCGGGATGTTGTCCATGGGGCCCGGCCGGTAGAGCGCCACCACGGCGATGATGTCCTCGAAAGTGTCGGGCTTGAGCTTGCGCAGGGCATCCCGCATGCCGGCGCTTTCCAGTTGGAACACCCCCGTCGTTTCGCCTCGCCCGATCATTTCGTAGGTCGCACGGTCGTCGAGGGGCAGGGTGGCCAGGTCGAGGGCAATGCCCCGCTCTTCCAACAGTTTGGCGGCATGGGTGAGAACGGTGAGCGTCTTCAGGCTCAGGAAGTCGAACTTCACGAGCCCCACCTGCTCGACGTATTTCATGCTGAAACCGGTGACCCGCATGCCTGAGCGCGGATCGCGGTAGAGCGGGATGAGCTCGTCGAGGGGGCAGTCGCCGATGACGACGCCGGCGGCGTGGGTGGAGGCGTGGCGGTAAAGGCCCTCGAGACGCCGCGCGATCTTGACCAGGCGTCCGACGGCGGCGTCCGTCTCCACCATGTCCTTGAGCTGCGCGTCGCCGGCGATCGCCTGGTCGAGTGTCACCGGGCTGGCCGGGTTGTTGGGGACCATCTTGCAGATACGGTCGACCTGCGCGTAGGGCATCTCCAGGACCCGTCCCACGTCCCTGAGCACGGCGCGCGCCTGCAGCTTGCCGAAGGTGATGATCTGGGCCACCCGCTCGGCGCCGTACTTCTCCTGGACGTAGTGGATGACCTCGTCGCGGCGGTCCTGGCAGAAGTCGATGTCGAAGTCGGGCATCGAGACGCGCTCGGGATTGAGGAAGCGTTCGAAAAGAAGCCCGAAACGCAAGGGATCGAGATCGGTGATGGTCAGTGACCAGGCGACCACCGAACCCGCCCCCGAGCCGCGTCCGGGGCCGACCGGGATGCCCCGCGCCTTGGCCCAGCGGATGAAGTCGGCGACGATCAGGAAGTAGCCGGGATAGCCCATGCCGGCGATGATTCCAAGCTCGTAGTCGAGGCGTTCGTGATACGGACGCGCCTTCGCCTGGCGTTCGTCGGCGGCCATGTCCGGGCTCAGGACCTGGCCTTCCAGACGCGCCTCCAGCCCCGCCGTGGCAAGGTCGCGCAAGGCCTCCTCCTCGGCCCGTCCGTCGCCACTGTCATAGGCCGGCAGGATGGGATCGCGCGGCTTCACCATGAAGGCGCAGCGGCGCGCCACGACCAGGGTGTTGTCCACGGCGTCGGGCAGGTCGGCGAACAGGGCGCGCATCTCGGCGGCCGGTTTGAAGCCGTGCTCGGGGGTCAGGCGGCGGCGCTCCGATTGCGACACGTAGGAGCCCTCGGCGATGCAGACGAGGGCGTCGTGGGCCTCGTGCATTGCGGCGTCGGCGAAAAACGCCTCGTTGGTGGCCAACAGGGGAAGATCGTGGGCATCGGCGAGGCCGATGAGTTCGGATTCGATGCGCGCCTCCGTTTCCAGCCCATGGCGCTGCAGCTCCACGTAGAGCCGGCCCGGAAACGCCCCCGTCAGGCGAGACAGCAGTTCTTCCGCCGCCGGGCCCTGCCCGTTGGCGAGCAACCGCCCGAGCGGTCCTTGCGGGCCGCCGGTGAGCGCGATGAGGCCGTCGGCATGCGCCGCGAGGGCATCCAGGGATACCCGCGGCTCGTCGGTGCGCGCGGAGTCCAGGTAGGCCTTGCTGACCAGTTTCAGGAGGTTGCGGTAGCCGGTCTCATCCTGCACCAGAAGGACCATGCTGTCGGCCCCCGGCTCGTCGTTGGTTCCGCGCTGAGACCGCTGTCCGCCCGGGCTATCGACGGCGATGCCGAGTTGGCAGCCGATGATGGGCTGCACGCCGGCGGCGGCGCAGGCGGAGGAAAATTCGAGCGCCCCGAACAGGTTGTTGGCGTCGGTGATGGCCACCGCCGGCATGGCAGCGTCGCGGCACAGCGCCGCCAGCTCGTCAATGCGAAGGGCGCCCTCCAGGAGGGAATAGGCGGTGTGGACGCGCAGATGGACGAAATCGGCGTGGGCCATGGCCGATGATTCCACAAGGCCGCCCACGTGTCAGTTGCGACTTATCCCCAAAAAACGCGCTTACCCACAATTTCGGGGGCGGCCTTTCCGGTCCACGCGGGTTTTCGCAACGGCACGGGGAAGGCCCCAGATATATGGAACAGAGGACGATTCACGTTTCAATTTATTTCAAATTGAAACGATCGCACTCTATGATGTCTCTCAATCGCTCGGGGAGAAACGTTGGATTTTGTTCACGACAGCCTGGCGCGGCGCATCGTCTTTGGGCCAGGGCGGCTCCGCGACCTCGGTGCCGAGATCGACGCCATCGGGGCGCGGCGGGTGTTGCTCGTTACCTCGAAGCGTCAGCGCCCGCTCTTGGAGCCCCTCGTGGCGGACCTCGGGGGGCGTGTCGCCGGCGTCTTCGACGACACCTTCAAGCACGTGCGGGTGGAGACCCAGCGCGCCGCCGTCGCCGCCGCCAGGGACGCCGGGGCCGAGTGCACGGTAACCATCGGCGGCGGCTCGGTGATCGGCATCGGCAAGGCCGTCGCCGTCGACACCGGCCTGCCTGTCATCGCCGTCCCTACCACCTATTCGGGCTCGGAGATGACCCCCATCTACGGCCTCACCGAAGACGGACTGAAAAGAACGGCCCGCGACCTGCGGGTGATGCCGGTAACGGTGATCTACGACCCCGAACTCACCGTCGAGCTGCCCGCCGCGGTCGGCGGACCGAGCGGCATGAACGCCATCGCCCACGCCGTCGAGGCCCTTTACGCCGAGAACGAGAACCCCATCACCACGATGATGGCGGAAGAGGCCATCGGCGCCCTCGCCGACGGTCTGGCGGGTGTCGCGGCAAGCCCCATCGACATGGAGGCGCGCTCGCTGGCCCTTTACGGCGCCTGCCTTTCCGGCGCCGCCCTGGCCTCGGTGGGCATGGCCATCCACCACAAGCTGTGCCACGCGCTGGGCGGCGGTTTCGACCTGCCGCACGCCGAGGTGCACACCATCGTCCTGCCCCATGCCGTGGCCTACAACCAAGGCGCGGCGGCGCCCGCCATGGGCCGCATCGCCCGGGCCCTGGGCGCCCTGGACGCCGCCCAGGGGCTCTACGACCTGGCCCAGGCGCTGGGCGCCAAGATGGCCCTGAGGGACATCGGCATGAAGGAGAAAGACCTGGACCGGGCCGCCGAGATCGCCACCACGAACCCCTATTACAACCCGCGCCCGGTCACCGTTGAAGGCGTGCGGGAGCTTCTCGATGATGCCTTCCGCGGCATTCGCCCGCAGGCGATTCCCCTTTGACGCACCCGGCTATAAAACGCGAAGTCCCGCCGCCATGCGCAACCTGACGGAAGACAACATGACCGACGCCGTCATCGCCGGCATCGGCGAGGCCACCGACGCGCGTCTCAAGGAGATCATGGTGCGCCTGGTCGGCCATCTCCACGACTTCGTCCGCGAGGTCGAGCTCACCGAAGAGGAGTGGCTGGCGGGTATCCGGTTTCTTACCGCCGTCGGCCAGAAATGCGACGATCGCCGCCAGGAGTTCATCCTGCTTTCCGACGTGCTCGGAGTCTCCATCCTCATGGACGCCATCAACAACCGTAAACCCGCCGGGGCCACGGAATCGAGCGTCCTCGGCCCGTTCTACCGGGAGGGCGCCGAGGAAATGGCGGCCGGCGCCAACCTCTCCAAGGCGCAAGGGGGCGAGCCTTGCATCGTCTCGGGCCGGGTCACGGGGCCCGGTGGGACGCCCATCGCCGGTGCCCTGCTCGACGTCTGGCAGACGGCGCCAAACGGCCTTTACGAGACCCAGGACCCGCAACAGCCGGACTTCAACCTGCGCGGCAAGCTGCGCACCGACACCGCGGGCCGCTACGAGTTCCATACCGTCAAGCCCGTGACCTACCCGATCCCCGACGACGGCCCGGCTGGCAGGCTGCTGGGCGCCCTCGGCCGCCACTCCTACCGCCCGGCCCATATCCATTTCATCGTCTCGGCGCCCGGTTACGTACCGGTGACCACGCAAATCTTCACCGAGGGCGACCCTTATCTCGATTCCGACGCCGTGTTCGGCGTGAAGAGCCGGCTGGTCGCGCGATACGTGCGCCACGAGACCGCCGCCGACGCGGTCGAACGCGGGGTGACGGCCCCCTTCCATACCGTGGATTACGATTTCGAGTTGGTGGCGGAGGGGTGAGGCGGCAGCTAGCGGAAAGAATCCGACATTTGGTGCCCATACGACTGCTTCAGCAGGGGCGAAGGCCGCTCCCCCTACCCCGCCACCAGCACGCCGCCCTCGAGGCGCACGACGCGGTCCATGCGCGCCGCCAGCTCCGGGTTGTGAGTGGCCACCACGGCGGCCAGCCCGACGCCGCGCGCCAGCTTCAACATCACCGACAAGACATCCGCCGCGGTCTCGGGGTCCAGGTTGCCGGTCGGCTCATCGGCCAGAAGCAGCTTCGGCGCGTTGGCCAGCGCGCGGGCGATGGCGACGCGCTGCTGCTCGCCGCCGGATAGCCGGCCCGGGCGATGGCTGGCGCGCCCGGCCAGGCCCAGCCAGCCGAGCAGTTCCCTGGCGCGGGCACGCGCCTGGGAACGGCGCAGCCCGGTGATGATCTGTGGGATGACGACGTTCTCGAGGGCCGAGAACTCGGGCAGCAGGTGATGGTACTGGTAAACGAAGCCGATGTTATGGCGGCGCATGGCGGTGCGCGCATCGTCGTTGAGGTCGCCGCAGGGCTCGCCGGCGACGGCCACCGTGCCGGCGCTCGGGCTCTCCAGGAGCCCGGCGATGTGCAGGAGCGTCGACTTTCCCGAACCCGACGGCCCGACCAGGGCGACCATCTCGCCCTCCCCCACCTCGAGGTCTACACCACGCAGGACGGTGAGCCGCGTCCGCCCCTGGCGGAAGGTGCGCTCGACGCCTTCGATATTGAGCACCGTTTCACTCATAGCGCAGGGCCTCCGCCGGGTCGATGCGCGCCGCCCGCCACGAAGGATAGAGGGTAGCCAGGAAGGAGAGACCCAGCCCCATGAGCACGATGGCCACCACTTCGCTTGGGTCCACCACCGCCGGAAGCCGGGACAGGAAGTAGATCTCGGCGGCGAAGAGTTCGGTCCCGGTGAGGCCCTGGATCCACTGGCGGATGGTCTCGATGTTTTCGGCGAAGGCGAGGCCGAGGGCGAAACCGGCCAACGTCCCGATGATGCCGACGCTGGCCCCGCTTAGGAAGAAGATGCGCATGATCATGCCGCGTGTCGCCCCCATGGTGCGCAGGATTGCGATGTCCCGGCCCTTGTCCTTGACCAGCATGATCATCGACGAAATGATGTTGAACGCCGCCACCACGATGATCAGGGTGAGGATCAGGAACATGACGTTGCGTTCCACCTGGATGGCGTTGAAGAAGCTCGAATTGGCGCGCTGCCAGTCGTGAATGCGCCCGGCGCCGGCGATGGCACCGGCGATGGCGCGTCCCACCCTGGGTGCGTGGCTTGCCTTTTCCACCATCACTTCCAGGTTGGTCACGGCGCCCGGCATCCGGAAATAAACCTGGGCGGCGTCGAGAGGCATGAACACGAAGGTCGAGTCGTACTCGTACATGCCCACCTTGAAGGTGGCGGCGATCCGGTAGGCGCGCATGCGCGGCACCGTGCCGAAGACGGTGACGTTCCCTTTTGGCGAAATCAGGGTGATCTTGCCGCCCACCGCGATGCCCAGGCGCTCGGCGAGGCGCGAGCCGACGACAACCGCGTCGTCTCCCTTGAAGTCGGCCAGTTCGCCGGCCTGGATATTGCCGGCGACGATGGCGCGTCGGGCGAGGTCGGCGGGGCGGACGCCGCGCACCACGGCGCCGCGCGCCACGCCGCGCGCCGTCGCCATGACCTGGCCCTCGATAAGCGGGCTGACCCCGACGACGCCGGGGACCTTGCGGACCTTCCCGGCAAGCGCGTCGAAGTTGCTCAGGGTTTCGTTGGCGCCGTAGACGCTGAGGTGTCCGTTGAGCCCGAGAATGCGGGTCAGGAGTTCCTCGCGAAAGCCGTTCATCACCGCCATGACGATGATCAGAGTGGCCACGCCAAGGGCGATGCCCAGGAGCGAGAACCAGGCGATGACGGAAATGAACCCTTCCTGCCGGCGCGCCCTGAGGTAGCGCATGGCCACCATCCATTCGAAGGCGGAAAACACGGGCTCTCCTAGGCGGTCAGCTGGGCCAGGGCGGTCTCGAGAGGCATCTCCGGGCGCTCGCCGGTCTTGCGTTCCTTGACCTCGACCGTGCCCGACTTGAGGCCGCGCGGGCCGACGACGAGCTGCCAGGGCAGGCCTATGAGGTCCATGTCGGCGAACTTGACGCCGGCACGCTCGGGGCGATCGTCGTAGAGCACCTCGACGCCGGCGCCCCGCAGCTTGGCGTAAATGTCATCGCAGGCCGCCACGCACCCGTCGTCGTCGGTTTTCAGATTGAGCAGCCCCACCTTGAACGGGGCCACCGATTCCGGCCAGATGATACCGGCGTCGTCGTGGGAAGCCTCGATGATGGCGCCGACGAGGCGCGACACGCCGATTCCGTAGGATCCCATCTCGAGGGCGGTCTCCTCGCCGTCGGGCCCGGCCACCACGGCGCCCATGGATTTCGAATACTTGGTGCCGAAATAGAAGATGTGGCCGACCTCGATGCCGCGGGCGATGACCAGGGCGTCGCCCAGCTCCTTTTCCTTGGCCGGGTCGCGCTCGTCGTCGGTGGCGGCATACTTGTCCGTGAACCCGTCGACCAGGTGCTGCAGATCTCCTTCGTAATCGATGTCGGACGCCACCAGGTCGGCGTCGATGAAATCCCTGTGGCAGGCCACCTCGCTTTCGCCGGTGTCGGCGAGAATCAGGAATTCATGGCTGGTGTCGCCGCCTATGGGGCCGCTCTCGGCTCGCATGGGGATCGCCTTCAGCCCCATGCGTTCGAAGGTGCGCAGATAGGCGATGAACATCTTGTTATAGGCGCGCATGGCGCCCGGTTTATCGACATCGAACGAGTAGCTGTCCTTCATCAGGAATTCGCGCCCGCGCATGACGCCGAAGCGCGGCCTGACCTCGTCGCGGAACTTCCACTGGATGTGATAGAGCAGCTTGGGCAGTTCCCGATAGCTCCTGACCGAGTGGCGGAAGATATCGGTGATCTGCTCCTCGTTGGTGGGGCCGTAGAGCATGTCGCGCTCGTGGCGGTCGGTGATCCGCAGCATCTCCGGTCCGTAGTCGTCGTATCGGCCGCTTTCGCGCCACAGGTCGGCGGGCTGGATGGTGGGCATGAGTATTTCCTGGCAACCCGCCGCGTCCTGCTCCTCGCGGACGATACGCTCGATGTTCTTGAGGACACGGAAGCCCAGCGGCAACCAGGAGTAGATGCCGGCGCTCGATTGGCGCACCATGCCGGCGCGCAGCATCAAGCGGTGCGAGACGATCTGCGCTTCGGCCGGAGTCTCTTTCAGGGTGGGCAGGAAATAGGCGGACAGTCGCATGCGGCCCTCGCGGTTGTCTCGGCCGCTGGCTAGCGGCCGGGGCCGACTTTAGGCGAAGGCCATCAGCGGTTCAATGGCGCGTGGCCGGCGTTACTTTTTGCCGTACATGCGCCGGCAGGCATCGGCGATGGCGCTCTGTTCGTGGTTGCCGAGCGGCTGGCCGTTCCAAAAGACCTGGCCGTCGCGCACTTTCACCTTGCCGATGCTGGCCGTGCCCGTGTACTTGCCGCCTGAGCCGAGGCCATACTTCTCATCGAGGTCGATGCCGATGTCGATGGTGATCTCCTTGGGCAGCTTGATCGGCGAGCCGCCACCGAGATCGGCGGACTTGACCTTGCGCCCGCGCGCATCGACACCCGGCTTGTACTCGGCGCTCTTCATCTGGCGCTTGAGGACTTTTCTGCAGTCGCGCTTCTTGACCTGGATCTTGCTCTGGCTAACAGCCGGCGCCGTCAGGAGCGAAGCCGAAAAGGCAAGGAGCAGTACGCCCAATGTTTTCCTGATCATCGGTCGATTCTCCCACCACGGTCTTAACATCCCCCTAATCAGTGTAGTGAGTTTGGCCCGCGGCCGCCACGCCGGGCGCCATCGAGAAATGAATAACCTTCAAAAGGGCGGGGCCGGCGACGGTCTTGCCTTTATTTTTGGCTGGACGGCGCACCGTCCATCCACGGTGGCGCCAGCGCCGCGATGCGCGCGAAGGTGGGGCAGTCCTCGCCGTGGGCACCCGGCAGATAGCCGATGCTCATGAGGAACTCGCCGACGATCTCGCCACCCGTGAACACAAACGTCTGTCGGAACAGCTTCACCCATTCCATCTTGTCCCGCCGGTGGTGGGCGGCGACCCATGCGGCCAGGCCGCCGTGGCTCTCCCGCAGAGCCTGAACACGCCGGGCGTTCTCGATGATGGCCGTCACCTTGCGCCGGTTGCGGATAATGCCCGGGTCGGCGAGCAGGCGCGCCGTTTCAGCCTCGCCGTAGGCCGCAACCGCGTCCACGTCGAAGCCGTCGAAGGCGGCAACGGTGGTCGGGCGTTTCCTGAGGACGATTTCCCACGACAGCCCGGCCTGGAAGATCTCCAGGCAAAGGCGCTCGAACAGGCCCGCCTCGTCGGTCAGGGGAAAGCCGTACTCTCTGTCATGATAGGGGCCATGCAGCGGATGGCCGGGGGCGCTGTCGCAGTAGCTGGACATAGGCCGGTCCCTAAATGACCAGGCTCTCGGCGCGGCTCAGCACGCACCGAACCATGCTGTAGGCGGCCAGCGCCGAGGTCTTCGGGTTGTCCGGCAGCGTCGCCCCGTTGACCGTGACGCGCAGGCGCCCGAAGGCGCCCCCGGCCTCGATCTCGTGGATGTTGGCGCGCGCCGCCGGATCGGCGACCAGGCTGACCTCGGTTTCCTCGAAGCCGATGCCGGCCAGGGCGATGGTCGCCGCCACGTTGGCGTTCTTCGGATAGAGCCGCGCCGCCCGGCGGGCGTCGCCCTGGTAGTGGACGACGGCCTCGGTGAGGCTGTCCAGGTCGCAAGCCGTCTCGGCCGGTGTTCCCTTCCAGGCGGCGGGCGGCTTGCGCGAGGTGTAAACGACGCGCTCGATGCCCCCAGTCCGCGCCGCCGCCAGAGCGTCGATGCCGGCGACGGCGCCGGTCGGGACAAGCAGTTGCACCCCGGACGCCCGGGCCCGGCGGCGCAGGTCTTCGAGGAGCGCGGCGTCGGCCAGGGCGCCAACCGAAATGGCCGCGAAGTCGATGGCGCCGGCGCCGATGAGTGCGACGTCCCTAGCCATTGTTATGGAGAGGGCGCCCGAAGCCGCCGCCTTCACCGCCTCTTGTAGGCAACTGTGTCCAGCTTCATGCGCTCGCGTACCGGCAGCGACGAGACGGCGACGCACGTGCGCGCCGGCTTGTGGGGGGCGAAGGCCCTCTCGTATTCGGCGTTGACGCGCGGATAGTCAGCCATGTCGGTGAGGTACATCGTCGACTTCACCACGTCCTGCAACGTGCATCCGGCGGCGGCAAGGATGGCCTCGGTGTTCTTGATGGCCTGGATCGTCTGCTCGATGACGTCGTCGGAGACGACCTGCCCGGTCTCCGGGTCGAGCCCCCCCATGCCCGATGAATAGACCCAGTTGTCGGCGACGGCGGCCAGGGAAAAGGGCCCCGGTGGGGTCGGCGCCTGGTCGGTGTTGACCAGTTCGATGCCGTCGCTCCCGGCCGGCTCGCCGGGCTCGGCGGGCTTCTCGTCGACCTTGGCGTCCATCGGCGCGCCCTTCTCCGCGGTGTCGAGAAGCTGTTGGAATTCAGCATCGCCGACCCGCAGCAGCCTGTCCGGGTGGGCGCCGTTAAAACCGCCGCCGGCGAGGGCGACGAGACGCTGTACCGTGGCGTCGCCGACACGGAACAAGCGATCCGGGTTCATGCCCCTCAGATCGTCGATGGTGAAGCCGTCGGACCTGCTATCGCTCATTGCATCCTCCCAGGAATTGATGCGTCGGCGGCGCGTCGCGGCGCTGTCAAATCAGGTTTGCAGATAAGGTTCGATCCATTCGCGCAGCATCTTCGCGGTCATGAAGCCGCCCTTGCGTTCCTTCATTTCGCCGTCCTTGAACAGGATCATGGTGGGCACGCCCTGGACGCCGTACCTGCCGGCGATTTCGGGGTTGCCCTCGGCATTGACCTTGAAGGCTTTGAGCTTACCGTCGTAGCCCTGTTCGACGGCGGCCAGCATGGGTTCCACTTTCCTGCAGATGACGCAGCTCGGCGTGTAGAAATCGGCGATCACCGCGTCCGCCGAGCGTAGCGCCTCGTCGAAAGCCTCGGTCTCCGTGGCGTCAGGAAGTTTGGCCATGGCTCTTCTTTCGTCGGTGGGCGGCTTACTCGGCCGCCGCGGGGGTTTCCTCGGGCTCGAAGTCCTCCATGTTGTAGGTGTACCACTCCTCCTTGCCGCCGCCGGTGGCGCAGGTGATCAGGTTGAAGCTGTTGCCGGTGTTCACCGTCTCCAGGGTCTCCATGATCTCCTCGTCGGTGGCGCCCAGGTCGTCGCGCAGGTGATCCCAGTCCTCGAGGGTCACCGAGTGGGCCTCGCCGTTGGCCTTGATGGCCAGCTCGAACAGCACCTGCTCCTTTTCCGAGAAGCCGAGCGGCGTGATATCGAGGCGGCGGATGGCGTCGATCTGCTCGTCGGTGACGCCGAGTGACTTGATGGCGGTGCCGTGGAACGAGATGCAGGAATCGCACTCGTTGACCTCGGACAGCGCGACCATGATGGTTTCCTTGAAGGTCTTGCTGAGCTTGCCGTTGTCGACCAGCGCGATGAGCTTCAGGTAGACGTGCATGGCGGCCTCGGGAATGGTGCCGTAGGCCTGGAACAGGGACGATATGTTGCCTTCTCCCCGATCGGCCTGGATGCGGTCGTAGAGTTCCTTGCGCTTGCCGGTCGCCTCGGCGATCTCCGGCAGTTCCATATACGATTTCATTATCCTCTCCTCGGTAGCGGCCCCATCCCGATTTTCACCGGGGAAACGCCGATCCTACGCCAAATTGGCGAATATTCAAGGACCGCCCCGCCATCGCGAAGATGGCGGGCGCCAACCACGCGTGCTATCAGAGTGCGAACAAAAGGCTCCGATTCGAGCAAGTTTATTCTTGGAAATGGAGGAGTAAAACGTGTTCGGAAGCAAGGGACGGATCGGCGTCATCGTACCCGCCAACAACTCGGTCATCGAGCCCGAGCTGTTGTCGAAGCTGCCCCCCGACGTGGCCCTGTTCGCCACCCGCGTTTTGGCCAAGGGCGACCTGACGCCGAATGCCATCAAGGCCATGGAGAGCGAGGTCGGGCGCGCCGCCACCGAGCTTGACGCCACCGGCGTCGACGTCATCGTCTTCGCCGACATGGTGACGTCCTTCGTCATGGAGGAAGGGTGGAACGAGCGGCGCACCGCCGAGATCGCCGAGTTTGCCGGCGTCGCTTGCGTTTCGGCATGGACGGCCATGCGCGACGCCCTGGACTCCCTCGGCGTCAAGAAGTTTGCCCTCGGCACCCCTTACCCGCGAAACCTCCACGACCTGGCGCGCCCCTTCTTCGAGCGCGAAGGCTATGGCTTGAGCGGCGATGCCACCCTCGACATCCTGGCCATGCACGATGTGGAGAAGGTGACGCCCGGGCAACTGCGCGAATTTGTCGAGGGGCTGGAGAGGACGGGGGCCGAGGCCGTGGTGCTGCTGGCCACCGACCTGCCCACCTTCTCTTCCATCGAAAGCCTCGAGGAAATCACCGGGGTTCCGGTGCTCTCCTCGAACCAGGCCATTTTGTGGAGCGCCCTCGAAGCCGTCGGCGGCGCCCCACCCATCGCCGGCCTGGGCCGCCTGTTGGCCGGCTAGGCCGCCTCGGTCACGGCGGCGCCGCCGACAAAATGCTGTTGGTCTTCGGGGTGGATTACTCCGCCGCTACCGAAGATTTTCCGGGCTCGGTTTCCTCTGGCTCGTAGTCTTCCATGTTGTAGGTGTACCACGCCTCCTTGCCGCCGCCGGTGGCGCACGTGATGAGGTTGAAGTTGTGGACGGTGTTCACCGACACCAGGGTCTCCATGATCTCCTCGTCGGTGGCGCCAAGGTCGTCGCGCAGGTGGTCCCAGTCCTGGCGGGTCACCTTGCGGGCCTCGCGGTTGGCCTTGATGGCCAGATCGAACAGTCCTTGCTCCTTCTCCGAGAAGCCCAGCGGCGTAACGTCCAGACGGCGGATGGCATCGACCTGTTCGTCGGTGACACCCATCTTCTTGATGATTGAGCCCAGGTACGAGACGCACGGGTCGCTCTTGTTGACTTCGGACATGGCGACCATGAGGGCCACCTTGAAGATCCTGCTGAGCCTGCCGCTGTCGAGCAACTCGTTCTGACTATCGAAAATCTGCATGCCGACTTCGGGAAGGGTGCCATAGGCCTGGAATACCGACGATATGTGGCCCTCGCCGCGTTCCGCCTGGATGCGGTCGTAGAGTTCCTTGCGCTTGCCGGTGGCCTCGGCGATCTCCGGCAAATCCATGTGCGATTTCATCATGCCCTCCTCGGCAGTGGCCTCATCTCGATATTCGCCAGGGAAACGCCGATTCTACGCCAAATTGGGGACCATTCAAGGGGCGCCGAAGGAAACCAGCCCGGCCTCCATG